>NZ_JAJCTH010000016.1 GCF_020594515.1 Rhodoferax sp. U2-2l
CGTGGGCGGTGTTGATGGTGATGCCACGGGCTTTTTCTTCGGGGGCTGCGTCGATTTGGTCGTAGGCTTTGGCCTGGCCACCAAACTTGGCTGCCAGCACGGTGGTGATGGCTGCGGTCAGGGTGGTCTTGCCGTGGTCAACGTGACCGATGGTGCCCACGTTGACGTGGGGCTTGGTACGTGTGAATTTTTCTTTTGCCATTTTGTGACTCCGAAAAGGAAAGAACCGTCAAACTAAAACAAATCTGGTGCCCATTCCGGGAATCGGACCCGGGACCTCTCCCTTACCAAGGGAGTGCTCTGCCACTGAGCCAAATGGGCTGAATCTTGTCTAACCGATCAAACTGCGCAGGCTATGGAGCGGGGTAGGAGAATCGAACTCCTCGCTTTAGCTTGGAAGGCTAAGGTATTACCACTATACGAACCCCGCACAGGCCTGCCTTGCAAGCTACCGTTGCAGAGCTCCTGCGCCTTTGAGCACGCACCCCAACGGCTATCTAACAGTCAATCTGTCACTGGTGGAGAGGGGTGGATTCGAACCACCGTACTCGTAAGAGGGCAGATTTACAGTCTGCTGCCATTAACCACTCGGCCACCTCTCCAGTGAACGCAGAATTATGCCATGGAGTTTTGCTTTTGTCGCGTAAACCAGAACTTTTTGATGGTTCGACAACAAATAGTTAGGGCTGTGCTCCTTTTGGTGCGATCGCCAAGTTGGGAGTCGCGGCTTGTGTGTTGCTTTGATGCCGTTCACGCCAGGCTCTTGATTGCGAAAAATGGCCGCAGCCGATGAACGGCGCTGGTGGGCGCAAGGCCGACAGCGGTGAGGGGTGGTTGGCGCAAAGTACCAAATGGCGCGATGCATCAATCAGTGGACGTTTGCTTTGGGCATGGCTGCCCCACAACATGAAAACCACAGACGCCGCGTTTTGCGAGACGGCTTGGATGATGGCGTCCGTCAAGACCTCCCAGCCACGGTTGGCATGGCTGGCGGGTTGGCCTTCTTCAACCGTCAAACACGTGTTGAGCAGCAGCACGCCGTGGCGAGCCCAGCGCACCAGGCTACCGCCAGGGATGGGAAATGTGGGTGGTGGTTCGCCCAGATCGCGCTGCAACTCTTTGAAAATATTGCGCAACGACGGCGGTAACGCCACACCAGGCGCCACAGAAAACGCCAGCCCTTCAGCTTGACCCCGACCGTGGTACGGGTCCTGGCCCAGGATGACCACGCGCACTTTGTCGAGGGGTGTCAGTTCCAGCGCACGCAGCGGGGTGGGCGGGAAGATCACCGCGCCCTCCTGCAGCCTACGGTGCAAAAAAGCCAGCAACGCCTGTCCTTTGGCAGACTCAAAAAAATGAGTGACCAGTCCTTGCCAGCCGGGATCGACCGGCCAGTCAGAGGGGTGGGCTGATGCCAATTGGGCGCTTGTTGACATAAACACCGATGTCAAAAGGGTGTGAGTGAGCCGTTATCCAAACAGCGCCGCCAGTGCCTCACCCGGCTCCGGCACACGCATGAAGGCTTCACCGACCAAAAAGGCGTTGACACCCGCCGCACCCAGCCGCAACACATCGTCGCGGGTGTGGATGCCGCTTTCACACACCAGCAGGCGATCCGCCGGGATGTCTTTCATTAACGTCAGTGTGGTGTCAAGCGACACCTCAAAGGTTTTCAGGTTGCGGTTATTCACACCAATCAATGGCGTTCTGAGCTTGAGCGCGCGCTGCAGCTCCACCGCATCGTGCACCTCCACCAGCACCGCCATGTCCAGGCTGCGGGCGATGGCCTCAAACTCTTTCATCTGCACGTCATCCAGGCAGGCAGCGATCAGCAGCACCGCATCGGCCCCCATGGCGCGAGACTCATAAATTTGGTAGGCGTCCACCATAAAGTCTTTGCGCAACACCGGCAGCTGACAAGAGGCGCGGGCCTGTTTCAGGTAGTCCACGCTGCCCTGGAAGAACTGCTGGTCGGTCAGTACCGACAGGCAGGCGGCGCCAAATTCGGCGTAACTCTGGGCGATGTCGGCCGGGATGAAGTCGGCACGGATCACGCCTTTGGATGGACTGGCTTTTTTGATTTCGGCAATAACCGCTGGTTGGCCCGCCGCGATCTTGGTACGCAGGGCACCCACAAAGTCGCGGGTCAGCACCCGGCTCTCGGCGTCGGCGCGCACCATGTCGAGTGGTTTGCGATTTTTGGCGGCGGCCACTTCTTCGTGTTTCACCGCCACAATGTTGTTCAGGATATCAGTCATGTTGGGATGCCTCAGGGGTGGCAGAAAAAGAGTCGGTAGGGGTGGCGCCCTGTTTCAGGATGTTGACAAACACACGTTTCATCAACACCCCGACCACGATAAAAAAGACCGAAATGCCGATAGCAATCCAAGCGCCGTCGGTATGGAGCAGCTGCATCATCCGACAGCGCTCAAGCTGTGGGCTACCGTCACCAGTTGATCAAGCTTGGCCTTGGCAGCGCCTGATTCAAGAGCAGCCCGTGCTTTCTGGATACCGGCTGCCATCGAGTCCACGACATTGGCCGCATACAGCGCAACACCGGCGTTGAAGATCACGATCTCTTTGGCCGGACCGTCCACATTGTCCAGCACACCCAACAACATGGCGCGCGACTGCTCGGGTGTCTCAACCTTGAAGGCGCGGGTGCTGGCCATGGTCAGGCCAAAGTCTTCGGGGTGGATTTCATACTCGGTGACCTTGCCGTCTTTGAGTTCACCCACCAAGGTGGCAGCACCCAGACTGACCTCGTCCAGGCCGTCCTTGCCGTACACCACCACCGCGTGTTCGGTGCCCAGGCGCTCCAGCGCACGCACCTGGATACCTACCAGATCCGCGTGAAACACGCCCATCAAAATATTGGGTGCGCCAGCCGGGTTGGTGAGTGGCCCGAGCAGGTTAAAAATCGTCTTGACACCCATCTCGCGGCGCACCGGCGCCACGTTTTTCATAGCAGGGTGGTGGTTCGGCGCAAACATGAAGCCCACCCCCACCTGCGCGATGCACTGGGCAATCGCCTCCGGCTTGAGGTTGATGTTGACACCGAGCGACTCCATCACATCGGCGCTGCCGCTTTTGCTGCTGACACTGCGCCCGCCGTGTTTGCTGACCTTGGCACCTGCGGCTGCGGCCACAAACATGGCGCAGGTCGAGATGTTGAAGGTGTGCGAACTGTCACCTCCGGTACCCACGATGTCCACCAGATGGGTTTTGTCGGCCACGTCCACTTTGGTGGCGAACTCGCGCATCACCTGCGCGGCGGCGGTGATCTCGCCGATGGTTTCCTTTTTGACACGCAGGCCGGTGATGAAGGCCGCCAGCATCACTGGGGACCATTCGCCAGCCATGATCTGACGCATGATGTAGAGCATCTCGTCGTGAAAAATTTCACGGTGTTCGATGGTGCGCAACAGCGCTTCCTGCGGGGTGATTTTGATGGTGTGTGTCATGCGCGCTCCTGGTGCGGTCGATGCAGAATCTACGAGACGGGATTGTCGGTCAGGGCCAGTTTGAGGCCGAAGGTGATGAACAGGGCGCCAGCGACGCGGTCCAGCCAGTGCATGCCACGCTGCACCTGGCTGGACCGGCGCGCCATCCAGGCCGCTGCCAGCGCCCAGCCGGTGTTGACTGGAATGGCATTCACATTGAACAGCACACCGAGTGCCAGAAACACCCAGGTGGTCTGTGTTGTGCCGGGCGTGATGAACTGCGGCACAAAGGCCAGAAAAAAGATCGCCACCTTGGGGTTGAGCACATTGGTCCAGAAACCACCGCTGTACACCCGCCACAAATCGGCGGGTACCGGGGCTTTGGCTTCTGCACCCGCGCTGGGCAACACGTTCCCCTGAGCACGCGAGAACAGCAGCCGAACACCCACATACAACAGGTAGGCCGCCCCGGCCCACTTGAGCAGGTTAAACGCAGTGGCCGAGGCCGCCAGCAAGGCGCCCACACCCAGCGCTGCGGCAAAGATGTGCACAAAACAGCCGGTGGTGATGCCCAGCCCGGCCACGATGCCCGCGCGCGCACCACTGCGCAGCGCATGCGTCACGATGTACAGGACATCGGGGCCGGGTGTCAGGTTCAGCAACCAACCGGCGGCGATGAACAGCAGCAACTGGTGGGTGTCAGGCATGGCGCGCGCTCAGTGGTGCTCAAAATAGGCACGTATCACCGACACCGCGTGGTCGATGCCCGCGGCATCCACATCCAGATGGGTGACAAAACGCAGACGGTACAGGCCGGTGGCCAGCACCCCGTGCGAGGTCAAATACGGCAGCAGCTCTGCCCCACGGGACTTGGCGGTATCCACCAGATCCACAAACACAATGTTGGTCTGTGGCGGCTCCACCACCACCCCGGGCAGGCCCTGCAACCCGTCGGCCAGACGGCGCGCCAACGCATGGTCGTCGGCCAGCCGTGCCACATGGTGATCCAGCGCGTAGCTGCCCGCTGCGGCCAGCATCCCGGCCTGACGCATGCCGCCACCCACCATCTTGCGGATGCGGTGGGCGCGGGTGATGAAGTCGGCGCTGCCGCACAGGGCAGAGCCCACCGGTGCGCCCAGGCCTTTGCTCAGACACACCGACACGCTGTCAAAACACTGGGCAATGCGGCGTGCCTCGTTAACGATGGCGTCATAAGTGATAGCTTCAGGCCCTTTATTCATGAGGGCTTGAGGCCGATTAGACGCATACCCTTCAGCCGACTGCGTGGCCTGCGCCACCGCCGCGTTGAACAGCCGCGCGCCGTCCAGGTGCCGCGCCAGACCGTGGTTTTTGGCCAAGTCGGTCGCTGCTTGCACATAGTCCAGCGGCAGCAGCTTGCCACCAAAGGTGTTCTCCAGCGTGAGCAGCCGGGTGCGGGCAAAGTGGGCATCGTCTGGCTTGATGGCCGCTTCTATGTCGGCCAGCGCCAATGTGCCGTCAGCTTGGTGCTCCAGCGGCTGGGGCTGGATGCTGCCCAGCACCGCCGCGCCACCGCCCTCCCAGCGGTAGGTGTGCGCCATCTGGCCCACGATGTACTCGTCACCACGCTGGCAGTGCGCCATCAGGCCACACAGGTTGCTTTGTGTGCCGGTCGGCACAAACAGCGCAGCTTCAAAACCCAGCATGTTGGCCAGCTTGTCTTGCAAGGCATTGATGCTGGGGTCGTCGCCAAACACATCGTCACCCACGGGTGCACCGGCCATGGCGGCGCGCATGGCAGAGGTGGGCTGGGTGACGGTGTCACTACGGAGGTCAACGGTTTTGATCATGGTTACAAGACTTTGACGCCACCGGCCCTTATTGAATAAGGACCAGTAGCTATGTTTGCCGAAGCATTCCGACGCATCAAGCGCGCTGACTGTCGGCGGGGCGCGGGGCCAGGAAGTTCTTCAGCATCGCGTGGCCGTGTTCGGTCAGGATACTTTCTGGGTGGAACTGCACGCCTTCGATGTCCAAACTGGTGTGTTTCACGCCCATGATTTCACCGTCGTCGGTCCAGGCGGTGACTTTCAGGCAAGCGGGGCAGTTGTCACGTTGGATCGCCAGCGAGTGGTAACGGTTGACGGTGAACTGCGCGGGCAAACCTGCAAACACCCCTTCCTGCGTGGTGCTGATGGTGGAGGTTTTGCCGTGCATGAGCTGCTGCGCCCGGATGATGGTGCCGCCAAAAGCCGCGCCAATCGCCTGGTGGCCCAGGCAGACACCCAGAATCGGCAGCTGATTAGCAAAGTGCTGGATCGCCGCCACCGAGATACCCGCCTCGGCCGGTGAACACGGGCCGGGCGAGATCACCAGCCGGTCGAGCTGGCCTGCCGCCAGCATCGTATCGATCTGCTCAATCGTGATTTTGTCGTTGCGCGCTACCGTGACCTGCGCCCCCAGCTCGCCCAGGTACTGGACGATGTTGTAGGTGAAGCTGTCGTAGTTGTCGATCATCAGGAGTTGGATGGGTTGGCTCATGATTTACTCCAGACCTTCTTCCACCAGTTCCGCCGCCCGCAACAAGGCGCGCGCCTTGGCTTCGGTTTCTTTCCATTCCAGCTCGGGCACCGAATCGGCCACCACACCAGCTGCCGCCTGCACGTAGAGCATCTGGTCCAGGATGATGCCGGTACGGATCGCAATCGCCACGTCCATGTCGCCCGCATAACTCAGGTAACCACAGGCGCCGCCGTAGAGGCCGCGTTTGGTCGGCTCCAGCTGGTCGATCAGCTCCATCGCGTGCACCTTGGGCGCGCCAGTCAGGGTGCCAGCCGGGAAGGTGGCTTTGAGCACGTCCATGCTGCTCATGCCATCGAGCAGCGTGCCTTCGACGTTGCTGACGATGTGCATCACATGGCTGTAGCGCTCGACACAAAACGCGTCGGTGACCTTGACGCTGCCAATCTGGGCGATGCGGCCAATGTCGTTGCGCGCCAGGTCAATCAGCATGACGTGTTCAGCGCGCTCTTTGGGGTCGTGAATCAATTCGACTTCGGCGGCCTTGTCCAGCTCAGGCGTGGCGCCGCGTGGGCGCGTCCCCGCCAGCGGGCGGATGGTGATTTTTTGGGCAGTTTGGCCCGCCACCGTGACCTGCTCCTGGCGCACCAGAATCTCGGGGCTGGCACCGACCACATGGAAGTCCGCCCCGCCCTGCACTGCCCCGCTGAAGTTGTAGTAATACATATAGGGGCTGGGGTTGAGCGAACGCAGCGCGCGGTACAGACTCAAAGGGCTTTGTGTGTAGCGCTTCTTGATGCGCTGGCCGACCTGCACCTGCATGAAGTCGCCACCGGCGATCAGCTCCTTGGCGCGCTCCACGGCGGCGATGTAGTCGGCTTTGGCAAAGTCGCGCTGAGCGCTCTGGCTGGTGCTGGGCAGAATCTCGGGCGCCTGCACCGACTCGCGCAGCAAGGCCTTGAGCTCCGCTAGTCTTTTGGTAGCTTTTCCATAAGCATCGGTCTGGGCTGGGTCGGCATAGACCATCAGGTGCAGGGTGCCTGAGAGGTTGTCAATGACGGCCAGCTCCTCACACTGCAGCAGCAAAATGTCGGGCGTCCCCAGCTCATCGGGCGGGCAAGTGGCTTGCAGCTTTTTCTCGATGTAACGCACCGCGTCGTAGCCAAAATAACCCGCCAGACCACCACAAAAACGCGGCATGCCGGGCTGCAGCGCGACTTTGAAGCGCTTCTGGTAGTCGGCAATAAAGTCGAGCGGGTTGGCTTGGCTGGTTTCCACCACCACACCGTCGGTCACCACCTCGGTACGGGCTTGCTCACCAAAGCCGCTGGCGCGCAGCAAGGTGCGTGCGGGCAGGCCAATGAAGCTGTAGCGGCCAAAGCGTTCGCCCCCCACCACCGACTCCAGCAGGAAGCTGCAGGCGGCGCTGCGGGTGAGTTTGAGGTACAGAGAGAGCGGCGTTTCCAGATCGGCAAACGCCTGGGCGCTGACCGGAATGCGGTTGAAGCCCTGGGCTGCCAGTTCATCAAATTCGGATTGAGAAATCACAGGAGAGGTTCTTTCCATCAAATGCCGCTGGTCTGAGCCGCCCCGTCAAAGACACAAGGGCAAAAGCATCAAAACCATCCGGCGGCAGCGCGGAGCTGCGGTTCATACAAACAGGACAAGGGTGTCAGCGCAGGGCCGACGACGTGTGCAGCGGACGCCAGGGCCAGGCTCCCCGGTCGCTACAACCTGTGATGGTGGTTTTATGGATGAACATCAATTGAGTGTAGCAAAGACCTTTTGCCATCGGCGAGGCTGGGTCAGGCTCGCGCGCCGTGTCGGCGTTGACAAGGCAGGCCTTTGCGGGCTTGTTTGAGCGTTTTGCCGGTGCTGAATGACTCTATGATTCAGATCACCGTTTTCCGCACCATAGGGCTCTGCGATGAACCATTTGAAGATTTCCACCCGGCTGACGCTTGGTTTCGCTGCCATCACGCTGGCTTTTCTGGTGTTGTCGGCCATCACGGCCTGGCGCATCCAGCAGGTATCCATCGCCGCCGAGCGCATGGAACTGCAGACGCAGTTGCTGGACCTGGCGGACAAGTGGCAGGGCGACGTGCGGCAGAACTCTGCGCGCTCACTGGCCGTGGCCTACTCGCCCGGGCCTGCCCTGTTTGATTTTTTCAAGGCCGACATGGCGGCCACCAGTGCCAGCACCACAGCCACACAAAAGAAGTTTCTGGAACTGGCCACGGACGAAGAATCGCGCAAGCGTGCACAAGCCGTGGGTGACGTGCGCAAGGTCTGGCTGGCCGTGCGCGAGGAGGCCAATGCCCTGAAAGCTGCGGGTGACGAAGTTGGCACCCAATCGGTCGTGCGTGACAAACTGCTGCCCGCCACCACAGATTACATCCGCGTGACCCAGGCGCTGGTGGACGGCGAACTGGCCAACGTGCGCGACACGCGCGCCGCTATCGAGGCCATGTTCAGCCAGCTGTTTGTGCTGGGCGGTGTCTTGTTGGTGCTGTGCGTCGGCATTGCGGTGTTTGCCAGCTGGAGCATTTCCAGAGGCATCGCCAAAGGCATTGACCTGGCCAGCACGGCGGCGCGGCGCATTGGCGAGGGTGACTTGAGCCAGGTACTGCCGCAAGACGGCAAGGACGAAATTGGCCATCTGATGCAAGCGCTGGCCAAGATGCAAACCAGCCTGGCTGGCGTGGTGCAACAGGTGCGTCAAGGCAGTGAGAGTGTCTCCACCGCCAGCGCCGAGATCGCCCAAGGCAACAACGACCTGTCCAGCCGCACCGAATCGCAAGCCAGCGCGCTGGAGCAAACTGCTGCCAGCATGGAAGAACTCAGCTCCACGGTCAAGCAAAACGCTGACAACGCGCGCCAGGCCAACCAGCTCGCGGTAAGTGCCAGCCACGTGGCTGAGCAAGGTGGCGCGGTGGTGGCCGAGGTGGTGGACACCATGCGCGGCATCAACGACGCGTCACGCAAGATCAGCGACATCATCAGCGTGATTGACGGCATTGCTTTCCAAACGAACATTCTGGCGCTGAACGCGGCCGTGGAAGCCGCCCGCGCCGGTGAACAGGGCCGTGGTTTTGCGGTGGTGGCCAGCGAGGTGCGTTCGCTGGCCGGGCGCAGCGCTGAGGCGGCCAAGGAAATCAAGGTGCTGATCAGCGCCAGCGTGGAGCGGGTTGAGAGCGGCAGCGCGCTGGTGGACCAAGCCGGCGTCACCATGCAAGAGGTGGTGACGTCCATCAAACGTGTGACCGACATCATGGGCGAGATCAGCGCGGCCAGCCATGAGCAGAGCCTGGGCGTGGGCCAGGTGGGCGAAGCGGTGATCCAGATGGACCAGGTCACCCAGCAAAACGCCGCCCTGGTAGAAGAAATGGCCGCCGCTGCCAGCAGCCTCAAGGCCCAGGCGCAGGAGCTGGTGCAAACGGTGGCGGTGTTCAAGCTCGGTGTGGGTGATCATGATGCGGCGCGACCGCTTCCCACCTCGGCCGTGCGTGCCCATCCTGCCAAACCGGTGGCTTTCAAGGGGGTTGACCGGCGCGCCGGTGGTGTGCCCAAAGGCGCGGCCGCCCGAAGTGCCGCCACGCCTGCCAAGCTTGCCCCGGCGCCCCTGGCAGCACCCGCACCTGCCAGTGGCACCTCTGACGCGGATTGGGAAACCTTCTAGCCACCTCCCGCACAGATCAGGCCCGCTGCCGTGCTTGATCTCTCCCGCTACGGATGTGCACATGCGCCAGACCTTGCGCAACATCCGGCTGGATCTGCCAACCCCCAAGGCTTTTGAGCGCCTGAAGACGGCCCAAGTTGATGACGACAAGGTCTTTGCCCAGGCAAAGCAAGCTGCCGCCCAGGACAAGGTGCTGGCTCGGGGGGGCTGCCAGCGAAGACGCCAAAACCGTCATCAACCAGAGGAAACCCCCGCCTGACACGAGCTCAAGGTCAGCAGCACCCATGACTCGGACTGGGCAATCTCCTGAGGCGGCACCGCGTTGGCGAAAAAGCAGCCACGGGCCATGGCGCTCGTTTACAGTTGGCGCGTGCAAGTTGTTGGCGCTTGCACACGGGAATAGCCGGTTGACCGATGTCACATTTGGGGAAAAAAGACATGTTCAGTTTCATGAATACCTTGCGCGGAAAAGTGGTGTTGGTGACCGGGGCGCTGGTGCTTTTTGGGCAGTTGCTGGTGTCGGGCACCAATTTGCTCACGGCCAGGCACAACGCGATGGCCGCCCTGACGGATCAAACCCGCTCGTTGCTGCGCTCGCATGCGGCGGGTGTTGCGGACTGGGTCAGCGCACGCCACCAGGTGGTCAAGTCAGTGGCTGGCAAGGTGGGAGAAGCCGACCCAATACCGTTTTTGCAAGTCGCCAAGGCAGCGGGCGCGGTGGACTCGGTCTATCTCGGTTTCCCGGACAAGCGCACGGCATTTTCTGAAGTACAGAACCTGCCACCGGATTACGACCCGACCAGCAGGCCCTGGTACACAGGGGCCGCTGCGGCCAGCGGGCCGGTGATCACCGAGCCTTACGTCGATGCTGGCAGCCAAAAACTCGTCGTTACCTTCGCCTCGGCCGTGATGGACCAGGGCCAGCTGATCGCCGTGACCGCCGCCGACGTCTTTATGGACGGTGTGGTTCGCAATGTCGCCGCCATCCGGCCAACCCCCGGCGCCTACGGCATGATTGTTGACAAAAGCGGCAAAATCATCGTTCATGAAGACGCCTCTGTGGTGCTCAAGCCCATCACCGATTTGGTACCGGCACTGGCCAATGTCAGCGTGGGGTCGCTGGTGTCAGCCGACGGCTTGCAAGAGTTTGTGGTCGGCAACGACAAGCGCTTGCTGCAGGCCGAGGCGATCACGGGAACCGATTGGACGTTGATCATTGCGCTGCCGCCTGACGAGGCGCTGGCAGGCATCAGCGCCATGATGTGGTCGTCGATCGTCAGCAGCTTGGTCATTGCTTTGGTGACCGTGTTGATCCTTGGCGCCGTCTTGACCCAACTGCTGCGGCGTTTGCCGATGCTGCGCGACGTGATGCACAACATTGGCTCGGGCGACGGTGATCTGACACATCGCCTGCCGGTGGACGGTCAAGACGAATTGGCCGCCATCGCTGCCGGATTCAACCAATTTGCTGAAAAAGTGCAGGCGGTTCTGATCAAGGTGCGCCAAAACGCCGAAAGTGTCGCCACGGCCAGTGCTGAAATCTCGCTTGGCAACAATGATTTGTCCACGCGCACCGAGTCACAAGCCAGCGCGTTGCAGCAAACCGCCTCCAGCATGGCGCAACTCAATGACACCGTCAAACAAAATGCCGACAGCGCGAGCCAGGCCAACCAACTGTCCATGCGCGCCAGCACGGTGGCGGTGCAGGGGGGAGAGGTGGTGGCTCAAGTGGTGGACACCATGAAGGGTATCAACGAAGCCAGCCGCAGAATCAGCGAGATCATCAGCGTGATCGACGGCATTGCTTTCCAGACGAACATTTTGGCGCTGAATGCGGCGGTAGAAGCCGCGCGTGCTGGCGAGCAAGGGCGGGGTTTTGCGGTTGTGGCCTCCGAGGTGCGCAGCCTGGCGGGCCGCAGCGCTGAAGCGGCCAAAGAAATCAAGAGCTTGATCAACGCCAGCGTGGAACGGGTGGCGCAAGGCACCACCTTGGTCGACCAAGCGGGCAGTACCATGACCGAGGTGGTCGCCTCGATCAGGCGGGTGACCGACATCATGGGCGAGATCAGCAGCGCCAGCCAGGAGCAAAGCCATGGGGTCTCCCAAGTTGGCGCAGCCGTGACACAGATGGACCAGGTGACGCAGCAAAACGCCGCGCTGGTGGAAGAAATGGCCGCTGCTGCAGACAGCCTGAAAACGCAGGCGCTGGAGTTGGTGCAAACGGTGGCCGTGTTCAAGCTGGGCGGTGATACCTTTGCTGGCGCAAGCGCCTTGTCAGGGGCCAAGGTTCGCGCGCACCCTGCCAAGCCCAGCGCGTTCAAGGGGGTGGATCGCCGTGCCGCGGGTGTTGCCAAGGGCGCTGCGGCGCGCGCAACACCCAGCCCGGCACCCGCCAAGCTGGCTGCGCCAGCCGCTCAAGCCACCAGTGATTCGGACTGGGAAACCTTCTGATCACGCAGCCAAACGCTGTGTGATGGATCGTGATGCGCGGTTGTTTCTAAGAGGCTGCAAGCCACAGCTCGGCTCAAGTCAGGGCGTGCAGGAGGCCTCGATCACCTCCAGAACCGCATCGCCATAAGCTTCCAGCTTGCGCACACCCAGACCGCTGATGCCTTGCAACGCCAGCCGTGAGCGTGGTGCGGATTGGGCGATGGCCACCAGCGTGGCGTCGTGAAAAATCACGTAGGCGGGCAGGTTGTGTTCCTTGGCGACTTCGGCGCGCCAGGCTTTCAGGGCGGCATAACGCTGCTGCTCGGCGCCATCCAGCACCGCCGCCACCTTGGGTGTGGCGACCTGGCTGGTGCGGCGGCTTTTGCGTGTGGCAGCCTTGGGCGCGCTGGTGCGCAGCCGGATCGGCACCTCGCCCTTGAGGACGGCGCGCGACACCTCGGTGAGCGCCAGCGTATTGAACGCTTGCGCATCCACCGCCACCGCCCCAATCGCGAGCAGCTGGCGCAGCACGGCGCGCCATTGGGTTTCTGACAAATCGGCGCCAATGCCAAACGTGCTCAGGGTGTCATGTCGGCGCTGCGTGACTTTCTCGGTGACCTTGCCGCGCAGAATATCCACGATGTGCCCGGCGCCAAAGCCAAAACCACTCATCTGCTGCACCCGGTACACGGTGGAGAGCAGCTTGCGCGCCGCATCCGTGGCGTCCCACACCTCCGGCGCGTGCAGGCAATTGTCGCAATTTCCGCAGTCGGTGCTGGCTTCATCAAAGTAGCGCAGCAGCCGCACCCGGCGGCAGTCGGTGGCTTCCGCTAAACCCAAGAGCGCGTCGAGCTTGCCGCGCAGGCCCTGTTTGAATTCTTCCTCGGCCGGGCTCTCGTCGATCATGCGGCGCTGGTTCACCACGTCTTGCAGGCCATAACACATCCACGCGTCGGCAGGCAGTCCGTCGCGCCCGGCGCGGCCGGTTTCCTGGTAGTAGCCTTCGATGTTTTTCGGCATGTCCAGGTGCGCCACAAAACGCACATCGGGCTTGTCGATGCCCATGCCAAAGGCGATGGTTGCCACCATCACAATGCCTTCGCTGCGCAAAAACCGGTCCTGGTTGGCCTGGCGTACCTGGGGCGCAAGCCCGGCGTGGTAGGGCAGGGCGGCAATGCCGTGGTCACACAGAAGCTCGGCGGTGTCCTCCACCTTTTTGCGCGACTGGCAATACACCACCCCCGCATCGCCCATGTGCTCGTCCTGGATGAAGCGCAGCAACTGTTGCGTGGCCTCGCGCTTTTCGACAATTGTGTAGCGGATGTTGGGTCGGTCAAAACTGCTGATGAACAGGCGCGCATCCTGCAGTTGCAGCCGCTCGATGATGTCGGCGCGGGTCAGCGCGTCGGCGGTAGCGGTCAGGGCGATGCGCGGCACCGTCGGGTAGCGCTCGTGCAACACGGTGAGCGCCCGGTATTCGGGCCGGAAGTCATGGCCCCATTGGCTCACGCAATGCGCCTCGTCAATGGCAAAAAGGCTCAAGAGCCCGCGCTCCTGCAGCGAATCAAGCTGTGCCAGAAAGCGCGGCGTGGTCACCCGCTCGGGCGCGGCATACAGCAGGGTGATGTCGCCCTGCATCAGGCGCCGCTCCACCTGGCTGGCCTGCTCGAACGACAGCGTGGAGTTCAAAAACTCGGCCTTGACACCGGCCTCGTGCAGCGCACCCACCTGGTCGTGCATCAGCGCAATCAGCGGCGAGATCACCACCGTGATGCCATTGCCCGCGGCCTGGCGGGCAATGGCGGGAATCTGGTAACACAGGCTTTTGCCGCCGCCGGTGGGCATCAGCACCAGCGCGTCACCACCACCGGTCACGTGTTCAATGATGGCTTGCTGCGGCCCGCGAAAGGCCTGGTAGCCAAAAACCTCACTGAGAATGGATGCGATAGACAAGTTAAATGACTATAAATGTAAGAGCTGCCGGTGCTGAATATGCTGTGGCTGGAAGCTTGAAGGGCTCACAAGTTTGACAGGGCAGCTTGGGTTGTGGGTGACGGGGGCTGCCATTGTCCCATTGGGCCCGACTCAACCGTGATCGAATCCCCCCAGCCAGGGTAAAACACACCACTCGGGCGCGGGCTGCCAGGTGGCGGCCCAGGCCGGCAACTGGTCTGCGGGCATGGGGCGGGCAATGCCGTAACCTTGCGCCAACTCGCAGCCCAGGTGCAGCAGCGCGGTGCCGTGCGCCACCGTCTCGACGCCTTCGGCAATCACCTCGCGCTTGAAGGCCGCCGCCAAGCCGATGACACCTTGCAAAATGGCCAGGTCATTGGGGTCGTCGAGCATGTCGCGTACAAAGCTCTGGTCAATCTTGAGCATGGCCACGCGCAAACGCTTGAGGTAAGTCAGCGACGAGTAGCCGGTGCCAAAGTCGTCCAGGGCAAACTTCACGCCCATGGCGTGACAGGCGTCGATCACCTGCGACACCTGGTCCATATCGTCCAGTGCGCTGGTTTCCAGCACTTCGAGTTCCAGGCTGGTCGGGTTGACGTCGGGGTGCCTGGCCAGAATGGCCTGCAGACGCGCCACAAAGTCAGCTTGCTGCAGCTGGCGTCCACTGATATTGACGCTGACCGGCAGGTCCAGCCCGGCAGCGCGCCAGAGCGCCACCTGATGCAGGGCGGCGTCGATGACCCACTCGCCCACCTCCACCGCCAGCGGGTGGTCTTCGATCACGGGCAAGAAGGTGGCTGGCGCCAACAAGCCTTTGTCAGGGTGTTGCCAGCGGATCAGTGCCTCGGCACCGGTGACCTTGCCGCTTTGCATATTGACCTTGGGTTGGTAGTGCAGCACAAACTCGCGACGCTCCAGCGCCAGGCGGATGCGCTGCAGGCTTTCGTGGTGTTCGCGAATGTGGCTGTCCTGCGCCGCATCAAACACGCAGTAGCAGTTCTTGCCCGCCACCTTGGCCTGGTACATGGCCTGGTCGGCCTGACGCAGGAGTTGGTCGGCATCGATGTCCTGCGCCTGTGGGTAGAACGTGACGCCCAGACTGGCGGACACCTGCAAGTTCAGGTCGCCCAGCTGCACCGGCAGTGCAGCAACCCCGAGCAGCCGCTGCAGCAGCGGGAAGCTGGCCGAAGCGTCATCCAGGTCGATCAGCACTGCCACAAACTCGTCACCGCCCAGGCGCGCCATGGTGTCGCCCACACGCAGCGCTTCTTTCATGCGATGGGTCAGGGCGACCAGCACCTGGTCGCCGACCTCATGGCCGTGGTGGTCGTTGATGGCCTTGAAACCATCCAGGTCCAGGTAGGCCACGGCCAGCTGCTGTTGGCGCCGTTTGGCCTGGCGCATGGCTTGCTGCAGGCGGTCGGCCAGTAAAACGCGGTTGGGCAGGCTGGTGAGCGCGTCAAAATGGGCCATGCGTTCAAGCTGGCTTTGATGTTCCTTGAGGGCGGTGATGTCGGAGAACAGTGCCACGTAGTGTTGCGTGTTGCCCTGCGTGTCCTTCACGGCGCTGATGGTCATCAGCATGGCAAACACCACGCCGTCTTTGCGCCGGTTCCAGATTTCACCTCGCCAATGGCCGGACGCCGCCAGGGCGCGCCACATGGCCGCAAAAAACGGGCGGTCATGCCGCCCGGAATGGAGCATGTGCGGGTTTTGCCCCACGGCTTCCTGGTGGCTGTAACCGGTGATCTGGGTGAATGCATCGTTGACATCCACGATGGTGGCATCGGCCGTGGTGATCATGATGCCTTCGAGCGCATGGGTGAAGACACCCGCAGCCAGATGCAGTTCGGCCTGCGCGAGCTTGAGGCTGGTGATGTCGGTGAACGTCACCACCACCTGAAAAATCTTGCCTTGTGCATCCCGCATCGGAAAGGCATTGCCAATCAACCACGTCGGCTCAGTGCGCCCCGGGTGACGCACGCCAAGAACATGGTTTTGCAGGGGCTGGCCTGTCGCCAACACCCGGTTCACCGGGTGCTCCTGCAGCGGCGTGAGCGTTTCATCATCCTGAACGAAGCACCAGTCCGGGTCCAGGGCGGTCTTGCCCTCTTGTTGCTCCTGGGTCAATCCCAGGAGCAAGGCCGCCATCGGGTTGGCCAGGCTGACCGAGCCGTCGGCTCGATGCACCACCACCCCCGACGCGAGATTTTCAATCAGGGAGCGGTATTGCTGCTCGCTGGTTTGCAGGTCAGCCTGGCGCTGTGTCCAGGTCTGCAAAATGCGGTTGAAGCCAGTCACCAACAGCCCAATCTCGCCGTGCTGCGTGCCCTGCAGGGGGTGTGGCACATGCGTTGAATCGGCCAGCGCTGCCATCGCCTGTGCCGTCTGCACAACCGGTGCGAGTTGGCGCCGCAACACCAGCCAAGTCATGACACCGGTTACCAGGGTCAACGCCAGCGTGGCCCAGAGCAAGCGCTGTTGCTGCTCATGCAAGGGGGCAAAGGCTTCTGCGGTGGGCATCATCAACGCCAAAAACCAACCCGCGACCGGGACGCCCTTGGCGGCAGCAATATGCTCCACGCCTCTGGAACTGATGGCCACGCCGTGGCCCTCATAGCCCAGCAAGAAACGGTCAAACATCTTGTTGACGCCGCGGGGTGGGAGTTGCTGCATGATGCGCGTGGCATCCGATCCCGTGACGATGAGCTCGTGCTGCGGCGCGACCAACACATAGCCTCCCATCTTGCCGTAGCTGCCCCGTGTCAGCTCATCCAGAAAATTGGGTTGGCCCAGGTTGGTGACCCCCACGATCGCACCGATCACCTTGCCTTGGGCGTCGCGGATCGGCACGGCCATGGCGAACACAGGGGTTTGGGTCTGCTTGCCCACGACGGGGCGGCTGATGGTCGACTGACCCTCTTTCAGCGGGATCACAAGGTAATCCCTGTCCATGAAATTGACGCCGAGCCGATTGGCCGACCGCGGCACGTCGGCAATGGCAGTGCCATCCGGACCCGCCACAAAAAACCCGCCGTTAAACTGCTGCAGCAACACCGGATGCCGCTCCAGGCTGGCTTGCAAGGCCGCCGGGTTACTCAACAGATCCGCATCCAGTTTGGCAACGGACGCCAGCGCCTGCAGGCGTTCGGCCAAGTTGCTGTTGACCTCGTTGGCCACGGTCGTCACAACCGAAAACTGTTGCTCGCCGAGCTTGCGCACCATGTCGGTTTGAAGGCTGCGGTTGACGAAGAAGGCGAGTGACCAGATGCCAAGCGCAAACACCACCAGCATCAACACAATGATGCGGGTTTTAAGGGAGCGCCATAGGGAAACCTTGGAAGTCATAAATCCGTTGGATGAAATAGATGGGGTAGCTCATGCCTTGATGCATACGCGTCAGAACAACGCGTGAAAGGCGTGCTGTGAACCAGCTTAAGCGTTCGCCCGGGGTGACCCGGTGTGAGTGTGGCGGTTGACCGTGCCCGTATTGGCAGGGTGAATCCGCCCAAAGTTTAACCCTCTTTATCTGGCGATGGGGGTTGAGGGTTGTATCAGGAGGGTTGACGTCGGCGATGTTGACCGGATTGGCGGGGTGGTGATGGAGGTGCTGATGTCGGTGAAACCGAAACGCCCCAGCAGCGGCAGCCGCAATGCCGGCGGGTTGAGATCCAGGCCAAAATTGAGCGCCAGCACATTGAATTCCAGCCCTTCCTGCCAGCCCACAGCCACACCCAGCAAGCCCAGCAGACTCACCTGCACACCACTGCCGGTGGTGGATAGCCCCACCGGGTCGGTCAGCGCCCGGTAGTCCTTGCCGATGGCGTTGGCGGGCAGGTCCAGCTTGAGCGCAGGCACCTGGCGACCGATGTGCGCCAGAAAGGTGTTGCTGTTGGGGCCCGGGTAGCTGCGGTAGGTGTTGGCATAAGGGTAGCTGGCCACCGCGGTCTCGATGTCGTCAATCATGGCCTGCACGTGGTCACCCCGGTGGTCGACCAGGAGCTGCGGTGTGGACCCGTACCACAAACCATCCGGCACGGCGTAATTGCGCTGCACCACCTGCGGCGCACGCCAGCCCACCACGTCGTAACGGGTGTAGGCCGTCTCACCCGGGCGCTTGTAAATGATCCACGGATGCACCGCCAGAAAACCCCGCCAACCGTAGGTGGGGGCGGCATACACCTGGACGATGGCCTCGTCGACGAACTGCGCCGGGTCTGGCGCGATGCCTGCCGAGTGCCGGGCGGCCGTGGCCCAGCTTCTCGGCGGTGTATCGGTTGTGGGTGGGTGCTCTTGCGCCAGCGTGACTTGCGTCGCCAGGAGCAGGCTGAACAAAAACGGGATGCGCATCGGTGTAGCTTTCAGGAGGTGTGGCTGGCATCGTCACCGGTCACCCACTTGACTCGGTCCGACGTCCGGTGCGTCTTGCAAAAAACACATGTCCATTGTCACTGCACACCTGACCGGGGTGGGCATGGCGTGGATCAATCTGGCCAGTTGGTAGGCAGCGACGGCTTGGGTCAGCACGCTGGGCACCACGCCGGGTCTTGCCATCCGGCCGCACAAACGCGGCTGATACAAGCGCCCCAAGCTGGTTAAACAGCCTGCTGGAACATTAAAATTTTGGCCTTTCCGATGCCCGATTTGACGCTGCCGCCAGCCATGACTCGTTTGTTTCATTTGATTTACCGTAGCCGTCAGAGTGCACCCTGGAACCCCCAGCAGGTGTCGGACCTCAGCTGCCAGGCCGCAGACCGGAACCGCACCCTGGGCGTGACCGGCCTGCTGGTGTGTGACGGGCAGTACTTCCTGCAAATTCTGGAGGGTGAGCGCGAGGTGGTTGAAACCCTCTACGCCCGCATTCGGCAAGACCCGCGGCACCATCAGGTGGTGACCCTGGTGGCCGAGCCCATTCGGGCGCGTTATTTCGCCCAGTGGAGCATGGGTTTGGTGGCGCTGGGCCCGGCGATGGACATGATGCCCGACCGGGAGGTCAGCGACGACCAGCGCCATTACCTGAACCTGGCTGCGCGTCAGCTGTATGAGTTGGACGACCACCGCTTCAAGATCATTTTTCATGCCTTCACCCACGGGCGCTGGCGCGCTGATATCCCCAGCCCGCTGGCGCCGCCTGTGGCGGCCCGGTCATTGCCAGAGGTGCGCCTGCCGGCCGCCGACCTTGGCGCCATGGCGGACAACGGGGCGTTTTTTGCGTTCCAGCCGATTGTGGACACCTACCGCCGGTGTATCAGCTCGTATGAGGCGCTGGTGCGCGGGCCACGGGGCGAGTCGCCCGCAGAGTTGCTGGGCAGGCTGCAGGGGGAGGCCTTGTACGCTTTCGACCTGCACTCCAAACTGTGGGCGCTGCAGACTGCGGCGCGCCTGGGTTTGAAAGACATGCTGTCGCTCAATTTCTTGCCCGGCGCGCTGACCTACCAGCCGCAGGCCGTGCCCACGCTGTTGCGTTGCCTGGCGCAAACCGGTTTCGATCCCGCGCAGATTGTTCTGGAGGTGACCGAAGAAGAAATCATCACGCGCCCCAAGCCGTTTTTCGCCGCCATCAGCCAGCTGCGCGAGGCGGGGCTGCGCCTGGCCATCGACGACTTTGGGGCCGGTCATGCCGGGTTGTCTCTGCTGGCCGACTTTCAGCCGGACAAACTCAAGATTGACCGCAGCATCGTCACCGGCATCCACACCCACGGGCCACGCCAGGCCATCGTGCGCGCGATTGTGGACGTGTGTTACCACCTGGGCATCGTGGTGGTGGCCGAAGGGGTGGAGGAGCCGGAAGAACTGGCCTGGCTGCAAAGCGCCGGTGTCACGCTGATTCAGGGTTATGTCTTTGCCCGGCCGTTGCTTAACGGGCTACCGGGTGTGGACTTTGCGGTCAGCCGGGCCTGACCCTGCTTTCTACAATGGGGGCATGAGCCATCCCACCTACACCCGCGCCCAGGCGCTGCCCGCCCTTCTTGACAAACGCATCCTGGTGCTCGACGGTGCCATGGGCACCATGATCCAGCGCTTCAAGCTGACGGAAGAACAGTACCGGGGAGCCGGGTACGCTGGGCCTGGCGGCCAAGCTCAGCGCTTCAAAGACTTTCCCAAAGACATCAAAGGCAACAACGAGTTGCTGAGCCTGACCCGCCCGGACGTGATCACCGACATCCACGAGCGCTATCTGGCCGCCGGGGCCGACATGATCGAGACCAACACCTTTGGCGCCACACGCATCGCCCAGGCGGATTACGACATGGCTGACCTGGCGGTTGAGATGAACCTGGCCTCGGCCAAATTAGCCCGCGCCGCCTGCGACAAGTTTTCCACCCCGGACAAACCGCGTTTTGTGCTCGGCGCCCTGGGTCCCACGCCCAAAACCGCCAGCATCAGCCCGGACGTGAACGACCCCGGCGCACGCAATGTGACGTTTGAAGAACTGCGCGCCAGCTACTACGAGCAGGTGGACGCGCTGGTGCAGGGTGGCGCCGATGTGCTGCTGGTGGAGACCGTTTTTGACACCCTCAATGCCAAGGCCGCGCTGTTTGCCATTGACGAGTTTTTTGAAGCCAGCGGCGAGCGCCTGCCGATCATCATCAGCGGCACGGTGACCGACGCCTCCGGGCGGATTCTGAGCGGCCAGACTGTGACCGCCTTCTGGCACAGCGTGCGCCATGCCCAACCGCTGGCCATCGGCTTGAACTGCGCGCTGGGTGCGGCGCTGATGCGCCCCTATATTCAAGAGCTGAACAAGGCGGCGCCCGACACCTTCATCAGCTGTTACCCCAACGCCGGCCTGCCCAACCCGATGAGTGACACGGGTTTTGACGAAACCCCGGAGGTCACCAGCCGCCTGGTGGGCGAGTTTGCGCGGGACGGTCTGGTCAACATCGTGGGCGGCTGTTGCGGCACCACGCCGGACCACATCGGCGCGATCCACGACACGGTGGCCCCGTTGGCTGGCCGCAAGCTGCAAAAAAACGTGTTTTACAAGGACGCTGCTTAGGTTGGTTGGCACCGGGCGGTCACCAACAGCCGCCTAGTCATCCCAGCAAGCGCCGGAAGAACGAACTGACCCCCGGCCAGGCTGGCCTTGCAGGCTGCCTGGCCAACCCCGCGCGTAAGCTGCTTCACCCCCCTGACACAAGCACCCCACACCATGCAGTCACTTCAAGATTTTTTGACGGCCTTTTTCAGCTTCAAGGCCTATGTGATGCTGCCGATCATCATCTTTTTCATCGCGCTGGCGGTGCGGCTGCCGCTGCGCCAGGTGGTGCTGAGCACGGTGAGTCTGGCGGCCGGTTTTGCCGGGGTGTTCATCGCCTTCAACTTCTTTGTGGCCAACATCAGTCCGGCGGTGCAGCAGCTCACCAGCGTGCGCGGGCTCAATTTTCCGGTGCTGGACGTGGGCTGGCCGCCCTTGGCCGCCATCACCTGGGCCTCGCCGCTGGCGGCGATCTCCATCCCGCTGGTGCTGGTGGCCAACTTGCTCATGCTGGCCCTGGGCTGGACCCGCACCATCTACATCGACATCTGGAACTACTGGCACTTTGCGCTGATGGGTGCGCTGGTGATGGCGGTCACCGGCAGCATGGCGCTGGGTTTGTCAGCCGCTTTGTTGATTGCGGTGTACTGCTTCAAGATGACCGAATGGACCGCGCCGGATGTGGAGCGTGAAACGGGTCTGGTGGGTATTTCTGCCTCACCCGTGTCGGTCAACGGGCTGGTGCCCTACGCGGTATGTGTGGACTGGTTGCTGGACCGTCTTCCTGTGATCAAGCGCTTGAACTACAACCCCCACAGCAAGGGCGACGAGCCGTCGGTTGGCAGTGGTTTTGACCTGCTGGGCGAGCCGATGATCATTGGTGGTCTGATGGGGCTGGCATTGGCCCTGGCTGCTGGCTACAGCACGGGTGCCACGCTGGAGTTGGCGGTGCACATCGCGGCGGTGATGTTTTTGCTGCCCAAGAGCGCCGGGCTGATCGGTGACGCCATGATGCCGGTGACCGTGGCCTTGCGCGACCAGGTGACGCGTTTTTTCCCGCACCGCAAGAACCTGATTGTGGCGATGGACACCGGTTTTCTGATGCACCACAAGTCGGTGATGGTCACCGGGCTGATCCTGATGATGCTGGCGGTGCTGATTGCGCTGGTGCTGCCGGGTAACAAAGTGCTGCCACTGGGTGATTTGCCCAACCTGATCTCGGTCATGTCCTTGTCGGTGCTGATTTTTCGCGGCAATGTGTTTCGCGCGGTGCTGGCCGGTGTGCCGGTCATCATCACATTTTTGCTGATTGCCTCCAACCTGGCGCCGCTCTACACCCAGCTGGCGAGCCAGACGCCGTCGTTCAACGCCGAGGGGCTGGGCCAGATCACCGCGTTCACCGACGGTGGCCACCAACTGCGGTTTCTGATTTATTCGCTGTACCGGGGTGAAGTGTGGGCGATGCTGGTGTTGCCGTTGCTGCTAGGCGCAATGGTGATGGTGTGGCGCCGTTTCCGGGCCAGCGCCCCAGAGTGAGGGGTCGTCACACGGGTTTTGGTGGACGCAGAGGTCTTGCGCATTGCCGGGCGATGGTGTCGCCAAAAAATAGGATAATCGACCCTTTTACCAACCTGCCGGAGCCCCTTCATCATGGCCAAAGAATTTCGTACCGAAGCTGATCGCAAAGCGACGCCCCGTCCTGTTGCCCCCAAAGGCGTGTGCTACACCGCTGGCCACGGCCAGATGCGCAGCCTGGAGCGTGGCGTGTCGACCAACAACAAGAAAAACCCCGGCAAGCGTTGCAGAAAAGGCGGCTGATCGCCACCGGGTGTCGGGCAGCCGACAGCTGACCGCGCGTTGCGGTGCGCAACGCAAAAACGGCCCTTTTGGGCCGTTTTGCTTGATGTGGTGTTTCTTTCTTACTCTGAAAAATCCTCGGCTGTCATCTCGGACTCGGGGCGCCTGCCGTGGGCCTCGACCCAGGGGCATGAACCCCGGGGCCATGGATTGCGGGTCGTGGCCCGCAATGACAACCCGAGGCTGCAAGTCACATGTTTCTTCGGTACTGCCCGCCCACCTCAAACAGTGCGTTGGTGATCTGACCGAGTGAGCAGCAGCGCACCGCGTCCATCAGCACCTCAAACACGTTCTGGTTGTCGATCACGGCTTGCTGCAGGCGTTTGAGTTGTGCCGGGGCTTCAGCCGCGTGGCGGGCGTGGAAATCGGCCAGGCGCTGCAACTGGCTTTGTTTCTCGTCGTCGGTGCTGCGCGCCAGCTCCAGCTTGTCATTGACCGGGTCGCCATGCGGGTTGCGGAAGGTGTTGACACCGATGATGGGCAACTCGCCGGTGTGTTTGAGCATTTCGTAGTGCATCGATTCGTCCTGAATCTTGCCGCGCTGGTAGCCGGTTTCCATGGCACCCAGCACACCGCCCCGCTCGGTGATGCGCTCGAACTCCAGCAGCACGGCTTCTTCGACCAGTTCGGTCAGCTCTTCGATGATGAACGCGCCTTGTGACGGGTTTTCGTTCTTGGCCAGGCCCCATTCGCGGTTGATGATGAGCTGGATGGCCATCGCGCGGCGCACGGAATCTTCGGTCGGCGTGGTGATGGCCTCATCAAACGCGTTGGTGTGCAAGCTGTTGCAGTTGTCATAGATGGCGATCAGCGCCTGCAGCGTGGTGCGGATGTCGTTGAACTGGATTTCTTGCGCGTGCAGGCTGCGGCCGCTGGTCTGGATGTGGTACTTGAGTTTTTGTGAACGCTCGTTGGCGCCGTACTTTTCCTTCATCGCCACCGCCCAAATGCGCCGCGCGACCCGACCCATCACGGTGTATTCGGGGTCCATGCCGTTGCTGAAGAAGAAGCTGAGATTCGGCGCAAAGTCATCGATGTGCATGCCGCGTGCCAGGTAGGCTTCCACAAACGTGAAGCCATTGGACAGGGTGAACGCCAACTGGCTGATCGGGTTGGCTCCGGCTTCGGCAATGTGGTAACCGCTGATGCTCACGCTGTAGAAATTGCGTACGTTGTGGTGCACAAAGTAGCTGGCGATGTCGCCCATCACCTTCAGGCTGAATTCGGTGCTGAAGATGCAGGTGTTCTGGCCCTGGTCTTCTTTCAGGATGTCGGCCTGCACCGTGCCGCGCACGTTGGCCAGCACCCATTCGCGGATCTTGGCGGCTTCGGTATCGGTGGGTTCGCGGCCGTTGTCGGTGGCGAACTTTTCCAGGTTCTGGTCGATGGCCGCGTTCATGAACATGGCCAGGATGCTCGGTGCTGGCCCATTGATGGTCATGCTCACGCTGGTGTTGGGGCTGCACAAATCAAAGCCGCTGTACAGCACTTTCAGATCATCAATGGTGGCAATCGACACGCCTGAGTTGCCGACCTTGCCGTAGATGTCCGGGCGCGGATCGGGGTCGTTGCCGTAGAGGGTGACCGAGTCAAACGCGGTCGACAGGCGTTTGGCGGGCATGCCTGAGCTGAGCAATTTAAAACGCTTGTTGGTGCGAAACGGGTCACCTTCGCCGGCGAACATACGGGTTGGGTCTTCGTTTTCACGCTTGAAGGCAAAGGTGCCGGCGGTGTAGGGGTAGCTGCCCGGCACGTTGTCGAGCATCAGCCATTTGAGGATCTCGCCATGGTCTTCATACTGCGGCAGGCAGACCTTGCGGATGGTGGTGCCGCTCAAGGTTTTTGTGGTGAGCGCGGTGCGGATTTCCTTGTCGCGGATCTTCACCACATATTCGTCACCGGCGTAGGCGCGCTGCATCTCGGGCCACTGGGCCAGCAGTTTGTGGGCGGCGGGGTCCTGACGCTCGGCGCGTGCGGCGGCCAGCGCCTGGACCGCGCCCACAGTGCCAGACGGGTCGCTGCTGTCCTGGCACGGGGCGTGTTCAAGCAGCATTTGCGCGGTGGCGTTGAGCTGCTGAATCTCGCGCGCCAGCCGGGCCTGGGCGCGGGCTTTGGCCTTGTAAGCACGCACCGTGTCACTGATTTCGGCCAGGTAACGCGTGCGCGCGGCGGGCACCACCGGACTTTGGTTGGTGCTGTGCCGCACGCTGACGGTGGGCAGGTGCGATTCGCTCAGCGACAGGCCGAGTTCAGCCAGGCGCACTTTCAAGGCCTGGTACAGCGCGGTCACGCCGTCGTCGTTGAAACGCGCGGCCATGGTGCCAAACACCGGCATCTGCTCGGGCGGCACACCAAAGGCCTCGCGGTTGCGCTGCACCTGCTTGGCCACGTCGCGCAGGGCGTCGCTGGCGCCCTTGCGGTCAAACTTGTTGATGGCCACAAACTCGGCAAAGTCAAGCATGTCGATCTTTTCCAGCTGGCTGGCGGCGCCAAACTCGGGTGTCATCACGTACAGCGGCACGTCCACATGCGGCACGATGGCCGCGTCGCCCTGGCCGATGCCCGAGGTTTCCACAATGATCAAATCGAAGCCCGCCACCTTGCAGGCGGCAATAACATCGGGCAGGGCGGCACTGATTTCGCTGCCAAAGTCGCGCGTGGCCAGGCTGCGCATGAACACTTTGGGGCCGTTCTGCCATGGGTTGATGGCATTCATGCGGATGCGATCACCCAACAAGGCGCCACCGCTCTTGCGGCGCGACGGGTCAATGCTGATGACCGCCACACGCAGCGCATCGTCCTGGTCGAGACGCAGGCGGCGGATCAGCTCGTCGGTCAGGCTCGATTTGCCCGCGCCACCGGTGCCGGTGATGCCCAGCACAGGTGTCTTCTTTTGGGCTGCCAGGTTTTGTATCTCAAGGGCCAGCGCCTTGAAAGATTCAGGCAGCTCACCTTTGCCAACACCCGCGGCGTTTTCGTTCTCCAGCGCGGTGATGAGTTGCGCCAGCGCGCGCCAGCTCATCTCTGTGTGGCCCTGAATGGCGTCGAGGGTGGTGGGAGCCAAGCCGCTGATGTCTTGGTCGCAGCGCATCACCATCTCGCCAATCATGCCCGCCAGACCCATGCGTTGACCGTCTTCCGGGCTGAAGATGCGTTGCACGCCGTAGGCATGCAGCTCGGCGATCTCGCTGGGCACGATCACGCCGCCGCCGCCGCCAAAGACCTGGATGTGCTCGCCGCCGCGCGAACGCAGCAGATCCACCATGTACTTGAAATACTCCACATGCCCGCCTTGGTACGAGCTGATGGCAATGCCCTGCACATCTTCCTGCAGCGCGGCGGTCACCACCTCGTCGACGCTGCGGTTGTGGCCCAGGTGAATCACCTCGGCACCCATGCTCTGCAGGATGCGGCGCATGATGTTGATGGCGGCGTCGTGCCCGTCAAACAGGCTGGCCGCGGTGACAAAACGCACCTTGTGGGTGGGGCGGTAGGTGGCCAGGGCCTTGAAGTCGGCGGACAAATCGGTCATGTGGGGGTCTCCAGTCGGGTCGTTTTTTTCGCTTAATCCAGCATCAGAACGGGTTGAGCTGACTTGACGTTGACGTAAACGTCAATTTAGTCTGCGATCTTAACGTGATCGCCCCAAATTGCCACGGGGACCAACCCTTGGGCTTTCGGTTTACATTGCAGCTGTGCGCCCTGCGGGCTGCACATCCATCGCCAACCGGGACACCAGACGCCATGACACCCATCCAGCTTTTTGACACCGCCTCCAGCACCTACACCTACGTGCTGTTTGACCCAGCCAGCCGCGAGGCGGTCATCATCGACCCGGTGGACACCCAGCTTGAGCGTGATTTGCAGGTGCTGCGCGAACACGGCCTCAAGCTCATCTGGTCGCTGGAAACCCACGCCCATGCCGACCACATCACCAGCGCCGGCCAGCTGGCAGAACTCTCGGGTGCCAAAACCGCCGCACCGGCGGGCTGCGGCATCAGCACTGCCTCGGTCCAACTGGCGGATGGCGATGTGCTGACCTTTGGTGCCGAGCAGATCCGCGCCTTGCACACGCCGGGCCACACCGCGGGCAGCATGTGTTTTGTCTGGCGCGAGCATGTGTTCACCGGCGACACGCTGCTCATCAACGGCTGTGGCCGCACCGACTTCCAGTCCGGCAGCGCCGCGCAGATGTACCACAGCCTGACCGAAGTGTTGTTCAAACTGCCCGACACCACCACCGTCTGGCCCGGGCACGACTACCAGGGCCGTACACATTCCAGCATCGGTCAGGAAAAGGCCGGCAACGCCCGCGTGGCGGGCAAAACGCTGGCCGAGTTCACGACCATCATGGACGCCCTGAACCTGCCGCCGCCCAAACGCATTCTTGAAGCCGTGCCCGCCAACCTGCATTCGGGCTTGCGCCACGATGCGCCACTGCCGCATGCGCTGGTGCAGCGCCATGCGGACGGTTACGCCGGGGATGTGTCGGTCACCCTGGCGCACCAGTGGTTTGAGGCCGGCGACGCGGTGCTGGTGGATGTGCGCACCGACGCCGAGCGCGCCTGGGTTGGTTTTGTGCCCGGCGCGGTGCCGGTGGCCTGGAAGCAGTGGCCCGGCATGGCCATGAACCCCGACTTTGATGCGCAGCTTCAGGCCGCCGTGCCCGAAGGCAAAAAAGTGCTGTTGTTGTGCCGCAGCGGCGTGCGCTCCGTGGCCGCTGCCAAGCGCGCCACCGAACTAGGCCTGCAGGCGTACAACATCCTCGAAGGTTTTGAAGGCGACCCCAATGAGCACGCCCAGCGCAACCGGCGCGGTGGCTGGCGCTTCAACGGCCTGCCCTGGCGACAGGGGTAAAGCCGGGTCGCGGTTCAATCCGCAGTTGCATTGGCGGGGGGCACCGTTTGAGGGCGTTTGGCCCGGCTTTTGTGCCGATAATGCCCGGCATGACTTTTTTGGCTATTGATGTTGGCAATACCCGCCTGAAATGGGCCTTGCATGCAGCGCCCCGGCGCGACGCCCCGATCCTGGCGCAGGGCGTGGAGTTCCTGGAAAACATCGAGAAGCTGGGCGAGGGCGACTGGGCGCGCATCACGCCACCGCGTTATGTGCTGGGCTGCCTGGTGGCGGGTGATGCGGTCAAACGCCGGGTCGAAGAACAAATGGAGCTGTGGGACGTGTCAGCCCAGTGGGTGGTGGCCAGCAGCCAGGAGGCCGGCCTGACCAACGGCTACGACTACCCGGCGCGCCTGGGTGCGGACCGTTGGGTGGCCATGATCGGTGCCTGGCACCGCTGCCTGGCGCAGGGCCCGGCGCGGCCGATGGTGGTGGTGATGGTGGGGACCGCCGTCACGGTCGATGCCATCGACGCCAGTGGCCGCTTTCTGGGCGGCTTGATCTTGCCGGGCCACGGCATCATGCTGCGCGCCATGGAGTCCGGCACGGCTGGCTTGCATGTGCCCACCGGCAACGTGGTCGATTTCCCCACCAACACCAGCGACGCGCTCACCAGCGGTGGCACCTTTGCCATTGCCGGGGCGGTGGAGCGTATGGTGGCGCATGTGCGCCAGCGCTGCGGCGCCGAGCCGTGTTGCATGATGACCGGCGGCGCTGGCTGGAAGATTGCGCCCAGCATGTCGACCCCGTTTGAGCTGGTGGACAACCTGTTGTTTGACGGTCTGCTGGAAATGGCGGCGCGACGGTTTATCTAAAAAACGGGTGGCTCGCTCTTTCACCCCAGCCAGCTCTGGGCCAGCCGCACCCAGTAGGTGGCGCCCAGCGGCAGCAACGCGTCATTGAAGTCGTAACTCGGGTTGTGCAACATGCAGGGCCCGCCGCCGTGGCCCAAGGCGCGGTGGTCGCCGTCGCCATTGGCAATGAAGGCGTAACACCCCGGCTTTTGCAGCAGCATGTACGAAAAGTCTTCAGCCCCCATGGTGGGCTCCTGCGCCAGCACATGGTCTGTACCGACGATGTCGGCCATCACCCGGCGGCACAACTCGGCCTCGGCCGTGCTGTTGATGGTGGGCGGGTAGTTGCGGTGGAACTCAAAGTCAGCCGTGAGGCCAAACGCGGCGCACAGCTGCGCTGTCATGTCGCGCATGCGCTGCTCGATCTGGTCCAGCACGGCCACCGAGAAGGTGCGCACCGTGCCCTGCAGTTCCACGTTGTTGGGGATGACGTTGGTGGTCTCACCGGCGTGGATCATGGTGACCGAGATCACGCCCGCGTCAACGGGTTTGAGGTTGCGGCTGATGATGCTTTGAAAGCCCTGCACCAGCTGGCACGCCACCGGCACCGGGTCCAGCGCGTTGTGCGGCATGGCGGCGTGGCCCCCTTTGCCGCGGATGATGATTTTGAACTCGTTGCTCGACGCCATCACCGGCCCCGGGCTGGCGGCCAAGGTGCCCGCGGCCATGCCGGGCCAGTTGTGCAGGCCAAACACGGCTTGCATGGGGAACTGCTCAAACAGGCCGTCCTGGATCATCTCGCGCGCGCCGCCACCGCCTTCTTCGGCGGGCTGGAAGATCAAATACACCGTGCCGTCAAAGTCGCGGTGGGTGCTCAGGTATTGGGCGGCGGCCAGCAGCATGGCGGTGTGGCCGTCGTGGCCGCAGGCGTGCATCTTGCCGGGCTCTTTGCTGGCGTGGGCAAAGGTGTTGAGTTCTTGCATGGGCAGCGCGTCCATGTCGGCGCGCAGTCCCAGCGCGCGCCCGTTTTTTCCTCCGTCACGCCCGTGGATGATGCCCACCACCCCGGTGGTGCCCAGGCCGCGGTGGATCGGGATGCCCCACTCGGTGAGCTTGCCCGCCACCAGATCAGCCGTGCGGACCTCCTTGAAACACAGTTCCGGGTGCGCGTGGATGTCGCGTCGCAGGGCGGCGATGTCGGGTGCATTTTGGGCGATGGCGTCAATCAGTTTCATAGCGGTTTGCTCAGGTGATCTGGGGGCTGGGGGTTGCAGTGGCATTATGAAGTGGGGTGGGAATCCATTGGGTGGGTGGTGCTGTTGTGGTTGTTGGCGAAGTCAACGCTTCATGTCAAACCCGGCACGGCGACCGGGTCAGGCGCATGCGGTTTCGGGGTGAAATCACGCGCGAAACTGACGAATCAGAACGCCCGCGACGGTTGGCGCGCGCCTTTCACCCCGAAGCCCGGTCGCCTGACCCAATCACCCTGCCTCGCGCTGTTGGACAACAGGCTTGATGACAAGGCAGGCTGCAGTCATTTTGGAATAGGGGCTGGCAGCTAACAAAATGGGTTCAAGTCGTCCCTCCAAGTGAGCTTGCCGGGTGTGCCTGTTGGAACGTTCATCATGGTGGGAAAGGCTGCGGCATCGCGCCGTGCCCTTGATCCGCCTCTTGTCGTCCGCCGATCCAACACCGTCAAGGCGTGGTGATTGGGTCAGGTGACCGGGCTTTGGGGTGCAAGGCGCGCGTCCAGCGGCCTTGGCGTGCTGATCAGCCATCCCCGCGCGTGATTGCACCCCAAAACCGCATGCACCTGACCCAGTCGCCGCGCCGTACAACGCTGCAAATTCTGAGCGTCCGACAGAGGCCTCGGCTCCAACGTCCCCGCTTCCATCCAAGACCGTAGGCTTAAGAACGGAACTGACGCACACCGAGGTAAGCATTTCAAAGCGCGATATGCTCATTGACCCCTTGAGACAAAACCGAGCAAACCAACATGCCCCACAACCCAACCAGCCCCGGCGCCCAGATGATCCAGATCCGCGGCGCCTGCCCGCACGACTGCCCGGACACCTGCTCGCTGCTCACCACCGTGGAAAACGGCGTGGCGATCAAAGTGCAGGGCAACCCGGCACACCCGCACACCGCTGGCAGCTTGTGCACCAAGGTCTCGCGTTACACCGAGCGCACCTACCACCCCGAGCGCGTCCTGCAGCCGCTCAAACGCATCGGCCCCAAAGGTTCGGGGCAATTCGCGCCGGTGAGTTGGGACGCGGCCTTGGCAGACATCGCCACCCGCCTCCAAGCCATCGCCGCAGTGGACCCCCAGGCCATCCTGCCCTACAGCTACGCCGGCACCATGGGCCTGGTGCAGGGCGAAAGCATCGCGGCGCGGTTTTTCAACAAGCTGGGCGCCTCGCTGCTGGAGCGCACCATCTGCGCCAGCGCGGGTGGCGAGGGCCTGGTGCACACGCTGGGCGGCAAGGTGGGCATGCGGGTCGAGTTTTTTGCCGAGTCCAAGCTGATCATCATCTGGGGCAGCAACTCCATCACCAGCAACTTGCACTTCTGGCGTCACGCCAATGAGGCGAAACGACTGGGCGCCAAACTCATCTGCATCGACCCGCGCAAGAGCGAAACCGCCGACAAATGCCACGAACACATCGCCTTGTTACCTGGCACCGACGGGGCGCTGGCGCTATCGCTGATGCAGCAGCTGATCCAGCACGACTGGCTCGATCATGATTACCTGGCGCGCTACACCTTGGGCTGGGGGCAGCTGCGTGAGCGCGCGCTGCAGTGGCCGCCCGAGCGCGCCGCAGCGGTGTGTGGCATCACAGCGGCGCAAATCGAAGCTTTGGCGCGCGACTACGGTGCTTTTGCCAACAGCGGCCAGCCTGCTGCCATTCGCATGAACTATGGCCTGCAGCGCGTGCACGGCGGTGGCAACGCGGTGCGGCTGATCGCCATGTTGCCCGCGCTGATTGGCGCTTGGCGGCACCGTGCCGGGGGCGTTTTGCTGTCGAGTTCAGGGGCGTTTCCGGTGCAAAAAGCGGCGTTGCAACGCCCCGATTTGCTGGCCGGGCGCACACCACGCACCATCAACATGGCCACCATCGGCGACGACCTGCTGCGCGAGGCCTCGCCCGAGTTTGGCCCGAAGGTGCAGGCGCTGATGGTTTACAACAGCAACCCGGTGGCCATCGCGCCGGATTCGGCCCGTGTCGTGGCGGGTTTTGCGCGTGAAGATTTGTTCACCGTGGTGCTGGAGCACTTCCAGACCGACACCGCCGATTACGCCGACTACATCCTGCCCGCCACCACCCAGCTGGAACATTGGGATGTGCATTCCAGCTACGGCCACACCGATGCGCTGCTGAACCGCCCGGCGATTGCGCCGCTGGGGCAAGCCAAGCCCAACACGCAGATTTTTCGGGCGTTGGCGGCGCACATGGGGTTCACCGAGGCCTGTTTTGCCGACACCGACGAAGCGCTGTGTCGCCAGGCTTACGGCGATAACGTCGATTTCAACGTGCTGCTGGACCAGGGTTTTGCCACGTTACCGATGCCAGACGCACCGTTCGCCCAAGGCAACTTCCCCACGCCGTCAGGCCGATGTGAATTTTTCAGCCAGCGCCTGGTCGACCGGGGGCTCGACGGGTTACCCGACCACGTGCCCAACCATGAGGTGCCGGGCAGCGCCAGCGCCTACCCGCTGGCCATGATCTCGCCACCCGCGCGCAACTTCCTCAATTCGAGCTTTGTCAACGTGACCAGCCTGCGCGCTACTGAGGGTGAACCGCTGCTGGAAATGCACCCGCAGGATGCCGCGGCGCGGCAGATTCAGGACGGCAGTGTGGTGCGTGTTTTCAACGCCCGGGGCACGTACCGCTGCCGCGTCAGCCTGAACCAGCGTGCCCGGCCCGGCGTGGTCAATGGCCTGGGCGTGTGGTGGCGCAAGTTTGGGCTGGACGGCACCAACGTGAACCAGCTCACCAGCCAGGCCTTGACCGATCTGGGCCATGCGCCCACGTTTTACGACTGTCTGGTGGAGGTGCAGGCGGCGTGAACCGGGCGTCGTCATTGCGGGCTTGACCCGCAATCCAGGCATCCCTGACCTCTTGGAGGGCCGATCGGCCTGCCCTGGACTTTAGGGCCGTGTCAGCGTAGCGTCTTCAATCAACACCTGGTAGCTGTAGCCGGCGCCAAAGTCCTTGTCTTTGCGCACCACACCGGTGACGGTGACCACGTCACCCACCTTGGCTTGCGCGGCACTGGTGACCAGGATGTCGTTGGTTTTGGCGGCCACGCTGCCGCTGCCGTCTTGCAGATGCAGCCAGTTTTTGCCCATGATGTCGCCGTTGAACTTGACCACCTTGCCGCTGACCTTGACCGGTTTGTCTTTGAGGGCAGCCGCCTGCGTCACCACCTCGGCCACCGTGCGCGCGTTGGCGCCGCTGGCCTTGGCGACCTGGATCGGGCCCAGGTCCACCGCTTTGGCCTGGGCGCCGGTCATCATGTTGGGCCCGCCCACCAGGGTGCCGAAGACGATGGTCTTGAAAGTCTTCTTGAGCGATTTGCTCTCGAAGTTGTCCATCACCATGGTGTCCTCCAAGCTCACTTTGGCGCCTTTTTTGAGGGCGACCTTGCTCACCGCGGCCCAGGTTTCGCCGTCTTTGGTTTTGAGGCGCAGGTAGGTGTAGGCGTCAACGTCTTGCACCTCCAGCACTTCACCGCTCAACACGCTGCTGGCGCGGGCGGGTGCGGCGTTCGGACCGGCGGCCCAGGTGGCAGAGAGCGGGGCCGTCATCAGCAGGCCAGCCAGGGTGAATGCGTGCAGGGTGTTCATACAGGTTCCAGAAAAAAGGAAAGCATAGCAGTTGACTGGTTCAGGCCAGCAGCGTCACCAGCCGCGTGAGCGCATGGTGCACGGTCGCCGTGCGCACCGCGGCGCGGTCACCGCCAAAGTGCTGCACTTCGCTGGTGATACCAGCGGGCGTGGCCCAGCCCAGCCAGACCGTGCCCACCGGCTTGGCGGCACTGCCGCCGCCGGGTCCGGCGATGCCGGTGACGGCAACCGCCACCTGCGCCTGGGAGTGAGTTAATGCCCCGGCTGCCATGGCGCGCACCACCGCCTCGCTGACGGCGCCATGTTGTTCAATCAGTTGCGGTGCCACGCCCAGCAGCTCGGTTTTGGCGGCGTTGGAGTAGGTGACAAAACCACGTTCGAACCAGTCGCTGGAGCCCGCCAGGTCGGTGCAGGCGGCGGCGATCAGGCCGCCGGTGCAGCTTTCGGCGGTGGCCAGTTGCCAGTGTTTTTTGACCAATACATCGGCCAGCAGACCAACTGTCAACTGGCTGGGAAGCGCTTGATTTGTCAGTTCTTCAGACATGACAGCTACCACCACACGCGCCACAGCGCGATCACCAGTAGCGTGCAAAACGCCGCCACCAGGTCGTCGAGCATGATGCCCCAGCCGGCTTTGCGCCAGGCGTGCGGGTCGGTGGCCGGGTTCACGTGGTGAAACAGCTGGTCGGCCCAGGCCACCGGGCCGGGTTTGACGGCGTCAAAGAACCGGAACAGCGCAAACGCCGCCAGTTGGCCCCAAAAGCCCATCGGGCTGGCCAGCCACAGCACCAGCCAGAAGGCGGCGATTTCGTCCCAGACGATGCTGCCCGGGTCCATCACCCGCATGTGGCGCGCGGTCAGGGTGCAGGCCCACCAGCCTACCAGCACACTCGCCAAGATCAACCCACCCCATTGCAGATCATCCAGATGGTGTTGCAGCAGCACAAATGTGGCCCACGCCCACACCGTGCCGACCGTGCCGGGCGCCTTGGGGCTCAGGCCCGAGCCAAACCCCAGCGCCAGCACATGGGCCGGGTGCGCCATCATGAAGCGCCCGGTGGGGGCCACCGGCGCACCGGGTTCGACCGCGGTGCGGTAGGGAACGTCTTGCACGTCTGAAGGGTCCTGGATCATGCGGGTGATTATCCGGCGCAAGATTAAGATGCGCGCTGTCCGCCACCTGATTTGCCTGCCCCGCCCATGTCGCTCACCCCCCACTGCCCGTCGTGCCGCGCCCCGATGACCGCGCAAAAGCTCGCCAGTGCGGCGGGCGGCCTGGTGGAGATTGACCTGTGTTTTGCCTGCCGCGGTATCTGGTTTGACCCGCTGGAGAACCTGAAGCTGATGCCCTCGGCGGTGCTGGCGCTGTTTCGCCAGCTGCACGAACACCGCTTTGACGGCGTGCAGAGCCTGCCGCACAAGCTGAGCTGCCCGCGCTGCAGTCTGGCCCTGACGCAGGGGTTTGACGTGGTGAAAAGCGGCCGCTACATCACCCACCGCTGCCCGCAGCGGCACGGGCGCTTCAGCACCTTTGCCTCGTTCATGATTGAAAAAGGCTTTGTGCGACAACTCACCGTGGCTGAAATTGACGACATGGCGCAGCGCCTGGGCGTGATCAACTGCAGCAACTGCGGCGCGCCGGTCAATCTGCGCACCGAACACGCTTGCACCCATTGCCGATCGGCACTCTCGTTGCTGGACCCGCAGGCGGTGGAGCGGGCGCTGGCGGGCTACGCCAAAGCGGCCGAGAGCGCGGGCAAGATCGATCTGCCCAACCTGGCCGACGCGCTGGTGATGCTGGAGCGTGACCGCCTCAAGGCCGAGCGCGAGGCCAAAGCGGACCGCAGTGGGCAGCTGGTGTTGCCCGGGTCGGACGGCTCGGTCGACCTGTGGGTGGCCGGACTGGCGCTGGTGTGGAAGGTGCTGAACTGAGCCGAGGTTATTCAGGCAAAGTGGTCAAACGAGGCGTAGCGGTTGGCCAGCGGCTGGCTGCGCTGATCGACCAGGCGCAGCCCCGCTGTTGCGTCGATCTGGCCAATGCGCGTCACCGCGGTCTGGCTGCTGCGGCTGGCCTGCGCCACCGCCTCGCGCAGATGCACGGGCGCGGTGAACAGCAGTTCGTAATCATCGCCGCCCGACAGCGCGAGGGTGCGCCATTGATCTTGTGTGAGTGAGAGGTCCGATGGGCCTTCGGCTGGCCTGCCCAGCGTGCTTGAGCGGTTGGCGGCGATCAGCGTGGTCACGGCATCCGCATCCACCGTGGCGCCGACGCCAGAGCTTTCCAGAATGTGACCCAGGTCACCGATGAGGCCGTCACTCACGTCCAGCGCGGCACTGGCGACCCCGCGCAATGCCAGGCCCAGCGCAACGCGGGGCGTCGGTTGCTCCAGCCGCTCTCGGGCGGCAGCCAGCACTGCATCGGGCAGCGTGATCTTGCCCAGCAGCGCGTCCAGCGCCAGCCGGGCATCGCCCAGCGTGCCGCTCACATACAGGTCGTCACCCGGCTTGGCGCCGGATCGCAGCAGTGCCTGCGAGCGGCCATCAACCACCGGCACCTCGCCCAACACCGTGATGCAGATGTTCAGCGGCCCGGCGGTGGTGTCGCCGCCGATCAGCTCGCAGCCATGCGCGTCGGCCAGCGCCAACAGCCCGTGCGCAAAAGCGGCCAGCCAGGGTTCGTCCACACCGGGCAGCGACAGCGCCAGCGTGAAGGCCAGCGGCTTGGCACCACAGGCGGCCAGGTCGCTCAGGTTCACCGCGAGCGACTTGTGGCCCAGGCGGCACGGGTCGGTGTCAGCAAAAAAATGGCGGCCCGCCACCAGCATGTCGGTCGAGATGGCGATCTGGGTGCTGGGCCGGGGCAACAGCAGGGCGCAGTCGTCACCCACACCGAGTGCTGCGCGGCGCACCGGGCGCTTGAAATAACGCGCGATCAGGTCGAACTCACCCATGGGCACTGTCGTCTTTGGCGGTGGGCGTCACCGCAGTCGGCGCCACGGGGGCGGCGCTGGCAGGCGGTGCGGCGGTTTCGGGCTCGGGCCAGAAGAAGCTGCGGGTGCGGTGGCGCAGGCGCTGGCGCACCGCAGCATAAATGTTGTCGCGCTGCACGCCGGTGACGTTGTGGGCGCGCAAAGCCAGCTGGAAGGCCAGGTAAAAACTCACCCCCACATTGAGCAGGCCCGTCACCACCACCCCACCCACACACCACCAGAAAACGGGTTGCCGCAAGACGTCCACCCCCAGGCTGGCCGCAGCGGCGGCGAGCTGGCCGGTGGACAGCGTCACGTGGCGCACTTCCAGCCCGAGCCCGAAAAACGCGGCAAAGGCGGGAATGAGCCCCAGCATCAGCCCCAGCGAGATGTTGGCGCTCAGGCCCGAGATGTTGTTGCGCATGAAGGTGGCCCAGCGCTCGGCCCGCGCCACGCCCAGCCAGGCGGTGATGCGCGGGTTGTAGCGGATGGCCGAATCCAGCCGCTGCAGGGCAAACCAGTTTTCGGTCCAGCCCGCGATGATGCTCGACGCAAACAGCAGCACGCCGGTGAAGGCGGCAAACAGCGCGGTGGGGCCGAGCACGGTCAGATCGTGCAGCACATGCTCGGCGGTGGCGGCGTCGATCATCGGTCGGCCCAGGCCAAACCACAGCGCGGTGCTGATCAGCAGCACCATGGGCGCCACCAGCGCCAGATTGCCCACAATGGCCGCCACTTGTGAACGCACCAGGTGCGCCACCTCGTCGACAAAACCGTCGATGGCGCCGGGGTGGCCCAGCTCCTTGAGCTTGGCGGCCATGGCCGGTGCCGTCATGGCGGGCTGTTTGGTGGCCACGGTCCAGTGCAGCATCTGGATCAGCACAAAGCTCAGGGCGTAATTCATGCCCGCGTAAAAGCCCCCCCAGAACGCCGACAGCCCCATCGACATCACGACAAACTTCATCATCGTGGTGACCGACATCACCGCGCCGCCACCGGCCGCGTTGCGCAGCATCTGTTTGTACTGTGCGCGGGTGCGGGTGATGTAGTGCTCGCCGGTTTTGGAGCTGCGCTCGGCCACCTTGGAGGCCAGCATCGACGAATTGGCCGCAATCAGCGCACGCAGGCTCAGACGTTCTTGCCCAACATTGACCAGGTGCGCCAGCAAGTGGGCGGTGTCGTGGTGCGGCGTGGCGGAAAACAGGCAGTCCAGCAGGGCGCGCACGCGCAACACCCGCTCGCGCAACTGGCGCAGCTGGAACACCAGGTTGACCGAGATGCCGTGCGCCTCCAGATGGGTGTAGACCGAGGCGGCAGCGTGGCGGCAGTCGTCGAGCTGTTTCACATAACGCTGCAGCGCCTGCTGGCACTGCGGCGTGGGCTGCTGCGGGTTCTCGCGCCAGGCGGCAACCAGTGTCTCCAGCTCGGCACTCAAGGCGTGAAACGGCCCGGATTGGCGGGCAGGCGCGCTCATGCGCAGGCGCAACTCAGGCGAAAACCCGGTGGCGCGGATCTGGCTGGTGCAAAAGTCGACCGCTTCCATCAGCGCCGCCTGCCAGGCGGTGGGCGGTGTGTCGGCGCCAGGTGATGGGATCGGCTTGACCTCGTCGGTGCGCAGCAGGTCCGCCAGACGCGCCAGCAAAGCGTCGTCCAGGCTGCCCAGCCACCGTGCGTCAAACGGGTGGTTCAGGGCCAGCGCAAACAGGGTGGAGGCGTCGGCGGTCTCGGGCGTGCCCGGCAACAGCTTCAGGCGCAGGCGCTCGGCCAGTTCACTGATGAAGGCGCTGCGCATGGCAAACCCATGGTCGGCCAGCAGCGCGGTGGCGTCCACCGTGCCCAGCAGGCGTTGCCACCAGCTCTGAAACTGGCCGCGGGTGGCTGGGCGCTGCTGCAGCGCATCGAGCAGCAGGGTCAGGCGCGCATGGGATGCGTCCACCGAACGCGCGTCACCGCGCAGCCAGGCCATCAGCTTGATCAGCCACAGATGGCGCTGCACATCTTCGGCGTCGGGGTCAAGCTGGGTCAGCAGTTCGGTCAGGTCGTTGGTGGGTGCTTTCATGCGGCTCAGGGTAGGTCGCGCGGGCCTGCGCTGGCGCTCAGGGCGTCCAGCACAAACATGGGCACATCCACGTCAAACTTCTCGCCGTCTTCCGCCACACAGAAAAAACTGCCGTGCATGGTGCCGGTGGGCGTGTGCAGGCGGGTGCCGCTGGTGTATTCAAAGGCTTCACCGGGCTGCAGCAGCGGCTGGCGCCCCACCACGCCCAGGCCCTTGACCTTTTCGCGGTTGCCATCGGCGTCGTTGACGTTCCAGGTGCGCGAGATCAGCTGCGCCGCCACTTGGCCGGTGTTGCGCACGGTGATGGTGTAGGTGAAAAAGTACAGGGCCTGGTCGGGGTCAGAGCGCTCCGGCTGGTAGCGGGGTTTGACCTGGACGTGGAATTGGTAGGGGGTGGCTGCGGTCATGGGGTGTTCCTGTGCGGTGATTATGCTTGCTCGCCTGGGCGCGCACAGCGGTGTGCGGTGGCAAAACCACATGTGGTAGGGCTTGGGATCGACCTGCACAGTGCAGGGGTTGCGCTCTTGAAACCCAATCCAAATCAACGCACGAGCCTGGCCTGAGCCCACGGCTACAGGCGGTCAGTGAGCAACAACTCGCGCACGCAGGCGCTGTGCACCCGCCATGAGCTGTTTGAGCCGGTGGCCAAGGCCGGCGCCCCAAGCTTGCTGCGCGCCCAAGCGCCGGTGCCAGACTGCACGGTACTACCAATCCACCAAACTCAAGCCCACACTCAGCACCGTGCGGCGGCGGTTGTAGTCGATCAGGCTGTCGCCGTAGCCGGAGAAGAGTTGCGTGTGCAACTGCAGGCCGCCGGGTTTGCCGCTGCCGTCGGTGCTGTTGAGCTTGCGCAGCCATTCCAGCTTGACCGAGCCGTTGGCGTCTGAGCGCAGCGAGTGGCGCAGGGTCAGGCCAAAGGTGTTCTTTAGGTCGGGGTTCCACAGGCCTGTGAACTCGCTGCGCCCGACCAGGTCGCTGATCTCGGGGTTGTCGTCCACATCGTCGCCTTCGGGCAGGCGGTACCAAAGTTTGCCGAGCAGCCGGAACTGCGCGCCGTTTTCCAGACCCGCCATCAGGATGGTGCGGTTCCAGCTGCGTGACAGCGGCAAGGGCTGGCCGTTGGATTGGTGGTTGAAGGACAGGCCGGTGTAGCGCAGCCGCCAGTTGCCGGGCAGCGCCAGGTCGGTGGGGTAGATGTAGATCAGTTCGGGTTCGTGGTCGGTGGTGCGAAACGGGCGCGACAGGTCGCCGCTGAAAATCTGCCAGTTGGACTGGTTGGTGTAGCCAAACCACAGCGAGTCGCGCTTGAGGGGCTGGTTTTGCGTCAGCAGGCCCTCGGCGATTTTGGTGCGCACCGAGAGCTGGATGCGTGTCTCGGTGGTGTTGAAGGCCTGGCTGCTGGTGGCACGGTGATCTGGCAGCACCGAGTCGGGCTGGGTGTTGACGCTGTTGGAGCCGATCACCGACAGGCTGATGGGCTTGTAGCCACGGATGCCAAAGGTGCCGCAGTTGCTGCCGGCTTCCAGCTCCCAAAAGCGTGACAGTTCCGAGAACTGGGGATTTTTGCAGTCATGCGCGGTGGGTGCCACCATGGTGATGACCACCGGTGGCGTGGCTGGCGGCGCGGCGGGTGTGGGCGCAGTTGGTAGCGCAGGCGCTGTGGTGCTGGCCTGCCGCGCTGCCCACTGGTCAAAGCAACTCAGGCGCGCGGCGTTGTCGCCACTCAGGGCGCTGCAGTGTTGCCAGCCAGGCCCGTGCGGGCTGGCGGCATCGTTGGTGACAGCTTGGGCGCCAGCCCAGGCCGTCAGGCTGCCTGCAGCGATAGAAAGAAAAGTGATCGATGGTTTCATGGGTGCCGCAGTATCGCCGACCCGTCGTGCGCGCTGGTCGGGTCGCACACGCTGGTCGTAAACTTCAGCCAGGATTGAACAACAAGGAGTCAGGTGAAAACAAGCCGAGGCAAGGGTGTGGGTCGCTGGTTGTGCAGCATCGTTGGGATGATGCTGTGCCTGGGTGCCCAGGCGCAGGGCTTGGCCAAACCACAGGGCCCCATCGTTTTGACCGTGAGCGGCCAGATCACCCAGCGTAACTCGCCCCAGGGCGCGCAGTTTGACGCTGCCATGCTGCAAGCCTTGCCGGTGCTGAGCTTCACCACCCGCAGCCAGTGGCACAGCCAGCCGGTGATCTACTCGGGGGTGGCCCTGAAAACGCTGCTCAAGGCCGTGGGGGCACGCGGCAGCACGCTGCATCTGCACGCGCTGGACTATTTTGAGGCGCGGGTTCCCATGAGTGATGTCGGGCGTTACAACCCGATGGTTGCATTGCGCGCCGATGGTCGCTCGCTCAAGGTGCGCACCCTGGGGCCGGTCTTGCTGATGTACCCGTTTGACCAGTACCCCGACGAGCTGCATACCGACGTGTATTACAGCCGCAGTGTCTGGCAGCTCCAACGCATTGTGGTGGAGTGATGTCGCTGTCACCCCCTGAGCCGGTGACGAGCCCGCGCCGACACTGGTCGGGCTGGTTACAGGGCATTCAGAAACCCACCCGCTATCTGCTGCTGGTGGTGGCCGCTGCCACCCTGCTGGTGGTGGCCGGGTTGGGCTGGTTCCAATACCAGCAGATTGACCATGTCACCCGCGCCACCATCAAAGGCCAGGGCAATCTGGCCTGGGGTTTCTCCAAGCTGGAGCTGCAACTGGGCAACTACCAGGCCGCCTTGCGGGAGGTGCAGGGCCAGGGCAGCACGCCCAGGTTGCTGGAAGACCTGAGCAACCAGTACAACATCTTTGTCAGCCAGGTGCAGCTTTTGCAAAGCGTTGACATCGGCACGGTCATGCAATCGCGCCCGAGTTTTCAGACGGCGCTGGCAGCGGCCAATGCCCACATTGACCGGGCCGACCTGTACCTGACCGAGGTGCCGGCCTTTTTGGACCCCGCGGTGGCACGCCAGCTGTTTCAGGACAGCCAGGGGTTGCGCACCGAGGTACATCGCCTGGCGCTGGACGCCTACCATGTGGAAACCGCGCGCGCCACCGCCTCGCTGCAGGAGATCCGCCGCTTCACGCTGGTTTACGCGCTGACCTCGACGCTGCTGATTGTGTTGACCCTGGGCATGGGCTGGTTGACCATGCGTCGACTGGCCACGGCGAGTCGGCTGCAGCAGCAGCACAGCGCGTTTTTGCAAGCCAAAAAGGATATGGCCGAGTCGGCCAATGAGGCCAAGTCGCGCTTTTTGTCAGCTGCCAGCCATGACCTGCGCCAGCCCGCCCACGCGCTGGGTCTGTTCATGTCGCAGTTGCTGCCCATGCCGCTGGCACCGCCTGCACGCCACCTGGTGGACCGCGCCTTTGAGGCGGTGCGCGACATGCAGGTGATGCTGGACGGCATGTTTGACTTGTCCCGGCTGGACGCTGAGTCCACCCAAAGCCAGATCCGGCCGTTTGCCATCAACGGCGTGCTGACCTCGCTGCGCAACGGTTACGCCGCCGAGGCCAGCGCCAAAGGCTTGCGTTTGCGGGTGCGCCCGTGCAACGCCTGGGTCCAGAGCGACCCGGTGTTGCTGCAGCGTATTCTGCGCAACCTGGTCAGCAACGCCATCCGCTACACCCATCATGGCAGCGTGCTGGTGGCCTGCCGCCAGGCCGTAAACGCCGGGCAGTTGCACATCGAGGTGCGCGACAGCGGCATTGGCATGGCACCGCAGGACCACGAGCGGGTCTTTCAGGAGTTTTACCAGGTGGATAACCCGCAGCGCGACCGGCGCCAGGGCTTGGGTGTGGGTTTGAGCATCGTGCAGCGCTGCTGCCGCCTGCTGAATTTGCCGTTGACTTTGCGCTCCAACCTGGGCTGCGGCACCACCTACCGGCTGACCCTGCCTCTGGCCAGCCCCCGCCCCAGCGCAGCGCCTGAGCCGCTGGCAGGGGCGACGGGAAAAAACGATCTGGCCAATGCCACTGTGCTGGTGATTGAAGACGATGCCATGAACCGGGATGCGCTGGCCGGGTTGCTGGCCGCCTGGGGCTGCCAGGTGCGGGTGGCGCAAGACCTGGCCTCGGCGCAGGCGCTGTGCCAGGCCAAGCCGTGGCCGGATGTGATCGTCAGTGACTACCGTCTGGCGGGCAACCTGAATGGGCTGGACGTCATCCAGGCCTTGCGGGTGCAGTCCGGGCGCGACCTGCCTGCCTGTGTGATCAGCGGCGACACCCAGCCCCACGTGACCCAGCGGGTGCGCGAGGCCGGGCTGGTGCTGCTGAGCAAGCCAGTGCGCCCGGCCAAATTACGCGGGCTGCTGCGCCACCTGATCCATCCCGACATGGCGACGCGCGAGACACCACCCGCCCCGATCGGGTAGCGTGGCCGGGTCGCGGTTCAGGTGGGGCTGACTTCCTCGGCCCGGACGGTGAAACTGATCAGGGTGTTGGGCCCGAAGGTGCTGGCCAGCGCCACATCACAGGCATCACGCCCGCGTGCCATCAGCACCCGGCCAATGCGCGGCGTGTTGTTGCGGGCATCGAAGGTGTACCAACGGTCGCCCAGATAGGCCTCGAACCAGCCGGCAAAATCCATCGGCGCCGGTATCGGCGGGATGCGGATGTCGCCCAGGTAGCCGGTGCAGTAGCGCGCCGGAATGTTCATGCAGCGGCAAAAGGCAATCGCCAGGTGGGCATAGTCGCGGCACACCCCCTGGCCTTCCTTGTAGGCCTCCCAGGCAGTGCGTGTGCGCCGGGCGTGGTGGTAGCCAAACTCGATGTGCCGGTGGACAAAATCGCAAATGGCCTGCACCCGTGCCCAGCCGGTGGGGCCGTGGCCAAACAGTTGCCAGGCGGTCTCGGACAGCTGATCGGTCTCGCAGTAGCGGCTGCCCAGCAGGTACACCAGCGTTTCTTCGGGCAACTGTTCCACCGGCACCTGCATCGCCCATGGCGCCACCACATCCGGCAAGCCGCTGTCGTTGATCAGCGCATCGGTGCTGACCACAAAGCGGCCCGGCGGCGCCACGATGCGGCTGCACCAGTTGCCAAACATATCGTGGTAAGCCGTCACGGGGACGGGCGGGTGGGTCACCAGCCGGTCCGGGCGCACCAGGTCGGCTGCGCGCGAATGGTGCACGTGCAGCGCCAGGATCATGGGGGTGGGCGCCGGGCAGTCGTACACCATCTCAAAACCCAGGCGCATTTGCAAGGGCGGCGGCTGGCTGGCTGGCGAGAAAAGGGGGCTCAGGTCGTCGTTCATGGTCGTCTCAGGTAAGGGTTAGCCGGGGCGGAGCCGGATTTTCAGGACGCCACACTGTAAAAACGCACCGGCCAGCGGTCTGTGCGCTGGCGAACAGGGTCACGGTGGATGCACGCGAGAACTGTGCCAAGGTGCACCGGGGCCGCGCGCCCGGTGTTGACCCTCTATCGCGCCGGGCGCGGGTTGGGCGGGCTAGCGTGGACCCATCAGCGTGTCAGGGGCGCGTCTGCGCCCGTGCCGCTGCGCCGTCGGCGGCCTTCTGGGCAAATTCGGCGCGCAGGGCCTTGAGTTTGGCGCGTGGGTCTTCTTTGACGGTGGCCTGGTCCAAGCCCATTTCTTCAATGAACCGGCTGGGTTGGGCCTGCACCATCTCGCGGCCCTTTTTGCGTTTGCGGGTCCAGCTCACCGCCAGGCTGCGCTGGGCGCGGGTGATGCCCACGTACATCAGGCGGCGTTCTTCCTGCAGGTGGGTGGTCAGCGACGCGTTGGCGGCTTCCATCGCCTGGGCTTTCTGCAGCGCGCTGGTCGGTCCGGCCGATTCGGCGTCGGGGTTGTCGCGCAGCTTGAAGGGCAACATGCCCTCGGTCACGCCGACCAGCATCACATGCGGCCACTCCAGTCCTTTGGAAGCGTGCAGGGTGGAGAGTGTGACCACGTTCTGGTCTTTTTCCTGCTCGGAAATGGTCGACAGCAGTGACACGGTCTGCGCCACCTCCAGCAGCGACTTGACTTCTCCGACCGCGTTGACACCCGAGGCGTCGTCGATCTGCCCGCCGCAGCGCCCACTCATCCAGTCGATGAAGTCGAGCACATTGCTCCAGCGGGCGTTGGCCACCTGTTCGCTGTCTTCCCCGTCGTACAGGTATTGCTCGTAGCCAATGTCTTTGAGCCAGTCCATCAGAAAGCTTTTGGCGGCCTCGGCACCCAAGGTGTGGCGCGCGCGGAACTCCAGGTCGTTGACCTCGCGGCCAAACTCGTGCAGGCTGCCCAGCGCCTTGCCCGAGATCACGCTGCTCAGGCTCGACGAGAACAAGGCACCAAACATGCTAAGTTTGTAGCGCGACGCAAAGTCGCCCAGGTGCCCCAGCGTCTGGTGGCCAATGCCGCGTTTGGGCGTGGTCACCGCGCGCAAAAACGCCGGGTCGTCGTTGTTGTTGATCCACAGCCGAAACCAGGCGCACAGGTCTTTCACCTCGGCGCGGTCGAAGAAGCTGGTGCCACCTGATACCTTGTACGGAATCTGCGCTTTGCGCAGTGCTTTCTCAAACGGTTTGGCCTGGTGGTTGGCGCGGTACAACACGGCAAAGTCGCGCCATTCCTTGAACTGCGGCCCGGCGTGGGGCAGGCCGTTGGCCCGCAGGCTCTGGATACGCGCCACGGCGCGTTCGGCCTCGTGTTCTTCGCTGTCGGCATCGACCACCCGCACCGGCTCACCTTCGCCGAGGTCACTCCACAGGTTTTTCGGGAACAGCTTGGGGTTGGGGCCAATCACATTGTTGGCCGCGCGCAGGATGGCGGAGGTGGAGCGGTAGTTTTGCTCGAGCTTGATGACTTTGAGGTTGGGGAAGTCGATCGGTAACTTCTTCAAGTTGTCCAGCGTGGCACCGCGCCAGCCGTAAATCGACTGGTCGTCATCCCCCACAGCGGTGAAGCGCGCCTGCTCGGGGCCGTTGCCACCCACCAGCAGTTTGAGCATCTCGTACTGCGTGGCATTGGTGTCCTGGTACTCGTCCACCAAAAAATGACCCGCCAGCCCTTGCCACTTCTGCCTGACCTGCTCGTGTTGTTGTAGCAGTTTGAGCGGCAGGCCAATCAGGTCGTCAAAGTCCACCGCCTGAAACGCGGCGAGCCGTTCTTCGTAATGCGCCATCACGCGGGCGATGATGCGCTCGTTGTCGTTGGCGGCAGCAGCGAAAGCGCTGGCCGCGTTGAGCCCCTGGTTTTTCCACAGGCTGATGGTCCATTGCCAGCTGCGCGCGGTGGCCGCGTCAACACTGCCTCCAGCGTCCTTGAGGATGCTGGTGACATCGTCACTGTCCAAAATCGAAAACTGCGGTTTGAGCCCCAGCACCGCGCCGTCTTCACGCAGCAGCCGCACGCCCAGCGCGTGAAAGGTGCAGATCACCACGTCTTTGGCGGCCCGACCAATCAGCCCCTTGGCGCGCTCGCGCATTTCGGCGGCGGCCTTGTTGGTGAAGGTGATCGCAAAAATGCGTTTGGCTGCCACGCCGGACTGGATCAGCCGACCAATCTTGTGCGTGATCACCCGCGTTTTGCCCGAGCCCGCCCCGGCCAGCACCAGGCAGGGCCCGTGCAGGTAGTTCACCGCGTCCTGCTGGGCGAGGTTGAGACCGGTATTGAAGGAGGTGGACATGGGGGAGAAACGCGCAGAAGGGGGCGAATCATACCCAGATGCCAACCGCGGGGCTTGGCGGCCGCGTACACCAGTGCACTCAGTTTTTCTGCGCCTGTGCCATGTTGGCGCTGGCCCACTGCCAGGCTTGTTCAGAGGTTTCGCTCACGCTGGGCTGGCCTTCAGCGGGCTGTGCGAACGGGCTGGCTGCGTCGGCGGCGTGGCTTTCCAGGCTTTGCACCACCTGCAGATAAGGCGCCCACGGGCCGCTGTTGTCGAGCAGTGCCTGGCGACCCTGGGCGTTCAGGTTGAGGGTCGCCACCACCTCCTGGCGGCTGATGCCCAGCAGCGGTCCCAGCATGGAGGCCAGCCCAAGTGCAAACAACTGGCCGGGTGCCGGCTGTTGCTGCTGAATGGCCAACAGCTCCAGCAGCCGGGCGCGCCACAGCGCCACCTCTTGCAGCGCCAGGCTGGTGCGGCGCTTGCTGGAGGCGCCCAGCAACAACATGGACAACCAGCGGTACAGCTCGTTGCGCCCCAGCAATTGCACGGCTTGCTCGACACTGTCGCAGTCCTGCAGGTGGGACAGCTCAGCGGCTTTCAGGCGTTTGAGTAGCCTGAAGGACAAACCGACATCGCCCTTGATGTGTTCCACCAGGGCTTGTGTGGACGCGCCGTTGATGATCATTTGAAGCAGCGTGGCGATGCGGCGCGCCTGCGGTGGCAGCGGCAGCACGTCGCTGGGGGTGGCAGGCGTGCGCTGGACCAGCGCACCGCAGACATACGCGATGCCACTGGACAGCGCCAGCTCCAGGTCTTCCAGGTGCCCGACATCGGTGAGCACCTTGGGCAGGTTCAGCAGATCGCCTGGCCAGTGCGCGATGGGTGCCAGCACCGCGTCCATGTCCTGGCTGCCTTGGTGCAGCAGCACAAAGTCTGGCTGGAGCGCCAGCACCAAGTCAGCTGCCCAACCAACGCGGGCACCGGCCTCGCGCAAAGCCACGATGGCGGGCAGCCATTCGCTGCTGTCAGCCTGGGTGGGTGTGGGCGACTCCAGCGCCACCATGACCCCCGGGCCCACCTGCGCCGCCATCTTGGCTTGCAGCCAGTGGGCGGGCAGTCGGGCCAGCCCCAGGCGCTGGTCAACCGCGGTGAGGCGCGCCGACGCCAGCACCGCTGTGGCATAAGCGGCTTGTGCGCCAGGGTTGGGCGCACGCGCCAAGCGCTGGCGCACATCCTGATGGACGCGAAACTCAAAACCCACCACGCCGCCGCTGGCCGCGATGATTGGGCGGCGCGCGCCCAAGCCCGCCGGTGATACCCCGTGGCCCTGCGTGGCAGGCGCGGCAGAGGCGTCGGCCACTGGCGCTGTGGCAGCAACGTGGTGGGGCGCAGCACGGCTGACGCCTTGGGGTTGGCCGCGCAGGCGGTTCCATGCCTGGGTAAGAAAAGAAGCCATGGGTCAATGCGCAAAAGCGGCCATCATATCGGCCTGACCGTGCCACACCCCCTGACGGGTTCGGCCGGTGTGCGGCCGCTGCCCGAGCGGGCTGGTGCGCTGGCGGGCGCGTTCAGTGGCCCGACGACAATTCACCTGTGCTGCACATTTTCACCCTCACCTTCCCCTTTTTCGCGCTGGTGCTGTGCGGTTACCTGGCGGCGCGTGGGCGGCTGCTGCCCTTGGACGTCATCGCCGGGCTGAACGGGTTTGTGCTGTTTTTTGCGTTGCCGTGTATGTTGTACCGCTTTGGTGCCAACACGCCGATTGGCCAGTTGCTGGACCCATGGGTGGCGCTGGTCTGGTTGCTGTGCGGGCTGATGTTGGTGGCTGTCACCGTGGCCACCAGTTTGAGCGCGCGCATCGGCTGGAACGACGCGGCCTTTGGCGCGCTGGTGGCGGCGTTTCCCAACTCAGGCTTCATGGGGGTGCCGCTGCTGGTGGCGCTGCTGGGCGCGCAGGCCGCGGGGCCTGCGATTTTGACCATGGTCATTGACATGATCGTCATCACTTCACTGTGTATTGCGCTGTCCCGGCTCGATGGCGCTGACGAGAACGGTGTGGCCAAGGCGCTGAAAAATGCCCTCAAAGGTGTGCTGACCAACCCGATGCCGTGGTCGATTCTGCTCGGTGCGCTGGTGCCGGTGCTGGGTTTTGAGTTGACTGGACCGGTGATGAAAGTGGTGGACATGCTGGCCGATGCCGCGTCGCCGGTGGCGCTGTTCACCATCGGTGCGGTGCTGGCGCGTTCGCACATGCTGGCGGCGGCGGGCCAGGCGCCCGTGCCGCTGCTGCGCGACTACCTGCCGGTGGCTGTGACCAAGCTGCTGCTGCACCCGCTGTTGGTGCTGGGGCTGGGGTCGCTGCTGATGCATCTTGGGCTGCCGCTGGCGCCCTCGACGCTGACGGTGATTGTGCTGGTGGCGGCGCTGCCCAGTGCCAGCAATGTGTCGCTGCTGGCGGAGCGCTTTGGCGCGGACAACGGGCGGGTGGCGCGCATCATTCTGGTCTCCACCGCGGCCGCATTCGTGACGTTTTCGCTGGCGGTGGCCTGGTTGCAGTGACCAGATCGGCGCCCTGGCGCGCGTCGTCGCCATTTGGGTCGCTGGATGACCTCGATTGGCAGCTGGATGGCCCGGGTATGTCGCAAATACCTGACACAACTCAAGTAACCCGGCCTCAGAAGCGGGTAACCTGACGCTTTATCAACTGCAGAGCATCGTCGATCAGTGTTGATCGCAAAGGAAAAAAATGTTCCCCTGGATGACCTATACCGTGTTGGGTGTCGTAGCGGCATTGGCCAGTTTTGCCCTCTTCTTCTTTGTGCTGACGCGCGGCACCCTGCTGGTGCGGGCCGCCATGGGGCGCATGCAGCACGCATCGGCCCATGTTTACCCGCTGTATTCGAATATGCGGCTGATCCGGATTGTGGATTTTCAGCCAGTGATTGCCGCCATCCTGCTGTTTCAGTACAGCAGCCTGGTGTCGGTCATTACCCACGGGCTCAAACGCACCGACCTCAAGGGCAAGAAGGTGCTGATCACCTCTTGCGCGTTTGGCAATGTGATGCCACGCGTGGTTAAGGCGGCTGTGAGCGCCGGGGTGGCGAAGGTGGTGGTGACTGACCTCATCCAGAACGAACTCGACCACGCCAAAGGCAAGCTGGCCGCCTACACCGGCAAGATTGACTACTTTCGCGACAACGCCGTGGCCATGAAGCAGGCGGACAGCTCGGTGAGCGCCAACGTGATCTTTTTCCTGCTGCATGAGTTGCCGCACCACCTGAAGATTGACGCGTTGAACGAAGCCATGCGGGTGCTGCAGCCGGGCGGCAAGCTGTACCTGGCCGAGTTTCACCGGCCCCGGCCTTGGCTGCTGCGGATGCTGAGCTGGACGTATTTCAAGGTGTTTGAGCCCTATGGCCTGGCCCTGTGGGACACCCATGACCCGGTGCGGCAGTTGCAGGCCATGCCGGGCGTGACGTGCGAGCGGCACACCGTGTTTTTTGGCAATTTCCAGGTGATTGTGGCCACCAAAGCGGCCTGACGCCTCGACCGAATGGACCCCGGGTCAAGCCCGGGATGACCGCCAGTCATGACGGCGGCGCAATGTCACGTTAAATCAGCAGCGGATCCACATCGATGGCCCAGCGCAGCAGGCCTTTGCACTGCGGCTGGCTGCGCATCGCGTGCAGGGTCGGTTGCCAGGCGTTCAAAAAGCGTTGCAAGGCCGCGCGCGAGGGGCTTTCCAGCAGCATCTGGGCACGCTCCACATTGGCCACGCGCTGGATGCTCATCGGTACCGCCGGGTAGAGCGTGATGTGCTCGCGCCAGGGCGCCAGCTCGGGCAGGCCGTCGCAGGCGCTGCTGGCGCTGTTCAAAAAGGCCTGGGCGGCTTCTTGTGTGCGGGCGTCGGCGCGCACCAGGGCCTGGAAGCTGAACGGCGGCATGCCCGCCTGTTGGCGCTCCACCAGCTGCGAGGCGGCAAAGGCCGGGTAGTCATGTTGCTTGAGCGTCTCGTAGAGCGGGTGCGTCGGGTGAAAGGTTTGCACCCACATCTCGCTGCGGCTAGTGTTGCTGGCGTCGCGCCCGGCGCGCCCGGCCGCCTGCATCAGCAGACCAAACAGCCGCTCGGGGGATCTGAAGTCGCTCGAGAACAAGGCGCCATCGGGGTTGATGGCCGCCACCAGGGTGATGCGGCGAAAGTCGTGGCCCTTGGCAATCATCTGGGTGCCCACCAGCACATCGACCTCGCCCGCATGCACCTGTGCCAGCTGGCTCTCCAGTGAACCTTTGAGTTTGGTGGTGTCGGCGTCGATGCGGGCAATGCGCACCGCGCTGCCGTCGGGGCGACGCATGTCACTGAGCAACAGCGCGAGTTGTTCCTCCAGCCGTTCGGTGCCGCGCCCCACTGGCGCGATGTCCAGGCTGCCGCAGTCCGGGCAGGCGCGGGGCACCCGTTCGGTAAAACCACAGTGGTGGCAGCGCAGCGTGCGGTCGATCTTGTGAAAGACGCGAAAGGCGCTGCAGTGCGGGCAGTTGCTTTTCCAGTCGCAGTCGGCGCAGCTCAGCACCGGGGCGTAACCGCGCCGGTTCAGGAACACCATGCTTTGTTCACCGCGTGTGATGCGCTGGCCAATGGCGTCGAGCAGCGGTGGCGAGAGTACACAGCCTTTGGGTTGGTGGTTCATGTCCACGCGCCGCACCAGGGGGAGCAGGGCGTTGGCACCCACGCGGCTGGGCATCTCCAGCCGCAGGTAACGCCCACCCTCCGCTGCCGGGCGGCTGTGGTACCAGCTCTCCAGCGACGGCGTGGCCGAGCCCAGCAGCACCTTGGCGCCGTCCAGCCGGGCGCGGTACACGGCCAGGTCGCGCGCCGAGTAGCGTGCGCCATCCTGGCTTTTGTAGCTCGGGTCGTGTTCCTCATCGACGACGATCAGTGCCAGGTGGGGCATCGACGCAAACACCGCCATGCGGGTACCCAGCACAATGCGCGCCTGCCCGCTGTGCGCCGCCAGCCAGCTGGCCAGCCGCTGCGCCGGGGTCAAACCACTGTGCATCGACACCACCGCGTCCTCGCCATATTGGGCGCAAAAACGGGCCTTGAAACGTTCTTCGAGCTGCGGCGTCAGGTTGATCTCGGGCACCATCACCAGCGCCTGGGCACTGTCCGAGCCCGCCAGCAGGTCGGCCGTGCAGCGCATGAACACCTCGGTCTTGCCACTGCCGGTGGCGCCAAACAGCAGGAACGGCCCGGATTGGGCATGGAATTGGTCGAGGGCCTGCGTTTGCTCGGGGGTGAGGGCGACCAGATCAGGCGTGGTCAGGGGGCTGTCGGGAGGCGCGTGGTCCGCTGGTGATGCCTCTGGGCAGGCGGCGCTGGTGGTGCCATGGCTCACCTTGGCGGCCTGGGCCTTGCTCAGGTTCGCCGCTTTCTTTTTGAGGCGCCGGGCCAGTTGCACGCTGCTGAGGTCGCGCAATTGCGGTGGCAGCGCAGCCAGCGCCACTTCACCCGCTGAGCGCTGGTAGTAGCTGGCAGCAAAGCTGATCAGGGCGCGCCAGCTCGCGCTCAACGGGGCCAGCGCGTCCAGCGCGGCGGCGATCGGGCGCAGCTTGGCCGGGTCGAGGGTGTTTGGGGTGGCTGCGTCGGCGGCTGCGGGTTGGCCGGGCGGTTCCCACACCACGCCCAGCAGTTCGCGTTGCCCCAGTGGAACCCGCACCAGCGTACCAGCGGGCAGCGGTTGCGCGCTCAGGTAGGTCAGTGCCCCGGCCATCTGGCTGTAGGCCGGGGTGTGGACCAGCACAGCGATCTGGATGTTGACCTGCGGGTCGGTTTGGGGTGGTTTGTTCAAGTGAACTTGCGGAATGGAGCTTAAGTCGTTGATTTTGAGGGCTTTTGAAGGTCATCCAAGTTTTCTGTGGATAACTTTGTTGATAGGTCGTCAATAGTGGCCGCCAGCCCTTGTAAATCAAGGCCTTTGTTAGCCTGCCCAAAAATGAAGCAAAAATTAAAATCTATATAAAACAACCACTTGCGATTGCTATTTGTTTGGTAGTGTCTTTGGGGGCGGTGTCGCCGGTTCCAGTTTGGCTACACCAAATTTGTGCATAAGTAAGCAAAAATTTTGCAATTGGGTGGGTCAAAACTGCTTGAAAAGTGCTAGGCGGCCAGGCAAGCCTAACGTGGAAACGCGATGCGGTCATCCCGCTGGTCATGCCGGGCCACGACCCGGCATCCATGACTTCGAACGGCCAGGATGGCAGGTGCTGACACCCCGGACGCGATCCGGGGCCGCCATGACAACCATGTTGCATCCGCCGCGATGACGGCTCAGCCAGGGCCGTTAACAGGCGCCGCGCATCAGGCGCGAGTGTTTGTGCACCGCTTCCACCAGCGCAGCCACGTGTTCGGGCGGGGTGTGCTGGCTGATGCCGTGGCCCAGGTTGAAGATGTGGGTGGGTCCAAAGCCCGGGCCGCTGTGGGGTGCGCCAAAGGCATTGAGCACCTTGATGACTTCCGCTTCAATCTTCTCTGGCGGGGCAAACAGCACGTTCGGGTCCAGGTTGCCTTGCAGCGCCTTGCTGCCGCCCGCAATGATGCGGGCCTTGGTCAGGTTGGCGGTCCAGTCCAGGCCGAGTGCGTTGCAGTCAAGCTGCTCCATCTCGTCGAGCCACAAGGCGCCGCCTTTGGTGAAGACGATGCTCGGGATGGTGGCGCCATCCCAGGTTTTGTGCAATTTGGCCAGCACACGGCGGGTGTAGGCCAGGCTGAACTCCTGGAAGGCGCCGTCGGCCAGCACACCACCCCAGCTGTCAAACACCATCACCGCTTGTGCACCGGCTTCAATCTGGGTGTTGAGGTACAGCGCCACGGCGTCGGCGTTGATTTCCAGAATGCGGTGCATCAGGTCCGGGCGGCTGTACATCATGGTTTTGACCAGACGGTAGTCGTCGCTGCCTGCGCCTTCGACCATGTAACAGGCCAGGGTCCAGGGGCTGCCGGAAAAACCGATCAGCGGCACCCGACCATTGAGCGCCTTGCGGATCGAGGTGACTGCGTCAAACACATACTGCAGCTTGGCCATGTCGGGCACTTCCAGCTTGGCCACGGCGGCTTCGTCACGCACGGCGGTCGCAAACTTGGGGCCTTCACCCAGCGCAAACGACAGACCCAGGCCCATCGCATCGGGCACGGTCAGGATGTCGCTGAACAAAATCGCCGCGTCAATCGGGAAACGGTCCAGCGGCTGCAGGGTGACCTCGGTGGCGTAATCCACATTGGTGGCCAGGCCCATGAAACTGCCCGCCTTGGCGCGGGTGGCCCGGTATTCCGGCAGGAAGCGCCCGGCCTGACGCATCATCCACATGGGCGTGTAGTCAGTCGCCTGGCGCATACACGCGCGCAGAAAGGTGTCGTTCTTGAGGGGGGCGAAGGTGGGGGTGGAGGAGGTAGTCATGGCCGAATTGTCGCATTCTGTCGTGTCAGGTTGACACTTGTTGCATCAAATTTGGGCAGCTCGTTGATCTGGCGCAACTGGCCAGATCACGGTGACGCTCAGGCCGCCCAACGCCGAAACACCCGTGTGCACCTGCGCCTGGTAGACCTGGGCAATGCGCCGCACGATGGACCAGCCCAAGCCGCTGCCGCTTTGGGTGGTGCCCAGGCTGCGGAAAAAGCGTTCGCCCAGGCGCGCCCGCTCCGCCTCTGGCAGCCCCGGGCCGCTGTCGTCCACCTGCAACACCACCTGTCCTTTCGCAACGCTCACGCTGAGCGATACGCGGGCGCCATCGGGGCTGTAGCGCAAGGCGTTGTCGAGCAGGTTGCGCACCAGCACGCCGGTGAGGGTGTCGTCAGCGGTGATCAGCGCGGGCTGCGGGGCGTCCAGCTCCAGCGTCTGGCGCCGTCCCAAGGCCAGCGGTGCCAGTTGGGCGGCGGTGCGCTGGGTGATGGCGGTGAGGTTCACCACACCGGCCACGGCTTGGCCGCCTGCAGCTTCCAGCCGGGACAAGGTCAGCAATTGCGTGACCAGGTGCGTGGCGCGGTCGCAACCCTCCAGCGTTTGGCGCAAGGCCTGGGCGCGTTGGGCGTCGTCGTCACCGGCGCCCAGCGCCACTTGCGCCTGGGCGCGGATGGCAGCGATCGGGGTGCGCAACTCGTGGGCGGCGTCGGCGGTAAAGCGCCGTTCGGCGTCAAGCACACCGCCCATGCGCTCAAACAGCGCGTTGAGCGATTGCACCACCGGTGCGATGTCGGTCGGGGTGTCGGTCATGGCCAGCGGCTCCAGCGCCTGTGGCTGGCGCCGGGACAGCGCCTGGCTCAGGCTGCGCAGCGGCTTCAGCCCCTGGCGCACCGCCAGCCAGCCCAGCACGGCCAACACCGGCAGGGCCCATAACAAGGGCTGCAGCACGCCTTGTAAAACGGCCCACAAAATGGATTGGCGTGACTTGATTCTTTCACCCACAAAGACCTGGACATCGCCCTCGTTGCCCTGGGCGCCAAAGACCCGCCACGCCTGGCCGTCGGGGAAACGCACCGTGGCAAAGCCGCGCGCCTTGGTCGACATGGGGGCCTCGGGCGCGTTGCTGGAGTGCAGCGTCAGCTGGTCTTCATGAAACACCTGAAACGCCACGCGGGTGGCGTATTTGTGCAGGGTGGGTGCGCCGGGATGGTCGTCCTCCTCCTCGTCAATACGCCTGCCGCGGGACCGGGCCCCCTCGTCGCGGTGCTCGCCAACCTCCTGCTGTGCCACCAGCAGCGCGGCCGACTGCGCCAGGTGGGCGTCGAGCAACTCATCAAGCTCGTCGCGGGTATCGACCCAGGTGAGCGCCGCTGCCGATACCCACACCACCGAGATCATGACCAATAGCAGCGCCAGCAGACGCGCCTGCAGCGAGCGCAAGCGCGTGAACAGTTTCATGCCACGGGGCCGCAGAGCGGGTCTTTGGCGGCAACCAGGGTGTAGCCCACGCCGCGCACGGTCTGGATCAGGTCGGCCTGCAGTTTTTTGCGCAGGTGGTGGATGTGCACCTCCACCGCGTTGCTTTCCACCTCATAACCCCAGCTGTAGAGCTGCTGCTCCAGCTGTTCGCGCGACATGACGCGCTGGGCGTTGAGCATCAGCACGTGCAGCAGGTCGAACTCGCGCATCGACAGCGTCACAGGTTGCCCCGACAGCGTGACCGTACGCGCCGCCAGGTTGATCTGCAGGGCGCCACAGGTCAGCAGGTCCTGCGTGTGCCCGTGGGCGCGGCGCACCAGCGAGCGCAGGCGCGCGCCCAGCTCAAACAGGTCCACCGGTTTGACCACATAGTCGTCGGCACCGAGGTCGAGCCCCTTGATGCGGTCTGGCACGGCGTCACGCGCGGTCAGCACCAGCACCGGCAGGTTGATTTTTTGCCGCCGCAGGGATTGCAGCACGTCCAGCCCGTCTTTCAGGGGCAGGCCCAGATCGAGCACAGCGGCCTGGTGGTTGCCGCAGGCGATTTCGCGCTCGGCGGCCAGGCCGTCACGCACCCAGTCCACCAGAAAACCCTGCTGGCGCAGGCCCGCGCGTAGCCCGTCGCCAAGCAGGGGGTCGTCTTCGGCTAGCAGGATGCGCATGGTGTGGGTCGGGCGTTTGCGGGGGCCCCATCGTAGCGGCTGAAAAGTGCCAAAAACCACGGGGCCACCTGGTGGGCTCACAAGGTGGGTCGCTTGGGAATCTGCATGGCACCGTCTTCATAGGTGCCGAGGTCGGCATCGGGGTGGCAGGCGGCGCAATTTGACTTGGCTTTGACCAGCGGGTTGGCCCAGTCGGCGGCAGCGATGTCGCGGTGCTTTCTGATCCAGTAAGCCACCTCGGTGATGCGTTGCGGCGCGGCGTTGCGGGGGATGGATTGGTCCAGCTTGTATGCCGCCTCGGTGGGGTGCCCCTCTGCCGTGTTGGTCACCAAAAAAGCCAGCACGCTGGCCGTGGTGGTGGCGTCCAGGCCCAGGTCATCGCCAAAATGGCGGTCTTGTTCGGCCATCATCTTTTGCCAGGAACGTGCGGGCAGCAATGACGGGTGAAACACCCCGTGGCAACTGCCGCATTCCTCGCGCCACTGCGCGTTGTCGGCCAGGGTGGGGCCGACAAATGGCACATGGCGCGTGTGGTGCTCGCCGGCGCGGTGCGCTTGCTGCTGCGCCGGGGTGTCGAGCTGGCGCTGAATCGCGTAGTCAAACCACCAGCCGCCAAAGCCCAGCATGGCCAGCAGCATCACCACGGCGACGCCTGCGCGCGCTTTGCTTTTGGGCGTGTTCGGTGCCGCTTGCTTGAGGCCGTTGACCATGGATCGAGCCAGGTTTTCCTTGTGCAGCACACTTTCCACTACCACCCCGGCAATGTGGCCGCCCACCACCAGCAGCATCAGCGTGGCGGCGACCTCATGCACCTCCTTGAACAGGTCGCCCTGGGCAAAGCTGAACCAGCCCGCCGCCAGGCCGTGCTGTTCTTCGGCGCCCAGCGTCAGGATGCCTGCCGCGCCCACGGCCAGGCTGAGTGCCAGCAGGATGTAAATCGCCAGGCTGCCGGTCGGGTTGTGCCCCACAAAGCGCGCCGCGCTGACGCTGGCCACGTCTTTCAGGTACTGGATGCCCTGTTGGGGGCTGAAGCGGAAGCTGGCAAAACGCGCAAAGTGCGAGCCGACAAAGCCCCAGACCAGCCGAAAGCCGATCAGCCCCAGCATCAGGTAGCCGCAAAACACATGCACGGCCAGCCATTCGTCCGAGTCGCTGGTCAACCAGGCCAGCGCGAAGCTGGCCACCAGCGCCCAGTGGAACAGCCGGGTGGGCAGGTCCCAGATCAGGGTGGGTTGTTGGTGGCTGGCGGTGGTGTCCAGGTCAGGCGCGCTCATTTCGGAATACGCACGGTGTCGTCGTCAAACTCGCCTTTGTCGGCAGCCCGGTGGCAGGCGATGCAGTTGGATGGGCTCTTGACCGACGCCCGTTTCCACACCGCCGGGTCGATTTCGCTGGCGCGGTGTTTGGTCTTGAACCATTCGCCATCGGTGATCTTGATCGGTGCGGTGTTGGCGGTCCAGCGGTTGGAGGCGTGTTTGACCAGGTAGTCGGTGATGGCCTGGTTGTCTGCGGGTGACAGGGAGGCATCGGTGTCAAAGTGCTTGTCCAGCCCGGTCATGACCTTTTTCCAGGACGCGGCAGGCAGCAAGCCCGGCGGAAAAGCCAGGTGGCAGCTGCCGCATTCGGCCGCCCATTGGGCGTTCGACTGGGCCGGCATCACCGGCTTGCCGCGGTCCTCGCCGTTGTATTTGGCGTGCGCGGTGAAGGCGATCGTAGCCAGCGCTGCGGTAGCGGCCAGTCGCCAGAATGTGCTGAATGTCATGGTGGCTCCTTATTTGACCGCCAGCACGTAGGCCATGAAGTCGCCCTTTTCCTGCGTGGTGCAGGCGCGGGCCAAGGCGTCGTTGCAATTGCGCTTGAACCATTTCTCCACCTTGGCCGCGTCGGTGAAGCGCTGGGCGTTCACGCTGGGCGCCAGCGGGTCAATGGCTTTGTTGGTTTTGGCGTGTTTGCCGACGTTTTTGGGCGAGTCGGTGTGACACGACGCGCACGACACCTGGTTCGGGCCCTGGGTGGTGTACAACTTTTTCCCGGCCTCGGCGCTGAAATCCTTGAACGCGGCGTTCTCGGTTTTGGCCTGGGCCTTGTAGCTGTCCAGGATGGGGTTGGCGCTGGCTGCCAGCGGCAGGGCGATGGTCAACGCGGCCAGGCTGGCCAGCAGGGTGGTGGGTTGGCGAAAGTTTGTCATGCGGGAACCTCAGTGATGAACTAGGCTCCAGCTTAAAAAGCCAGGCTTAAGAAAGTCTTAGCCCGGGCGACCCCCAGCCCTACAAGGCCGCAATGGCGGCGCGTACCTCGCCCACCGACAAAATCTCCGACAGCACCACCGGCGCCCGGCCTGGCTGGTAAAACACATACACCGGCACGCCGTTGCGCCCCAGTTGGGCCAGCGCTGCGGTGATGGCCGGGTCGCGGCGGGTCCAGTCCGCGCGCAACAACACCGTTTTTTTCGCGTCAAAGTCGGCCAGCACCTCGGCATTGGCCAAGGCGGTTTTCTTGTTGTACTGGCAGGTCACGCACCAGGCAGCGGTGAAATCCACAAACACCGGCGCACCGCTGGCGACCAGTTCCTCCACCTTGCCGGGTGACCAGGCCTGCCAGCGCGCGCTGCTGACCAAGCTGCTGGCAGGCTCCGGGAAGGTGACGATGTGTTTGCCGGTGGCCCATGTCATCAGGGACAAGGCAGCGATGGACAACGCCACCACAGGCAGGCGCGCGTGGCCATGCAGGGTCAAGGCCCAGATCACCAGCGCCAGCCCCACCAGCAGCGCCAGCAAGGCACTGGCGCCGTCGATGCCGGTTTGCTGGCCCAGCACCCACACCAGCCAGACCACGGTGGCAAACATCGGGAACGCCATGGCGCGGCGGAAAGTCGCCATCCACGCGCCAGGGCGCGGCAACAGCCGTGCCAGCGCGGGCGACCAGCTGGCCGCCAGATAGGGCAGGGCCATGCCCACTCCCAGCGTGGCGAAGATGGCCAGCGCCTGCAGCGCAGGCAGATTCAAAGCCAGCCCCAGCGAGGCGCCCATGAACGGCGCGGTGCAGGGCGAGGCAATCGCCACCGCCAGCACGCCCGACAAAAACGCGTTGACGGCCGGATTCTTGGCCTCCAGCGTGGCCAGGCGGCCAGGCACAAACTGGCCAAACTCAAACAGCCCCGCCAGGTTCAGACCAATCACGGAGAACAACACGGCCAGGCCCGCCACCACCGCGGGTGACTGCAGCTGAAAACCCCAGCCCAGTTGTTCACCCGCACCGCGCAGCGCCAGCATCAGCGCGCCCAGGGCCAGAAACGACAGGACGACTCCCGCGCTGTAGGCCAGGCCGCTCACGCGGTGGCTGCGCCGGTCATCGGCGTGGCGGGTGAAGCTCACCACCTTGATCGCCAGCACCGGGAACACACAGGGCATCAGGTTCAGGATCACACCGCCCAGTAGCGCGCCGACCAGTGCCAGCCAGAAGCTGGGCGGCACGCTGGCGGGCAAGGCTGGCGCGAAGCTCGGGGCCGTGGGGGCGGACATGGTGACAGGCGCCTGGGCGGGCCAGTTGCCACTGACTTGTGCCTGAATCAGGTAGCCACTGCGCTGACCGGGCGCCTCGGCCACCAGCACCAGCGGCATCTGCGTGGGGCTGGCGCTGCGGTGCAGGGCCATGGGCAGGCTGGCGGTCCAGACATCGCCTTGCCAAGCCTGCGTCCAGGGCCCGGCGGGCTCGATCACTTCGGGGGTTTCGGGAAAGACGTCGAGCTTTTGGCCGCGCAGGCTGGCGGGCAGGCCGGGCACGCTCAGCTTGATGCTCTGGCCGTCCAGGGTGATGCTGGCGGGCACTTGGAGTGGCTTGGGCTGGTCCCGCAAGGCGGTCTCAAAGACACTGGCGTTCAGGGCGGTGGAGCTTCGAGTCGGAAGGCGCAGCACAAATTCGCCGTCCTGCGGGATGCATTCCTGGCGGCACACCAGCCAGCTGGCCTGCAGTTTGATCTCCAGTTCGGGCGAAAGTGGCGAGGGCTTGAAGCCGGGTGTGATGGTGAGCGGTACCGGCAGCAGCACCGTGCCGTCGTAACCATAGTTCATCAGCGTGCCCAGCGGCAGCTTGTGCGGCAGCGGCCAGGCGATGTCGCCTGCCAGCACGCCCACTGGCAAGGTCCAGGTCAGCGCGGTGGGCTGGCCGGGGTCGCCGGTGTTTTTCCAGTAGGTGTGCCAGTCGGGGATGTGGGCGAGCTGCAGGCCCACCCAGACGGTTTTGCCAGGGTCGGCACCGTCCGGGGCGTGCGCCATCAGCTCGGCACGCACCTGCTCGGTGGTGACCACCTGGGTGATCGTCTTTTGGCCTTGCGCCCAAATGGTTGTGGGGCTGATAGCGATGAAAACGGCCGCCAGCAGCCAGCGTGTCAGGATCAAGGGGAACGTCATGGGGTGGTCAGAGTCGGGTGGCAGCGCAGAGTTCCGCAGCAGGCTCAATACGGGTTGTCAAACCCCAGGCGCGCCAAAATCTCGCTTTCGCGCAGCTCCATCACCTGGGTGTCTTCGTCCTCGTCGTGGTCCCAGCCCTGGGCGTGCAGGGTGCCGTGCACCAGCAGGTGGGCGTAGTGTTCTTCCAGGGTTTTGTTTTGCTCTTTGGCTTCCTTGGCCACCACCGGTGCGCATAACACCAGGTCGGCGGTGACGATGGGTTCCTGGGTGTAGTCAAACGTCAGCACATTGGTGGCGTAGTCTTTTTGCCGGTAGTCGCGGTTCAGGGCCTGGCCTTCTTCCGCGTCAACGATGCGCACGGTGATTTCGGCGTCGTCTTGCAGCGCGTGGCGAATCCATTTGGCCACCTTGTGGCGCGGCAGCGCGGCGCGGTGGAGGGCGGCATCGGCCAGCTTGCCAAATTGCAGGGACAGGGTGAGTTGGTTCATGGGATCGGAGGTCAGAAAGGGTTGCGGAATCAGCCTCAAGCCGTTGATGAGTCAAGGCTGGCAGCGTCGTCGATCAGAATTCATCAGCTTACGGCGCCGCTTTGCGGGTGCGCGGTCGTGAGGCGGCGGGCGCCAGCGCAGGCATGGGGTCGGCATCCAGGCGTGGGTGCGGGTTGAAGCGACCCGGCGCGTCGTAGGCATCCACAATGCGCGCCACCAGCGGGTGGCGGACCACGTCGGCACTGGTCAGGCGGCACATGGCGATGCCGTCGACACTGCGCAGCACCCTTTCGGCGTCGATCAGACCGCTGAGCTGGTCGGCGGGCAGGTCGATCTGGCTCACGTCGCCCGTCACCACGGCCTTGGAGCCAAAACCGATGCGGGTCAAAAACATCTTCATCTGCTCGGGCGTGGTGTTTTGCGCCTCGTCCAGAATCACAAACGCGGTGTTCAGGGTGCGCCCGCGCATGAAGGCCAGCGGCGCAATCTCAATCGTCTGGCGCTCAAAGGCTTTTTGCACCGCCTCAAAACCCATCAGGTCATAGAGTGCGTCGTAGAGCGGGCGCAGGTAGGGGTCGATCTTTTGCGCCAGGTCGCCGGGCAGGTAACCCAGGCGCTCACCGGCTTCAACCGCTGGGCGCGTCAGCACAATACGCTGCACCGTGCTGCGTTGCAGGGCGTCCACCGCCATGGCCACGGCCAGGTAGGTTTTGCCAGTGCCAGCCGGGCCGATGCCAAAGGTGATGTCGCAGCTGGCGATGCAGTCCAGGTAATGCGCCTGGTTCATCGAGCGTGGTTTCAGGTCGGCGCGGCGGGTTTTGAGTGATGGGCCATCGGCACCATTCACATCACCGTCACCCGAGAGCATCAGCTGCACCGTGCGTGGCTCAATCGGGCGCGCCGCCATCTCGTACAGCGCCTGCAGCATCTCCATCGCACGCTGGGCGTGGATCTTGAGGCCATCGACCTTGAACTGCTCGTGCCGGTGTGCAATGCGGACCTGCAGCGCGGTCTCGATGGTGCGCAGGTGCGCGTCCATCGGGCCACACAGGTGGCTCAGACGCGTGTTGTTGGGTGGCGAAAACAGATGGCGAAGGATCACGTTGATAATTCTCTGAAGAGGGGCGGCGGTTTCACCGCTCCGTGGGGTTGGGCCAACATGCCGTGGCTGGCGGCTGGGTTGTTGGGCCTGCCTGCCTGGGCCGATTTTCCGTCAGACCCAAAGACTTCTTGATGATAGGTAAAAAATGATAGGCAAGCTCACCGGTACGCTGGACAACAAAAACCCGCCCGAGGTCATCATCGACTGCCACGGCGTCGGTTACGAGGTGCTGGTGCCGATGAGCACCTTCTACAACCTGCCCGAGATCGGCGCCAAGGTCACCTTGCTGACCCACTTTGTGGTGCGGGAGGACGCGCAGATCCTGTACGGTTTTGCCAATGCGGCCGAGCGTGAGGCGTTTCGCCAGCTGATCAAGATCAGCGGTGTCGGGCCGCGTACCGCGCTCTCGGTGTTGTCGGGCATGAGTGTGACCGAACTCTCACAAGCCATCACCCTGCAGGAGGCGGGCCGCCTGATCAAGGTGCCGGGTATCGGCAAAAAAACCGCCGAGCGGCTGCTGCTCGAACTCAAAGGCAAACTCGGCCCGGACATCGGTGTGGTCGCCAGCGTGGCCAACGACGCCCAATCCGACATTTTGCAGGCCTTGCTGGCGCTGGGCTACAACGACAAGGAAGCCGCCGCCGCCCTCAAAGCCCTGCCGCAGGACGTGGGCGTGAGTGAGGGCATCAAGCTGGCGCTGCGGGCGCTGGCGAAGTAGGCCCCTTGCCTCCGCGACAATCACACTTTTTATGACATCCCACCCACTGACAGGACCCACCCGAGATGACAACCACTGGCTTACCCGCATTGCGTTTGACCCTGGCCGCCGCGGCGGCACTTTCCCTGCTGGCTGGCGCAGCGCAGGCCGCCGACAAGGTCAAGGTGGGGCTGCTGAGCACGCTCTCAGGCCCCGGTGCCGGGTTGGGCATCGACATCCGCGACGGCTTCAACCTGGCGCTCAAACAATCCGGCGGCAAGCTCGGTGGTTTGCCTGCCGAAGTGATCGTGGCCGACGACCAAGGCAAGCCTGATGCCGCCAAACAGACCGCTGACCGGCTGCTCAAGCGCGATCAGGTCGATTTCATGACCGGCGTGGTGTTTTCCAACGTGATGCTGGCGGTCGGCAAACCGATTTTTGACGCCAAGACCTTCTACATCAGCGCCAACGCCGGTCCGTCGCAGTACGCCGGGGCCGAGTGCAACCCGTATTTCTTCAGCGCCTCGTACCAGAACGACAACCAGCACGAAGCCGTGGGCAAGACGGTGATGGACAAGGGCTTCAAAAAAGTGGCGCTGCTGGCGCCCAACTACCCGGCGGGCAAGGACGCGCTGGCCGGTTTCAAGCGCTTTTACAAGGGCGAGGTCGTCTCTGAAGCCTACACGCCCTTGAGCCAGCTGGATTACGGCGCCGAACTGTCCAAAATGCGCGCCTCGGGTGCCGATGCGGTGTACATCTTTTTGCCCGGTGGCCTGGGCGTGAACTTCATCAAACAGTTTGTCGGTGCCGGGCTGTCCAAGGACATGACCTTGTTTGGCCCGGGTTTCTCGGCGGACGAAGACGTGATCCGCGCGGTTGGCGAGCCGATGCTGGGCATGTTCAACACCAGCCAGTGGGCGCATGACCTCGACAACGCCGCCAACAAACGGTTTGTGGCCGATTTCCAGAAAGAGTTCGGCCGCCTGCCCACGCTGTACGCCAGCCAGGGTTATGACGCCGCGCGCCTGATGGACGCCGCCGTGCGCGATGTCAAGGGCAACCTGGCCGACAAGGCAGGCTTGCGCAAAGCCATTGCCGCGGCCAAATTCGACTCGGTGCGTGGCGCCTTCAAGTTCAACAGCAACGGCTTCCCGGTGCAGGACTACTACCTGCGCGTGATCACCAAAGACGCCCAGGGCCGCATCACCAACCGCACTTTGAACACGGTGTTCAAGAACCACGTGGACGCCTACGTCGGGCAGTGCAAGATGCCGGCGCTGTAAACACGCCCGGGTCTGATGACGGGACTTCTGGTTCTGGAGCAGTCGCTCAACGGGCTGCAGTTTGGCTTGATGCTGTTTTTGCTGGCCGCCGGGCTGACGCTGGTGTTTGGCATCATGGACATGATCAACCTGGCGCATGGCTCGTTGTACATGATTGGCGCCTATCTGGTGGCCAGCATCGCGCTGGCCAGTGGCTCCTTCTGGCTGGGCCTGGGCCTGGGCGTGCTGGCGGCAGCGGTGGTGGGGGCGTTGCTGGAGCTGACCGTGTTGCGCCGTCTCTACGCGCGTGACCACTTGTCGCAGGTGCTGGGCACGTTTGCCATCTTACTGATCAGCAACGAGCTGGTGCGCATGGTCTGGGGCGCGCAGCCGCTGGAGCTCAACCCGCCTGCCGCGCTGGCCGGGCCGGTGGAGCTGTTGCCGGGCCTGAGTTACCCGGCGTATCGACTGTTCATCATTGGTGTCGGGCTGGCGGTGGCTTTGCTGCTGTATGTGCTGGTGACGCGCACACGCTACGGCATGCAGGTGCGCGCCGGTGCGTCGAACCGCGAGATGGCGTTGGCCATGGGCGTGGATGTGCGCAAGTTGTTCACCGCGGTGTTTGCGCTGGGCGCGGCGCTGTGTGCGGTGGCGGGTGGCCTGCTGGGGCCGCTGCTGGCGGTGCAGGTGGGCATGGGCGAGAGCATCCTGATCCTGGCGTTTGTGGTGATTGTGATCGGCGGTATTGGATCGATTCGCGGCGCGCTGCTGGGGGCCTTGCTGGTGGGCGTGGTGGACACGGCCGGGCGCACGCTGCTGCCGCTGCTGTTTGACTGGCTGCTGGGGCCGGAAGCAGCGGCCAACGCCGGGCCCGCGGTGTCGTCTATCCTGATTTATCTGTTGATGGCGGCGGTGCTGTTCTTCAAGCCGCAAGGCTTGTTTCCTGCCCATGGTTAACGGTCCTTCCGATACGGCAGGTGTGCCGCAAATTGCCCGCTTGGCGCCGTCAGCACCGGGCTTGCTGGACCATCACCTGCCCGTGCTGCCTGCTTTGTTGCTGCTGGCGGGGCTGGTGCTGTTGCCGATGCTGGCTGATGCAATGGGACACGGGTTTTACGTGGGCGTGGCCAGCCGCATCCTGATCTTTGCGCTGGCGGCCAGCAGCCTGAACCTGATTCTGGGCTTTGGCGGCATGGTCAGTTTTGGCCATGCGGCGTTTGTGGGCGTCGGGGCGTATGCGGTGGGTATCCTGATGCAGGAAGGGGTGGTGTCGGCGTGGTTGAGCTGGCCAGTGGCGGTGCTCGCCAGTGGTTTGTTTGCGCTGCTCATTGGCGCCATCAGCCTGCGCACCAAGGGCGTGTACTTCATCATGATCACGTTGGCGTTTGCGCAGATGTTGTATTACCTGATGATCTCGCTCAAGGCCTACGGCGGGGACGATGGGCTGTCGCTGGCGGGTCGTTCAGAACTGGGTTGGGGGCTGAGCCTGAGCCAGGACGGCCCGTTTTATTACCTGGTGCTGGCGCTGGCCGTGGCGGTGTTTGCGCTGTTGCACCGGTTGCTTAACTCTGACTTGGGCCACGCGCTGCAAGCCATCCGCGAGAACGAGCCGCGCATGGTGGCACTGGGCTTTCCGGTGTACCGCATCAAGCTCATTGTCTTCACGCTGGCGGGCGCGCTGGCTGGTCTGGCCGGTGCGCTGCTGGCCAACCAGGGTGGGTTTGTCAGCCCGTCGATGATGCAGTGGAGCGAGTCCGGCATGTTGATGATCATGGTGATTCTGGGCGGCGTTGGGCGGCTGTATGGTGGGTTTGTCGGTGCGGTGGTGTTTCTGGTGCTGGAAGAAGTGTTGAGCACCTTCACCATCCACTGGCAGCTGGGCCTGGGTATGGCGCTGCTGGTCGTGGTGCTGCTGGCGCCCAATGGCTTGCTGAGCCTGTGGCGCAAGCGGGGTGGGGCATGACGCACGCGACGCTGCTGCAGGTGGACCAACTGGTCAAGTCTTTTGGTGGCCTGCTGGCCACCGATCACGCGCATTTTGAGGTGCTGGCCGGAGAAATCCACGCCCTGATCGGCCCCAACGGCGCCGGCAAAACCACGCTGATCCACCTGATTTCGGGCGCGCTGGCACCAAGTGCCGGGCGCATCCACTTTGACGGCATCGACATCACCACCATGCCGATGCACGCGCGGGTGGCGCACGGGCTGGCGCGGTCCTACCAGATCACCAGCATTTTCCCGCACCTGTCGGTGCTGGACAACGTGGCGCTGGCCGTGCAGGCGCATGCGGGCTTGAGCCTGAACCCGTGGCGCGCGGCGCGGCGCGATACCGAGCGTTACGAGGTGGCCGCCGAGGTGGTGGCACGCGTGGGTCTGGCGCATCAACTGCAGCAACTGGCGGGCAACTTGTCGCACGGCGAGCAGCGCCAGCTGGAAGTGGGTCTTGCGCTGGCGACACGCCCCAAGCTGCTGCTGCTGGATGAACCCATGGCGGGCATGGGGCCGGAGGAGTCCGAACGCATGGTCGAGCTGCTGCAAAGCCTGCGCGGCGAGACCACGCTGCTGCTGGTGGAGCACGACATGAACGCGGTGTTTCGCCTGGCCGACCGCATCTCGGCGCTGGTGTACGGCAAGGTCATCGCCTGCGGCACGCCGGACCACATCCGCGCCCACCCGGAAGTGCGCGCGGCCTATCTGGGTGACGATGACGAGGCCGCCGCATGAGCGCGCTGCTGGACGTGGAAGGTTTACAAACCGCCTATGGCAGCAGCCAGGTGCTGTTTGGTTTGACTTTGGCCATCCACAGCGGTGAGGTGGCCACCCTGCTGGGGCGCAACGGCATGGGCAAAACCACCACCGTGCGCTCCATTTTGGGGCTGACACCGGCCCTGGCCGGTACGGTGCGTTTTCGTGGTGAACGCATCGAGGCACTCGCGCCGGACCGCATCGCCCGCATGGGCCTGGCGGTGGTGCCCGAGGGGCGGCAGATTTTTCCCAACCTGTCGGTGCTGGAGAACCTGCTGGCCTTTGCCGCCAACCGCCATGGCAGCGCCAACCCGTGGACGCTGGATGGCATCTTTGCGCTGTTTCCCCGGCTGGCCGAGCGCCGTCGCCACATGGGCAACCAGCTCTCGGGCGGTGAGCAGCAGATGCTGGCCATTGGCCGCGCGCTGATGACCAACCCGCACCTGCTGATCCTGGACGAGGCCACCGAAGGGCTGGCGCCCCTGGTGCGCGAGGAAATCTGGCACTGCCTGGACACCTTGCGCGCCCAGGGGCAAACCATTCTGGTCATCGACAAATACGTGCAGCGGCTGGTCAAGCTGGCCAACCACCACACGCTGATCGAGCGCGGCCAGGTGGTCTGGCAAGGAAATTCTGCCGAGTTGGCGGCCCAACCGGCGCTTTGGCAGCGGTATATTGGCGTGTGATGAACACGCTCTACCGCGACTTTGACACCCAGGCGCAGATCGATGCGCAGTACAACCCGGCGATCAGGTTGCCGGATGCCAGCGCGCCAGCCCGGCATTACGCGCAGCAGTCGGCGCTGGCCCGGGCGGGCTTGACCAGCGCGCTGGATGTGCCTTACGGCCCCACCTTGGCCGAAACGCTGGACATTTTTCCGGCAGAGGCGCCCAACGCGCCGGTGTTTGTGTTTCTGCACGGGGGTTATTGGCGTGCGCTGTCCAGCAAGGAGTTCAGTGGCGTGGCGCTGGGGCTGCAGCCGCTGGGCATCACCACCGTGGTGGTGAATTACGCCTTGTGCCCGTGGGTGACGATCGACGAGATCACGCGCCAGGCGCGCGCGGCGCTGGCCTGGGTCTTCAAAAACATCGCGCGTTACGGTGGCGACCCGGCTCGGATCGCGATGGGCGGTCATTCTGCCGGCGCCCATCTGACTGCCATGTGTCTGCAAACGCCATGGGCGCGCGACTACGGCTTGCCGATGGATCCGCTAACCGCCGCTGTGTTGGTGAGCGGCATTTATGACATCGCCCCCCTGCGTTACAGCTACCTGCAGCCCATGATCCAGCTGGACGACGGCATCATCCGGCGCAACTCGCCCGCTTTTTCGGTGCGGCCTTGTGCGACGCCGCTCTGGGTGAATTGGGGGGATCAGGAAACGCCCGAGTTCGCGCGCCAGTCGGGGCGGTTCCATCAGGCCTGGGCCGCGGCGGGCAATGTCAGCCAGCTCAGCGCGCTGGCGCAGGCCGACCACTACACCGGTATCCACGGTTTTGAGTCGCCCACCCACGCGCTGTGCCAGTGGCTGGCCGAGCGGCTGAAAGGATGAACCATGTCGGATGCCGCGCCCCTGCCCAGTCCGGCAGAACACCCAGCCAGAAACGCACAGCCGGTGGTGGTGATCAGCAAATTCACCATCGCCAACGGCATGGACGAGGCGGTGCACACCGCGTTTTGTGAACGGGCGCACCTGGTCGATGACGCACCGGGTTTTCTGGGGCTGGAAGTGATGCACCCGGTGGGCCATCCTGCCGAGGTGTGGCTGGTGACCCGCTGGGCCGATGAGCAGAGTTACCGCGACTGGCACCATGGCCACAGCTACCATGCCTCGCACAAGGGCATTCCGCGCGGTCTCAAGCTGGTGCGCGGCAGCACCGAGATCCAGATCTTCAACGTGTTTGCCCATTAACCCTGGAGTTGCCCATGAAAACTGCTGACCTCGCCACCCTGGACGCCGCCGGGCTGCAGCAATTCCTGGCGCTGCAGGGCGACGCGGTCAAAGCCGTGACCGAGCGGTTTTATGCCACGCACGGTTCGGCCTACGCACGTTTTGGCGAGGCGGGCCGCCAGGCCTGTCAGGACGACCTGATCTTTCACCTGGAGTTTTTGCGCCCGGTGCTGGAGTTTGGCCTGCTGCAGCCGATGGTGGACTACCTGAGCTGGCTCGACAGTGTGCTGGTCGCCCGGTCGATCCCGTCCGAGCACCTGGCCCAGTCGCTGGATTGGTTGGGCGAGTTTTTTGGCGCGCAGATGCCGCCTGCCTCCGGCGCGGTGGTGGTGCAGGCGCTCACCGCGGCGCGCAAGGGTTTTTTGCAGGCGGGCAGTGCGCCGGTGCTGTTGCCCGTGCAGCAGCCGTGGCCCGAGGCGCAGGACTTTGAGGCCGCCTTGTTGCGTGGCGACCAGCGCGCGGCGCTGGACGTGATGAACCGCGCCATGGATGCGGGGCACAGCCTGGTGGATGTGGAGATGCACATCATCCAGAGCGCGCTGTATCACATTGGCGAGAAATGGCAAGCTAACCAGATCTCGGTGGCGCAAGAGCATATGGCCACCGCCATCGTGCAGATGGTCATGCCGATGGGCCTGATGCGCTCGCCGCCGCCCGCGCCGATTGGCAAAAGTGTGCTGCTGGCCTGTGTGGAAGGCAACCAGCATGCGGTGGGCCTGTTGATGGTGTCGGACGCGTTTTCTCTGGCGGGCTGGCAGGTGCACTACCTCGGGGCCGACGTGCCGACACCCGCGCTGGTGGCGCAAGTTGCCGCCAGCCAGCCCGATCTGGTGGGGCTGTCCGTGGCGTTTGCGCATCAGTTGCGCGCGGCCAAGGCGGTGATCGGCCAACTCAACGAGGCCATGGGCAGCCAGCGCCCGGTGGTGATGATTGGCGGGCTGGCCGTGAACCGCTTTGGCCGTCTGGCGGACGTGCTCGGGGCCGATGCCATCAGCCTCGATGCCCAAGCGGCGGTGGCCTGCGCTGACCAAATGCTGGCCACCCGACCTGCTGTGTCATGAGCTGCGGCGCGTCTGACCTGGCCCCACTGCTGGCGGTGGTGACAGCGCGCATCAGCGAGGCCGGCCTGCTGCTGGAGGCCAACGCCGGGTTTTTGCGGCTGATCGAGGTGCCCGCCCCTGTGCCCAAGCCCTGCCCGGTGGCCGGGTTTTTTATCCAGCCCGATTTTTCTGCGCTGCTGGCCCTGCCCGGTGTGGCCGGGGCCGAGCCTGCGCTGGTGTATGCCGGGTTGCTGACCGTTGGCGACTATGCGGGCCAAACCCGCACCCTGAAGGCGCGCATCTGGCGCGAGGGCGGTGCGTTGCGCCTGCTGGCCGAATTTGATGTGGCCGAACTGGAGCACCTGACCCACACCGTGCTGGACCTGAACCGCGCCTATGCCCAGGCGCAGACCGAGCTGGCGCAGACCAACTTCAAACTCAAGCAAAGCGCCCGGCAGCTGGCGCAGGCCAACGCGGACCTCCGGGCCACCAATGCGCAGCTGGTGCAGGCGCAGAGCCAGTTGCTGCAGTCTGAAAAACTCGCCGCCATCGGTTTGCTGGCGGCCGGGGTGGCGCATGAGATCAACAACCCGATTGGCTTTGTCAACGCCAACTTCAGCACGCTCAAGGGCTATGTGGCCCGTTGCCTGGAGATCATCGCCGCCTATGAAGCCGCGCCAACCTGTGTCGGCAACGCCCAGCTGAAGATGAACGCGATCGCTGTCCTGAAAAACCAGCTGGACTGGCCCTTCATCAAAGATGATGTGCTGCCGCTGCTTGATGAGTCGCAAGCGGGGCTGGACCGCGTCAAGCGCATTGTGTTGGCGCTCAACGACTTTGCCCGCACCGATGCGGCCGATAGCTGGCGCGCGGAAGACCTCCATCAGGGCCTGGAGAGCACGCTGAGCGTGTTGGGGAGCCAGATCAGCCAGCGCTGCGAGCTGCGCAAGGCCTACGGTGACTTGCCCGCGGTGACCTGTGTGTTGCCCAAACTCAACCTGGTGTTTCTGAACCTGCTGCAAAACGCCGCGCAAGCCATGGCAGGGCAAGGCGTGATCACCCTGCGCACCGGCTGCCAGGGCGACGAGGTGTGGGTGGAGGTGGCTGACAACGGCCAGGGCATCGCAGCGGATGACTTGGCGCACATTTTTGACCCATTTTTCACCACCAAACCGGTCGGCCAGGGCACCGGGCTGGGCCTGTCGGTGTCTTACGGCATCGTGCAGCAGCACCATGGCCGCATCGAGGTCAGCAGTGAACCCGGGCGCGGGGCCACGTTCAGGGTCTGGCTGCCGGTACAACAGCCCGCTTAGCGCCTGCGCCGCTTACTGGGCGTTGCGGATCGGGCGACCGTTCACCGCTTGCACCGGGCGGGCATTGTTGGGGTAAAGCTGCTGAAACAGCCGCAACTGCGTCTGACTGAGCTGGGTGGGGGTTTTCATCACCATCCACAACACCCCTTCGGTGCAGGGCGGCGTGGTCAGCGAGCCCATGAACTGGTAGTAGCGCTGGTCTTTGGGCAGCAGCTCATCCATGTCCAGCAGGCCAGCGGGCATGCGCACCTCGTCATTGATGTCCAGCGGCATGTAGGTCCACACCTTGTCGATCAGCGCATTGGCTTCACCCGGGTCCAGCAGCACCGCCACCACGGCCAGTTGTCCCTGCTCATTTTGGTGTACCAGATGCGCCACCATGGCAAAGCTGCGGAAGTTCACCCGTTCTTCCGACGGGGTGTGAAAGTGAAACTGCACCAGCGTGTAGGTGGAGCCGCGCACGGTCAGCGTGTTGTTGCCCTGGATGTTCACCTGGATGGTGTGGCCGTTGTTCACCACCACGCCGTTGGCGGGCTGGTAGTTGAACAGCAGCGGCTCGGCCGGGCCCTGCAACGTGTATGAATCTTCGATGTTGATCGGCGACTGGCGTTTGCCGATGGCGCAGGTGGTGAACTCGGGCTTGAGCTGGCCCCAGGCTTGCGGGCCGGTGGGTCCGGCATACGTCCAGTGCCCATCGCCGTGGCTGCCGTCGGTGGGGTTGGCCAGGGCGGGGGCATGCCCGGCCAGGGCGGCGGCCCGGGCCTGGAGGTACTCGCGGCTGGCTGTGGGCTTGACCACGGCGGGGACGACCCGTGGGCTGCGTGCCGCCACGGCCGGGCGCACCGCGGGGGCGGGTGCGGCCTGCACCTCGGGCGTAGCTGCTTGGGCAGAGGTCGCCACAGCCGCTACAGCGATGGCTGCCGTTTTGGCGGTTGTGGCCGCTTTGGCGGTTGGCGCCGGTTTGGGTTGGGCAGCCACCGGCTCGGGTTGGTCCGAGATCACCAGGGTGAGTTTTTTGCGACTGGGCAGGCTCTCGCGCAGGGCTTTTTTGATGTCGTTGCCCAGGTCGACTTTGTCCTCGGCGGGGGCGGCTTCCGGTGCCGTGGCGACCGGTTTGGAGGGCGCTGACTTCGCGCTGGCGGCGGGTTTGGCGACCACGGCGCCAGGGTCGGCGGCATGGGCCTGGCTCCAGCCGCCGCCAATCAGCAGCGCACTCAGGCAGGTGGCCCAGGCCCGTGCGCGCCAGTCTGCGTCACATTGAGCGCGAGCCGCCAGCCTAGGGGGGGGCATGGCGCGGGGCCAGGTGGGGTGTGTGTTCATGTCTTGTCCGGGGTCAGGCACTGCGGTGCGCGGGGCGTGAATAGTCTGTATGTCTTGTTATCGGCAAACTCGGGCACAGTATTGAGCGCTATAGTGCCAGCCAAACCCCGCTTTGCCCATTCGATTCCGCCACCTGAGCCCGCTGTGAGTATCCAAACCGACGACTTTGCCCCGGCACCCGCCAAACGTGTGGTGTCCAACGCGCCCGCCTCGCCCCATGAGGAGGCGATTGAGCGCGCCCTGCGCCCCAAGCTGCTCGACGACTATGTGGGCCAGGTCAAGGCGCGTGAACAGCTCGAGATTTTTATCGGCGCTGCCAAAAAGCGCGACGAGGCGCTGGACCATGTGCTGCTGTTTGGCCCGCCCGGCTTGGGCAAAACCACGCTGAGCCACATCATCGCTGCCGAGCTGGGGGTGAATTTGCGCCAGACCAGCGGCCCGGTGTTGGAGAAACCCAAGGACCTGGCGGCGCTCTTGACCAACCTGGAAAAAAACGATGTGCTGTTCATCGATGAGATCCACCGCCTGAGCCCGGTGGTTGAGGAAATCCTCTACCCCGCGCTGGAAGACTACAAGATTGACATCATGATTGGTGAAGGCCCGGCGGCGCGCAGCATCAAGCTCGATCTGCAACCCTTCACCCTGGTGGGCGCCACCACCCGTGCCGGCATGTTGACCAACCCGCTGCGGGATCGTTTTGGCATCGTGGCGCGGCTGGAGTTTTACACGCCTGAGGAATTGGCGCGCATTGTCAAACGCAGCGCCGGGCTGCTCAATGTGCCGACCGACCCGGATGGCGGCTTCGAGATTGCCCGCCGCTCGCGCGGCACCCCGCGCATTGCCAACCGGCTGCTGCGCCGGGTGCGCGACTATGCCGACGTCAAAGGGGTGGGCGAGATCACGCTCGACATCGCCAACCGCGCGCTGGCCATGCTCGATGTGGACCCGCAAGGCTTTGACTTGATGGACCGCAAGCTGCTGGAGGCCGTGATCCACCGCTTTGACGGCGGCCCGGTGGGCCTGGACAACATCGCCGCCAGCATTGGGGAAGAGCGCGAAACCATTGAGGACGTGATCGAACCTTATCTGATCCAGCAGGGTTACCTGCAACGTACCCCACGTGGGCGCATCGCCACGCTGGCCGCCTACCGGCATCTGGGCGTCACGCCACCGGCACTGCAGGCAAGTGGGGTGGACCTCTTTGGTGTGTGAGCGGGCTGGCCAACGTTTGTCGGCTGGCGTCAACCAGGAGAAAAAAATGTCTCGAACGGACTGGACAATGAGACGCACGTTGGCCCTGGCCAGTGCGGCGTTCTTCTGCGCTGGTGCCGCGTGCGCGGCCGATGTCACCTTGAAGCTCGGGCACGTCGCCAATGAAGACAATTCGTGGCACAAGGCGGCGCTGAAGTTCGCACAAGAGGTCAAGACCCTGACCCGCGGCCAGGTGGAGGTCAAGGTGTTCGCCAACGAGGCGCTGGGCAAGGAAATGGACCTGATCAACGGCATGCAACTGGGCTCTGCCGACATGACCCTCACCGGTGAATCGCTGCAAAACTGGGCGCCCAAAGCCGCCTTGCTGGCCATTCCCTATGCCTTCAAGAGCCTGGCCGAGGTGGACAAGGCGGTGACGGGCCCGCTGGGGCAAGAGATCAAGCAGGAGGTGATTGAACGCGCCAAAGTGATCCCCTTGGCCTACTTCGCACGGGGTCCGCGCAACCTGACCTCCAGAACACCCATCCGATCGGTGGACGATGTGAAGGGCCTGAAGATGCGCGTGCCCAACGTGCCGGTGTTCATGCAATTCTGGCGCAGCGTTGGGGCGCAACCCACCCCGATGGCGTTTGGTGACGTGTTCACCGCACTGCAGACGGGCGTCGTGGAGGCCCAGGAGAACCCGCTGGCGTTGGTCAAGTCGGCCCGGTTTTTTGAGGTCCAGAAATACGTGAACCGCACCGAGCATGTCCGCTCCTGGATCTACCTGGCCATGGGTGAGAAGTCGTTCAACCAACTCACGGCAGATCAAAAGACAGCGGTGCAGGAAGCCGCCCAGCGCGCGCAAGCCTACGAGCGCTCCTTGATGCTGGCCGACGAGCAGAAGCTCGAAGCCGAGCTCAAAGCCAAGGGCATGATCTTTGTCGAAACCGACCCGTCCGGCTTTGCCAAGAAGGCCAGAGAGGCAGTGTTGGCCGCGGCCAAGGCAGAACTCAAGCCGGTGATTGCGAAGCTCTACGCCAACTGAAGGGCGGCAGACATCAAGCGCGATACGCTCAGGTGATGGCCTCATCCCGAACGCTGCTCTCCAGGTGAGAGGTGTCGGCCCAGCCGACCAGGGTGAAGCCTTCGGGCGTCCACAGCAGGCGGTTGATGGCGGCGTTGCCCAACTGCCAGGCGCGCGGGGCCTGCAGGTCTTGCCCGGTGGCCAGCCGGTACAGCATGTCCATCACCCCGCCATGTGCCACCAGCACGATCTGGCCGCCGAGGTGGCGCGCCGCCAAGCTGGAGGCGGTGCGCTGCACCCGCTCGCGCACGGCCACCAACGATTCACCACCGGGGGGCGCCCAATGCGGCTCGCGTTGGCGCCACTGGCGTGACAGGTCGGGCCAGAGGGCCTCGATCTCGGCGTAGGTGCGGCCCTCAAACTCGCCAAAACCGCGTTCACGCAGGCCGGTGTGCGGCGTCAGGGGGCAGGCCGCCACCTCGGCAATCGCCTGTGCGGTCTGCCAGGCGCGCAGCAGGTCGCTGGCGTAGACGGCGTCCACCGGGTCATCTGCCAAGGCTTGCGCGACGCGGCGGGCTTGCCACTGGCCCACTTCGTTGAGGGCAATGTCCAGGTGCCCCTGGATGCGGGTGTCCACGTTCCAGGCGGTTTCTCCGTGGCGGATGGCGATGATGCGGGTGGCTTGCATGGTGGCGACTCAGCGCAGCGGTTTGGGCAGGCTGTGCATCAGGGCCTCGAACTGGTCGGGGGGCAGGCCGGGTGCACACAAAAAACCCTGGAACGACTCGCAGCCCAGGCTGGCCAGGTAGTCGCGCTGGGCCGTGGTCTCCACGCCTTCGGCCACCACCTTGAGCTTGAGGCCACGCGCCATGCCGATGGTGGCGCTGACAATGGCGCGGTCACCCTCGTCGTCGGGCAGGCCAGTGACAAAGGAGCGGTCAATCTTGAGCTTAGAGATAGGGAACCGCTTCAGGTAGGCCAGGCTGGAATAACCCGTGCCAAAGTCATCAATGGAGAGTGCCACGCCCAGCGCGGCCAACGCGTGCAGGCGGCCCAGGGTTTCGTTGGCGTCCTGGATCAGGATTGACTCGGTCAGCTCCAGCTCCAGCAGGTGCGGCGCCAGCCCCGCAATGCTGACCACCGCGGCCACGATGTCGACAAAATCGGGCTGCTGGAACTGCAACGCCGACACGTTGATCGACACCGTCACCGGTGTGCCCTGGTTTTGCCACAGGGTGGCCTGGCGCACGGCTTCTTCCAGCACCCAGTTGCCCAGGGTGGTGATGTAGCCCGAGGCTTCGGCCAACGGGATGAACAAGCCGGGGGATACCACGCCCAGGTCGTCGTCGGTCCAGCGGATCAGCGCCTCGGCCGCCAGCAGGCTGCCGCAGGCCAGTGAAATTTGTGGCTGGTAGGCCAGCCGGAACAGGTTGCGCTCCATGGCCTGGCGCATGGCGTGGTCCATCTTGATGTGGGAGAGCAGGTTCACATTCATCTGCGGCTGGTAAAACCGGAAGCTGCCGCGGCCGCGCGCTTTCACCAGATACATCGCCGTGTCGGCGCACTTGATCAGGGTGTCCAGGGTGTGGCCATCCTCCGGGTACAGCGCAATGCCAATGCTGCAGCCCACCGAAAACTGCATATCGTCCACGTGGAAAGCCTGGCCCATGGCCTCCAGAATGCGCTGCGCCAGCACCTCGGCGCCGCGGGCATCCATGGATTGCAGAAAAATCACAAACTCGTCGCCACCCAGGCGGCACAGGGTGTCGGTGTCGCGCAGGCAGCGTAGCAGCCGTTGCGCCACGTCCACCAGCACCCGGTCGCCAAAGTTGTGGCCCATTGAGTCGTTGATGTTCTTGAAGCGGTCCAGGTCGATGAAAAACACGCCACATCCGCCACCGTTGCGCTCGGCCACGCGCAGTGCAAACTCGGCCCGCTGTGACAGCAGCAGGCGGTTGGGCAGGCCGGTGAGCACGTCGTTGTAGGCCAGTTGCTCGATGCGTTTTTGCGCCGCGTGCTCCTCGGTCAGGTCGCGGAAAAAACCGATGCTGTGCGACACCTGGCCCGCATCGTCGCGCAGCAGCACCCACGAGGCCTGCACGGCGCAGGCGCCCAGGTCTTGCTGGCGCAGCCAGAGCTGGCCGCGCCAGAAGCCGTGCTCCGTCAGCCGGGCGACCACGTTGGTCAGCAGTTCGGGGTTTTGCGGGTCAAAAAAGAAGTCTTTGGGCGAGGCGCCCAGCAGTTTCTCTGGCGGGCACTGCGTCAGGCCCAGACAGGCCGGGTTGACCGCCAGAATGGTGAAATCCGCGCGGGTGATGAAGATCGCTTCCAGGCTGGACTCGAACACCTTGGCGGCCAGCTTGAGTTGCGATTCGGCGGCCAGGCTCTGCGTGATGTCGCGAAATGAGAACACCCGCCCGGTGGGCTGGCCGCGGCTGTATTGCGGGCGGGTGACGCGCTCCAGCACGCGCGCGTTGGTCAGCACCAGAATGTCGGCCGCTTCCAGCAGCGGGTTGTCGGCGATGTCTTGCAGCCGCTGGGTGTACAGCGCCGCGTCACTGACCTGGCTGGTCAGGTGGGCGCACAGCGCGGCATCGTTGCGGGTGAGCAGAAGGGCCTCTGGCACCGCCCATAACTCGGCAAAGCGCCGGTTGTAGTTGCGGATGCCGCCCGCCATGTCACTGACCAGAATGCCGTCGGCGGTGGATTCCAGCGTGGCGCGTAACTCGGCCACCAGTTGCTCCAGCTCGTCTTCGGTGCTGCGTTGCTGGCGCAGGTCGCGGATGCCCACCAGGTACACCGAGCGGTCCGCCTCGGGCCAGACCAGGCTGACGCGGCGCTCCACCGCCACCGCCACGCCATCGGCACCGCGCAAGAGTGTCTCGGAGTGGATGCTGTCGGTCAGGCCGGCGGCCACGTCCTCCCAGAAAAACTGGTCTTCCGGGGTGGCGGTGAGTTCAATCGCGGGTTTGCCCACCATGTCTTGCCGGGCCAGGCCCAGCAGGTCGCAGGCGGCCTGGTTCACGGACAGAATGCGCAGGTCGGTCGGGTCGACCAGCCAGACCGATTCGAGCAAGCCCTCGATCAACGGCCGCCAGACCACGCGTGTCATGTCGCCTCCCCGGGCGCGGGCGCATCCAGCGCGCGCTCAAAAAAGTAGCAAATGCGCTGGCGTGGTGACAGGTACTCGAGCGCCGCTTGCGGCAAACTGGCAGGTTTGAGGCTGCGTTTGATGCTGAGCTCGGGGGCGGCCTCCAGGTCGAGGATCAGCGCCTCATGGGGGGGCACCTGTGCATCAAACACGATGATCCGGGGCTTGAGTGGCCGCGACGAGTTGACCGACACCACCATGGCGTAGCGCTCGTCGGTCAGTTGCACCACCGAGCCCGGCGGGTACACCCCCATCATGCGGATGAAACCACCCAGCACGGTGGCGTCGAACCGGCTTTTGAACTGCGCAAAAAGCAGCGCCAGCGCTTCATGCGGGGTGACCGCCAAGCTGGGGCGGCTGGGGTTGCACAGGTTTTCGTAGCGGTTGACCAAGGCCAGGATTTTGCCCGGCAGGGTCATGGCGTCCCCCTTGAGCCGGACTGGGAAACCGCTGCCGTCGACCATCTCGTGGTGCTGGGCGACGGCCTGCAGGGCGCCACCAGGCAGGCCCATGCGCTGGCCCAGCATCACGCTCTGGGCCACGTGGGACTGGTAGGCCTTGATTTCATGGGCGGAGAAGCTGTCGTCGAGCCAGCGCACCCGGTCGGGCAGCTCGGTTTTGCCAAGGTCATGCAGAAATGCCGCCAGACCCAGGTCCGCCAGGTCTGCCGCCGCCAGCCCCAGCTGTTTGCCCAGCAGCAGCGAGATGATGCTGACGTTGACCGGGTGCATGGCCAGTTTGTCACCCATGCCATCGGACAGCAGGCGGATCGCCGTCTCCCCGTTGCACTGCATGTCCCCGACGAAACTGTCCACCAGCGTTTGGCACTGCGTCATCACCTCGCGCGGCTTGCTGTGTACCTGCTCCAGCACCTGTTTGTACTGGCGCACGGTCTGGCCGAAACGGCGCTCGCACACGGCCAGATCACGTTGCTGGGCGGCCAAGGCATCAGCGCGCTGCTTACGCTGCAGTTGCTCCTGGGCGGCGCGCTGGGCGGCGGTGTCGTTGTGCGGACTAGCCGGGTTGGTGGCCTGCAGCGGGGCCTCGACCAGCGTGCTGGGGGGCGGGTCACTTTTGGCAGGAACGTAGCGAACCTGCCTGAGCCCGAGACCCTGAATGATCTCGATCTGTCGCTCAGACGTGATCTTGAAGCTGCCTGTGGGAAACGGATGCGCCATCCAGCCCAGTTCAAGCTCGACATACATGCCCGTTTGCAGGCGCTCGATAGCAATGACTTTGGAGGAGACTTCTTCCATGGCGGATGGTCAAGACGGACAAGGCTGGTGAAACGCGTCAACGACGCAGTTTCAAGTGGGGCTGATCATACAAACGAAACCGGCTGTCACCGGGTGCCTGTGCACCGTGTGTGGCGTGCCTTTAACGCGGTATTTCAATGTTGACGCGGCGCACACCCGCAGGCGGGTTGGGGAAACCTTGCAAGGCGGCGTCCAGCATGGCTGGCAGTACGGCGTCGCTGTCGGACCAGGGCCCGTCGTGGGTGGCGCGCGACTCAAACACCACCGCCAGCGTGGCGCGCTCACGGATGATCAGACCCACCTCGCGCCAGTAGTTGGTGCGGGCATCCAGCCCGGGAAACAGCCCCCCGCCGCCCACCGAAACACCGCCATGGCCAAACATCCAGCCCAGGTTCCAGCCCAGCGCCGGGCGGTCCAGCGCGATGTACTGCGCACGTTGGATGGCCGACACCTGCACGCTGTAGCGGGCGACCGGGTCGTCGCGCCGCAAACCGACCTTGGCCAGCGCCTGCTCGGCCATGGCTTCCAGCCGGGCTTGTGCTTCGGGATTGGCCTGCTGGGACGGTAGCCGCTCAAAGCGGTAACGGCTGCCTGCAGGCACTGAGCTTGGCGCGAAGCTGTTGACCTGGCTGTCCACCAGCCGCATACCGGTACAGCCGGTCAGCAGAAAGACGGTCAAAAGTAGCGCTGAGAGTGCTTTGTACATAGCGGCTGCAGGCCTCGTTGATGCTCAATCAGGGGTTGCCACCAGAGGAAAACCCGGCCGCAGGGGCAGCGGGAATTCTTCTTCATCAAACACTTTATCGCCATCGGCATCGGCTTGTCCAGTGACCTGGATGTTGTGGAAGTCGTGGCGCTTGCGGTCCATCAGGTGCGAGGGCACCACGTTTTGCAGCGCGGTGAACATGGTCTCGGTGCGGCCTGGCCACTGGCGCTCCCACTGGTGCATCATGCGCTTGATTTCCTGGCGCTGCAGGTTCTCCTGGCTGCCACACAAGGAACACGGGATGATCGGAAACTGGCGGTGTTCGGCCCAGGCAATCAGTTCTTTTTCAGCCACATTGGCCAGCGGGCGGATCACGATGTGACCGCCATCGTCACTGACCAGTTTGGGCGGCATGCCCTTGAGCTTGCCGGCAAAAAACATGTTCAAAAAGAAGGTGTGCAACATGTCGTCGCGGTGGTGGCCCAGTGCGATCTTGGTGATTTTGAGCTCGTCAGCCACCCGGTACAGGATGCCACGGCGCAGGCGGCTGCACAGGCTGCACATGGTTTTGCCCTCGGGCACCACCTTCTTGACGATGCTGTAGGTGTCCTGGGTTTCGATGTGGAATTCGATGCCGAGTTTGCTCAGGTACTCGGGCAGGATGTGGTCCGGAAAACCGGGTTGTTTCTGGTCGAGGTTGACGGCGACGATGTCAAAGTGGATCGGCGCACGCTGTTGCAGCTTGATCAGAATGTCGAGCAGGCCAAAGCTGTCTTTGCCACCACTCACACACACCATGACGCGGTCGCCTTCTTCGATCATGTTGAAGTCGATGATCGCCTGGCCGACCTGGCGGCACAGGCGTTTTTCAAGTTTGTGGACCTCACGTGCGGCGCGCAGCGCCGCCTCCCGACTGGCGCCAGGTGCGTTGGATGGGGTCTCGGTCTCGGTCTGGGTGGGTGCGGTGACGTCGTCAGTCCAAATGGCTGCTGGCGGTTGGTGGATAGCGGGGGTGATCACTTGGGTTGTCATGTTGGGGTGCTCCTTACCACTGCCCGGTTTCCATGCGGATGGCCACTTCGCAGTCGGTGAAGATCTCCAGTTTGGCAATCTTCACGCGCACACCTTTCACGTTGGGCAACTGCATCAGGCGGGTGCAGAGCTTGCCGATCAGCGTTTCCAGCAGGTTCACGTGTTCGGCAGTGCATTCGTCGATGATGATCTTTCGCACCTTGCGGTAGTCCAGCACGTGGGTGATGTCGTCATCAGCAGGCAGCAGCGGCTGCAGCCCCAAGTTGAGCTCAGCGTCCACCTGGATCGGCTGCGGGGCGGTTTTTTCGGCTTCCAGGATGCCCAGGTTGGCATCAAAACGCAGCCCGGTGAGTGTCAGGGTCTGCAGGCCCTGGGTGTAGGTGGCCATGGGTAGGTGTCGCTTATCGGTCAAGGGTTAAAAGGGAAGGGCGCAGCCGACGGGCATGGGGGCCGCCGGGCTGGCGATCTACATCAGCGAGAAGTCGCGCTCGAACTTCATCAGGTGCTGGCCACCGTCCACCAGCAGTGTGGTGCCGGTGATGGAGTTGTTGTTGAGCGCAAACGCCACGGTGGCGGCCACATCCGCCGCGGTGGACGAGTGGCCCAGCGGCGACAGCTTGTGCAGCATGTCGAATTTTTCAGGGCTCAGCATGTGGCTGGTCAATGTCAGGCCTGGTGCCACACCCACCACGCGCAAACGCGGGGCCAACTCGATCGCCAGCATGGTGTTGGCGGCCTCCAACGCGGCTTTGGACAGCGTGTAGCTCATGAAGTCGGGGTTCTGGTTCCACAGCTTCTGGTCCAGCAGGTTGACGATGGCGCCGCGCACCTCATCGCCCTGGGTTTTCAGGTGCTCAGACAGCGCGTGGCTGAGCAAAATGGCGGCCCCGGCGTTGGAGCGCACATGTTTTTCCAGCGCGGCAAAGGTGAAGGTGGCGGCGGTGTCGTGCTCAAAGGTGGAGGCGCTGTTGACCAGCGCGTCCACGTGGCCAAATTCCTCGATCACCGTGGGCAGCAGGTTGCGCACCGCGGTTTCACTGGCCAGGTTGGCACGGAAAGAGGCACACGCCCCAGCCAGTTTCTTGCAATCAGCGACGGTTTTGGCGGCATCTTCGACCGAATCGCGGTAGTGCACCGCCACCCGCCAGCCCTCTTTGGCCAGGGTCAGGGCGATTTCGCGGCCCAGGCGCTTGGCCGCGCCGGTGATCAGAACCGTGCGCTGGCGAGGGGCGGGGGGCGGGGTGGTGGACATTCGGGGACAATCCGGTGGTGATGACAACAGCCCCAAGTTTAACGAACGCCCTTGCCCAACGCATCGCCCACGCCATTTCGCGCTCGGGCGGCTGGATCGGCTTTGATGATTTCATGCACCAGGCGCTGTACACACCGGGCCTGGGCTACTACGCGCACGGCAGCGCCAAGTTTGGTGCCATGCCCTATGCGGTGCAGGACGGCGAGCGTGTGGCGGGCAGCGATTTTGTCACCGCGCCCGAGATGACGCCACTGTTTGGCTGGACGCTGGCGAACCAGGTGGCGCAGGCGCTGCAGGTGACCGGCACCCAGGAGGTCTGGGAATTTGGTGCGGGATCCGGCGCTTTGGCGCTGCACGTGCTGCAGGCTCTGAAAGCGCAAGGGGTGACACTGTCGAGCTACACGATTGTGGATATTTCCGGCAGTTTGCGCGAGCGCCAGCAAGCGACGCTGGCCGAGTTTTCAGAGGTGGTGCGCTGGGTCGATGCGCTGCCAGACGCCATGCAAGGCGTGGTGTTGGGCAATGAAGTGCTGGACGCCATGCCGGTGAAACTGCTGGCCCGCGTCCACGGCGTGTGGTTTGAGCGTGGCGTGGCATTGGGCGAGGTGGCCACCGACAGCGCACCGGCCTTCATCTGGCAAGACCGCCCCACGGACTTGCGCCCGCCGCTGGACATCCCTGGTGAGCACGATTACCTGACCGAGATCCACCCCCAAAGCGAGGCTTTTCTACACACCCTGGGCGACAAGCTCACCGCCGGGGCGGTGTTTTTGCTGGACTACGGTTTTCCCGAGGCCGAGTATTACCACCCGCAGCGCCACATGGGCACGGTGATGTGCCACCAGGCGCACCAGGCGGACAGCGATCCGTTGGCCGATGTTGGCGCAAAAGACATCACCGCCCATGTCAATTTCACTGGTGTGGCCCTGGCGGGTAATGCCGCCGGGCTGGACGTGCTGGGCTACACCAGCCAGGCGCGATTTTTGATGAATTGTGGCCTGCTGACCTACCTGGAAGCCGCCGACCTGCCGACCCGCGTGATGGCGCAAAAACTGATCATGGAACACGAAATGGGCGAGTTTTTCAAGGTGATCGGTTTCTACAAGGGTGAACCGTGGCAGGCGCTGGGCTTCGCGACGGGCGACAAGACGCATACCTTGTGAGGTTCAGGCAAGCCATGGGCCTTTTCTCAAACCCCGTCTCAGGGCGCCTTCGCGGCGTTGTTCGGGGTGCCCCATGATCCGCTGGCTGATTGTTGTTTTGCTCGCGCTGATTGTGCTCAACGGCTTCACGCCCTGGCTGCAAAAGCTGGGTTTTGGGCGCCTGCCGGGTGATGTGCGTTTCAAGATTTTTGGCCGTGAAATTTTCCTGCCGTTTGCCACCACCATCATCCTGAGTTTGGTGGCGGCCGGTATTTCCCGGGTGCTGTGACGCCCGCCAGGGCTTGATATGTCAGGCTCAGGCGATATATGAAGGGCAGAAAGGTATCACCATGACAGACGCCCTGCACCTTGTTTGCCCCCACTGCCACACCACCAACCGCGTGGCCCGCGCCCATTTGGGCAGTGCGCCCGACTGCGGCAGTTGCCACCAGCCGCTGTTTACCGCGCATTCCACCGCGCTGGACGAGGCCAGTTTTGACAAACACATCAGCCGCAACCACATCCCGGTGCTGGTCGATTTCTGGGCGCCGTGGTGCGGCCCGTGCCGCCAGATGGCGCCGGGTTTTGAGCAGGCGGCCAAGCAGTTGGAGCCGCATATCCGGGTGGCGAAGGTCGACACCGAAGCTAACCCATCCTTGGCTGCGCGCTTCCATATCCGCAGCATCCCGACGCTGGCGTTGTTTGTGGGTGGCCGCGAAGTGGCGCGCCAAGCGGGTGCTTTGGGCGCGGCAGACATCGTGCGCTGGACGCAGGCGCATGCGCCGCGCTGAGGCTCCCCATTGGGGTGGTGACATCGGCTGGTCTACGGTCTGGCCACGAAGGTTTAGCATGCAAGCCTTCGCCACCGAGGGCATCGACCATGACGCAACCGAGTCCGCCAGACCACTCCCGCATCCAACGCCCCTGGGGGTGGTACGAAACCATTGCCGAAGCACCGGGCTTCAAGATCAAACGCATCGGCGTGCACCCGGGTCAGCAACTCAGCCTGCAAAAACACCGTCACCGTACCGAGCACTGGGTGGTGGTGCAGGGCACGGCGCATGTCACGCTGGATGACCGACGGTTTGACCTGACGATGGGCCAGGCTTGCGACATCGCGCTGGGGCAGGTCCACCGGCTGACCAATCCAACAACGCTGGCCGTCGAAATTGTGGAGGTGCAATTTGGCGATGACTTGCGTGAAGATGACATCATCCGTTTGAGCGATGATTACGGTCGCCTTTGCACCCCTGACCTCGACTGAAAGCCTGTTCATGACCTCGAACCTCCCCTCGCGCGTGATCTCTTTTGACACCTTCCAATTGCCTGCAGGCAGCCCGCCCGTCGCCTGCGTGGACATCGGTGGCACCAAGGTGGCGGTCAACATCGTGGATGAACATGGCGTGCGCGGCAAGGTGACCGAGCCCACCGCCACCACCGGCAACCCCGATGCGCTGGGGCGGCAAATCATCCGCCTGATTGGCCAGAGCTGCGCGGCGGCCGGCGTGCCGGTGGCCCGGATTGCCCGGGTGGGCGTGGCGGCCTGTGGCCCGTTTGTGTTGAACCAGGGGCACGTCGAGCTGGCCGCACCCAACATTTGCGGCGGCCAGGCCGGTCCGGCGCGCGGCTTGCCCAACGATTGGAAAACCGCCCTGCTGGAGGCCCCGCTGCGGGCCGCTTTCCCGCAGGTACGGGTAGAAAACGATGGCATTGGCGCACTGGAGGCCGAGCGCCGCTGGGGCGCCTTGCAGGTGGACGGTGTGCCCATGGCCCACTGTGCCTACGTCACCTGGAGCACCGGCATTGGCACCGGGCTGTGTGTGGATGGCCACGTGCTGCGCGGCAAGAACGGCAACGCGGGCCACGCCGGGCACAGCTTTGTGGTCAGCAATAACGACGCCCTGTGCGGCTGCGGCAATGTGGGCGATGTCGAAAGCCTGATCGCCGGCAACGCCATTGCCCGCCGGTTTGCGCCACTGGGTTACCCGGACGCCGCTGCGCTGTTTGCAGCCGCTTACGCCGGTGATGCCAAGGCGGCCGCCTTGATCGATGAGCTGTGCGAGATCATGGGACGGATGTTGTACGACCTGATCGTCACGCTGGATGTGCAACGCATCAGCATCGGCGGCAGTGTGTTCTGGCACCACCGCGACCACCTGTTGCCCAAACTGCGCGCCGTGGTGCGTGGCAAGATGCCGCCGCTGACCGAGGGCTGCGAGATTGTGGCCGCAGGCCTGGGCCTGGGTGTGGGCGACTTTGGCGCGCTGGCGCTGGTGGCTTAACGGATGTAGTCAAACAGCGACAGTTGTTGTACCTTGGCGTAGGTCTGCAGCGCCACTGAGTAGCCGTTCTCTTGTTTGTTGAAGTCTGCCAGGCCTTGGATCATGTCCAGGTCTTCGGCGCGTGCGCGGTCAGCCTCCACCTGCACGCTGCGGTTTTTTTGAAGATCGCTGATGCGGTCGGCGCGGTTCAGCAACTCGCCGGCCTGGCCACGCACGGCGCTGATGTTGGCCAGACTGATGTCAATGTTGTGCAATGCCTGACCGACCGCCTGCGTGACGCTGTTGTTGGTGGTGGCGCCGCCAATGCCGCGAATGGCGTCGTCCATCACGCTGAAGACGCTGGCCTTGGGCTCGATGGTGAAACGGTCTGACGCCGAGGGGCTGCCGGTCAAGGTCAGGCTCAGGCCGCCGACGCTGATGGGGATGCGGGTGGCTGAGGTGGGGTAGTCCGCCCCGGTCGTTGGGGTTACCCCGGTAGCAGGCACTCGGGTGCCATCAGCCAGGGTTTCCACCAAGTCGTAAGTGAGCTTGCTTTGGCCAGGACTGGCGCCAGCGGCGACCATCAAGTTGCTGATTTGATAGGTGGAGCCTGTGACCTGCGCCGTATCGGTGACCGTGACCCCGCTGGCTTGCAGCGTGCTGGCGGCGTTGCTGTTGCTGACATTGAAGACCCCGTCCTGCGCCGGTGAGAGCATGAACGCCGCATCGCCGTCGAGCGCAAACGGAATCGCCACGTCGCTGGCGGCGCTCTGGCCGGGCAGGCCTTTGAAGTTGTAGTCCTGTGGCTGCACGGTGGGGCCGACAAAGGGTTTGAGGGCGCTGCCAAGGGCGTTGAACAGTGGCAGGCCGTTGCTGTCCTCGGTGTTGGCCAGCGCAAAGATCTGGTCGCGCAGGCCTTGCAACTCGCCCGCAATGGTTTTGCGTTCGCCGCTGTTGACAATGCCGTTGCCGGCACTCACGACCAAGTCGCGAAAGCGTTGCATGGCGGTGGTCACCTTGCCCAGCGTGCTTTCGGCCACGGCGATGGCGTTGGTTTGGGACGCCAGCGCCCGCTGATCGGTGGCGATGCGGCTCAGGCGGGTCAGGGCGCGCTCGGCCATGGCGGCGCTGGTGGGGTCGTCGCTGGCGCGCAGGATCCTTTTGCCCGAGGTCAGGTTTTCTTGCAGGGCACTCAGGTCGGTGAAGCGGGTGTTGATGTTGCGGATCGAGTTGTCGTAGGCGTTGGCCGAGCTGGTGCGGTAGATGGCGGTGGACATGGTGGTTTCTCCTGTGCGCCAGGGGGCTATCGAATGGTCTGGATCAGGGTGTCAAAAATGCCTTGCGCCACCTGAATCACCTTGGCCGAGGCTTGATAGGCTTGCTGGTATTGCAGCAAGCGGGCCGCTTCTTCGTCCAGATTGACGCCCGAGACGGCTGCGCGGTTTTGCTCCAGCGTGGCGGCCAGCTGGGACGACACCTCGGCGGTGAAGCTGGCGCTTTGGGCGCGCACCCCAATCTGCGCCATCAGCCCGGCGTAACCGTCGGTCAGCGTGGCGCCGTCAAACATGTTGATATCGCGCAAGCCCATCATGGCGGAGGCGTTGCCGGAGTTGATTTTGTAATCGATGCCGTTGTTGTTGGCCGCGTCTTTGCTGCCCACCACCGCGAAGGTGTCACCTGCTTTGGGCGTACCTTGCAGCACCAGCGACCATTCGCTTCGTGGACTGGTCGCAGGCACCGTGCCTTCAATGGCGGTGCCGGGCACATAGTTGTGGGTGGTGGGCAAGGGGATGGTTGCCGGGTAATTGGCATAGTTCGCATCATCGCTGCGTATGTACTGGTTGGCGCTGATGAACCGGAGGGTGACGGGTGTTGCCGCGGTTTCAACCAGGGGCGGGTTGGTGCGGGGGGTTAACGCGACCAGCTGCAAACTACCGGTGTTGGTTGTGCCCATCTTGCCAGCAATCGGGCTGGCCACGGCCAGTGACCGGGCGGAAGAGAACTCAGCGCTGATGGTCTGGGTGGAGGCGCTGAAAGGCTTGAGCAGGAATCGGTCGCCTGCAGCGGCTGCGCCAGAGTCTCGATTTAAGGTTAAGCCGTCAAAAGTGATAGAAGTACCCGCACCGAAGTCAAACGCGGTCTGCTTGCCGTCCGACAAGCGCGTGATGCTGCCAGTGGTGCCGCTGGCAAAGCTGATTTCATAGTCCGAAGCCTCGAACTGCGTGACATCGGCCACGCCCAGGCTTAGCACCGCCGACCCCGTGTTGAGGGTGGCCGGCGCCTTCGGTGCCAGCACACTCTTGCTGAAATCTGCGGGCGTGAACAAATCCCCCCCCACGTTGCCATCCAAATCCAGCCCCAGCTTGTGCTGGTCATTCATGCTGGTGGTGACCGCGGTGGCGTAGCGCCCCAGCAGGTTGCGGGCCTCGGCCAAGTCGGTGTTTTGAAAGCGCAACAGGCCGGGAATCTCGCCGCCGCCCAGGGTGGCTTCGTTGAGGGTGAAGGACTGGCCGTTGCGCACAATGGCCAGTTTGCTGGTTTGTGCGTCACCAAAGTCGCCGTCGGTCAACTGCAGTGTGGCCGCGGTCGTGCCCAGCACCAGCGCCTGGCTGCCGCCAATGAACAGGCCGATGGTGCCGTCATCGGCCGGGATGGAGGTGGTCTGGATGTACTGGTTGATGTCGCGGATGAGCTGGTCGCGCTGGTCCAGCAGGTCGTTGGGTGGCTGGCCGTTGCCCAGTGCGCGGGCAATTTTTTCGTTGACCTGCGCCACGCTGGTCGCCAGCGTGTTGAGCGTGGTGAGCTTTTGGTCCAGCTCCTGCTCCAGGCCCATTTGCAGCTCGTCCATGCTGGCGGCGGTGCTGCTCAGGCGGGTGGCGGTTTCGTTGATGCGGGTCAGGGCCACGGTGCGGGCGGTCAGGTCGGTGGGGCTGCTGGCCACGTCCGAGAACGCGTTGAGCATGTCGCTCACCGCAGCGCCCAGCGCGTTCTTGCCGCCGGGGAACAGGTTTTCAAGCTGGTTGAGTTTGGTGGCGCGGGCGTTGTCGGCGGCGCTGGTGGTGCTGGCCAACGTGGCCTGGCGGTTCAAAAAAATGTCGTAATTGCGCTGGATGGTGTCAACCTCGACCCCTTTGCCGATGTAACCACCGCCCGTGAACTGGCCTTCAATGGTTTGCAACACCGCCGTCTGGCGCGAGTAGCCCACGGTGTTGACGTTGGCAATGTTGTTGCCGGTGGTCTGCAGCAGCGTCTGGTTGGCGCGCAGGGCGCCGCTGGCCACGTTGAGCAGGCCGCTCATGATGCACTCGCCACCATCGTCATACGTTGTTGCAGGCGCTGGGTGGTTTCAATGGCGCGGCTGAGCTTGGTCGCGTAGTGGGGGTCGGTGGCGTATCCGGCTTTTTGCAGGCTGCTGGCAAAGGCTTGGGCCGAGCCGGTTTGCTGGGTCACCTGGGCATAACGCGGTGACTGGGTGATGAGCCGGGCGTAGTCGCGGAACGATTCGTCGGTGGAGGCATAGGCGCGGAACTTGGCCACGCGTTTTTCGGCCACGCCGTTGACGTATTCGGTGGTGGTGACTTCGGCCACCGGGCCCTTCCAGCCAGCACCAGCCTTGATGCCGAACAGGTTGTTGGACGAGCTGCCGTCACGCATGCGGATGTTGTGTTTGCCCCAGCCGGTCTCGTGGCCGGCCTGGCCGACCATGTAGCTGGCCGGGATGCCGGTTTCGCGCTCGATGCGCATGGCCGATGCGGTGTGGCGCTCCACAAACTGGCCCTGGCTCGACGTGGGTTTGACCGCGTTGGCGCTGTAGGCCGCCAGGGACGATGACTTTTGCATCGCGCTCATTGGCGGGGTGGTCAGCTTGCCCGCACTGAGGGCGCCTGGCGGCAGGCTCACCCCCATCTGCTGCGCCAACTGCGCGGCAATCAGGTCGGACAGCCCGCCGGGCTGGCCCGACATCTGCACGGCAAACTGCTGGTCCAGCAAGTCGGTGCCCAGGTCGCTGCCGGCGTTGTCGAGCATGCCGGACTTCATGGTGGCTTCACGCATGCTTTTGATGAGTTCGCGCATGAACAGCGACTCGAACTGCTTGGCGGTCTCCCGAATCGCGGCGGGGCTGTCGCGCCCGGCTTGCAGTTTGAGCTTGCCCAGCGAGTTGGCGTCTGCCGCCAGCGCGTTGGAAATGCTGTTCTCGGCGATGTTCATCAGATCACCTCCAGCTCGGCATTCAGGGCACCCGCGGCCTTGATGGCTTGCAAAATGGCCAGCAGGTCTTGCGGCGTGGCACCCAGCGAGTTGAGTGCGCGCACCACGTCAGACAGCTGGGCCGCCGCCGGTAGCGCAATCAGCATGCCGGGTTCTTGCCGGATCTGGATGTCTGACTTGGGCGTGACCACGGTTTCGCCCTTGGACAAGGCGTTGGGCTGGCTGACGTTGAAATCAGTGGTGATGCTGATCGACAAATTGCCGTGCGCAATGGCGCAGGCGCCCAGGCTCACCGCCTGGTTCATCACGATGGAGCCGGTGCGCGCGTTGATGACCACCTTGGCCGACGGCACCGAGTTTTCCAGCGGCAGTTCTTCGAGTTCGGCCATGAACGTCACCCGTGCATCGGGCTCGGTAGGGGCGTTGACGCGGATGGTGCGCCCGTCCATGGCATTGGCCACACCGCTGCCAAAGCGGCGGTTGATGGCTTGCGCCACCCGCCGAGCGGTCTGGAAGTCCGAGGCTTCCAGCCCCAGAATGACGCTGTTGCCCTCCTGCAAGGGGGTGGCCACCACCCGCTCCACCTGCGCCCCGTTGGGGATGCGCCCGGCGCTCAGGTGGTTGACTTGCACCTTGCTGCCGCCCGCGGCCGCACCGGCGCCGGCAATCACCAGGTTGCCCTGGGCCAAGGCATAAATCTCGCCGTCGGCGCCTTTGAGCGGCGTGGCAATCAGCATGCCGCCCTTGAGCGATTTGGCGTTGCCCATCGATGACACGTTCACATCAATGGCCTGGCCCGGGCGGGCAAAGGCCGGCAACTCGGCGGTCACCAGCACGGCGGCCACGTTTTTCAGCGAGGCGGCGTTGGTGGTCAGGCCCAGCTGTTGCAGGTAGTTGCTCATGCCCTGGTTGGTCAGGCTCAAGCTCTGGTCGCCGGTGCCGTCCAGCCCCACCACCAGGCCAAAGCCGGTCAACTGGTTGCTGCGCACGCCCTCAACGGCCGCCACTTCCTTGATACGGGCGGCCTGGGCGCTGCTGGCGGCCAGCCCCAGGCTGAGCGCGGCCAAAAAAGCCAGGCAGCCAGCGGCCCAGCGTTGGCCTGCGCGGTGGTGACGTGTGGTGAAGAATGCGTGCATGATTGGTTTACCCCTCGGCACGATTCTGCGCAACTTTAGAACGGTAAAAAGCTGAAAAAGAACCGCATTAACCAGCCAACTGTTTGCGCTTCGGCTTGCGCGCCGCGACCGCGGGACTCAACGCGCACGTTGGCCACCTGGGTCGAGTTGATGGTGTTGCCGGGTTTGATCAGGCGCGGGTCAATGGTGCCGGTGAAGCGCATCACGTCCACATTCTGGTTCACGCCAATTTGTTTGTCGCCAGCCACTTTCAGGTGGCCGTTGGGCAGCACCTCGACCACCGTGGTGGTGATGGTGCCTTTGAATTCGTTGTTGCTGGCGGTGGCGCCGTCGCCGGAAAAGTCGTTCTCAGACCCCGCCTTCACACCCGCTTTCAGTCGGGCCAGGTCGGCGCCTGAGAGCAGCGGCATGGCACTCACGCTGGCCGATGTGCTGGTGCTGCGGTTGGCGGTGGAGGAGGACTCTTGCGTGGCCTCCACCTTTTCCTGAATCTGGATGGTGATCATGTCCCCCACCAGGCGCGCGCGCGGGTCTTCAAACCCGGGGCGGTAGGAGGCTTTTTGAAACAGGCTGCCGGTGGCCGGGCCCATGTCGGGCCGGGCGGCGGCGATCGGCTGGGCAGGCGCTGCGGGCGGAAAGTCGACCTCGATTTTGCCGGGCAGCGAGGCGCAGCCGGTACCCAGCAATGCCAGCAGGCAGGTCAAGGCCAGCGTGCAGCGAGCCGCCGGGCGGGGTGTGGGGGTCTTGCCGGGAGTTTTCATAGGGCACCTGGGAACTTACAGTTGGCCGAGCTTTTGCAGCATCTGGTCCGAGGTCTGGATGGCTTTGGAATTCAGTTCATAGGCGCGCTGGGTGGCGATCATCGACACCAGCTCCTGCACCACATTCACGTTGGAGGTCTCCAGAAAGCCCTGCATCAACTTGCCCATGCCGTCGGTGCCGGGCGCGGTGGTGTCGGGCTGGCCGGAGGCGGCGCTCTCCGCATACAAATTGCCGCCCAGTGGTGTCAGGCCCGGTGGGTTGATGAAGCGCGCCAGGGCGATCATTCCGATGTTGGTGGGCGCTGTGTCGCCTGCCAGCGTGGCACTGACGGTGCCGTCGCCAGAAATACTGACGGACTTGGCGCCGATGGGCACGGTGATGCCACTGGCCACCGGCAGGCCGGTGGCGGTGACCATCGTGCCATTGGCATCGATTTCAAACTTGCCGTCGCGGGTGTAGCCGGTGGTGCCATCGGGCATCGTCACCTGAAAGAAGCCCTGACCGTCAATGGCGACATCAAAGTTGCTGGCGCTTTGCTCCAGGCGGCCTTCGGCGAAGGAGCGACTGGTGGCCACGCTGCTCACGCCCAGACCAATCTGCATGCCGGTGGGCAGGGTGGCTTGCTCGGTGCTGTTGGCGCCCACCTGGCGCAGGTTCTGGTAAATCAGGTCCTGAAACACCGCGGTGGATCGTTTGAAACCATTGGTGGAGACGTTGGCCAGGTTGTTGGAAATCACGTCCAGCTGTGTTTGCTGGGCTTGCATGCCCGTCTTGGCAATGTACAGAGAGTTGATCATGGGGGTGTCCTGTCAAAAATTAGCCTTGCATGCTGAGCAACTGGGCTGCCGCGCGGTCGTCGGCCTCGGCGGTTTGCATCAGGCGGGTTTGCGCCTCGAACTGGCGCGCGGTCTGGATCATGCCCACCATGGTCTCGATCGCATTCACATTCGAACCCTCCAGCATGCCGGGTTGCAGGCGGGCGTTGCCATCGTTGGGCAGCGGGTCGCCGGAGGTGGTGCGAAACAATCCGTCTTCGCTGCGTTGCAGTGGGTCATCGGCCGTTGGGGTGCCCAGTTTCAGGCGGCCAAGGGGTTCGGGTGGCTGCCTGCCCACCTTGGCGCTCAGGGTGCCGTCCCGTCCAATGGTCACCTCGGCGCCCAGGGGCACGGTCATGGGCGCGCCGCCATCGTTGAGCACGGTCAGGCCGGTGTTGGTTCTGAGCGTGCCTTCAGCATCAACTTCAAACGAGCCGTTGCGGGTGTAGGCCTCGGTGCCGTCGAGCCCCTGCACAGCAAACCAGGCCTTGCCGTCGGCCATGGCGTCCAGCGCCCGACCGGTGCTTTGCCCGGTGCCGGGCAGGTCCAGAAAGCCCGGCGTGGCCTCCAACGCCATCACCCGGGTGGTGGACCCGTCGCCGCGCACCGGCACCGCGCGGTAGGTGGACAGCTCGGCGCGAAAGCCGTTGGTGGACACATTGGCCAGGTTGTTGGCCAACACGGCTTGCCGGTTGGCGGCCGCGTTGGCCCCGGTCATGGCGGTGTAGATGAGTTTGTCCATGGCGGCTCCGTGTCAAAAGCGGGTCAGTGACTGGCTTAACGCAGGTTGACCAGGGTGGACATGATCTGGTCTTGCGTCTTGATGGTCTGCGCGTTGGCCTGGTACGAGCGCTGGGCGGTCATCATGTCCACCAGCTCCTTGGTCAGGTCGACGTTGGACTCTTCCAGCGCGCCCGAGCGCAGGAGGCCGAACTTGCCCTGCCCGGGCGAGCCTTGTACCGGCAGGCCGGAGGCGTTGCTGGCGGCCCAAGCGTTGCCGCCCAGCGGCGTCAGGCCTTGGATGTTGCGGAAGTCTGCCAGCGCCAGTTGACCTGCCGCCTGGGTTTGTCCGTTGGAATAGTTGGCGGTGATGATGCCATCGTTACCGATGTTCAAGCCGGTCAGTTCGCCCGCGGTGTAGCCGTCCTGGGTCAGGTCGGAGATGGCAAACGCGGTGCCGAACTGGGTGGTGCCGTCAAATACGATGTCGACCGGACCGTTCAAAAACCCATCGGTGTCATTCGGGTTGAGTGTCTTGATGCCGGTCGCTGCTGGCAAGGTGAAGCCAAACTTGCCCACGTTATCGGCATTGCCAGCCGGCGCGGCGATGTTTGGGCCGGTTAGCCGTCCTGTTGAGTCAAAGGTGATGGTGCCCAAACCTGTCGTGTCTGCTGTGTCAAGGGTGGTGAATACCCGCCAGGTGTTGGGGCCCACTGGTGGCGTGGCAGCTGCATTGACAGTTTGTTTTTCAAAATAAAGATTCAAAGGCGAAGCGACCCCTTGGGAGTCATACACATTGAGCGTCGTGCCAAAAGTGGCGCGAGGTGTGGGCGGGACGGCTGCGACTGCTGCAACTGCCAGAACTGCTGGAACTGCTGGAACTGCTGGAGGTGTTGGCACCCCGGTAACGGGATCAGGCGGGCCCGCAGGCACAGCCGGCACCGCCGCCACCGCCGCCACCGCCGCCACCGCCGCCACCCCGGCCGCCGGATGAGCCGTTCCCGGCAAATTCAATTCGGCAGAGACCGCGGTGGTGGCTTTGGCGGCAATCGGCGCGTTGGTGGGTAATTGCAGTTTCTCAATAGAAGCGCTGGTGACCTTGCCCGTTGCGTCGGTGGGGTAACCCATCAGGTTGGCTTTGTTGTTGGTGATGATGTAGCCGTTGGTGTCGAGCTTGAACGAGCCGTCGCGGGTGTAGGCGGGTGAGCCATCGGACTGTGTCAGCTGGAAAAAACCACTGCCGTTGATGGCCACATCCAGGTTGTTGTTGGTGGTGGAGATGTTGCCCTGAGTGAACAACTGCGCCACGTTGGCCACTTCCACACCAATGCCGACGCCACCCGAGCTGGCCGAGCTGAGGGCGGATGACACCAGGCCACTGAACTCGGCGCGTGAGGCTTTCATGCCGGTGGTGTTGGCATTGGCGATGTTGTTGCCGATCACATCGAGGTTGCGGGCGGCTGCATTGAGCCCTGAGAGGCCGGTCTGGAATGACATGATGGTGTCCTTTGGTGGCTTGGAAGTGAATGGGGGTTGGGTTAGAGGATGGCTTTGACCGTGCTGTAGTCGACGGCCGTGCCGTTGGACAGCTGAACTTTCATCACACCGCCCTCGCTGCCCACTGAACTGACGGTGGCGCGGGTCAGGGTGGTGTGGCCAATGGCCTGGCCGCCCAGCGTGGCGCTGACCTTGAAGGTGGGGTCGCCGGCAAAGGTGTACTTGGAGGCGTCCCAGTCAAAGCTGTGCTGACCGGCGCCCAGCGCACCCAGGTTCAGGGTGTCGATCACTTGCCCGGCGGGTGACAGCACCTCCACCTTGACGCTCTCGGCGCGGCCGTTGAGCTCAAACGCCGCGCTGCCGACCTTGTCTTTGAGGGTCAGGGTGTTGCCGGTGACCAGCACGTCGTGCCCGACCATGCTGCTGCCTTGCAGCACCTGCATGGCGGTGAATTGTTCGGCCATGCTTTTCAGGGTGTCGTTGACCTGCTGGATACCGGTGACGGTGTTGATCTGCGCCATCTGGCTGGTCATCTGGGCGTTGTCCATGGGGTTCATGGGGTCCTGGTTGTTGAGCTGCGCCACCAGCAGTTTCAAAAACCGGTCTTGCGCTGCTTCCGACGACGAGGCGCTGCTGGTGCCGCTGCTGGCCGCGGACGAAGTGTTGCTGGTGGCGATGGGGGTGATCATGGCGATGTCCTTGGTTTACTGGCCCATCTGCAGTGTTTTGAGCAGCAGGGATTTGGCGGTGTTCATCACTTCGATGTTGTTCTGGTAGGAGCGCGAGGCCGAGATCATGTTGACCATCTCTTCCACCGGGTTCACGTTGGAGTGGTTCACATACCCTTCAGCATCGGCTGACGGGTGGTTGGGGTTGTGCACGCGTTTGAAGGGCGCGTTGCTTTCTTCAACAGAAGTGACCTTGACGCCAGCGGCCGAGTCGGCGCCCATGGATGTGGTTTGAAACACCACACTGCGCGCCTTGTAGCCCTGGCCGTCCGGCCCGGCCACGGCGTCGGCATTGGCCAGGTTGCTGGCGACCACGTTGAGCCGCTGCGACTGCGCGCTGATGGCGCTGCCCGAGACGTTGAATATGGAAAACATCGACATGGTGTGGCTCCTGCGTGGTGAGGCTTATTGGCCCTGAATGGCGCTCAAAAGGGTTTTGGCCGTGCCATTGATGAAGCGCAGGGTGGATTCGTAGCGCACCGAGTTGTCGACAAAGGCGGCGCGTTCGCGGTCCATGTCCACGCTGTTGCCGTCCACGCTGGGCTGGGTTTGCACGGCGTAGCCCAGGGCGTTGCCGCCGCTGAGCTCGCTGTGGCTCGGGCCCGAGAGCGGTAGGTGCCGTTGGTTGGTCATCGTGCTACCTGTTGCCGGGCTCAAACCCTTGCCAGCCCGGGAGAGTTCGCTGGCGCTGGTTTTTGTCTGTTGGCTCAAGGCGTCTTTGAAGTTGAAATCGCGGGCCACAAAGCCGGGCGTGTCGGCGTTGGCCATGTTGCTGGCCAGAACTTGTTGGCGTTCGGCGCGCAGCACCAAGGCCTTGGAGTGAAAGTCCAAACCACTGGTCAAGTTAGCGAACATGGGACACCTTTGCTTTCAGTCATGCGATGGATTATGAAAACGCAGGTTTTTTTCTAAACCGCAAATAACGGCAAAAACGCCGCTTACTTGTCCGGTTAGCCAGCTGCCCGCGCGCTTAAAGTCGTCTGAACTGAGCGAGGTGCGTCATGTGTGATTTAAGCGTTCGATGGGTCCAGCGCCTGTTTTTTGGGGTTTTGGGGGTCTTGAGCCTGGGCCTGGGCAGCGCACAGGCGCAAGTGGGCGCCCCATCGGCTGACGCCAACGAGGTGTACGCCGCCGCGCAGCGCTGGCTGGACAGCTCGCTGGCTCAGCAAAGCGGCGACTTGCCGCTGCGCATGGAAGTGGTGGTGGGGCAGCTGGATCGCCGTCTCAATCTGGCGCCGTGCCAGCAGGTGGAGCCTTATCTGCCACCTAATGTGCGCCTGTGGGGCCGGGCCCGGCTGGGCTTGCGATGCGTTCAAGGCAGCATCAAGTGGAATGTGTTTCTGCCGATCACTGTCAAGGCGATGGGCCCGGCCTGGGTCGTCAAGGGGCAGGTGCCTGCGGGCACTGTGCTGACCGCTTCGGATGCCATGACCATGGAGGTGGACTGGGCCGAGAACAGGAACGCCATTGTGGCCAACCAGGCCGACTGGGTCGGCAAAACCGCCACCCGTTTGCTGTCGACCGGGCAGGCCTTGCGCCAGGACATGGTGAAGGCCGCGCAGGTTTTTCAGACCGGCGCGCAGGTGCGGGTGGTGGCTACCGGCCCTGGTTTTCAGATCTCCGGGCGGGCGCAAGCGCTGTCTGTCGGGGTGGTGGGGCAAAGCGCCATGGTCAAAATGGCCAACGGCCAGGTCGTCACCGGCACCGTGTCCGATGAGCGCACGGTGCAGGTGGCGCTGTGATCACCAGCCCCATGTCTCAAAAAAAGTTAAAGTCGGGGCTGTTTTTGCCGAAAGTGATCTTACGAGGCTACGTTCACTGTAGTTTTGGAGAACACCATGAAAATCAGCCAACCATCCGACAGTCCTGTCCTGAGCAGCAATGCAGCTTCTCTGGCCGCCAAAAGCGCGCCGGCGGCCAGTGCGCAGGCCAAAGCAACTGCAGCCAAAGGCCCTCAGACAGCGGGTGTGGCGGTCACGGTGTCGAGTCTGGCGCGCGCCATGGAGACGGATGGCGCCAGCGATCTGGCCGAGGTCGACATGGCCAAGGTCAACGCGATGAAGCAGGCCATCGCCGACGGCACCTACAAGGTCAATGCCGGGGTGATTGCCGACAAACTGCTCTCCAACGCACAGGACATGCTGCAACGCAGTCGCGTTTAACCCCGGGCGCAGCCACTGCCCCGGCATTTGCCAAAGGGGCACACCATGGTTAACAGCCCGATCCAGTCCGCTCTGGACACCATCGACACCCACCTCCAACTCGTCACCCGCCATTTGCTGGACCCCCAGTCTGGCGATGTGCTGCAAGCCAGCACGGCGCTGCAGGCGGCGGTGCTGGCGTTTTCGCAACTGGCGCAGCGCTTCCCTGCGGAATTGGCCAACCAGCCACAGCTCAAGCTGCGCCTGCGCCGGATGGCCGTCGCCTTGGCGTCGTGCCGCGAAACGTTGTTGCGGCACACGTTCGTCACCCAAAGTGCGCTGAGCACCCTGATGCCCGCCACACGTGAACAAACCTATGCGCCAGCCGCAGGCAGATATCCCCGCCAGCCTTACGGCAGTGCGGGCCGCCAAAGTGGCGAGTTCCGGGTGATCAGCGCCTGAGATAACAAAGACGGTCATGCCGGACGCGATCCGGCATCCACGCATTGGGCGTCATGGAGGGCGGATCGGGTCCGCAATGACAATCAAATAGAAGATGTCATGCCGGGCTTGGCCCGGCATCCATGCATTTGACAGGCCTGGATGGCCCCGGATCAGGTCCGGGGCAGGCACCTCAAGCCAGCTGTGACATTCCCGGCCAGATCAATGCGTGCGCATCTTGGCCCGCAGCCGGGCGATGGACTGGCTGTGCAGTTGGCAGATGCGTGACTCTGTCACGTCGAGCACGGCGGCAATTTCTTTGAGGTTCATGTCCTGCTCGTAATACATGCTCATGATGTATTGCTCGCGCTCGGGCAGGTTGTTGATGGCGGCCACCAGGGCTTCGCGCAGGCGCTGGTTGCGCAGCATGTTCAGCGGATCGGCCTCGGTATCACCCATGTGCCGGTCCAGAAAACTGTCTTCGTCGTCCGAGTGGTTGGTCATGTCCTCCAGGTAGACCAGCTGGGTGCCCCGGACCTTGGCCAGCAGACTCTGGTAGTCGCTCAGCGACATGCCCAGATCGGCCGCAATGTCACTCTCCAGCGGGCTATGGCCCAACTGGTGTTCCAGGCGGCGGATGGATTCTTCAATTTCCTTCTGGCTTTTGCGGGTGCCGCGGGAGGCCCAATCGTTTTCGCGCAGCTCATCGAGCATGGCGCCGCGGATACGCTGGGTGGCAAAGGTTTCAAACTGCACCCCCTGGGTGGACTCAAAGCGGGTGAGGGCTTCAGACAGGCCGATCAGCCCGACCTGGATCAGATCATCCACCTGCACATTGGCCGGCAATTTGGCCATCATGTGGTGGGCTAGCTTGCGCACCAGCGGCTGGTATTGGCGGATCAGGGCATTGCGGTCCAGCTGTCCCTTGGCGGTATACATCAATGTACCCTCTCAATCGGCTTGCGTTCCAGCGGCACGGCGCTCTCCAGCAGTTGCATGGCCAGCCGGGTGATGTCGTCTTGTGAGCGGTCTGCCCGTGCGCTGGCGGTGATGGTCAGCGGTTTGACACGGTAACCCAGGTAGCTGGCGGCGCAGTCCATCACGTTTTGGGCAACAGTGGTGGTGGGCATCGGCATCATGGTCTGGGTATCGGGCACGATGTTAGCAACAGTTGGTCGCAGTTGCCCCACCAGCAGCAAGTGTTTCAGCGCCCGGTAGGCGGAGAGGGCGGCTTGCTGGGCCGGGGGTACCACCAGCAACGGCGCCAGCGCACAGCCGCGCAGCAATTGTGTCATGCGGTCGGCGTCGGCGTAGACCAGCACCACGGCATAAGACTTGAACAGTTCACCTGCCGCACTGGCCAAAAATCCGCGCTCGGACAGATCAGTCAAACCAAGCGCGGCAGGCATGACACGCCAGGACACCGGGTCGTCGTCTTCCAGCAGGCGGTTCAACGGGTTGGTCAGCAGCTGGGCCAGGCCTGGATTGGTCGGTGTTTCCTCGGCATGACCATCGAGCACCATCACCGACAAACCCATGTTGACCCAACTGGTGCACAGCCCCCACAACAAGGGCATTTCGCCCTGCTGCTCGCCGTGGCTGGCCACAGCCGTCAGGCGCGGCACCTGCTGCAGCGCCAGGCTTTGCAAGCCGGCGGCCTGGTTGACGCAGGGCTCAAGCATGGAGTTGCCCCGGTTGCATCGGGCTCGATTGGGCAAAGAAGAAGCCCAGATCCGTCACCTTGGGGTCGAATGCCGACTTGGCAGGTGCGCGCATCGACATAGCAATCAGGTTGGCGGCATCGGCACGTTCCCAGTCCTCGGGCACTTTTTGCCCGGTGGTGACACCCCGCAGCACCAGCTGGTGGCGGATGGTGGCGTCCAGCGCCGGGCCGATCTTGGCGGCTTCGTCGGTCTTGGACAGAATGGTCTGCTGCATGCCGGTGGTCTTGAACGCGCTGACCATGTCGTCGAGCGTGTCGCCGTGGCCGCCCGCATTGAGCACCAGCAAGCGGTTCACGCCGGGCAGGTCCAGCATGTCCATCATGTCGCGTTTGCGCGGGTCGTTGGGGGCGATGCCGGTGGTGTCGATCAGCACCATTTTTTTGTTGGCCAACAAGCCCAGCAGGTCTTGCAGGGCGGCGCGGTCATGCGCCAGGTGCGCCACCACACCCAGCATGCGGCCATAGGTGCGCAGTTGTTCATGGGCGCCGACCCGGTAGGTGTCGAGCGTGATCAGGCCCACGCTGCTCGGGCCATGGGTGCGGGCGCACAGGCCGGCCAGCTTGGCGGCGGTGGTGGTTTTGCCCACCCCGGTGGCGCCCACCAGGGCGTAGGTGCCGCCTTCTTCGTGGATGGCGTCTGCTTGGACGTCGGTGCGCAGGTTGCGCGTCAAGACGTCCATCATCCAGTGGGTGGCGTCCGCCGCGTTCAGGTCTTCGGGCATGCGCTCCATGATGGTTCTGGCCAGCGCGGGCGAATACCCGGAGCGGATCAATTTCAGCATCAGGTTGGAATGGATCGGGTTTTGCCGCGCCTGGCCCAACCAGGTGAGGGTGTTGAAGCGGTCCTCGATCAGCGCCTTCATGGCGTGTAATTCGTCGACGATGCCTTGCGACGGCGCGGCGCTGCTGGCCAGGTTGGCCGGGGCGCGGGGGGCGGCCTTTTTCACCTGGATCGGGGCGATCTGCGGCGGGCTGACCGGACGGGCCTGGGGTGCGACGTTGGGCCGGGCGCTGGACGTGCGCTCCTGAAAGACCGGGCGGTCGTTGCGTTCGGGCAGGGTGCTGGCCGGTTGCGCGGCCATCGCTTCGGTCCGCCTGCGCAGCATGCGTTCACGCACATAGTCCTGAAACGACAGGGTACTCATGGCCAGCTGGGTGGTGTCGTCCAGCACCTGGCTGTCGGGGTTGGCGCTGGCGGCACCGGGGATGCGGCTGGGTGTCTGGCGCTCAATCGGGGTTGACTGGGGCTGCGGGCGTGGCTGGCGCTGCGGCTGGCCTTGCTGGGCTTCGGCTTGGCGGTCCAGCGCTTCGAGTGTGTCTTCGCCGGTGGCCATCACTTCCACCCCCGAGGCGGTGGGCCGGTTGGACAAAATCAGGGTGCCGTCGCCGAACGCCAGACGGGCTTTGGCCAGGGCTTCGCGCGAGGTTGGGGCAGTAAAGCGTTGGATGTTCATGATGCTGCACCTTTAAGGATGGGACCAATGCGGATGGTGTGTGATTCAGGGATTTCGCTGTGCGCCAGCACTTGCAGGCGCGGTGCGACACGGCGCACCAGCCGGGCAATGGCGCTGCGGATCTGGTCGGGCACCAGCAGGCAGGCGGGGATGCCAATTTCTTCTTGCTTGAGCGCCATCTCAGCCGCTTTACGGGTCAGGATGTCGGCCACACCCGGGTCCAGCGCCTGGCCCTGACCGTTCGGGTTGCCCAGCGCTTGCACCAGCAGGCGTTCCAGCGCCGGGTCGATGGCGATCACGTTGAGCTCGTTGGTGGGGCCGTAAATTTGCTGCACGATGGCCGGTGACAAGGCCACACGCACCCGCTTGGCCAACTCGAACGGGTCGGTGGTGGCACCGGCATGCTCGGCCAGGGATTCGATGATGGTGCGGATGTCGCGGATGTGCACCGACTCTTCCAGCAGCAGCTGCAGGACTTTCTGGAAGACGGCAATCGGCACCATTTTGGGAACCACTTCTTCAATGAGTTTGGGGGCCTGCTTGCTCACGTGTTCGACCAGTTGTTGTGTTTCTGTGCGGCTCAGTAATTTGGCAGCTTGCACTTGCATCAAGTGTGACAAATGTGTGGCCATGACAGTCTCGGAATCAACCACGGTAAATCCGGCCATTTGCGCGGCTTCCTTGTGCTGCGCGTCGATCCAGTGGGCGGGCAGACCAAACGCCGGGTCGGTGGTGGGGGTGCCGATCAGCGGGGTGCTGATGCCGCCGGGGTTGATGGCCAGGAACATGCCGGGGAAGGCCTCGCCTTCGCCCACAATCACCCCGCGCAGGGTGATGCGGTAACCGCTGGGCTTGAGCTCCAGGTTGTCACGCACATGCACCGGGGGGGGCAAAAAGCCCACCTCTTGGGCAAATTTGCGCCGCACGCCTTTGATGCGGGTCAGCAGGTCGCCCTGGCGGTTTTTGTCGACCAGGGTGATCAGGCGGTAACCCAGTTCCAGGCCCAGTTGGTCCACCGGCTGCAAATCGTCCCAGCTGGCTTCGCCGTCGCTGCCCGTTGCGGGCGCGACCACCGGCTCTTCAACGGGTGGTGGCGGGCGGTGCGCCAGCATCCAGGCGCCGTAGCCCAGCAGGGCGGCAATGCTCAAAAACACCACATGCGGCATGCCCGGGATGACCCCCATCACGCCCATGATGGTGCCGGTGATGCCCAGCACCTTGGGCGAGATGAACATCTGGTTGACGATCTGGCCGCTCAGGTCGCGCTCTTTGCCCACCCGTGACACCACCATGGCGGCGGCCACCGAGATCAGCAAGCCCGGAATCTGCGCCACCAGCGCGTCGCCCACCGCCAGCAAGATGTAGGTGTCGGCGGCTTGCGCGGCGCTCAGGTCGTGCTGCAGCACGCCAATGGCAAAACCGCCAAAGATGTTGATCAGCAAGATCAAGATGCCGGCCACCGCGTCGCCCCGCACAAACTTGGAGGCGCCGTCCATCGAGCCAAAAAAGTCGGCTTCTTCCGACACCTCGGCGCGCCGGCGTTTGGCTTCGGCTTCGTTGATCAGGCCGGCGTTCAGGTCGGCGTCCACGGCCATCTGTTTACCGGGCATGGCATCCAGGGCAAAACGGGCCGACACCTCGGCAATACGCTCGGCACCTTTGGTGACCACCACAAAGTTGATCACCACCAGAATCGCGAAAACAATCAGACCTACGGCAAAGTTGCCGCCAATCAAGAAGTGGCCAAAGGCCTCGATCACCGCGCCCGCGGCGCCCGGGCCGGTGTGGCCTTCCATCAGCACCACCCGGGTCGAGGCCACGTTGAGCGACAGGCGCATCAAGGTGGTCAGCAGCAGCACCGCCGGGAAGGCGGCAAAGTCCAGCGGCTTGAGCATGTAGGCCGCCACCATCATCACCATCAGCGCCACCGAGATGTTGATGGTGAAGAAGGTGTCGAGCACCCAGGCCGGCAACGGCAGCACCATCATCGACAAAATGGCCACCACCAGCATGGGCGCCGCCGCGCCCTGCATCAGCGCCTTGTTGCTGGTGAACCAGTTGGAAACGTTTTTCAGGGTCGGGTTCATGGGGTGGCCGCAATCACTTTGGACAAGGGATCGAGTTCAGGGGGCACAAACGGTGTGGGCACCTCGCCGGGCTGCGGGCCTTCGCCGCGCATGGCCGCTTTCAGCCGGTAGATGTAGGCCAGCACCTGGGCCACAGCGGTGTACAGGCTGGTGGGAATGTCCTGGTCAATCTCGGCATTGGCATACAGCGCGCGCGCCAGCATGGGAGACTGCAAGACGGGGATGGCGTTCTCTTTGGCGATGTCGCGAATCTTGAAGGCCAGCAGGTCGGCGCCCTTGGAGATCACGCGCGGCGCGTTCATGGTCTGGTCGTCGTACTGGATCGCCACGGCGTAGTGGGTCGGGTTCATCAGCACAAAGTCGGCCTTGGGCACGGCGCTGATGCTGTTGCCCTGGGCAATGTCGCGCTGGCGCTGGCGCAGGCGGCCCTTCATCTGCGGGTTGCCGTCAGACTCTTTGCTTTCCTGCTTCATTTCCTGGTGTGACATCTTCATGCGCGATTTGTGCAGGTAAGCTTGCAAAGGCACGTCAATCGTCGCCACCACCAGAATCACCACCAGCATCTGGGCCATGCCGTTGGTCAGCCAGTCGGCCAGGGTGGTGATGGCGTGGGTTGAGGGCTGCAGCACCAAAGCGCCCAGGGTGTCCAGCCCGCTTTGCAGGTAATTGAACCCCACCAGCAACAACATGAAGGCGATGAACGTCATCTTGCCCACCTCGGTGGCCTTGTCCTTGGTGAACATGCGGCCAAACCCGCTCAAGGGGTTGATGCGGCTGAAATCCGGGGTGATTGGCTTCATGCTCGCCACCCAGCCGCCGGTGGCCAGCGCACCCAGAATGGCAATCACGCTGACCACGGCGGCAAAGACCGTGCACGCCACCAGCCCCACCGCGACCATGGCACCCAGGCGGTTGACCATGATGTTGGGGTCTTTCAGGGCTTGGGCGTCAAACAGCAGTTGCCAAGTCAGCTGGGTTTTGATGTGGTCCAGCATCATGGGTGCCAGCACCATCAGGGCTGCCGCACCCCCACCCAACACGGCCAAGTGCGACAGATCGCGTGAGCGCGCTACCTGGCCGTCGTCGCGCGCTTTTTGCAGCTTGCGCTCTGACGCGGGTAGGTTCTTATCTTGACTGCTGGAATCCATAGTGGGAAGACGCCTCGTGTTCTTCCCATTGTCTTTTTGCGCCCCTGGAACTAAAGCGCAATAAGCAGGGGGTTTCCCCGCCTGTTTTGCCCGGTCTTAGAAACCCAGGCTGGCCAGCAGGTCGTCGACCTCGGACTGTCCCTTGACCACGTCCGGATTGCCTTCCGGGTTGACCACCGGCCCTTGCAAAACCGGATGGTCATGCACCACAAACGTGGCGGGCTTCGCTGAATCGGCAGGCTTGTTCACGGGCTCGCTGGGGGCGGTGATGATCAGCAGTTGCAGCAGCTGGGATTCAATGCTGGCGGTCAGGTTGACCACCTTGGAGATCACCTGCCCGGTGAGGTCATGAAAGTCCTGCGCCATCATGATGTTGGTCAGGTTCTTGTCGATGTGTTTGGTGGCGTCTTCCACATCATGGATGAAGTTCATCACATGCCCCTTGGCCACGGCGGCCACGGGGTCCTTGACGATCAGTGCGCCAATACGCCGGGTTTCTGCGGCAATGTGGTCATGGTGCGCCTTGGCCTGGTCGACGTTGTTAAGCACCTTTTCTGCGGCTTCGCCGGTGAGGCGGGCAATGTAGGACAGACGACTTTTGGCGTCCGGGATCTCGCCGGCCCAGGACTTGACCTGTTCTGTCAGCCCCAAACCCTGCAGCGAGTCATGGAGCTGACGCGTCAGCATGCCAATGCGCTGATGAACGTCTTGCGACAAATCCGGTGTCGCCACCGTCGAACTGGAGGGGGCGCCGGTGCTCATTTCAACCCCAGTTTGGTCAGGATCAGGTTCACCTTGTCTTCCAGCGTGGCCTTGGTGAACGGCTTGACGATGTAGCCGGCAGCGCCTTGCTGGGCCGCCATCACGATGTCTTCCTTGCGCGCCTCAGCGGTCACCATCAGCACTGGCAGGTGCTTGAGCTTCTCGTCTTTTTTGATCTCGTTGAGCAACTGGAACCCGTTCATGTTGGGCATGTTGATGTCGCTCACTACAAAATGGAAGGTGGAGTTGCGCAGCTTGTGCAAGGCCACCACGCCATCTTCAGCCTCATCCGCCTCGGCATAACCAATTTCCTTGAGCAGGTTGCGCACAATGCGACGCATGGTGGAGAAATCGTCCACCACCAAAAACTTGAGATCATTGGCCATAAGGCTGCCTTTCGATGGCGCAAACTGAAACTGTCATAAAGTGAATTCCGATCGTGGTGTCGCGTAACTTCAGGGATTGGTGGTGGCCGGTGCGCTGGCGGGAGCAGGTGGTTCGGGTTCGAGGGCGACGTCCGGCGGCCTGACACCCAGCAATCGCTCTTCAGCCTCGCGGGTCATGATGGTAATGCTGATTCTACGATTGGAAGGACTGCGCGGATTGTCGGTGTCCAGCAAAACGCTTGAGGCCAAGCCCATGACGCGCGCCACTTTGTCGTCGGGCATGCCCGCGGCGACCAACTCGCGGCGGGTGGCGTTGGCCCGGTCGGCTGACAGCTCCCAGTTGCTGTAACCGCGCGACCCGCTGCCGTAAGGTGTCTGGTCGGTGTGGCCATCCAGGCTGACCCGGTTGTCAATATCTGCCAGCGCCAGCCCGATTTGCTGCAGGATGTCATGCATGTACGGCTTGACGCTGGCGCTGCCGCTGTCAAACATTGGGCGCTTCTGGTCGTCCACAATCTGGATTTGCAAGCCATCGGGCGTCATCGTCAGCTTGATTTGCTCACTAAAGGCGGCCAGCTTGGGGTCCTGTGAAATCAGGGCGCTGATCTTGGCGCTCAACTGCGCCATTTGCAGCGCGTCTTTGCGCGCGCGCGCCACCTTGTCCTGGTCGCCCGAAAGTCTTCGGGCCTTGGGGTCAGCACCGTCACCGCGCTTGGACTGGCCTGCCGTCTGCGTCAGGTCATTGCCACCGCCGTTGATCACGCTCTGGCTGGCACCGGCGCCGCTGCCGCCCTGCATGGCGACTTTGAGCGGCGACTGGAAATAGTCCGACAGCCCCTTTTTGTCACCCTCCGAGGTGCTGCCCAGCAGCCACATCAGCAAAAAGAACGCCATCATGGCGGTCACGAAGTCGGCGTAGGCAATCTTCCAGGCGCCGCCGTGCGCCACATGGGCGGGTTTTTTGACCCGCTTGATGATGATCGGTTGTAGTTTCTTGGCTTCGGTGGCCATGGTGGTAAATCTGGCGGCCTATTTTTTCTTGACGAAGGCTTCCAGCTCCAGGAAGGTGGGCCGCTCGGTGGAGTAGAGCACCTTGCGACCGAACTCTATGGCGGTGGCCGGGTTGTACCCCTGCATGCTGGCCAGCAGCGTGGTCTTGATGCACTGAAGCTCTTTGCCGGCTTCTTCCACCTTTTGCTCCAGCAAGCCAGCCAGTGGCTCGGCAAACGCATAGGCCAGCAAAATCCCCAGGAACGTGCCCACCAGCGCCGAGGCAATCATGCCGCCCAGCACCGCCGGCGGTTGCCCTACCGAGCCCATGGTGTTCACCACGCCCAGCACCGCGGCCACAATACCAAAAGCGGGCAAACCGCCCGCCACCCGCTGCAACGCGGCCACGGCGGCGTGTTCTTCGGCGTGGTGGGTGTCGATTTCGCTGTCCATCAGCGACTCGATCTCGTGTGCGTTCAGGTTGCCCGACACCATCATGCGCAGGTAGTCGGTGATGAATTCCACCACATGGTGGTCGCTGCCGACCGCGCCATGTTTCTTGAAAATCTCCGAGTTGTGCGGGTCTTCCACATCCTTTTCGATGGCCATCAGGCCCTCTTTGCGGGCTTTTTGCAGGATGTCGTACATGAGCGCCAGCAGGTCCATGTAACGCGCCTTGGTGTATTTGCTGCCTTTGAAGCAGGAGGCCAGGCCCTTCAGGCTGGACTTGATCACCTTCATCTGGTTGTTGGCGACAAAAGCACCCACTGTGGCGCCGCCAATGGTGATCAACTCAAAGGGCAGGGCAGTCAGCACCACGCCGATATTGCCGCCGTGAAAGATGAACACGCCAAAGACGCACACCATCACGATCAGCCAACCAACAATAACAAACATAGACGGCTTACTTCAGAAGGAGCATTTGCGTTGATAAGGGGAGCCGCACGCGCTGCGCACCCTGCTCCCTATCATATCGTCCTGTTTTTGGGTGACTTGAGCCCGATATAAAAATAGCTTCTCGCCTTGATGAATCAAGACGAGAAGCTATCAATGACGTAGCTAAAGTCAGTGCAGCAAAATGCCACCGCCCGCCGAGCCTTTGCCCGCGCGCGCCGGGGGGGTGCACAGGCCGCATTCGAAGTGGCGGGAGTTCTCATACGGCTCGCTCACAAAGTGGCCGCCGCACTTGCAGCACTTGGTCATGGCCAGCATGTGGTTGTCGACAAACTTCACCAGCCGCCAGGCGCGGGTGATGGAGAGCAGTGGCTCCACGCCGCAGGTGGCGATCTGCTCGCTGTAGAGTTTGTAGGCCTTCATGATGGCTTCAATGTCTTCCAGGTCGCTCACCTTGTTCAGGTATTCGTAGGTGTTCAAAAACAGCGAGGCGTGGATGTTGGGCTGCCAGGTCAGAAACCAGTCGGTGGAAAACGGCAGTTGGCCCTTGGAAGGCGATTTGCCAGCCACTTCTTTATAGAGGCGCAGCAGCCGCTCATAAGACAGGCTGGTTTCGCTCTCCAGCACCTGCAGGCGTGCGCCCAACTGGATCAGCGCCACGGCGCGGGCCACTTGTTTGGAATCGTTCAATACGCTTTTGGTGGAAACGGTGGCCATGGTGTTCTTTCTAATCAGTTGGGGACAGAGCAGATTTCACTGCGTGTAAATCCTGGTCTTTCCCGCAAAGTTTCACAACAGTTGGGGACAGAGCCGATGTCACTGCGTGTCAATCCTGGTCTTTCCCGCAAAGTTTTTACAAGGCTTCAGCAAACCGGCCGGCCATCAGGATGCTGGCGTGCAGCTTGGTGGTGGCATCGTTGTCCACCTTGGCGGGCGTGTGGTTGGTGAGCAGGCCCCACACCATGTCGTCATCCACCCGGAAGCGGCACAGCAGCATCGGGCTGGACGCGATCTTCAAAATCTGCGCGGGTGACAGCATGGCAATCATGTCGGCCGACTCTTCCGAGATGCCCAGGCGAAACAGTGCCTCAGCCTTGTCGCGACGGATCACGTTTTGCGCCAGCATCAGGTAGGTGAGGTTGGCGTCGCGGATGTCCTGGCTGAGTTGTTCGTCGTTCATGGTGGGCTCCGGGAAAAGGTGTCTAAATATTTGGATGGTGTTTGGGGGCTAATTGCCTCGTTCACCACCATGGAACCGATTCTGAAACGGGGCGCCAAAAACTTGAATCAGCGTTTGGATGGAGCGGGTGTCAGGCAAAACAGGTCGCTTGTAGGAAAAAGCCTGACAGATTCGCGAGATTGACATCGGCACGTTTCAAAACCTCGGCTTGCTCGTGGAGGCGCTGTGGTCATCCGCCGAGCCGATCGCGTGGCGCGAAAAATGGCGGGTCTATCACACCTTGCCCAGCTTTCTGCCGCAAGAACGCGGCAAATCCCGTGGTCAGAAACGAATTGAACCCCGGCTATGCCGCTTATCGCGCTTTTGCAGCGACGCCATCTCATTAACCTCACGGTTGCCTCACTGCCCAAGTAAAGCAGCGAGTGCCAGGGGTGCGGCAGCCGACAGCGGCCAAGCGCCCACGGTGTCGGTCACTGGCAGAAATTCTTGAGACCTTTATTTGTTCTATTTGTCGGGAATCGGCAAAACAAGGACTCAAGCTTTCAAACCTAAGGCCGAAAACATGTTCAACAGCGGTTCTCTTCTGATTTATCGACCGGAAGCCAGCCACAGTTGGCAACACGCTGTTGAAGTGTGTTTTTGTCTAACATTTTTATTGGAGCATCATCATGGTCGCGTCTATCAATTCCAACCTACCCGCAGCAGCCGCCGCAATGGGCTACAACAATGCGCAGTCGACAGCCAGCGCTGCCATGAACCGTATCAACACGGGTCTGCGTATCAATAGCGCCAAAGACGATGCCGCCGGCTCCACCATCCTGACCCAAATCAAAACCCAATACAACAGCAACGTGGTGGCCATCCGCAACACCAACGACGGCGTTTCGCTCATGCAAACGGCTGAAGTGGGTGTCAAAGCGATTGAAACCAAGGTGGGTCGCCTGCGTGAACTGGCCATGGCTGCTTCCAACGGCACGCAAACCGCTGCCTCGCGCGATGCCATGGTCAAGGAAGTCAAACTGCTCCTGACCGACATCAACACCCTGGCTGAAAAGACCAACTTCAACGGCGTGAAACTGTTGGATGGCTCGTTCAACAACGCCACTTTCCAAGTGGGTGCCAACACAGGCGACACCAAGATGGCGTCTCTTGGCAATGCTTCGGCTTCCAAGATGGGCAGCGCAGACACATCGGCGGTGACAACAGCACAAAACGCTGGCACAACTGCCTTGAAGGAAGGTGCATTTTCTTTGAATGGCGTGCTGATTGGTCCGTCACTCGCTGCGGCAGACACCGCATCCACGGCTTCAGCCGCTGGCAGCTCGATTGCAAAAGCTGCGGCCGTGAATGCCAGGTCGGCTCAAACGGGTGTGACTGCGACTGTCAATGCAACGGAAGTGGGTGGCAAGTCCATGACGGCTGCTGCTCTGACGGGTAGTGCGGTGATCAACGGCGTGACGATTAACTTGCAGACGACGACAGATACGGCTTCATCTCGTGCTGCGGTTGTAGCTGCCATCAATGCCAAGGCCATTGAGTCTGGCGTTACCGCCGTCGACACGGGGTCCGACAAAGGTGGCGTGAAGTTGATTGCGGCCGACGGCCGGAATATCAGCTTGACTTTGAACACGGTAACGGGAGCCGCCACCGGATTGGGCACTTCTGCGGCAAATGGCGTTGCTGAAGTCAGTTCCGGTTCGATTACGCTCAATTCAGACAAAGCCATTGTGATCACTTCGAACCTGAATGGCGCCGCAGGTACCGGCGGTATCAAGGATGCTGGGTTAACCGTTGGCACGTTCAAAGCACAAACGGCCTACGCTTCGGCCACTGCGGCGACGGGTGGCGCTGAAAGCATGAAGTCGTTTGCCTCTGGTGACTTCAAGATCAACGGCGTCATCGTGGGTGCGTCTCTGGCCACGTCTGACACCGCTTCCTATTCGTTCAAAACGACTGATGCAGCCCCTGCAGATCAGAGGGATTCGAAGGCAACCAGTGGTATTTCGCGGGCTGCGGCAATTAATGCGTTGAGCGAGCAAACAGGCGTCACTGCGACCGTTAATGCAACTACAGTTCAAGGTGCCACGTCAACCATGACAGTCGGTGCCACCTCGGGCTCGCTGCTAATTAACGGGGTAAGTACGGCGGTGATCACAACCACGGCAAGCAGTACCACCGCACAGAACAGAAAGGCCACGGTTGATGCCATCAATGCCATCAGTGATCGGACAGGTGTCATTGCCACGGACAGCAATGACGACACGAAAGGCGTGACGCTTAGCGCTGCAGATGGGCGCAACATCACTGCAGTGCAGGCAAACACGGGCACTTTGACCGCTGCTTCCACTGGCCTTGGCATCGACATGACGGCTGCGGCAGCCACACCATTAGCGGGTACGGCTATTCCTACGCCAAGCACACGTGCAGGTGTTGCTATGACGGCGGCTGCCTCAAGTGGCACCATAACGATCAACGGTATTGCAACAGCGACCATTACAACTACAGGGACCGCTGCTACCGACCGCGATGCGGTGGTCGCTGGCATCAACGCCATCTCAGCCCAAACCGGTGTGGTAGCGAACAACGATGGAACAGGCGTTACGCTAACTGCGGCTGATGGCCGTGCAATCGCTGCGCCGACGTATTCGGGTACCTTGGTCACTGCCACCACCGGCCTTAATGGCGGTGCAGCAACTGTTTCTACTGTCGGTGGCACCTTGATGGGGGGCACTTACACCAGCACCCTGACTTTGTCGTCAGCCAAGGCGTTTACGATTGAGGCTGGAACTACTGATGCTGGCACAGATGCTTTGAATCTGAAAGTCGGCACCTATGGCGCTGGCCGCAGTGGTGGGTCGTTGGACATGATTGACCTCTCCACCGCCGAAGGCGCCGTGGCCGCCTTGACGACCATCGACAACGCCATTGCCAGTTTGTCCAATACCAAGTCGGCGATTGGTGCCATCCAGAAGAGCTTCATTGCCACCGCAGAAGACTTGGCCGGACAGAATTTTGCGCTCAAGGCAACGTCCGACACCATGGAGCAGTCTGACTTTATTGCCGACAATGCCGAGTTGGCCGCTGCATCCTTGCGTGCTGATGCTGCCAACTATGCCTTCACCAAGGCGCTTGAGCAGCAAAACAAACTGCAAGGCCTGATGCGCTAAACCCTTCGGTTCGGCATGATATGGATACCCCGGCCGGTTTCGAACGGCCGGGGTTTTCCTACATAAGGAGTTCATCATGAAGTTTGACGTATCCAGCCAAGTCAGCACGCAGATGCCTAAAAGTGTGATGCCGGCATTGACGCCCGCCGTGGCCGCGGTAGAGTCCCGCAAGCAGAGCGGCGCAGTGGGCGCCGTGGCGCCAGCGCAGGCGGTGGGCCAGGTCTCGCAAGAAGATCTGTCGCAGGCGGTGAACGACATCAACAAATCCTTGCAGTTTTTGGCCAATGGACTGGTGTTTTCAGTGGATGACAGCAGCAAGCGGCAGGTGGTGAAGGTGGTTGACAGTCATACCAATGAGGTGATCCGCCAGTTCCCCACCGAGCAGGCGCTGCAATTGGCCAAGGTGCTGGACCAGGTGCTGGGTAAGTTGTTGAACGAAAAGGCCTGATAACCGGAGATTGACATGGCATTGATCACCTCGCTGGGTGTCGGCAGCACCCTGGACATGAGTGGCATTGTGGACAAACTGGTGGCCATCAGAAAGTCCCCCATTGCCAATTTGATTGCGTCAGAAACCAAAGTCACCGCCAAAGTGTCTGCGTTGGGGCAGATCAAGTCGAAGTTTGCTGACGTTCAAGACCTGATGGAAAAGCTGCTGCTGCCCAGCGCCTGGGGCGCTCGCACGGCCACCTCAAGCAATACCAGCGTAGCCACCATCAGCGCGAAAGAGACCGCCAATGTCACCAGTTTTTCGTTGGCAGTGACACAGCTGGCCAAGGAGCAGTCGGCGGCCAGCGCCAAGATCACGGGCGGCCAGGCTGTGGGCGCGGGTACTTTGAAACTGCGCTTGGGCACCTGGGGGGATGCCGGGGCCGCAGCCAGCGCCAACACCGCGGCGGCCAGCGCGTTGGCCGACGACCAAGCCGCAGCCACGGCGATCACGGCCTTTGCCTCAGGCGCACCGGCCAACGGCACCACCGCAGGCGCTTATGCCGTGGCCTACACCGCATGGGTGGCGTCGGTGGGCGCCAATGACCACGCCACGCCAAGCCTGCAAAGTGCTGAAACAGATGCATTGGCGGCACTCGACGCCGCTAAAGCCGCACTGGATCCGGCCGATTTGGCGGCCCTGGATGCGCTGCCCGCCAGCGTGACCGCTGCGGCCACAGATGCTTCGGCCCTCAAGGGCGCGGCGGTGTCGGCCAGCGCGGGCGCGTTTGTGCCCAGCACCAGTGCCGATGTGGGCATTGATGTCACGGCAGAAGACACGGTCAGCACCATTGCCGCCAAAATCAACGCGGCCAATGCCGGGGTGACGGCCACGGTGTTTAACGATGGCACCTCAGACCGGCTGTTGCTGCGCTCGGCCGCCACAGGTGCCGAGTCCGGATTCAGATTGCAGGCGTTTGACACGTCGGACGCCATGCTAGTCGGGGGCGACAATTTGTCCCGGATGGCTTTTGATCCAGCCAGTGGCGCTTTTGGCATGAACGGTGCCGGTGCCGGTACGGTGCAATATGCCCAAGATGCCAAGGCCAGCATCGATGGCTTTGATGTGACGTCGAGCTCCAACAAGCTCGAAGGCAATTTGCCGGGCGTGACCATCAACTTGCTGGCAACAACGGGCGCTACGCCGTTGACCATGACGATCACCAAAGACACCGCGCCAGCGGTGACGAGTTTGACCGACTTTGTGACCAAGTTCAACGCCTTGACCGACACGCTGACAGAGCTGTCCAAGTACGACCCTGCCACCAAGGTGGCGGGTGAGTTTCAGGGCGACTCGATGATCTACACGATCGAAAACTCACTCAGAACCCTGATTGCCTCCAGCAGCCTGGGGGCCTCGATGCAGAGACTGACCGACGTCGGGATTGAGCTCAACGCCCAGGGCAAGCTCTCGCTGAACGTGGCCAAGCTCACCGTGGCGGCCAACAATGGCAATGCCTTGCAGCAGCTTTTTGCCAATGACAACGGCAACGCCCAGACCAATGGCTTTGCCGTCAAGCTGCGCGATTTGGCTGCCAGCATGCTGGACACGACGGGCTCGTTGGCCCTGAAAAGTGCGTCACTGCAAAAGGCCCTGGAGACCAACGCCGCCGAGCAACTCAAGACCAGCGATGAGGTGGCCGCGTTTGAGGCACGGTTGCGTGCCCAGTATGCGGTGATGGACGCGCAGATCAGTCAGAGCAACACGGTGAGCAGGATACTGGCCGCGCAAGTGGCGGCCTACAACAAAAACACCAGCTAGTGCGACCGCCGTGTGATGCGCTGGCGCATTGATTTCTCTTGAGTTTGGGGACGATATGCCGATAAAGAATGTAACAAACCAACCAGGAGCTCAAATGTTTACCTCTCCTTCAGCCCGTGCAGCTTCCGCTTACAAACGCGTCCATATCGACACCGGTTTCAGCACCTCCAACCCGCACCAGATCGTGGTGATGTTGTTTGACGCGTTGTTGCTCTCAGTGGGCACCGCCCGCGCGGCCCTGCGTCAAAATGATGTGGCCACCAAGGGTGTGCACATTGGCAAGGCGGTGAGCATCATTGGTGAGGGCTTGCTGGAGTCGCTGGACTCGGACTCTGATCGCCCCTTGGTGGCGAATCTGAAGAATGTATTTGGTTACTGCATCAATCGGCTGACCTACGCCAATATGTACAACGATGATGCGGCGCTTGAAGAAGTGACCCGTTTGATCAAGGTGGTGGCCGACGCCTGGAAAGACACCCAAGGCCAAGGTGCATCCGCATTGGCAAATTCCCAGTAAACGGAGTGCATCATGTCACGCCTCTTGATTGACTACTACGCGGCCATTGAAGCCAGCAGCGCCAAAATGCTTGACGCCGCCAAGTCTGAAGACTGGGAACAGGTGGTGCGATTTGAAGGTGCCTGCGCGGTGCTGATTGAGCAGCTGCGTGAACGGGCGGCGCAAGAGCAACTGCAGCCCGAGCATCGCGCTGAGAAAACCAAAATCATGCAGCGCATCTTGAACAACGATGCGCAAATCCGTTATTTGGCTGAGCCCTGGTTGGCGCATTGTGAACCCAACCTGGAAGGACAGCGGCAGTACCTGCACTGACCTGAAGCAGCTAAAAAAATAGCTGCCAGTTCCCGATGGACAAGGGGCTGGCAGCTATTTTTTGTGTGGAAAGCGACGGCTTGGTTCGCTGGCCCTGACAGCCGTGTTCCAGGCTTCTGGCGGTTTTGCGATCAGGGGCGTCAGCCAGCGAGGCGCTGCAGGCGCGAGCCTTTGTGGTTGTCGTCACAGGTCAGCCTGAAGCGGCCCTGGATGCCGGATTCGGTGACAAATGGGGTGAGCAGCCCCGCCGGGAACTGGATGGTGACGCCTGTGCTGCATGGCACCACCACCTGTGTGATGGTGCCGCGGTAGTACGCCAGATACTGCTTGGGTGAAATGCTCAAATGAAATACAAACTGTTTCATGGCCGGGCGCACGCGGTGGTTTTTCAGATGGACGTGCGACCAGCCAACCAGCGGCTGGCCGGGGCGGGCATCACACCTGCATATTCATGATGTCGGTATAAGCCTGCACCATGCGGTTGCGCACATGCAGCGTGGCCTGAAAGCCGATTTGTGCTTTCTGGATAGCGACCATGGTTTGCTCTAGGCTGACCTTGGGGTTTTCCAGTTGGACCTCGCGCTGCAGGCGGCTGGATTCGTTTTGCGCGGCGCTGACCGAGCCCAGGGCGCCTTTCAAGGCACCGGCAAACCCTTCCGACTCGGCGCCTGTGACCTGGCCTGCGGAGCGTCCGGCGGTCAATTGGGGCCGCAGGCCGACCGGCATGGTGTTGGGGGTGAGTCTGAGGTCCATGGGGTGCATCCTAGCAAGGCCGTTTGCAAAACATAAATTTGAAGTGAGGGGTAAAACCCGCTCTTATCAAGCTCATGTTTTCGGATGCGTGTCAAATAATCATCCGCATCCGAGTTGCGATACACCTTGTAGTGAGCACCCCTTAACGGAAGAACCCCATGCCAGCCGCCATTGCCTCCCCTGCCATTTCTGCCAACCCCAGCATCAGCCAGCGCCTGGCTGCGCTGGATCAAGGTCAAAAGATGCGGCTGGCCGTGGGTGTGGTGCTGTTTGTGGTGATTGGCGTGGTGGGCTTGGTGATGGGGCGTCAGGCCGAATGGCGTGTGTTGTATGCCAATCTGGCAGAAAAAGACGGTGGTGCCATCGTGGCACAGCTCACCACCATGAACGTGCCTTATAAATATGCCGACGGCGGTGGCGCCATTTTGGTACCCGCCGACAAGGTGTACGACACCCGTCTGAAGCTGGCGTCGCAAGGCTTGCCCAAGGGCACGGTCACCGGGTTTGAGTTGATGGACAGCGCCAGCCGCTTCGGCATGACGCAGTTTCAAGAGCGTTTGACGTTTCAGCGCGGGCTGGAAGGCGAGTTGACCCGCTCGATCCAGGCGCTGTCGTCCGTGGCCAGCGCCCGGGTGCATTTGGCGCTGCCCAATCAAAACGGATTCTTTCGCGAGCAGCAAAAACCCTCTGCCTCGGTGGTGGTGGGCATGAATGCCGGGCGCAGCCTGGACCGCGGCCAGTTGGCCGGCATCATTCACCTGGTGTCTTCCAGCGTGCCAGAGATGGATGCCAAGTCGGTCAGCGTGCTCGACGACACCGGCAAGTTGTTATCCACCCCGCCCGAAGGTGAGATGGGCATGGGCGGTGACGCCCAACAGTTGCAACACGTGCAGCAGCTGGAGCAGCTCTATACCAAGCGCATTCTGGACATTCTGGAGCCGGTGGTGGGGCGGCAAAACGTGCGCGCCCAAGTCACCGCCGAGCTGGATTTCTCGCAAACCGAGTCCACTTCCGAGCTGTTCAAGCCCAACCAGACGCCAGACGCCATCGCCATCCGCAGCCAGCAACTGATGGAAAGCACCAACGCAGCGGGCAACGGCCTGGCCACCGGTGTGCCCGGTGCCGTCACCAACCAGCCACCTGGCCCCACGGCGGCGCCGATCAATGGCGCGGCCCAAACGCCGGTGGGCGCCAATGGCGCCAACGGCGCGGCCAATGGTGGTGGCCGCAAAGAGTCGATCATCAATTACGAGGTCGACAAAACCGTGCGCGTGGTACGCGGTAGCACCGGCATGGTCAAGCGCATCAGCGCGGCGGTGGTGCTGAACCACCAGACCAACACCGATGCCAAGGGCAAGACCACCACCGTGCCTTTGACCGACGCGCAGCTGGAGAAAATGACCGCCCTGGTGCGCGAAACCATTGGTTTCAGCCAGGAGCGCGGCGATTCGGTGAACGTGGTCAACGCCCCCTTTACCTCCGAGAAGCCGAAGGAAGAGGCGCTGCCCGTGTGGCAGCAGCCCGAGCTGCTGGACCTGGCGCGCAGCCTGGCCTGGCCGGTGGGCACGCTGTTGTTTGGTGCGCTGGTGCTGCTGGGCGCGATTCGCCCGGCCCTCAAGGTGATGGCGCAGCCGGTGCCGGCCCGCCAGCTACCGGGCAGCGCCGGCGGGCTCGATGCCATTGAGTCTGACCAGCCCGAGCGGCCGCTGCTGGCCGCCCCCTCAGCAGCCAGTAACCAACCGGCAGAGCCGACCCCGGGCGACATTGCACTGCAGGACGCGCGCAAATTAACCCGTGACAACCCGGCGGCAGTTGCTAACATCGTCAAAACCTGGATCAACGGCGAGGCTCCGGCCTGATGGCGCTGCCCGCCAAACGCCAGGCATTGAACGGGGAAACGTAAATCATGTCGCAATCTGACGGTCTGGAAGACGCTGCCATCCTGATGATGTCTCTGGGCGAAGCCGAGGCCTCGGAGGTATTCAAACACCTGTCGCCCAAAGAGGTGCAAAAGCTCGGCGAGGCCATCGCCAAAACCAAAGCCATCACGCGTGAGCGCGTCAACGATGTGGTGGACAAGTTCACCGGCATCGCGGCGGCGCAGAGCTTGTTGGTGTCCAACTCGGGCGACTATGTGCGCTCGGTGCTCAAACGTGCGCTGGGTGACGACAAGGCCGCGCTGCTGATCGACCGCATCCTGCAGGGCGGCGACGTGTCGGGCATCGAGAGCCTGAAGTGGATGGAGCCGAGCAGCGTGGCCGAATTGCTGCGCAACGAACACCCGCAAATTGTGGCGGCCATTCTGGTGCACCTGGACTTTGACCAGGCGGCCGACATCCTGAAGTTTTTTGCCGAACGTCAGCGCAACGAGGTGATGCTGCGCGTGGCCACCATGGAAGGCATCCAGCCCTCGGCGCTGAAAGACCTGAACGAAGTGCTGTTCAAGGTGCTGGCCGGTGGCGACAAGATGCGCAAATCGTCGCTGGGCGGCGTCAAGACGGCGGCCGAGATGATCAACCTGATGGGCACCGCCATCGAGGGCACGGTGATCGAATCCATCCGCAACCACGACCCCGATCTGGCGCAGAAGATCATGGACAAGATGTTTGTCTTTGACGACGTGATCAAGCTCGACGACAAGTCGATCCAGACGGTGCTCAAGGAGGTGTCCAGCGATGTGCTGATCGTGGCCCTGAAGGGGGCCAACCCCGACCTCAAGGAAAAATTCCTGTCCAACATGTCGTCCCGTGCGGCCGAGTCGCTGCGCGAAGACCTGGAGTCGCGCGGGCCGATGCGCCTGTCCGAGGTGGAGGCACAGCAAAAGGAAATCTTGAAGACCGTGCGGCGCCTGGCCGACGAAGGCACCATCGTCATTGGCGGCGGTGCAGATGATGCGATGGTGTAGCCATGCGTAACTACGCCCGTTTTATCCCTGGTGAAGAAATCGACGCGGTCGAGCAGTGGGAGTTTGGCTCCATCAACACCGCCGCCCAGTTGCAGGCCGCCCAGGCCAAGGCGCGAGAGGCCCAGGAAGAGGTGGCCCACGCCGAAGTGGATCGCCAGGAGGCCTTCAAGGAGGGGTTTGCCGCCGGGTTGGCGCAGGGCAAGTTGCAGGCCCAGGCCGAGCTGCAGCGCCAGCAACAAGCCTTCATGGAGACCCAGGTGCAGGATGCTGCGCGCCAGTTTGCCGCGCTGTTTGAGTCCGCCCAGCGCGCCCAGCTGGACGCCGAACAGGCCATGGCCCAGGGCGTGCTCGACTTGTCCTGCGAGGTGGCTCGCCAGGTGGTGCGCCACGAGCTGGCCAGCAACCCGCAGGTGCTGATGCCGGTGCTGACCGAAGCCATTGCCCTGCTGGGCGCCGAATTCAAGACCGCCGTGGTCAAGCTCCACCCCACCGACCTGGCCGCCCTGGGGCCGCAGATCCAGGCCAAGTTTGCCGACCTGCATGTGAGCTTGCGGGCCGAGCCTGCGGTGATGCCCGGCGGCTGCCTGGTGGAATCCGCCGGGATGGTGGTGGACGGCAGCCTGCCCCGGCGCTGGCAGCGCGCTGTGGCCACGCTCGGCCTGAGCGACCCGTGGGAGGTGCCCGGTGACCCCGCCTGACACGACCCTGAAGTGGCAAAACTTTTTGGCTGACGCGCAAAAGCGTGTGCAGACCGGCACCACGCTGGAAGTGCGCGGCACGCTGACCCGGCTGGCCGGGCTGGTGCTGGAGGCGGTGGGTATCCGCGTGCCGGTGGGCTCGCAGTGCTGGATCCGAAGCCGGGGGCAGCCCCCGGTGCTGACCGAGGTGGTGGGTTTTTCAGGCGACCGGGCTTTTTTGATGCCGGCTGGCGATGTGCATGGCCTGTCCAGCGGTGCCAGCGTGGAGCCCGCGCCCGCCTATGTGGTGGCACCCCGGCTGGGTGAGCGCCGCCAGACCGACCGGGTCAGCACGCTGGGCGTGTTGCGCCTGCCGCTGGGTGAGGGCCTGCTGGGCCGGGTGGTGGACGCCCACGGCGCGCCGATGGACTACAAGGGGCCGATTCAAAACGTGCACCCGGTGCCGCTGGACCGCAAACCCATCAACGCGATGGACCGCGACCCGGTGCGCGAAACACTCGACACCGGCATTCGCGCCATCAACGCCTTGCTGACCGTGGGGCGTGGCCAGCGGCTCGGTCTGTTTGCCGGCTCTGGCGTGGGTAAAAGTGTGCTGATGGGCATGATGGCGCGTTACACCCAGGCCGATGTGATCGTGGTGGGTCTGATTGGTGAGCGGGGCCGCGAGGTGAAAGAGTTCATCGAAGACATCCTGGGGGAAGAAGGCCGCGCCCGCTCGGTGGTGGTGGCCGCCCCGGCCGACGCGCCGCCGCTGTTGCGCATGCAGGGCGCCGCCTACGCCACCGCGGTGGCCGAGAGCTTTCGCGACAAGGGCAAACATGTGCTGCTGCTGATGGATTCGCTCACCCGCTACGCCATGGCGCAGCGCGAAATTGCGCTGGCCATTGGCGAGCCACCGGCCACCAAAGGGTATCCGCCGTCGTGTTTTGCCAAGCTGCCGCAACTGGTGGAGCGCAGTGGCAACGGTTTGCATGGCATTGGGTCGATCACCGCGTTTTACACCGTGCTCTCGGAAGGTGATGACCAGCAAGACCCGATTGCCGACGCGGCGCGCGCCATTCTGGATGGCCACATCGTGCTGTCGCGCACGCTGGCCGAGGCCGGGCACTTTCCGGCCATCGACATCGAGCAATCCGCCTCGCGGGTCATGCACAACGTGGTGGCGCGCGAGCATTTTGAGCTGGCGCGCAACTTCAAGGCGGTCTATTCGCGCTATGAAAAAGCGCGTGATCTGGTGCAGATTGGCGCCTACGCCCATGGGTCTGACCCGGCGCTGGACGAGGCCATCGCCCTGCATGAACCGATGATGAAGTTTTTGCAGCAGGACATGTTTGAAGCTGCGCCCCTGGCCGCCAGTGTGAGCCAGATGCGCCAAGCCACGACGCTGGCCGCTCGCAGGTGATCACCATGTCGGGTCAAAGAAGCTTGTTGCTCGCCATCGATCTGGCCACCTCCCAGCGCGATGAGGCCCAGACGCAGCTGCAAAAACACGTGCAGGCCCAAACGTTTGCGCAAGATCAGATGCAGCAGCTCCAGCAATATGCGCAAGAGACCGAGCAGCGCTGGCTGCAGGGGGCGCAGGTCAGCACCTCGCCCGAGATGCTGCAGCATCACTACCAGTTCATGGCGCGCCTGAACCAGGCCATCGAGCTGCAAGAGGGGGTGCTGGCCAACCACCAACAGCGCGTGAATGCCGCACGGCAGGTGCTGATGCAGGCCGAATTCCGGCTGATGAGTTTCAAGCAGGTGTTGGCAAGTCGGCAGGCGACGGCGCTGAAAGCGCGCGGGCGCCAGGAACAAAAACAGATGGATGAGCTGGCCGGCCTGCAGACGCAGCGCCAACAGCGCCTACAAGCGGAGAACGAAGCATGACGATCGACACCACCCGGGCGCCTGAAGGGGCCAAACCAGCATCGGCGGCGACTGTCAGTCGTGGCGCGTCAGCGGTCGGTCGCGCGGGCGCCGCGGGTGCACCCGGTGCCGCAGGCGCGGGGGGTGGGTTTGCCGGGCTGTTGAGTGCGCTGTCAGCACCCGATGCACAGAGCGCGCCGTTGGCGGCCGACCTGTCAGACGCGGACGCAGGTGCAGACGCTGCGTTGACACCGTCTGCGCTTGCCGACGACGAGGCGCAACTTTTGCTTCTGGCAACGGATATGCAAGGCTTGGTCGCGGTGGCGCCAACACCCGTGGCGCTGGCGACCGGTTCACCGGTGGTGGCACCGGCATCGTCGGCAGAGGCTTCTGGCTTGACGGCCCTGATCGCCGCGCAGGCAACACCTCTGACCAACCTGTCGGCTGAAAGCGCCAACACCGGCCCCGCTGCGGATGCCCCGGGCCAGCGGGGGCTGGCACCGTCTCAGTCAGCGGTTCAGGCGCCCTATGAACCCAAAGATGCGGTGGCCAAGGCTGCACAAGCCTCGGTGTTGGCGGCATCGGACGGTCGCGGTGCAGAACCTGCGCTGGCCAACACCGACGTTGCCACCTTGCTGGACCATCGCCGGGCGTCACAGTCACACGCCGCTGCCCAGACGCAGTTGGGGCTTCGGGATGCCCGCTGGCAGCCCGCCAGTGCGCAGGTCTTGGCCGCGCAGGACGCCAGCAGCGCAGCACCGGTCATCCTGTCTGCCGACGCCCTGACCGCCGCCACAGACCGACGCGACGCTCGACCAGGCATGGGGCAGATACGCACCGGTCTGGAGGGGGCTGCAGGCGGCAACGTGGCTGACCGGCTGGGCATCAACCCGACCTATGAAGTGGCTGCCGCCACGGCCGTGGTGTCTGAGGGGCAGGTGGCTGAAACCGTGAGTTATTGGGCTAGCCAGGGCGTGCAAAGTGCCGAGTTGACGCTGGACGGAATGGGCGATGAGCCGGTGGAGGTGCGGATCTCGCTGGAAGGTGATCAAGCGCAGATTGAGTTCCGCAGCAACCAGCCCGAGGTGCGCCAGGCGCTGGAGGGCGCTTCGGCGCAGCTCAAAGCCTTGTTGTCAGGCGAGGGGCTGCAACTCACCGGCATGTCGGTGGGCACCTCCAACCGCGGCGCCAGCCAGGGTGAGGGTGGCCAGCCCAAACCGTCCTCACGCCAGGCCAAGCTGGTCGCCCTGGAACCTGTCCGGGCCACCGCCACCCGGGCCGCCAACCCGGCGGTGGGACAGGCGTTAGACCTGTACGTCTGAAGTTAGACTCGCTAACCTGACAGATGCGGCGTTGTTGGGCCGTTTATTGGCCTATCAGGACGGTCGCTGCATCCAATAATGACCGTGTTTAATGTACCGAAGGAACCACTGTGGCGACCAAACCCGAAGCAGCCGAGGCAGACGCCAAACCGCCCGCCAAGGTCAAGAGCAAAAAGATGTTGATCATCATTGTGGGGGTTGTCCTGCTGTTGGTGCTGGGCGGCGGGGGTGCGTTTCTTTATATCAACAAGCAGCGCGCCGCTGACGCGGCCTTGGCTGAGGAAGAGGGCGGCGAGCCCGCCGCTGCAGCCCATGAAGGCGAAAAGCTGCCGCCGGTGTACCTGCCCATGGACAACATGGTGGTGAATCTGGCCGACCCGGGGGGTGAGCGGGTGGCCCAAGTGGGCATCACCCTGGAGGTGCGTGATGCCAAGGCCTCCGACAGTGTCAAGGCCTACATGCCCACCATTCGCAGCGGTGTCCTGATGCTGCTGTCGCAACGCACCGCTGATGAGATGCTATCTGCCGAGGGCAAACAAAAGCTGATCGACGATATTTTGCTGGAGGCGTCACGGCCCTACGGTGGTGGCACGCCCGAACCCGAGCCGGCCCCGGGCAAGAAAGTCCGCAAAAAAGCCAAGGTGGATTACCCCGTGGTGGGCGTGTTGTTTTCCAGCCTGATTGTTCAATGATGCGTTGTCTGCCTGGCCATGAGTGAATCTTTCCTGTCGCAAGAAGAAGTTGACGCCCTGCTGGAGGGTGTCACCGGCGAGAGCCAGAAACTCGCCGAAGAGGTGGCCGATAGTGGCGAGGTTCGGCCCTACAACATTTCCAGCCAGGAGCGCATCGTGCGTGGGCGCATGCCCACCATGGAAATCGTCAACGAACGTTTTGCACGCAATTTGCGGGTGGGCCTGTTCAACTTCATCCGCCGCAGCCCTGAGATTTCGGTGGGGCCGGTGACGGTGCAGCGCTACAGCGCGTTTTTGCGTGAACTGGCGGTGCCGACCAATTTCAACATTGTGGCCATCCGGCCCTTGCGCGGCAGCGGCATGATTGTCTGTGAGCCAGCGCTGGTGTTTGGCGTGATCGAGTCGCTGTATGGCGGCATCGGCAAATTCCAGACGCGTATTGAAGGACGCGACTTTTCGGCTACCGAGCAGCGGGTGATCAACCGGATGGTGGATGTGATCACCGACGAGTACAAAAAAGCCTGGGTCGGCATTTACCCGCTGGAGCTGGATTACCAGCGCTCGGAGATGCAGCCGCAGTTTGCCAACATCGCCACGCCCAGCGAGATTGTGGTGTCGACCTCGTTTCAGCTGGAAATTGGTGAAATCACTGGCGCGATCCACTTTTGCATGCCGTATGCCACGCTGGAGCCGATCCGGGACGTGTTGTACTCGTCGACCCAGGGCGACTCGATCGAGGTGGACAAGCGCTGGGTGAATGTGTTGACGCAAGAGATTCAAGCCGCCGAGGTGGTGCTGGTGGCCGAGTTGGCCCATGCGGATGCCACGGTGGAGCAACTGCTGGCCATGAAGCCAGGCGACTTCATTGAACTGGATCGCCAGCCGCGCATTCAGGCCAAAGTGGATGGCGTGCCGCTGTTTGAGTGCCAATACGGCACCCACAACGCCAAGTACGCGCTCAAAATTGACAGATGTTTGAGGAACAACGACCTCAACTGGAAAGGTGAACGACATGGCAACTGACGACAAATCCGACGACGACGGCCTGGCCGACTGGGCCGAGGCCCTGATGGAGCAAAAAAGCGCCGACTCTGCCGCCGCCCCCGAGCCGGGTGGTGTGCTGTCTGAGGATCATTCGCGCACGTTTTCGTCATCCAGCAGCCACAACGATATTCCCATCAACGATATCAACCGGGTGCTGGATATTCCGGTGCTGCTGTCGGTGGAGCTGGGCCGGACCAAGGTGCCGATCAAACACATCTTGCAGCTGGGTCAGGGCTCGGTGGTGGAGCTGGACGCCCTGGCCGGTGAGCCGATGGACGTGCTGGTGAACGGCTACCTCATCGCGCAGGGTGAGGTGGTGGTGGTGAACGACAAGTTTGGTATCCGCCTGACCGATGTGGTGACACCGTCAGAGCGCCTGCGCCGCGTCAGCAAAGGGTAGGGCGCAGCCATGTTGTCAGCGTGGTTGCCCCTTGTTCTGGCCATTGGGGTTCTGGCGGCCATTCCGTTTGGACTGAAGTGGTTGCAGCGCCGCATGGGGGTGGGGGTGACTGGCACGGGCGCGACAGCCAAGGTGATTTCCGCCGTGGCGGTGGGGCCGCACCAGCGGGTGGTGACGGTGGAGGTGGGGCCGGCCGAGGCGCGGGTCTGGCTCACACTGGGTGTCACCGCGCAGACCATCACCTGTTTGCACACCACGGCCGCAGCGCTCGGGCCAGAGGCTGCTCCGCATGGCCGTGAGGTGTCTGCCATCAGCGCCGGCACATCGGTGTAAGTTATGAAAAACAGCAACACGCATCGTCTCTCAGTCAGGATAAGCCAGGGGTTCACGGCCTTGTGGCTCTTGACGGGCCCGGCGCTGGCGTTGGCGCAAAACAATGCCCAACTGCCCTTGCTGGTGGGCACGGGTGGCTCGGGCGTGAATTTCTCGGTGCCGATCCAGACCCTGCTGTTTTTTACCGCGCTGTCTTTTTTGCCCGCCATTTTGTTGATGATGACGGGTTTTACCCGCATCGTGATTGTGCTGTCGCTGATGCGCCAGGCGCTGGGCACCCAATCGGCGCCGCCCAATCAGGTGGTGGTGGGCCTGTCCCTGTTTCTGACACTGTTTGTCATGGGGCCGACGCTGGACCGGGTGTACGCCGACGCCTATGTGCCCTACACCAACAACACGCTCACCTTTGATCAGGCCTTGCCCCGAGCCGAGGCGCCCATGCGCGAGTTCATGAGCAAGCAGACCCGCCAATCCGACCTGGCGCTGTTTGTCAAATTGGCCAAGCTGGACGCGGCCACGGACGCCCCCAGCGCGCCGATGCGGGTGCTGATTCCGGCGTTTGTGATCAGCGAGCTGAAGTCCGCCTTCCAGATCGGCTTCATGATCTTCATCCCGTTTCTGGTGATTGACATTGTGGTGGCCAGCGTGTTGATGTCGCTGGGCATGATGATGCTGTCCCCGGTGCTGGTGGCGCTGCCGTTCAAGCTGATGATTTTTGTGCTGGCCGATGGCTGGAACCTGCTCGTCGGGTCCCTGGCGGCCAGTTTTGTCACCTGAAGGGCGAACCATGAACGCACAAATGGTCCTGACCATGGGGCAAAACGCTCTGTGGATGATGTTGATGGTGTCGGCGCCGGTGTTGGGCGTGATTTTGGTGGTGGGGTTGCTGATCAGCCTGTTTCAGGCGGTCACCCAGATCAACGAGGCCACGCTCGCCTTCGTGCCCAAGTTGATCGCGGCCATGGCAGTCTTTGCGCTGGCCGGTCCCTGGATGTTGAGCACCTTGGTGGACTACATCCGGCGCACGTTTGAGTCCATTCCATCGGCCGTGATGTGAAACGGCCCAGGTCGTGATCACTTTCACCGAAGCGCAGCTGACGGCTTGGCTGTCACCCCTGATCTGGCCTTTTTTGCGGACTTTGGCGGTGTTCACCGCCGCACCGGTGCTGTCATCGAAGGCATTTCCGGTGCGCGCCCGCATCGGGCTGGCGTTTTTTGTGGCACTGGCCGCGCAGCCGACCTTGGGTGCACAACCCGTGATCAGCATCACCGGCAATGAGGCGCTGGGCGCGGTGATCCAGCAAGTGGGCGTCGGGCTGGCCATCGGTTTTGCGGTTCGGGTGGTGTTTGCCGCGGTGGAACTGGCGGGCGAGGTGATCGGGTTCCAGATGGGGCTGAGTTTTGCCTCGTTTTTTGACCCATCCATGGGGTCGCAGGCCAGCGCCGTGGGCCGGTTTTTCAGCCAGATGACGTTGTTCATGTTCGTGGTAATGAACGGGCATCTGCTGGTACTGATGGCGGTGATCAAGAGTTTTCAGAACTTTCCGGTCGACCAGAATTTTCTGGAAGCGCTCAAACACATGAAGGTGCTGGACTTGGGGGTGGACCTGTTTGCCAGTGGTTTATGGATCGCGCTGCCGATGGTGGGCATGCTGCTGTTTGCCAACTTGGCGCTGGGCATTGTCTCGCGGGTGGCGCCGCAGATGAACATTTACGCCATCGGTTTCCCGGTGACGCTGGCGGTCGGTTTGATTGGCATGGCCGCCACGCTGCCGATGATCGATGCGCCGGTGATGGCCCTGATGCAGCGTGCCATCGACGTCTTTGGCATCCAATAGATGGCTCGCTCAGACCAACCCGTTTCGTATGGCGTACACCGTCAGTTCCGCGTTGTTGGTGAGTTTGAGTTTCTCCAGCACCCGCGCTCGGTAGACGCTGACGGTTTTGGGGCTGAGCATGAGTTCGTCGGCGATGTCCGATAGCCGCTTGCCGGAGGCGATTTTCAGCAGGGTCTGCAACTCGCGTTCGGACAGGCTGGCGTGCAGGCTGGTGTCTTCGGGCGCATTCAAGTTGTCCACCAGCATCTGGGCCACGCTGGCGGTGACGTATTTGCGCCCTTGCGCCACGGTGCGCACCGCGGTGACCAATTCTGCCGGATCACCGGCCTTGTTCAGGTAGCCTTGCGCCCCCGCTTTCAGGCACCGGATGGCGTATTGGTCTTCCGGGAACATGGACACCATCAGCACCCGGATGGGTGAGTCCACCTCGCGCAGGCTGGCCAGCACTTCGAGCCCGCTGCGCCCGGGCAGGTTGATGTCGAGCACCAGCACCTCGCAGGGATGCGTTCGCAAGGCTTCACGCACTTCGGCGTAGGAGCCGGATTCGGCCACCACCTGGATGTCGGTGGCTTCGGACAGGGTGTCCTTGATGCCGCGCCGGATCATGGCATGGTCGTCGCACAAAATGACGCGAATCATGGGGTCACCGCTCCTGTGTTGTGGGTAGGTCATCGTCAAGCGGGATGGACAAAGTGATCGCGGTGCCCAGACCTTTTTGGGAACTGATGTCCAGCCACCCACCCACGGTTTTGGCGCGTTCCTTGAGCCCGCTCAGGCCAAATCCACCCTCTTTGGGCGGTGTGTCGGCTGACAAGCCTTGGCCGTTGTCCGCGATTTCGAGGGTCAGGAAGTGTGCATCACCCGAGAGGTCGATTTTGACCTGGCTGCATTGGGCGTATTTGCTGGCGTTGGTGAGCGCTTCCTGGGCCGTTCTGTAGGCGGTCAACTGGATGGCTTTGGGCAAGGATTCGCTGTGCAGCTCGGCCCGGATCTGGGTCGGTATGCCGGTGCGGCGTGAGAAGCTGTCACCCAGCCAGTGGATGGCGGCGACCAGTCCTTGGTCCAGAATGGCCGGGCGCAGGTTCATCATGATGCGCTGGCTGGCTTCCACCGCATGTTGCAGCATGTGGGTGGCCGCCAAGACATGCGCTTGGGTGCCGTCGTCCGTGGCGTGGCGGCCGATCCAGGCCAGGTCAAACCGGATGGCGGCCAGCGAGCCGCCGATGTCATCGTGGATTTCCCGGGCAATCGCCGCCCGTTCTTGCTCAATGGTGCTCTGGAGTTGTTCGGCAAAACTCGCCAGCTGCTTTTGCGACTGCGCCAACTCCAGGTCGGCCTGCCCCCTGGCCAGCACGACGTGATGCATCTCGATGGCGCGTTGTGCCACATGGCGCAGTTTGGGCAGGTCTTCCTTGGGCAGGTAATCACTGATGCCCGCCTGAATGGCCTGGACCGCAGCCGTTTCACCAATGGCACCCGAGAGCAGGATGAACGGCAACCGGACACGCAAGCGGTTCATCAGCTGCCACGCGTCCAGGGCGGTGAAGCCGGGCAGGCGGTAGTCAGCCAGCACCAGGTCGAAGTTCCGCTCGGTCAAGGCCTGCTCAAAGTCTTCCAGGCTTTCAACGTGGACGATCTCCAGCGGTTCGCCTGACTTCTGAAATTCACGCTTGACCAGCAGGTGGTCCTGCACCGAGTCCTCCAGATGGAGGACCCGCAAGGGCGCGTGTTTAGGATCTTCGTTGGGCATGATTGGCGCTATGATTGTCCGCAGGTTTGATTCTGCTTGTTTTAAGGTGTCCTGAGCGGAGATTCCACAGCAAATGTCACTTCAACCAACATTTTCAACCCCGACCGTGGCCTTGCCAGTGATGCTGGTGGCCGAGGTGCAGGATTCGTTGCTGGTGGTGGTGCATGACTTGAAGCGACTCGATGGCTTGCTGGCCCACACGATGGACAATCTGCTGCAGCGGTTTTCGGCAGCCAGTGCGGATCTGTCCGACCCAGCCCTGTTGGCGATGCGAGAGCTTGAAGGCGTTCGCGCCACGTTAAATGCCGCCGTGACCGAGCTGCAGTTCCAGGACATGGCCTCACAGCTCATTGTGCACACCTCGAAAATTCTGCAGGGATGTGCCTACCGCCTGGCCTCGGACTCCATGGGGCCTGAGGACGGCGAAGCTGTGCCGTTTGTCGAAGATGTGCCGGAGCGCCCCAACCCGGTCACCCAGGATGAGATGCAGGCAGGGTCAATTGAGCTATTTTGATATTGTTGGAGTTACCCATGCCTGTCATTCTCACTGTCGATGATTCACCATCCATGCGCAAGATGGTGTCATTTACCTTGATCGGTGCTGGCTACAAGGTCATTGAGGCGGTCGATGGTGTTGATGCTTTTGAGAAAGCGCAGCTCCAACCGATCGACCTGGTGCTGACTGACCAGAACATGCCCCGCCTGGATGGCCTGGGTCTGACGCGCAAGCTGCGTGAACATCCTCAGTTCAAAATGGTGCCCATCCTGGTGTTGACCACGGAGTCAAGCGACCTCATGAAACAGGCTGGCCGGGCGGCCGGTGCAACCGGTTGGCTGGTCAAGCCGTTTGACCCGGGTCGGCTCATTGAGGTGATCAAGAAGGTCATCAAATAGCACCGTTGTTCGACGGTACAAAACATTAGATTCCTGGAGACAGATATGGCTGAAGTGCATCATGAGAGCAGTGGGTCCAGCGCAGACTTTGACCTGAGTCAGTTTTATCAGATTTTTTTTGAAGAGGCCGGGGAAAATCTGGACCTGATGGAGCAGATGTTGCTCAGTCTGAATCTGGAAACAGCTGACGACGAAGAACTCAATGGCATTTTCCGATGTGCCCACTCGGTCAAAGGCGGTGCTGCCACGTTCGGGTTTTCGGACGTGGCTGAGTTGACGCACCAGATGGAATCATTGTTGGACAAATTGCGCCGCCATGAACTCAAGCCCAATGCCTCGATGGTGGATGTGTTGTTGGAGTCTGCTGATGTATCCCGCGCCTTGCTGGCATGTCATCAATCCGGGAAAGTGGGCGAGGGCCCGGCAACGGCCAACCTTGTCAGTCGCATCCGGTCTTTGGCGGCCGGCGAAATACCCCCGCCGCAAGCGGCTGCCAAGCCTCCCGCGCCACCGAAACCCGAACCTGTGAAGGTCGCTGTGGCCGAGGCGCCGCCAGCTCCGGCGGCCGCTGCCCTCAGTGGCGGTATGCGTCACCTGGAGATCCGATTCGTCCATCTCGACCAGCCCAGTCAGGCGGATGCGATTGCCGAACTGTTCAGAGACATCCCCGGACTGGGCGACATCAAACCCCTGTCGCCTGCTGGCATCGCGCCGGACGCGCGAATTTTTGACGTGCACACGACCTCGAACGATGATGATTTGCTCGATTTGTTCGCTTTCCACGTGTCGCGGGAGCACGTTGTCATCACCGACATGAATGCGATCTCGGCACCTGCGGCGGCACCGCAGCCTGCCGCCGAGCGGGTGGCTTTGCCGGTTGTGGCGCCGGACCATTCGGTCGCGAGCTCAGGAGAGTTCGGATTTTTTGACGGCGCGCCGGGTGCCCCGCAGGCGCATGTGATGGAACCTGCTGCCTCCATGGTCTCTGAGGCAGGGGGTGCCAAAACGCCACCCAGCGCGGCCAGGGCGCCCGTCGCTGGCAATGCGCAACCGGAGGCCGCCACGATTCGTGTGGCGATCAGCAAGGTTGACCAGCTGATCAATCTGGTGGGTGAGTTGGTCATCACACAGGCGATGCTGGCGCAAAACAGCCGCGCGCTGGACCCGGCGGTGTATCAGCAATTGCTGACCGGGTTGACCGATCTGGATCGCAACACGCGTGACCTGCAAGAGTCTGTCATGTCGATTCGCATGATTCCGATGTCGATCGTCTTTAGCCGTTTTCCCCGCATGCTGCGTGATTTGGCCAGCAAGCTGGGTAAAAAAGTGGACTTTGTGACCCAGGGCGAAGCCACAGAACTTGACAAGGGGCTCGTCGAGAAGATCACCGACCCGCTCACGCATCTGGTGCGCAACAGTTGCGACCATGGCATCGAGACGCCGCAGGAGCGCAGTCTTGCCGGCAAGCCTGAAACCGGCACGATCACCCTCTCTGCCGCGCATCAGGGCGGGTCGATCGTCATTGAAGTTCGTGATGACGGCAAAGGGATGTCCAGGGAAAAAATTCTGACCAAAGCACGCGAGCGCGGGATTGATGTCTCTGACCAGATGCCAGACGCTGAGGTGTGGCAGCTTATTTTTGCGCCAGGTTTTTCCACCGCCGATGTGGTGACCGATGTGTCGGGCCGTGGCGTTGGGATGGACGTGGTCAAGCGAAACATCACGTCCTTGAACGGTACGGTTGAAATCGACTCCATTGAAGGCAAGGGCATGAAGGTGTCGGTGCGCTTGCCTTTGACACTGGCCATCATGGATGGCATGTCGGTTGGCGTGGGCAACGAGGTGTATATCTTGCCGTTGTCCTCGGTGGTCGAGTCGTTTCAGGTCAAATCTGATGCGGTCAGCACGGTTGGGCAGGGGTCTCAACTGGTCAAAGTGCGCGACGAATATATGCCGGTCATCGAGTTGGAGAAAGTATTTCAGGTTCCAAGGTACGACTCAGATAAGACCAGCGACATCATGGTGGTGATTGAGGCCGACGGCAGCAGGGTCGTTTTACTGGTGGACGAGTTACTTGGACAGCAACAGGTGGTTGTCAAGAATCTTGAATCCAATTACCGCAAAGTTCCCAACGTGTCCGGTGCAACCATTCTCGGTGACGGCAAAGTTGCACTTATCCTGGACACCGGTGCCTTGGTACGGCGTTCACGTCATTAACTTATCCGCGGACCCTGTCTGTGAAGGAATCTAGCGATATGGAAAAATCAATGGAAGAGTCAAGTACGAAAGTCTGTGAGTACCTGACTTTTCGACTCGATCGCGAGGAATATGGCATTGATATCTTGAAAGTTCAAGAAATCCGTGGTTATGAACCTCCGACACGCATTGCCAATGCACCGTCTTTTATCAAGGGTGTGGTGAATCTGCGAGGTACGATTGTCCCGATCGTGGATATGCGGATTAAATTTAATTGTGTGAACGCGCAATATGATTCTTTCACCGTTGTGATTATTCTGAATCTGCGTCACCGTATTGTGGGTATCGTGGTTGATTCGGTGAGTGATGTGATGGGTTTGGTGCCTGACCAAATGCGGGCCGCACCAGATATCGACAGCATCATCGACTCGGACGCCATCATTGGTTTGGGCTCGCTCGACGATCGGATGTTGATTCTTCTGGATATTGAAAAACTTATGTCAGGTTTGGAAATGGGCCTGGTGGCGGATGACCAGTAAACAGAAGACATCGCTTCATGATTGATTCGGTGGCATTGATGACTGCGCGGGGTGGTCATCCGTCGGACATGCAAAGCAGAGAGTTTTCTTGGGTTGATGCGGATTTTGATCGTGTGCAAAAGCTCATTTACCAACGCGCAGGTATCAGTCTGCACAATGGTAAACATGCCATGGTCTACAGCCGATTGTCCCGGCGACTGCGAGAGACAGGCCACAAAAGCTTTAATGAGTATCTGGCGTGGCTGGAATCCAGTGATGGTCCGGAGTGGCAGGAATTCATCAACGCGTTAACGACAAATCTGACGTCATTTTTCCGAGAAAACCATCATTTCGATATTTTCCGTAAACATCTGACGCTAAATAAACAGCGGAGTAAATGGCGAGTTTGGTGTTGTGCCGCTTCCACCGGCGAGGAGCCGTATTCAATCTTGATGACTGCTGTGGAGGCGTTGGGGCCACACCCCAGTGTGTCATTGATTGGTAGTGACATTGACTCCAAAGTGCTTTCTACGGCGGCGCGCGGCGTTTATCGGATTGAGAACTTGAAGAACATCACCGACAGTCAGTTCCGCGAGTTTTTCCTCCGAGGTAAAGGGGCCAATGCCGGTATGGTTCGAATCAAGCCAGAGTTGCAGAAAATGGTTGAATTCAAGATTGTGAACCTGGTTCGTGATTCCTGGCCATTTCAAGAGTTGTTTGATGTCGTTTTTTGCAGAAATGTCATGATTTATTTTGACGCGCCGACACAACGCCGGGTACTCGAGCGCATTCATCAGGTCATGACACCAGGGGGATTGCTGTTCGTGGGGCATGCCGAGAACTTCAGCGAATCTCGTGACCTCTTCGTGTTGAAAGGCAAGACCGTGTATGAACGAACATAAGTATGGTCTTGGACCTGTTGGGGGTTAATGCAGCCATGGTAGCTATCCCATGACGATGCCCATCTCCGGTTTTGGCGGGGCGTCGACCCAAGCGCGGGGCATGCCAGGTGCTGTCAGGCAGCCGGTGGGTGCGCGTGTGTCGCAACTGGAGCGTTTGAAGTCGTTGCCGCGTAGTGCTGGCGAGGCTTCCTTTTTTTACGCAGACCACCACTTTCAGTACGATGCCGTGAAGGTGTTGCCCGGTGAGTACTACGTCTCCAATGAAGACATGATGGTCATGACGGTATTGGGTTCATGCATCGCCGCCTGCATTTGGGATGGCCGAGTTCGGGCCGGTGGCATGAACCATTTCATGCTGCCGGAGGGCGATGGTGTTGAGGGCGGTGGCCGTTACGGTTCCTATGCGATGGAGTTGTTGATCAACCACTTATTGAAGCTCGGGGCCCGTCGGGAGTCCATGCAGGCGAAGATTTTCGGTGGTGCACAGGTTGTGGCCGGCTTTGCCTCGATGAATGTGGGTGAGAGAAACACCAAATTTGTCCTTGATTATTTGGCGACGGAACGCATACCGGTTGTCTCTCAGGACGTGCTGGATATTCATCCCAGGAAAGTGTGTTTCTTTCCCGTCACTGGCAAGGCGCTGGTCAAGCGGTTGGCGCATGCGCATCCAGAGACACTCGCGGTTGAAGAGCGCAAAGGCAATGTTGTGGCGGTTGTCCGGTCCACGTCGGGTGGGTCGGTTGACTTGTTTTGAGAGGCTTGGGTGAAAAAGATTCGTGTACTGGTGGTGGATGACTCAGCGCTCGTACGTAGCTTGCTGGCCGACATCATCAATCGGCAGTTTGATATGGAGTGTGTTGGTGCAGCCAACGACCCCCTGGTGGCCAGGGAAATGATTCGGGAGCTCAATCCGGATGTCCTCACCTTGGACATTGAGATGCCACGGATGGATGGTCTTGACTTTTTGGGGCGTTTGATGCGCTTGCGTCCCATGCCGGTGGTGATGATTTCCACGCTGACCGAGCGAGGTGCCGAAGCCACCATGAAAGCGCTTGAGTTAGGCGCTGTGGATTTTGTTTCAAAGCCAAGATTGGGCGTTGTCGATGGCTTGGGCGAACTCTCAGCTCAAATTGTTGACAAGGTGCGCGTCGCCGCCAAGGCCAATGTCAGACGAAGCTCTTCGGTGCCTGTGACGGCTGCGTCAAGCGCCCCGGAACAAGCTGCTCCCGGCCAAGTCGTTGGCGCGCTGAGATCCAATTTTTCGACAGAAAAACTGATTTTTATCGGCGCCTCAACAGGCGGGACAGAGGCGATCAAAGACATTTTGATCAGATTGCCGGCCGATTTTCCTGCCGTCTTGGTGACGCAGCACATGCCACCAGGATTCACAAAAACCTTTGCAGCCAGGCTCAACGGCCTGAGCAAATTGGCGGTGCGGGAGGTAGTCAATGGCGAGAGACTTCTTCCTGGCCACGCCTACATCGCGCCAGGGGGCATGCAGTTTCGTGTGGATCGCAGTGGTGCCAACTATCTGGCGGTTGTGGAAGACGGCCCTCCAGTCAACCGCCATAAACCTTCTGTTGAGGTGCTTTTCAAGTCTGCTGCCAAAATTGTGGGGCGCAATGCTTGTGGTGTCTTGTTGACTGGCATGGGAAATGATGGAGCCAGGGCACTCCGCGAAATGAAGGATGCAGGCAGCTACAATTACGTGCAGGACGAGGCGTCGTGCATTGTGTTTGGTATGCCGAGAGAAGCTATCTTGCAGGGTGCAGCCGACGAAGTCTTATCGCCTGCGGAGATTGCCCAGGCGCTGATGTCAAGAGTTAGGCTCACGCCAGACCGGTATCGCATCTAGTTGATCCTCAGACGTTTGTTCGGCGGGCAAAAAAAAGAAATTTTTTTGCGAGATGTGAGAAATCTGTGCCATAATACAAGGCTTCGCTGATCACGGTGAAGCAAACAAGTGGTGGTAAAAGCTGCTTTGTGGATCATTAAAAACATACAGCCGATAAGCGTGGGCGTTTGAAGCGAGAGGCTCAAGTTCTTTAGAACTTAGTCTTAATTGGCTAACAAACGCTCATGAAGTAAAAAAGATGTGAAATTCAGAAATGAAGTTCACGTTGATTCCAATTTATGAGTTGCATAGAAATGTGCAAAAAATTCAAGATCGAACTATAGAGTTTGATCCTGGCTCAGATTGAACGCTGGCGGCATGCCTTACACATGCAAGTCGAACGGCAGCACGGGAGCAATCCTGGTGGCGAGTGGCGAACGGGTGAGTAATATATCGGAACGTGCCCAGTCGTGGGGGATAACGCAGCGAAAGCTGTGCTAATACCGCATACGATCCATGGATGAAAGCGGGGGATCGCAAGACCTCGCGCGATTGGAGCGGCCGATATCAGATTAGCTAGTTGGTGGGGTAAAAGCTCACCAAGGCGACGATCTGTAGCTGGTCTGAGAGGACGACCAGCCACACTGGAACTGAGACACGGTCCAGACTCCTACGGGAGGCAGCAGTGGGGAATTTTGGACAATGGGCGCAAGCCTGATCCAGCAATGCCGCGTGCAGGATGAAGGCCTTCGGGTTGTAAACTGCTTTTGTACGGAGCGAAAAGGCTTCTCCTAATACGAGGGGCTCATGACGGTACCGTAAGAATAAGCACCGGCTAACTACGTGCCAGCAGCCGCGGTAATACGTAGGGTGCGAGCGTTAATCGGAATTACTGGGCGTAAAGCGTGCGCAGGCGGTTTTGTAAGACAGATGTGAAATCCCCGGGCTCAACCTGGGACCTGCATTTGTGACTGCAAGGCTAGAGTACGGTAGAGGGGGATGGAATTCCGCGTGTAGCAGTGAAATGCGTAGATATGCGGAGGAACACCGATGGCGAAGGCAATCCCCTGGACCTGTACTGACGCTCATGCACGAAAGCGTGGGGAGCAAACAGGATTAGATACCCTGGTAGTCCACGCCCTAAACGATGTCAACTGGTTGTTGGGTCTTTACTGACTCAGTAACGAAGCTAACGCGTGAAGTTGACCGCCTGGGGAGTACGGCCGCAAGGTTGAAACTCAAAGGAATTGACGGGGACCCGCACAAGCGGTGGATGATGTGGTTTAATTCGATGCAACGCGAAAAACCTTACCCACCTTTGACATGTACGGAACCCTTTAGAGATAGAGGGGTGCTCGAAAGAGAGCCGTAACACAGGTGCTGCATGGCTGTCGTCAGCTCGTGTCGTGAGATGTTGGGTTAAGTCCCGCAACGAGCGCAACCCTTGTCATTAGTTGCTACATTCAGTTGGGCACTCTAATGAGACTGCCGGTGACAAGCCGGAGGAAGGTGGGGATGACGTCAAGTCCTCATGGCCCTTATAGGTGGGGCTACACACGTCATACAATGGCTGGTACAAAGGGTTGCCAACCCGCGAGGGGGAGCTAATCCCATAAAGCCAGTCGTAGTCCGGATCGTAGTCTGCAACTCGACTACGTGAAGTCGGAATCGCTAGTAATCGTGGATCAGAATGTCACGGTGAATACGTTCCCGGGTCTTGTACACACCGCCCGTCACACCATGGGAGCGGGTTCTGCCAGAAGTAGTTAGCTTAACCGCAAGGAGGGCGATTACCACGGCAGGGTTCGTGACTGGGGTGAAGTCGTAACAAGGTAGCCGTATCGGAAGGTGCGGCTGGATCACCTCCTTTCTGGAAACATTTAGCTTCTCAAATTGAACGCTCACACTTATCGGTTGTTGGAAGGCAAAGTCGCTGACGACTGCGGTGCAAACCTAGGTCTCAAGTGACCGACTTGGGTCTGTAGCTCAGTTGGTTAGAGCACCGTCTTGATAAGGCGGGGGTCGTTGGTTCGAGACCAACCAGACCCACCAATGTCGGGCTGCTGCAGTGAATGAAGTCCTCCGATGATTCTTTCTGGCTTGGGGGGTGTAGCTCAGCTGGGAGAGCGGCTGCTTTGCAAGCAGTAGGTAGCGGGTTCGAGTCCTGTCACCTCCACCAACGTTTTAATGGTTCTTATTGGCTGTGTGTTTATTCAACACTAAAGTTACTTTGAGTATGATTGCTTAAGGTGATTTTAGTGTTGATCAAGATAGCTTGATCAACATAGACTGACCCTTTTGGGGTTGGTGGCTGTTCTTTAACAATTTATAGAGTTTAATCAGCGTTGCTAGCGGAAAGTGCACATTCGTAAAGGTTTCGTGCATACCGTGCCGCTAGTGACAAATTTTGATTGCGTCAAAATGAATATCAGACTTCACGTTTGAAATTCGAGTTATTCAAGTTAAATTGAATACGGCATAACGCGACAGGTGAGAGACCTGTCAAACATTCCTTGATAAAACGATGGTATTTCGAAAGAGTCCGTAAGGATCTCATTCTGAGATGTCAAAGTTATAGGGTCAAGTGAATAAGAGCATGTGGTGGATGCCTTGGCAATGATAGGCGACGAAGGACGTGATAGCCTGCGATAAGCTTCGGGGAGCTGGCAAATGAGCTTTGATCCGGAGACTTCCGAATGGGGAAACCCACCTGCAAAGGTATCGCATGATGAATACATAGTCATGCGAGGCGAACCGGGTGAACTGAAACATCTCAGTAGCTCGAGGAAAAGACATCAACCGAGATTCCGAAAGTAGTGGCGAGCGAAATCGGAGAAGCCTGCAAGTGATAGCGCAACTCTTAGCAAAACAGTCTGGAAAGTCTGGCCATAGCAGGTGATAGCCCTGTATGCGAAAAGAGATGTGTGGTACTAAGTTTGCGACAAGTAGGGCGGGACACGTGTAATCCTGTCTGAATATGGGGGGACCATCCTCCAAGGCTAAATACTCATCATTGACCGATAGTGAACTAGTACCGTGAGGGAAAGGCGAAAAGAACCCCGGGAGGGGAGTGAAATAGATCCTGAAACCGCATGCTTACAAAAAGTAGGAGCCCGCAAGGGTGACTGCGTACCTTTTGTATAATGGGTCAGCGACTTACATTCAGTGGCAAGGTTAACCGAATAGGGAAGCCGTAGAGAAATCGAGTCCGAATAGGGCGAATTAGTCGCTGGGTGTAGACCCGAAACCAAGTGATCTATCCATGGCCAGGATGAAGGTGCCGTAACAGGTACTGGAGGTCCGAACCGACTAGTGTTGCAAAACTAGCGGATGAGCTGTGGATAGGGGTGAAAGGCTAAACAAACTTGGAAATAGCTGGTTCTCTCCGAAAACTATTTAGGTAGTGCCTCAAGTATTACCGTTGGGGGTAGAGCACTGTTTTGGCTAGGGGGTCATGGCGACTTACCAAACCAATGCAAACTCCGAATACCGACGAGTACAGCTTGGGAGACAGAGCACCGGGTGCTAACGTCCGGACTCAAGAGGGAAACAACCCAGACCGCCAGCTAAGGTCCCTAAAATTGGCTAAGTGGGAAACGAAGTGGGAAGGCTAAAACAGTCAGGATGTTGGCTTAGAAGCAGCCATCATTTAAAGAAAGCGTAATAGCTCACTGATCGAGTCGTCCTGCGCGGAAGATGTAACGGGGCTAAGCCAGTTACCGAAGCTGCGGATGTGCAATTTATTGCACGTGGTAGGAGAGCGTTCTGTAAGCCTGTGAAGGTGCGTTGAGAAGCGTGCTGGAGGTATCAGAAGTGCGAATGCTGACATGAGTAGCGTTAAAGGGGGTGAAAAGCCCCCTCGCCGTAAGCGCAAGGTTTTCTACGCAACGTTCATCGGCGTAGAGTGAGTCGGCCCCTAAGGCGAGGCAGAGATGCGTAGTTGATGGGAAACAGGTCAATATTCCTGTACCGATGTGTAGTGCGATGTGGGGACGGAGAAGGTTAGCTCAGCCAACTGTTGGATATGTTGGTTCAAGCCTGTAGTCGTGCCTGGTAGGTAAATCCGCCGGGCTTAGATGAGGGGTGATAACGAGGCAGCTTGCTGCCGAAGTGAGTGATACCCTGCTTCCAGGAAAAGCCACTAAGCTTCAGCTACACACGACCGTACCGCAAACCGACACTGGTGCGCGAGATGAGTATTCTAAGGCGCTTGAGAGAACTCTGGAGAAGGAACTCGGCAAATTGACACCGTAACTTCGGAAGAAGGTGTGCCTTTAGTAGGTGAAGGGATTTACTCCTGGAGCCCAATGAGGTTGCAAAAAATCGGTGGCTGCGACTGTTTATTAAAAACACAGCACTCTGCAAACACGAAAGTGGACGTATAGGGTGTGACGCCTGCCCGGTGCTGGAAGATTAAATGATGGGGTGAGAGCTCTTGATTGAAGTCCCAGTAAACGGCGGCCGTAACTATAACGGTCCTAAGGTAGCGAAATTCCTTGTCGGGTAAGTTCCGACCTGCACGAATGGCGTAACGATGGCCACACTGTCTCCTCCAGAGACTCAGCGAAGTTGAAATGTTTGTGATGATGCAATCTCCCCGCGGAAAGACGGAAAGACCCCATGAACCTTTACTGTAGCTTTGTATTGGACTTTGAACAGATCTGTGTAGGATAGGTGGGAGGCTTTGAAGTAGGGTCGCTAGATTCTATGGAGCCAACGTTGAAATACCACCCTGGTGTGTTTGAGGTTCTAACCTAGGTCCCTTATCGGGATCGGGGACAGTGCATGGTAGGCAGTTTGACTGGGGCGGTCTCCTCCCAAAGCGTAACGGAGGAGTTCGAAGGTACGCTAGTTACGGTCGGACATCGTGACGATAGTGCAATGGCATAAGCGTGCTTAACTGCGAGACTGACAAGTCGAGCAGATGCGAAAGCAGGACATAGTGATCCGGTGGTTCTGTATGGAAGGGCCATCGCTCAACGGATAAAAGGTACTCTGGGGATAACAGGCTGATACCGCCCAAGAGTTCATATCGACGGCGGTGTTTGGCACCTCGATGTCGGCTCATCTCATCCTGGGGCTGTAGCCGGTCCCAAGGGTATGGCTGTTCGCCATTTAAAGAGGTACGTGAGCTGGGTTTAAAACGTCGTGAGACAGTTTGGTCCCTATCTTCCGTGGGCGCTGCAGATTTGAGGAAGCCTGCTCCTAGTACGAGAGGACCGGAGTGGACACACCTCTGGTGTATCGGTTGTCACGCCAGTGGCATTGCCGAGTAGCTATGTGTGGAAGAGATAACCGCTGAAAGCATCTAAGCGGGAAACTCGTTTCAAGATGAGATCTGCCGGGGCCTTGAGCCCCCTGAAGAGTCGTTCAAGACCAGGACGTTGATAGGTCGGGTGTGTAAGTGCAGCAATGCATTGAGCTAACCGATACTAATTGCTCGTGCGGCTTGACCCTATAACTTTGATTCACCTAAGCCGTGCAATCAAGGAAGTTATGCCAAGTTGACGCATTCAAAATCCAGGTGGCAACACCTGGTGTCTAACAAGACAAAAAAGCTGATTAGCTCTATAAATTGATCTTCTTGATGCACAAAAACATCAAAAAGATAAAAAGTTTTGCCTGACGACCATAGCGAGGTGGCTCCACTCCTTCCCATCCCGAACAGGACAGTGAAACGCCTCTGCGCCAATGATAGTGCGGATTCCCGTGTGAAAGTAGGTCATCGTCAGGCTCCCAACGCCAAAAACGCCCAGTCGCTTGACTGGGCGTTTTTCTTAGAAAGAAAAAAGTTCTAAGAAAAACGCAAAAAGCGTTGTAGAATACAAGGCTTCGCTGATCACGGTGAAGCAAACAAGTGGTGGTAAAAGCTGCTTTGTGGATCATTAAAAACATACAGCCGATAAGCGTGGGCGTTTGAAGCGAGAGGCTCAAGTTCTTTAGAACTT
>NZ_JAJCTH010000017.1 GCF_020594515.1 Rhodoferax sp. U2-2l
CACGGAACGACCGCATTTATCGCTGAAAATGCAAACGCCCGATGTGGTGCATCGGGCGTCTATCGCCGGTTAACCCCGGCACTTTTCAACCGTTCTGAGTGTCAACGCAATTCAGGACGGGTCAGTCAGCAGACCCTGATCAGCCTGCCATGGCGTACGGAATCAGCGGCAGCAACATGGCCGCGGTCACGGTCGAATAAAGCACGCGGTCCCAGATCTCCAGCTTCGACTCTTTCATGGCATTACCCTCCGGTTGGTTTGGTGACTAAGGAGTCTTTATTTTGACCGGAATGATTTTTTTGATATCGGTACGTCTGCTACTGACCACAAACGCATTGTGGAAACTGCGCTAGACACGGCCCGGTGTCACTGCGCCGCTTGCCGCAGCGTTTGCACCACCGGGCGGCGCAACACGTCACGCAAGCCCCACCAGCCAGCCGCCAACGCCAGCGCCGCACCGGCCAGGGAACCCAGCAACGGCACCCACAGCGACACCGTCCAGGCAAAACCAAACACGTATTTGGCCAGTGCCCAGCCCACCGCACTGGCCACCACCGAGGCCAGGAACCCCGCCAGCGCACCTACGCCTGCCAATTCGATACGCTGCACCTGGCGCAGCAGCTTCTGGCCCGCCCCCACCGCGCGCATGATGGCGAATTCACGCGCCCGCTCCTCGCGCGTGGCGGTGACGGCTGCAAACAACACCACCAGCCCGGCCGCCAGCGTGAAGGCAAACAAAAACTCCACCGCGGCGCTCACCTGGTCCAGCACCCGCTGGATCTGCGCGATGGTGGCAGCCGTGTTGATGCTGGTGATGTTGGGGAACTGGCGCACCAGCGCGTTGTCAAACCCCGGCTGCGCGGGCGCCCGGAACGCGCTCAGGTAGGTGGCGGGCACGTTGTCGAGCTGCGCCACCGGGTACATGGCGAAGAAATTGGCCCGCATCGAGCCCCATTCCACCTTGCGCAGCGAGGTGATTTTGGAGGTGATTTGTAGCCCCCCGATGTCAAACGTCAGCGTGTCGCCCAGCGACAGGCCCAGCGTCTTGGCAATGCCTTCCTCGATGCTGATGGCGCCGGCCTCATCGGGCTGCCAGCGTCCGGCCACGGTCTCGTTCTGCTGCGGCAGTTGGGCGCTGTGCGACAGGTTGAACTCGCGGTCCACCAGGCGGCGGGCGCGGTCCTCGCTGTAGTCGTCAGGCCCCACCTCACGCTCGTTGATGGCCACCAGCCGCCCGCGGATCATGGGAAAGAAGTCAAAGCTCGTCACGCCGGCGTCTTTCAGCACCTGGGTGAACACCGGGCCCTGCTCGGGCGTGATGTTGATGACAAAACGGTTCGGCGCGTCTTGCGGTGAGGCTTGCCGCCAGCTGGCAATCAGGTCAGTGCGCAGCAGCACCAAGAGCACCAGCGCCAGCAAGCCCACCGCCAGGCTGCTGACCTGCACCACCGCAAAAGCGGGCCGTGCCGAGATTTGCCGCGTGGCCAACACCAGCGCGGTGGGGGCGGTGGCGTCATTGACACTGACGCGCAGCAGCTTGACGGCCGCCCAGCTCAAGCTGGCAAACAGCACCGTGGCACCGGCAAAACCACCCACCGCGATCAGCCCCAGCTTGAGGTCGCTGCTGGCGGCCATCAACAGCGCGGCAAACCCCACCATGCCCAGCCCCAGCACGCTGGCCGAGGCGGGTTTGAGCCCACCCACATCGCGCCGGATCACCCGCAGCGGCGGCACCTGCGCCAGTTGCAGCACCGGCGGCAGCCCAAAGGCGATGAGCAAGGTCAGGCCCATACCCAGGCCAAACAGCACCGGCCAGATCGACGGTGCCGGCAAGCTGGTGGTGACCAGCCCGGCCAGCAACGCCACAAAGCCCAGGTGCACCGCGTAACCCAGCAGCACCCCCAGCGCGCTGGCCAACAGGCCCACCAGCAAAAACTCCACGCTGTAGGCCGCAGCTATTCTGCGCTGGGGCAGGCCCAGCACCCGCAGCATGGCGCAATCGTCCAGGTGGCTGGCGGCAAACCCGCGCGCCGCCAGCGCCACCGCCACCGCACTCAGTAAGGCAGCCAGCAGCGCCACCAGGTTCAGAAACTTCTCGGCCCGCTCCAGCGTGGTGCCCAGTTCCGGGCGCCCGCCCTCCAGCGCATCCACCCGCAGGCCGCGCACACTGCGCTGCAGCACCTGGGTTTGCGCCCAGTCCACAAACACCTCCACCGCCGGGTCAGGCCCGGCCACCAGCAGCCGGTAGGTCAGGCGGCTGGCCGGCTGCACCAGACCGGTGGCCGCCAGATCGGCCTGATGGATCATGACGCGCGGTGAAAAACTCATGAAACCCGAGCCCCGGTCCGGCTCGGTGACGATGATGCGTGTCGCGCGCAAAGCGCTGTCACCCAGCAGCAGCGTGTCACCCATCTGCAGGCCCAGGCTCTCCATCAAGCCGGGGTCGACCCAGGCCTCACCGGGGGCGGGGATGTCGCGGGTCAGGGCGTCCGGCGCGTTGGGGCCGGTGCTGACGCGCAGGCTGCCGCGCAGCGGGTAACCGGCTTCCACCGCTTTCAGGGCCACCAGCTTGGTCTGCCCGCCCTGCGCCTCAGGCGCGCGGGCCATGGTGGGAAAACTCAGGGTTTGGGTGCGTTGCAGGCCCAGCGCTTGCACCTGTGCCAGAAACGCGGCGGGAATCGGGTTGTCGCTGACCACCGCAGCGTCACCGCCCAGCAACTGGCGCGCATCGCGCTGCAGGCCGCCCTTGAGCCGGTCGGCGAAAAAGCCGACCGCCGTGAGTGCTGCCACCGCCAGCGCCACCGCCACAATCAACAAACGCAGTTCACCGGCGCGTAGGTCACGCGCCAGCGAACGCCAGCCCAGAGTCAGGAAAGAAATCGTCATGGCTGGAAGATACCGCAGTCGGCGCCTGCCCCCGGCCCGGCGCCTGGGTTGTCCCCTGAGCGTCTGATGGCAAAAGAGCAGCGATTCAAGCCACCAGCGCGGGCAAAACAGCCACCGTCGTGACGGCTTGCGGGGTGGCATCAGACCACAGCTGAATCCGATTTTTGCCCGCCGCCTTGGCCTGGTACATCGCCAGGTCAGCCTGGTGCTGCAGTTCGTCTGCCGTGCGTTTGCCCGGTTGCGGAAAAAAGCTCACGCCGATGCTGGCCGAGACCTGCACCGAGTGGCCCAGCGCGTCCATCGGCTGGGCGGCGACCTCCAGCAGGCGATGGAGCGTGGGCAGGGCATCCCCCTGGGTGGGAAGGTCAGCCAGCAGGGCCACAAATTCGTCACCGCCCAGGCGCGCCAGGGTGTCGCTGTCGCGCAAGACGGCGCGCAGGCGGCATGAGAGGGTGATCAGCACCTGGTCACCGGCCTCGTGACCCAAGCTGTCATTGATGGCCTTGAAACCGTCCAGGTCGATGAACACCACCGCCAGCAACTGCCGGCGGCGCTGGGCCTGGTTCATGGCCTGGCGCAGCCGGTCATCCAGCAGCAAGCGGTTGGGCAAATCGGTCAGGGGGTCAAAGCGGGCAATGTGCTCGAGCTCGCTCTGGTAAGCCTTAATGTCGGTGATGTTGTTGAAAATCGCCACGTATTGCTGCACCTGACCACGCGAATCGGGCACGGCACTGATGGTCAGCATCTCGGCAAACGCCTCGCCGTCCTTGCGGCGGTTCCAGATTTCGCCACGCCAGTGGCCAGTGCCTAACAACTCGCGCCACATGGCCTCATAAAACGCCTTGTCCTGCCGGCCCGAGCTCAGGAACCGCGGGTTTTGGCCCAGCACCTCGTCACGGCTGTACCCAGTGATGCGCACAAAGGCGTCGTTCACGTCGGTGATGGTGGCGTCAGCCTGGGTGATCAAAATACCTTCGCGGATATTGGTGAACACACAGGCGGCATTGATGCGCTGCAGACGCTCGGACTCCAGCCGCTGTGCCTCCAGCGCCATCTGCCGCCGGTGAAAACCAACCGCCAGCACACTCAATGCCACCAGCACCGGCATCAGCACACCCAGCACGGTGGTGACCACCGACATCCAGCGCTGCAAGGCCACATCCCGGCGCAGGTGGGTCACCACGGCGAACGGGTACAGCGGCGACACCCGAAATGCCGTCAGTGCCGGCTGGCCCAGCGCCCCGTCGCTCTCCAGCTGGCCAAACTCCAGCTCCGAAAACTGCCGTGCCAACGCCTGGTTATCCGAGGCCCCGCCCAGCCTGTGGTCCGGGTCGGTGGACAACAGCCGGGTACCGTCCAGACGCAGCACCTCGGCCAACCCGGTCTGCCCATTCAACTGCTGCGACATCAGGTTGACCAGATAGTCGGGGTTCAGCGCCACCAGCAGGCGCATCTGCCCGGTGTCGTCTTGCAGCGGCAAGGTGGCCGCAATCAGGGTGCTGGCGGCACTTTGCGCGGTGCCAGGGCGCAGCGCCTGGCCATCGGCAAAATCACGCCCAACCCAAGGTTCGCCCAGGCGCAACACGGTTTGTTGCCCCTGAATCACGGGCAGATAGTCGCCCGTGGGCACCTGCCGACCCACATTGGCGGGGTTGCTGCTGGCCACGATGCGGTCATCGGCATTGATCAGCGACAGGGAGCGCAGATGCGGTGCGCCACGCAGCATGCGCTTGAAATCCGCTTCCACCTCACGCCGGTCCGTGGCTTTGTCGGCCCCGGCCAGCACCTGCGTGGCAGCCTGGGTGGTGGCGTTGAGGCTCTGGGTGAGGTGGTGCTCGAAACTGCGCGCCATCAGCGCCGAGACCTGAAAACTGCCCGCCAGCATCTCACTGCGCAGCGCCCACAGGGCCGACAGCGCGATTCCCAGCACCCCGATCACGCAGGCGGCCAGCACCACGAGAAAATTGCGCCAGGAGGGCTTGCGCGGCAGCATCAGCGTGTCACGATGGGGTCGAGCTTGTAGCGCTGGGCCGCGGCCAGCAGTCGCCCGTCGCGCTTGATGTCCGTCACAAAGGTGTCCAGCCGGGCGTGCCAGGCGTCGTCACCCGGCGCCAAGGCGTAGCCATACGGTGTGACGTGGTAGCGCCTGTCAGGCGCGACCAGCCGCGCCCAGTCGGCGTTGGCCAGAAAGCGCTGGCTGTAGGGGTAGTCGGTCATGAACACATCGGCCCGGCCGGCCTGCACCTCCTGCTCGCGGGCAAACGGGGTGTTGAGCACCAGCAGCTGCGCGTTGGCCAGCTTGGCTTTCATCACCGGTTCATGCAGCGTGCCCTGCGCAACAGCCACCACCGAACCTGGCTGGTCAATGTCAGCCCAGCTGCGAATACGCCGGTTGGTCTTGGAGGTGACGGCAAAGATGTCACTGGCCAGATGCGGCTGGGTGAAGCGCAGGCGCTGTTGCCGCTCGGGGGTGATGCCCACCGCAAACATGGCCACATCACAGCGGTCTTGCAGCAGGTCGTCGGCAAGCCTGGCAAATGAGCTGTCGACAAACGTCACCGGCACGCCCAGGTCCTTGCCCAACTCGTGCGCCAAATCAATGTCGATGCCGGAGAGCTGCTGGGTCTTGGGGTTGCGGTAGGTGATGCTGTAGTAGTCGGGCCAGATGCACACCCGCACGCTGTGGGCCGATTGCACCCGGCTCAGACGGCTGACACCGCCGTCCAACGCTGCCGCCGGGGCCGCAGCCGTTTGTGCCATCGACAGCGAGGCGGCGGCCAGCAGGCTCGCCAATGCCCAGGGGATTGCCAAAGTTCGCATGAAGCTGCTCTTGGTGGGTAGGGTGTCAACAATGGTTGACAGTCGCCCATTTTGCCACGACCGGTTGGGCGCCCGACCCCCGACGCAGCCGGCGGCAGCAGATCAGGTTTCTTTGGAGATCTTGATCGACGGGAACTTGCTGGAGAAGTCCTTGTTTTTGGCGGCAATCGCCAGCGCCACCTTGCGTGCCACCGCCTTGTACAGGCCCGCCACCTCGCTGTCGGGGTCTGAGGCCACGGTGGGGTGGCCGCTGTCGGCCTGGATGCGGATCTGCATCGCCAGCGGCAGCGCGCCCAGGTAGTCCATCTGGTACTCGGCGGCCATCTTCTTGCCACCCTCGGCGCCAAAGATGTGCTCCACATGGCCGCAGTTGCTGCACACGTGCACCGCCATGTTTTCCACAATGCCCAGAATCGGCACACCCACCTTCTCGAACATGCGGATGCCTTTTTTGGCGTCCAGCAAGGCGATGTCCTGCGGTGTGGTCACCACCACGGCGCCGGTCAGCGGCACTTTTTGCGACAGGGTGAGCTGGATGTCGCCGGTGCCCGGAGGCATGTCCACAATCAGGTAATCCAGGTCTTTCCAGTTGGTCTGGCGCAGCAGCTGCTCCAGCGCGCCGGTGGCCATCGGGCCGCGCCAGATCATGGCTTCGTCCTGCGGCACCAAGAGGCCAATCGACATCACCTGGATACCGTAGTTTTCCAGCGGCTCCATGGTCTGGCCATCCACGCTCTCGGGTTTGCCGCTGATGCCCATCATCATCGGGATGCTGGGGCCGTAGATGTCGGCGTCCAGCAGGCCGACGCGCGCACCTTCCGCTGCCAGCGCCAGCGCCAGGTTCACGGCGGTCGTGCTTTTACCGACACCGCCCTTGCCGGAGGCCACGGCCACAATATTTTTCACGCCGGGCAGCAGTTGCACCCCGCGCTGCACCGCGTGCGCGGTGATTTTGGTGGTGACGTTGACCGACACATTGGCCGCTGGCGCCACCGTCTTGACGGCGGCGATCAGGTCTTTGCGAAAACCAGCGACCTGGCTTTTGGCGGGGTAGCCCAGCTCCACGTCAAAAGCGACATCGCCCGCGCTGACCGACAGGTTTTTGATGGCTTTGGTGCTGACAAAATCGCGGCCGGTGTTGGGATCGATCACGCTTTTCAGCGCGTCCAGGAGGGTTGGTTCAGTCACGGTCATGGGTTTCTCCGAAAACGCCGAGTCTAGCCAAGAGGCAAAAGCCTTTTGGGGGGGCGCCTTCCTTGCATCAGGGTTTTCCCGCGCGGTGTGGCGGCGCACACGATTTCTTGCCAGGGGCTCTGGCGCAGCTGTCGATAATCCAGCGATGCCGCTTTACCCCGCAACCCCCCACCCTGCACCGCCCGCGGCTGAAACCGCCGCCGCCCTGATGCTCTCCGGGGGTGGCGCGCGCGCGGCCTACCAGGTGGGTGTGCTGGAAGCCATCTCGGAACTGCGCCAGCTGTGTGGCGCGCAAAACCAGCCCAATCCGTTTCCGATCATCAGCGGCACCTCGGCCGGGGCCATCAACGCCGCCTCGCTGGCCTGCGGCGCCGACCAGTTTGATGCCGCGGTACGACGCATTGGCAATGTCTGGCGCAACTTCCACGCCGAGCAGGTGTACCGGGCCGACTCGGTGAGCATGCTGCGCTCCGGCGCAACATGGATGACGCTGCTGTCCATGGGCTGGCTGATTGCTAAGTGGCGGCGCGTCAAGCCCAAGTCGCTGCTGGACAACAGCCCGCTGGCGGAACTGCTGAAAAAGATGGTACCGCTGGAGCGCATCCCGACGCTGATCCGCGACGGGCACCTGCAGGCGCTGGCCGTCACCGCCTCCAGCTACACCTCGGGTGAACACTTCACGTTTTACGAAGGCGACAAACGCCTGCTGCCGTGGACGCGGTCGCAGCGGCGTGGCCTGCGCGACAAGATTACGCACGAGCACCTGCTGGCGTCCAGCGCGATTCCGTTCGTGTTTCCAGCCATTCCCTTGCATGTGGAGGGTGAAACCGCTTATTTTGGCGACGGCTCCATGCGCCAGTCGGCCCCGGTGGCGCCCGCCATCCACCTGGGAGCACAGCGCATTTGCGTGATTGGCGCCGGGCGCGCGCATCAGGCCAAGATGCCCGGCACCGTTGGCAACGCGGGCAGTTACCCCAGCCTGGCGCAAATTGCCGGCCATGCGCTGGCCAATATCTTTCTGGATGCGCTGTCGGTCGACATCGAGCGCATCCGTCGCATCAACCAGACGCTGAGCCTGGTGCCACCCGACATGCGCGCGGCCAGCAACCTGCGCCCGGTGGACCTGCTGCTGATTTCGCCCTCGGAGCAACTCGACGAAATCGCCGCCCGGCATGTGCATGAGTTGCCCGCGGCCGTGCGCAGCGTGCTCGGCAGTCTGGGCGTGTCATCACAGACCTCGGACGAGCGTGGCGCGCCACTGGCCAGCTACCTGTTGTTCGAGACCGGCTACACCGGCGAGCTGATGGCGCTGGGCCACAAAGACGCCATGCGCCAGCGCGCCCAGATCTGCGCCTTTTTTGACTGGACCGATCCCGAGGCCGCGCCCCAGGCGCAACCAAGCCACGCGCTGCCAGCGCCCCACTACCCAGAACGCCGCCGCGACCCATTGCGCCTGCGCTGATGGCCGGGCTTGGCTTGGGGTGCGGTTCACACTGTCGTGGCGTCTCTCGTGCCCAACGCTTCATGTCAAACCCGGCCCGGCGACTGGGTAATGCGCATGCGGTTTTGGGGTGAAATCACGCGCGAAACCCGGTGATCAGTACGCCAGCGACTATTGACGCGCGCCTTTCACCCCAAAGCCCGGTCGCATCACCCAATCACCCTGCCTGGCGCTTTTGGGTTACACCGTTCTTGCCACACGACTTCATTTCTCTGTCTGACCAAGCAGACCGGGCTGTCCATGACTTTCCCCCTGCCAGCGCACCAAAACCGCTCGCAAAATCAGTCGGGTGATGCGATTTGCGGAGGTCAAGGAGGAGGCCGAAGGCCGGGGGACACGTAGCAAAGCGCATCGCCCGGCTGATTCGGCCAACAGTACCAACCCACCTCGGACCCAAAATCCATCTCATTGAAACCACACACTCAGCCAGATTCCCGCCCGCCAACTGTTGGCCCGCCAAGCAAGGTTGCCCGACTAAAATGGTGGGCTGTTTCAGAAAGACCCCGCCCCATGACCCGACAACTTTTCGTCACCACCGCCCTGCCCTACGCCAATGGCAACTTCCACATTGGTCACATCATGGAATACATCCAGGCCGACATCTGGGTACGCTTTCAGCGCATGATGGGCAACGCGGTCGATTTTGTCGGTGCCGACGACACCCACGGCGCGCCCATCATGATCGCCGCTGAAAAGGCAGGCGTGACGCCACAGCAGTTTGTGGCCAACATCGCTGCCGGGCGCAAGCAGTACCTGGACGGCTTTCACATCAGTTTTGACAACTGGCACAGCACCGACGCCCCGGAAAACCACGAACTGGCCCAGGCCATCTACCGGGGTCTGCGTGACAACCCGGATGGCTCGCTGATCGAAACCCGCACCATCGAGCAGTTTTTCGACCCCGAGAAAAATATGTTCCTGCCGGACCGCTTCATCAAGGGTGAATGCCCCAAGTGCCACGCGAAAGACCAATACGGCGACAACTGCGAAAACTGCGGCGCCGTGTACGCCCCCACCGATTTGATCAACCCGTTCTCGGCCCTGTCCGGCGCCAAACCGCAGCTGAAGAACTCGGTCCATTTCTTTTTCAAACTGTCAGACCCGCGCTGCGTGGCGTTTCTGGAGCAATGGACGCAAGACGGCAAACTGCAGCCCGAGGTGGCCAACAAAATCAAGGAATGGTTCACCGTCCGCACCAACCCGGACGGCACCCAGAGCGAAGGCCTGGGCGACTGGGACATCAGCCGCGACGCGCCTTACTTCGGCATCGAGATCCCTGACGCGCCGGGCAAGTACTTTTACGTGTGGCTGGATGCGCCCATCGGTTACCTGGCCTCGTTGAAAAACCTGCTCGACAAACGTGGTCTGGACTACGACGAATACATGGCCAACCCCGAGCTGGAGCAGTACCACTTCATCGGCAAGGACATCGTCACCTTCCACACCCTGTTCTGGCCCGCCACGCTCCACTTCAGTGGCCGCAAAACGCCCGACAACATCTTTGTGCACGGCTTTTTGACGGTGAACAACGGCGAAAAAATGAGCAAAAGCCGTGGCACCGGGCTGGACCCGCTCAAGTACCTGAACTTGGGGATGAACCCCGAGTGGCTGCGTTATTACCTGGCCGCCAAGTTGTCTGCCCGCAACGAAGACATCGACTTCAACGCCGACGACTTCATGGCCCGCGTCAACAGCGACCTGATCGGCAAGTTTGTCAACATTGCGTCACGCGCCGCAGGCTTCTTGAGCAAACGTTTTGACGGCAAACTGGGCGACGTGCATGAAGACGGTGCGGCGCTGCTGCACCAGTTGCGCATCGAGCGCGGCAGCATCGAACGCATGTATGACGAGCGCGAATACGCCAAGGCGCTCAAAGAAACCATGCTGCTGGCCGACCGCGTGAACGCTTATGTGGACGCCAACAAACCCTGGGATCTGGCCAAAAAACCGGACCAGGAAGCGCGCCTGCAAGGCGTGTGCACGGTGTGTATCAAGGCCTTCCGCATCCTCACCTGCTACCTGAAACCGGTGCTGCCGGAACTGGCCAAACAGGTGGAAACCTTCCTGAATATCGAACCGCTGACCTTTGCCAACATCGGCGAACCGCTGCAGACCGGCCACGTGATCGGCACCTACCAGCACCTGATGCAGCGCGTGGATATCAAACAACTGGAAGCCCTGTTTGAGCCCCCAGCCCAGGCTGATCAAGGGTCAGAAGCGGCTGAAACGGCTGCTGGCAAGTTGCCAGGCGGTGAAGCCATTGCGCCCACGATTCAAATTGACGACTTTGCCAAGGTTGACCTGCGTATCGCCAAAATCGTTGCGTGCCAGGCGGTGGCCGGGTCAAGCAAGCTACTGCAACTCACACTCGACGTGGGTGAAGTGGATGACGCGGGCCAGCCGAGAACCCGCAACGTTTTCAGCGGCATTGCCAGTTGCTACCAACCCGAACAACTCACCGGCAAACTCACCGTGCTGGTGGCCAACCTGGCGCCACGCAAGATGAAGTTTGGCGTGAGTGAAGGCATGGTGCTGGCCGCCAGCCACGCCGACGAGAAAGCGCAACCGGGCATTTACGTGTTGGAGCCTTTCCCCGGCGCGCAGCCAGGCATGCGCATCCACTGAGCCCGCGAGGGCCGCATGATTCCCGTGTTGCGCGGCTGGACGGCGGTTCAGCGCACCGCCAAAAACAACCTGCATCTGGGTATCACGCTGTGTTTTGTGGCCGGTGCCACCAACGCCGGTGGCTTTTTGGCGGTGGGGCAATACACCTCACACATGACCGGTGTGGTGTCGTCCGTGGCGGACAACCTGGTCACCGGCAACACCTACCTGGCGCTGGCCGCCCTGTCTTCCTTGCTGGCGTTTCTGGGCGGCGCCATGACCAGCGCCTGGATGGTCAATTGGGGACTGCGCCGCCAACTGCAAAGCGCTTACGGACGGCCTTTGCTGCTGGAAGCTGCGCTGCTGCTGGTGTTTGGTCTGTTTGGCTCGGGCATCAACCATTTCGGCGTGTTGTTTGTGCCGATGACGGTGCTGGTGTTGTGCTTCATCATGGGTTTGCAAAACGCCGTGATCACCAAAATATCCCGCGCTGAAATCCGCACCACCCACGTCACCGGCCTGGTCACCGACCTGGGCATTGAATTGGGCAAACTGTTCTACATCAACCGGCTGACCCGTGACACCCTGGTGCGGGCCAATCGCCAAAAACTGGCGCTGCTGGCCAAGCTGATTGGCAGCTTCTTCATTGGCGGACTGATTGGCGCTGTCGGTTTCAAGGCCATCGGTTACATCACCACGGTACCGCTGGCGATCTTGTTGATCCTGCTGGTTTGGCACCCGGTGCTCAACGACGCCAAACACTGGATCGACCTGGACTGAGCCTGAGCTCGGGCCACACGGTGCCGTCACAACGGCCATCCACCCCAAAATACCATATAGGCTGGAGATAGACCGTTCAGTTCATATGGATACGCATTGGTATCGCATACTCCACCTGCCACATTTTTGGCGGTTCAGGTCCATCCTGATTTTGTTCGGAGTTACTGATGAAAAAGACATTGATCGCTTCTGTTCTGGCCCTCGGCGCGGCTTTCTCTGTGCAGGCCAAAGACATTGTTGACACGGCCGTGGGCGCTGGCAACTTCAAAACCCTGGCCACGGCACTCACGGCCGCGGGCCTGGTTGACACGCTCAAGGGCAAGGGCCCGTTCACCGTGTTTGCCCCCACAGACGCAGCTTTTGCGAAGATCCCCAAGGCCGACCTGGACGCCTTGCTCAAAGACAAGGCCAAGCTGACCTCGGTGCTCACCTACCACGTGGTCGCGGGCAAAGTGATGGCGGCTGACGTGAAAGCGGGCAAAGTCAAGACCGTGCAAGGCTCTGAGTTGACTGTGTCCACTATGGGCGGTGTGATGGTAGACAGCGCCAAAGTCACCGCCACCGACATCGTGGCCGACAACGGCGTGATCCATGTGATCGACAGCGTGATCATGCCCAAATAAGGTGGCCAACGATGCGAAAGCTGTTTTGCTTTTTGGCGGTGTGGATGCTCGGGGGTGCTGCCATGGCGGTTGAAGAACCCAAGTTTGAAGTTCTGGCTCAGGACGGCAGGTTCGAGGTGCGCCGGTACGCGCCCTTGATCGTGGCCGAAACCTGGGTGGACGGCGACATGGACGCCGCCTCCAGCAAGGGTTTCCGGGCCATTGCGGACTACATTTTTGGCAACAACACCGCACCCCAAACGCAGCAAAGCAGCAAGATCGCGATGACCGCACCCGTGACCCTGGAGCCGCATGGCCAGCCCACCCAGCTGGCCATGACGGCCCCGGTCACGGTGCAGCCCGCGCCTGACGCGCCGGGCTGGGTGGCGGCGCAGCGCTGGCGGGTGCAGTTTGTCATGCCCAGCCAGTACACGCTGGCAACCCTGCCGCGGCCCAACAACAACACGGTGACCTTGCGCGAAGTGCCAGGCAAAACGGTGGCCGTGGCCACCTACTCCGGCTTCAACACTGACAACCGGATCCAGACAGAAACCCAGGCACTGCTTGGCTGGATGCAGTCCCGCCAGCTGCGGGCAGCGGGCCCGGCGCAACTGGCGCGCTACGACCCGCCGTGGACGCTACCGATTTGGCGCCGCAACGAGATCCAGATCGGTGTCAAAGCGGCCGGCACCTGAACCCAGGCCCGTCAGACCATCACCGCATCCACCGTGCGGCGCAAAGACCTGGGCAGGGTCGGCCCCCGCCCGAAACGCACCACCAGATCAGGTCGCTGTCCCCCCAGACCCAGGGTACTTGCCAGCTGCGGGCGCAATGCCGCCACCTCCACCGGCTGGTTCAGCATCGCGTTGCGGATGCCCAATGCGGTGGCCTGCAGCGCAAAACGCTCATAACAGCGCCCCACCTCCACCCAGTGCGCCTTGTTGTTGGCCTGGCCCACAAACACCGCGATCCCTGCCGAGCTGCGCACCTGCCGCGCCAGCTTGTCGTTCTCACTTTTTGGGGTGACCACCCACTCAAATAACCTGTCACCCAACCAGGCCGGCACACTCGGGTTGCCCGACGCCGCGCTGTACAAACCATCACGCGTGCGCGCTGCGTCCGCGCCGTTAAAACGCAGCCAGGTCTTGAGTTCGGTGACAAAGGCCGGGTCAGCCAGCTGAGTCGTGTTGCCCTGCAGAATGAGATCCAGCACCTGCGTCATCGCTGCGGGCTCGGTCAACAACAGCAGCTGCACGCTGTTTGAGCTGCCCGCACGCTGCAGCAGCGCCAGCTCGGCCACGCTGAGCGGCTGAGCGTCATAGTCGCCACGGGTGCATTGGCGCAGCGGGATGGCTTTGAACAGATCGGTGGCCTGCGCCGCCGTGGGGCTGAGTCCCACGCGCAGCGTGTCGGTGGCGGGATCAAACACCCCCTCGCCCTGGAGCCCATGGGCCAGCGCGGCCTGGGCCAGGTTTTCGGCCGCGCAACCCAGCGACACAAACACATGGTGCAAGTCCGGGTCCACCACAGGACACAAGCGCGTCCGGTCAGGCAGGATGCTGATGGCCTGGCCACTGCCATCAATTACAAACTTCCAGCACTGCGTGTTGTGACTAGACGGCGCCAGCGTGGCGTAACGCACCAGCTCACGACTGAGTGCGGCGCCATTGAACCCGGTCAACGCCCCCAGCCGCCAGGTCTGGTCAGACACCGACTCATAACTGTTTTCTGCGGGTTCTGATGAGCAGCCCGATAGCAGCGTGGCGCTGCCCAATAGTGCCGAGGTGGTGAAGTTTCTGCGTGTAAACATGGTCTCAATCCCTTGCCCCACACCGGCCGTTGAAAAGGGGTCGGTGTGATGGCAGGATTGTGCGCTTGGTCGGTTTCAGGGCACTGGGTGACATCAGGCCAGCGGTGTGGTTCGCCTACCTCGGCCACTCCTTGTACTTCGTTGGGCCAAGATCGGTATCTTGAGCGTTGAGGATGTCGAACAGAGCTTGGTGCCGCAGGTTCTCGGAGCCCTTGTTTCGATGACGGAACTGCTTCAGCCACGTGTACACGTCGGCAAGCTGCAAGAAGCGGCTTAAGTGCGAGTGAGTAAAGTGCACCGAATCGACGAGGTTGGTGATCCTTTGTCCGTACTGGAACTCGGTGCCATTGACTCGGTAAGACGACAAGCTAATCGCGCACTTAGCCGCTGATGAATCAGTGTCGCGATCACCGATAAGCATGCCCATCTTCCTCCGCGCTTGCATCAGTTGGTTCGAGCGCTCACACAAGAACATGAAAGCAATGTCGGAAGCGGACTGACATGCATGCAGCTTTGCGCTGTTTATCTGGATGTCGATCAGGCCGACCTGCTTCAGCGACAAAATTTCGACAAACTCCTTCAATAGATCAAGTCGCGCACCGAAGTCTTCCCAGGATTTGAAGTGGGCTTTGCGATGGAATATCTCAGCGGCATGAAACTCCGTGCCGCGGTCGAGCACTGCATTGCCGAAGGACTTTTCGGCCAATAGAGTGATGCGCGCTTCAACGTCTGCAAGGTCTGCTTCATCGATGCACACACCACCAATGTGATAAACCGGATAGTCCTTGTCATCCTTCGCCTCGTCAAAGAAGATAAGTTGCACCGCAGAGTCACCTCAAAATTTCGTGGAATGGCTTCTTGTCAAGAATTGCAGCCCGCACCTTGCTCCGCAGCAACGCTATTAGGTCGCGTTCGTCTAAAAGCAGCATGACGATCTCGCGGAGAGTGCACAACGCCATCGTCTTGTTGTTTGAGTGGGTAACGCACTCAGCGATGGCAGAGGCCGTGAAGTCAGAATTCGAAATGAAGAGGCCGCGTACACCCTCGCGCGCGAACAATCGCATCATGTGCGAGCCCAAATCCGAAACTCCCACTGGCGTGCTGATCCACTTCATCTCAACAAGGTAGATGTGCCCCTCGAACTCGACTACACCATCGATCTGCTCGACGATGAGGCTACCCGCCGGGGCCTGCCGCTTGAAGTCCTCGCGCACCAGAATGCCATATGCGCGGAATAGGTCATTGAGCACACCTTCCAGTTGCTTGCCGCGCTTCTGTGGCTCGGCATCCATGCCGAAAAGCGCGTTCAGGCGGTCGCGCACATCCAGAATCTTTCGGCTTTTCTCTGCGGCCACTTCCCGCTCAGCACGCGCCTTTGCGGCGACCTCAGCCTGCGCTGCCTCGCGCTGTTGGTTCATGCGCGTAAACGAATCACGGTGGTTAACAATGCGAGCGAGATCACCGACGTTTGCCTTAGCCTTGTGCACATCGTTTTCCCAGCACATCGAAAAATGTTCGAACTCGACCACGCGCTTGATAATTTCACGGCGTGGCCCTAAGCCAGCATCGCCACGCTTGTTCAATTTTTCCAGTACGTCACGCACTATTGCAAACTTGCTTATCGATTTGCGGTCAGCGCGCACCTTGACCTGCATCTCAGCAACATCTTCGTTGGGCACGCCGGCACCACGCAGGAACAACAGCACGTCTTCCTTGCCCTTGCATAGCAGAGGGATCGTGTCTACGAGCAGGTTAAAAACGTCAGGCGGATAGTGAAAACGGTCGTCCATGATGGAATTGTGCCTTGGTCTCGAACCAGGGCATTTCGATACTAGGATGTTTGCATCGTAATGCGGCGACAGCTACACCATGACTGCCGGAATTGCTATCGCCGTTCCTTCTGGCTCCGAGTCAAAGTCCACAACCCAGAACAATCCCCCACTACTCCTGCTCGCGCGGAGTTGGTCGCCGCGAAGTGGATGCCTATGTGCTCCCAGTGATTATTTCAGTTTGCTATCATTTTTGGATGGAGGTGCCACATAGCTGACTATCGCGACCGGCAGGTGCTAAGCAGCTCCCGACAGTGGAGCAGAACCCTGAGTCACGGTTCTTTTGACGGCAAACAAAAGCCGCTCGCCAGCAGGGGATGGGTTGGGGTGGCGGCCAATTTCTGCGCATTTGGCAGTATGAGGCCGCCGCCCCAACCCATCCCCTGCCACCCACAATCGCCGAGTCTTAAAGCTCTTGGCCTGACTCCCCACACACTTCCAACACACACCCCCGCAACCAGCGGTGCGCGGCATCACCATCCATACGCGGGTGCCAAAGCATGGACACGGTGATCTCTGGTGCGGGCAGCGGCAGGGCAAAGCTGAACAGGCCAGCGCGCAACTTGCCGGTGTGGCGCTCGGGCACTGTGGTGATCAGGTCGGTGGCGCGTGTGATGGCCAGTGCGGCTGAAAAACCGCCAACATAGGCGCCAATCACCCGCTCCAGCCCCAGCGCGGACAAGGCCTCGTCCATCACACCTTTTTCCAGACCACGGCGCGACACCAGCACATGTTGGCCTGCCGCATAACGGACAGGTGTGATCTCACCCTTGCACAACACATGACCATGTCGCACCACACCCACAAATCTGTCATGGAACAACACACGGGTGCGGACCTCGGGGCCAGTGTCGTCGCCCACCACACCGGTTTCCAGATCGACACTGCCGTCGCGCAAGGCGGTGCTGTGTTTGTCGAGCTTGGGCACAAAACGCAGCCGCACGCCAGGTGCTTGCTGGTTAACGCGCCTGATCAGGTCCGGGCCAAAGTTCTCGGTGAAGCCGTCGCTGACCCGCAGGGTGAAGGTGCGCACCAGCTGTGACAGGTCGAGCAACTCGGCGGGGCGCAACACCGCCTGGGCTTCCTGCACCAGTTGACTCACCTGCGCACGCAGCTGCAGCGCGCGGGGGGTAGGCACCAGGCCGCGCCCGGCCCTAACCAGCAGCGGGTCGCCCAGAGTCTCACGCAGGCGCGCCAGGGCGCGGCTCATGGCAGACGGGCTCAGGTGCAGCCGCTGCGCCGCACGCGTCACATTGCCTTCGGCAAGCAACACGTCCAGCGTGACAAGTTGGTTCAGATCAGGGGTAGACATGGGGTGGGCTGGGCGCTGAGAACTGGCGTCAGACGCAATCACACAGTGCAAATGTAGCGCCTTCCGCTCTGGCACTGCCGTCCCTACGATCCAGACATCAACCCTTCAGGACAGAGCCCAACATGATTTCCAACCCCCCGACACAGACCGATAGCGCAGTGCAGATAAAACCTGCAGCAACGTGGGTGCTGCTGAGCCTGTCGATGGCCATGTTGTTGTCCTCACTGGGCACCAGCATCACCAACGTGGCGCTGCCGACTTTGGCGCAGGTGTTTGGTGTGTCCTTTCAGGCGGTGCAGTGGGTGGTGCTGGCCTACTTGCTGGCCATCACCAGCCTGATTGTGGGTGCCGGACGGCTGGGTGACATGCTGGGTCGCAGGCGGCTGTTGCTGGCTGGCATCGGGCTGTTCACTGTGGCCTCAAGCTTGTGCGCTGCCGCGCCCACACTCTGGCTGCTGATCGCCGCCCGCGCTGTGCAGGGCCTGGGAGCGGCGATTCTGATGGCGCTGACCATGGCGCTGGTGGGTGAAGCCGTGCCCAAAGACAAAACCGGCAGCGCCATGGGTTTGCTGGGCACGATGTCGGCGGTGGGCACCGCGCTGGGGCCCACGCTGGGTGGTGTGTTGATTGGCAGCGTGGGTTGGCAAGCCATTTTTTGGGTCAACGTGCCGCTGGGTGTGCTGACCTTTTTTCTGGCGCGGCGTTATCTGCCCGTGGATCGCCCGGGGCCAACGAAGGCCTGGACCAGTTTTGATGGATTGGGCACGCTGGTGCTGGCGCTGACACTGGTGGCTTATGCGTTGGCCATGACGCTGGGGCGCGGCAGTTTTAGCTGGCTCAACGCGGTGCTGTTGCTTGCTACGGCAACCGGGGCGGTTGTGTTTGTGTGGGTGGAGAAGCGGGCGGCCGCCCCCTTGATCCGATGGGCCATGTTCAGCAACCCGGCATTGAGCGCGGGCTTTGCCATGAGTGCCCTGGTGACCACTGTGGTGATGGCGACGCTGGTGGTGGGGCCGTTTTACCTGTCTGGCGCGCTGCAGCTTGATGCCGCCCGTGTGGGCCTGGTGATGTCGGCCGGGCCGGTGGTGGCGGCGCTGGCGGGTGTTCCCGCCGGGCGTCTTGTGGACCGGCTGGGTGCAGACCGCGTGAGCAACGGTGGGCTTTTCGCCATGGTGGCGGGCTGTGCCGCGCTGGCGCTGCTGCCAACCCGGTTCAGTGTGCCGGGCTACGTTTTGCCGCTGGTGGTTGTCACCGCAGGTTATGCGCTGTTTCAGGCGGCCAACAACACCGCAGTGATGCGTGATGTGCCAGCCGACAAGCGGGGTGTGGTGTCTGGCCTGCTGGGCCTGTCACGCAACCTGGGGCTGATCACCGGCGCCTCGCTGATGGGGGCGGTGTTTGTGGCCGGGTCAGCCGCCACCGGGATGGGGGCAACTGACCCGGAGTCCGCGGCGGCGGGTATGCGCGCCACCTTGGCTGTGGCAGCAAGTCTGGTTGCCGTCGCGCTGGTTATTGCGGCTGGCAGCCGGGCCAGTGCGAAGGCGCAGCAGCTGTGACAACACCTTGGCCGCGAACGCGGGCTGGCAGAAGGCTAAAGCTCGGTGTATTTTTTGTTGGAACCGCGCGCCTTGTCGACGGGGTACTTTTTGGCATTGGCCTGGATTTTTGACGCCACGGCGGCATTGAGGTCAATGCCCAAATCGTGCGTCAGGTAAGTCATCAGGATGGCGATATCGGCCAATTCGTCGGCCATCTCGCCACGCCGCGCTTGGACAATCTCACGCGCCTGGCCTTCCGAGGCCCAGCGAAACGGCTCCAGCAGTTCCGCCGCTTCCACCATGAGTGCCGTGGCCAGGTTGCGCGGGTTGTGAAACTGCTCCCAGTCCCGCACCCGGCGGAATTCAAGAAGCTCCTGGCGTAAGTGGTCATTCAGCACGGGCGTTCTCCTCAGAAACCGTTCAAGCTTGCGTTTGACGACGTCACCTACGTCACCCGCCGCCGCACCGCTTGGAGTATGCCGCGCAAAATGTCCACCGGCTCCGGCGGGCAACCCGGCACGGTGACATCCACCGGGATGACGTTGGCCACCCGGCCGCAGGTGGCGTAACTTTCACCAAAGATGCCGCCGTCACAGGCGCAGTCACCCACCGCCACCACCAGTTTGGGCTCGGGCGTGGCGTCATAAGTGCGTTTTAAGGCCATTTCCATGTTGCGCGACACCGGGCCGGTCACCAGCAGCAGGTCGGCGTGGCGCGGGCTGGCGACAAACTTGATGCCCAAACCTTCGATGTTGTAGTACGGGTTGCCCAGCGCGTTGATTTCCATCTCGCAGCCGTTGCAGGAACCCGCGTCCACCTCACGGATGCACAGCGCCTGCCCCAAAATGGATAACAACTCGGCCTGAATGCGCGAGGCCTCGGCCTGTGCGGCTTCACCAATGTCGGGGGCCGCTTCGGTGCGGATGCCGACCCGGGCAATTTGTTGGACCACTTTCCAGATCATGCTGCGGTCCTCATAAGTCTTGCCCCGAATAACTCAGGTTGAACGATTTGTTGATCAGCGGAAAGTCAGCCACGATGTCGTTCATCACAGCATGCTCCAGCACCGGCCAGTTTTGCCACGACGGGTCGTGCAGATGGCAGCGCTGGATGCGGTGGCCCTGGTCGGCGCCGGTCAGTTCCAGTGCCACCACAATCTCGCCGCGCCAGCCTTCCACCCAACCCGCCCCGCGCGAGGGCTGATCCGGCAGCTTGACCGGGCTGTGCACCTCGCCGTCAGGCAGCTCGTTGAGGATACGCTCGATCAGCCGGACCGACTCCAACACCTCCTGAAACCGCACTGATGCGCGCGCGCCCACATCACCGCGCGAATGGCTGGCCATCACCACCCGCAGCTTGTCGTAAGGCACAAACGGGTGGTCACAACGCACATCCCAGCTCTGGGCGCTGGCCCGCCCGGCCAGGCCGGTCATGCCCAGCTGCGCGGCCAGCGCGGGCACCACCCGGCCGGTGGTGATGAAACGGTCTTGCAACCCGGCATGGTCTTCAAAAATGTCGGCCAGCTTGCGCACGTCGGGCACCAGCGCCTGGCAAGTCGCCCGCAACTGGGTGATGCCAGCGGCCTGAAGGTCGGCCCGGACGCCGCCAGGCACGATGCCGTCCATCATCAGGCGGTGGCCAAAGGCGCCCTTGCAGGTGCGCAACCAGTCTTCACGCAGCCGCGAAAACTGCGCCAGCGCAAAGGCAAACGCCACATCGTTGCCCAACGCGCCCAGATCACCCAGGTGGTTGGCGACCCGCTCACACTCCAGCATCAACGCACGCAGCCAGGCGGCGCGCTGCGTGATGGTCGTCTGGCACGCGGATTCCAGCGCCATGTTGTAGGCCCAGGCGTAGGCCACGGTGGAGTCGCCCGACACCCGTCCGGCCAGCCGGTAAGCGTCGAGCGCGGGCAGCTGCGTCATGCGCTGCTCGATACCTTTGTGGGTGTAGCCCAGGCGCTGCTCCAGGCGAAGCACTTTTTCGCCAACGATGGAGAAGCGGAAGTGCCCGGGTTCGATCACGCCGGCATGCACCGGGCCCACCGGAATTTCATGCACGCCGTCGCCCTCGACCCGCACAAACGGGTAGTCGGTCAAAGCGCCGGGCGACGGCGTCGGCAAGGCCAGCGGGTCTTGCAGCAGCGGGTGGTGGTCCGCCGCCCAGGCACCGTGGTTCAACCACGGGCGCTGGTCATGCGCACCGAGTGCCTGAACGCCTGAGAGCTCGGCCGCGGCCCGCTGCATGCGGCTGGCACATGGGAACACGGCTGACAAATCGGGGTAAGTGGCCGGGCCGTCTTGCGCGGCCAGCGGCAGCGCAAGCCAGAACAGGCCTTCCAGCGTGACATAGGCCGCACAGATGGCGCCAGCGCTGAAAGGTGCTTGAGCAACAGCTTCGGCAGGCACCGCACCGCCCGCCCACACAGCCACCAACCGGCCACCTGCGTCACGCACCGCCACGGCAGCGGCTTGCCACTGCGCTGGCGTCACCTGTGCCCAAAACATCGGCACGGGGGCAGGCAGCTCGGCAAACGCCAGATCCAGACCGGGTATCTTCATCAACGTCAGCCTCCCAACATGCTGGCCGCCGCCACGTACCAGCCGTTCAGGTACGCCGGGATGTACAGGCCCAGTACCAAGCCCAGCGCCAGGTGCACAAACACCGGTATCAGCGCCGGGGGGTGCGCCAGCGGCTTGAGCTTGGTTTCTTCGCCAAACACCATCGGCAACACCCGGATCAGCATCGACGCAAACGCCACACCCAGCGCCAGGAACAAAAACGGTGTGGCCCACGGTTGTTCTCGCATGGCGGTGGTCAGAATCAAAAACTCGCTGGCAAACACGCCAAACGGCGGCATGCCCAGGATGGCCATCACACCCAGCATCAAGCCCCAACCCACCGTGGGATTGACCTTGATCAGTCCGCGGATCTCGCTCATGACCTGCGTGCCGGCCTTTTGCGTGGCATGACCCACGGTGAAAAAGATGGCGGACTTCACCAGCGAATGCACCGTCATGTGCAACAGTCCGGCAAAGTTGGCCACCGGCCCGCCCATGCCAAAGGCAAAGGTGATCAGCCCCATGTGTTCGATGCTGGAGTACGAAAACATGCGCTTGACGTCTTTTTGCCGCGAGATAAAAAACGCCGCCACCACCACCGAGAGCAGGCCAAACCCCATCATCAGCTGGCCCGCCATTTGCGTCCCCAGCGCGCCATCGGTCAGCACCTTGCAGCGCAGCACCGCGTACATGGCCACATTCAGCAGCAGGCCCGAGAGCACCGCCGACACGGGCGTGGGGCCTTCGGCGTGGGCATCGGGCAACCAGCTGTGCAAGGGCACCAGGCCAATCTTGGTGCCGTAACCAATCAGCAGAAACACAAAGGCCAGCGACATGATGGTCGGATCCAACTGGCCCTTGATGTCTGACAGGCTGCTCCACAGCAGCGTCGCGTGTTCGGCGCCCAGCACCTTGTCAGCCGCCATGTAGACCAGGATCGTGCCAAACAGCGCCTGGGCAATGCCGACACCGCACAAGATGAAGTATTTCCAGGCCGCCTCCAGGCTGGCTGGCGTGCGGTAGACGCTGACCAGCAGCACCGTGGTGAGCGTGGCGGCTTCCATCGCCACCCAGATGATGCCCAGATTGTTGGTGGTGAAACCCAGCAGCATGGTGAAGGAAAACAGCTGGTACATGCTGTGGTACAGGCGCATGCGCGGGGGCGTCATCTTGCCGTGGTCTTGCTCAATGCGCATGTACGGACGCGAAAAAATGGCGGTGGTCAGGCCCACAAAAGCGGTGAGCGTGACCAGAAACACATTGAGCGGGTCGATGTAGAACTGCTTGGCCCAGACAAACTGCGGCCCGCCGTCAATCACCTCGACGGTCATCACACAGGCTGCCAAAAAGGTCAGCAGGCTGAACACCACATTGATGTCACGCGCACGCGGTTGGTGCCCCACCAGCGCCAGCACCAGCCCGCCCAGCAGTGGAACCCCAAGAACAAGGTACAACGCGCTCATGCTCAGTCGTCCTTGAGCGATTCGAGGTGGCGGATGTCCAGGCTGTCGAACTTCTCGCGAATCTGGAACATGAACACCCCCAGAATCAGCACACCCACCAGCACGTCCAGCGCAATGCCAAATTCCACAATCATCGGCATGCCGTTGGTGACCGTCGTGGCGGCAAACAGCAAGCCGTTTTCCATGGACAGGAAACCGATCACCTGCGGCACCGCCTTGGAGCGGGTGATCATCATCATGAAAGACAGCATCACACACGCCAGCGCAATACCCAGGGCGCCACCGGCCACCGCGTCCGACAGGCGCGAAATCGGCAGCGCCAGGCTGAAGGCAAAAATCACCAGTGCGATACCCACCAGCATGGTGGTGGGAATGTTCAACAGCGTCTCGACATCCCAGCGCACATTGAGCTTGCGGATCATGCGGTGCAGCATCCAGGGGATCAGCACCACCTTGAGCAGCAGCGTCAGCGCGCCCGACACATACAGGTCCGGGTGCCCGGTGACATACCCCAGCAAAAAAGACGCGGCTGCCAGCGCCGCACCCTGAATCATGAACAGGTTGATCAGCGACACAATGCGCCGCTGCGCCAGCATGGCAAACGACAGCAACAGGATCAGCGTGGCAAACAGGTTGATCAGCTGAGGGACAAAGTGGCTCATTGGCCCCCCAGCAACACGTTCACCAGCAGGCCGATCACCGCCAGCAGGAAAGCGGTGCCCAGAAATTCGGGCACGCGGAAAATTCGCATCTTGGCACTCGCCGTCTCAATCATCGCCATCAGCATGCCACCAATGGCCAGTTTGAAAATGAGCACCGGCAAGGCCAGCAGCAAGGCCAGCGGCGCGTTGGCCTCGGCCACCCCCCAGGGGAAAAACAGCGCCAGACCCACACACGAGTAAGCAAACAGTTTCAGGCTGGCGGCCCACTCCATCAAAGCCAGGTGGCGCGCGGAATACTCCAGAATCATCGCCTCGTGGATCATGGTGAGTTCCAGATGGGTGTCGGGGTTGTCCACCGGCACCCGGGCGTTTTCGGCCAGCGACACCATGGTGAACGCCACCCCGGCCAGCAGCAGGCTGGGGTAGATGGCCAACTCGCGGTGCGCCAGGGTTTCCACAATCACCGTCAGCGACGTGGAGCCGGTGATCATGGACGCGCCAAACATCACCATCAGCAAGGCCGGCTCGGCCAGAAAACCCACCAACATTTCCCGCCGCGCCCCCAGCGTGCCAAACGAGGTACCCACATCCATCGCCGCCAGCGAGATGAACACCCGCGCCAGCGCAAACAGGCCCACCAGCGCAATCGCGTCGGCCGCGGGAGACAGCGGCAGGTCGGTGGAGAGCGTTGGAATGATCGCGCTGGCCAGCAACATGCAGCCAAACACCACATAGGGCGTGAACCGGTACAGCGGCGAGGCATGTTCGGCCATCAGCAATTCTTTGTTGAACAGCTTGTGCAGCGTCAGGTAGGGCTGCAGCAGGCTCGGCGCCGACTTGTTTTGCAGCCAATGCCGCCATTGGTTGATCCAGCCGGTCAGCAGCGGCGCCAGCAGCAGCGCGGTGACCAGGGCCATCAGTTGCGAAAAAACGCCCAGCGCACTCATCGTTTCACCACCAGCAACACCACGATCAGCGTGACAAAGCTGTACATCAGGTACACCGCAATGCGCCCCTGCTGCAACAGCCCGACCAGCCTAGACAGCCGCTCCACCAACCGCGCCACCGGCAGATACAGCCCATACCACAACGGGTCTTCCAGCTTGACGCCGTACACCGGCTTGTCGTCAAAGGCGCTGGGCACCTGCTTGGTGATGCGGAAAAACGGATCGAATATCTGCCGGATGGGTTGGCCGAACCCTTCGGCCGTGTCCTGCATGCGGGCGGTTTGCCAGGGGTGGCCGCAGTCCCACGGCGGCACCCGGCGCAGCCGCCCGTGGTAGAGGCGGCGCACCAGCACAAAGGCCAGCCCAAAGGTCAGCACCACCCCCAGCAAGAAAATGGTGGGGGCGTAACTGGCCCGCTCCACACTCACCGGCACCAGCAGCCAGCCGTTGTCGGCCACGGTCTGCGCCAGCCCGGCACCCACCAAGTGGTGTGTCACCGGGTCCATCAGGGCGATCACCTGATTTGGAAACAGGCCCAGCATCACACAGCCCAGCACCAGCCACATCATGCCCAGCCGCTCCCAGCGCCCGGCGTCGTGCGCCTGGGCCAGTTTTTCCTCACGTGGCTGGCCTAGAAAAATCACCCCGAAGTACTTCACCATGGTGTAGCCCGACAGCGCAGCAATCAGCGCAATCAACGCCGCCATCACCGGCACCAGCATGTCCAGCGACGAACTCGGCAGCCCGGTGGTGAACAGAAAGCTTTGCAGCAGCAGCCATTCGGCCACAAACCCGCCAAACGGCGGCAGGCCGGCGCAGGCCAGCACGCCCACCAGCGTGGGCCAGGCCACCCAGGGCATGTAACGGATCAAACCGCCGAGTTTGCCCAGGCTGCGCTGGCCGGTGGCGTGCAGCACCGCACCGGTGCTGCAAAACAGCAAGCTCTTGAACAGCGCGTGGCTGAGCATGTGGTACAGCGCGGCGGTCAGCGCCAGGGCCGACAGCGCCTGCATACCGTAGCTGGAAAACAGCAGCGACAGGCCCACGCCAGCACACATCAGGCCAATGTTTTCGATGGACGAGTACGCCAGCAGGCGTTTCATCTCCACCTGCACGGTGGAGAACACCACGCCAAACAGTGCGGTGGTCAAACCCAAGCCCATCAGCAGCACACCCCACCACCACAGGCGCGTCTGCAGCAAGTCAAACGACACACGCAGAATGCCGTAGAGGGCAATCTTGAGCATGACACCACTCATCAGCGCCGACACCGGCGAAGGCGCCGCCGGGTGCGCATCGGGCAACCAGGCGTGCAGTGGCAACAAGCCAGCCTTGGCGCCAAAGCCGAACACCGCCAGCACAAACGCCACCGACGCCCAGAACGGGGTCAGCGTCTGCGCGCGCATGTTGGCAAAGGTGTAGTCGCCCGTGTTGGCCTGCAACACGCCAAAACACAGCAAGATGCCCAGCGCGCCAATGTGCGCCACCAGCATGTACAGGTAACCGGCATGGCGGATTTCGGGCAGGCGGTGGTTGGCCAGCACCAGAAAAAACGACGACAAGGCCATGGTTTCCCACATCACCATGAACACGTAGGCGTCATCGGCCAGCACCACCATCGCCATGCTGGCCAGAAACACGTGGTAGGCCAGGCACAACAAGCCTGGCGGCGTGCCCTCACCCTTGCGGAAATACCCGGCCGCAAAGGTGGACACGCCGGCCGACACGGCGCCAATCAGCAGCAGAAAAAAACTCGACAGACTATCGAGCCGCAAGTGAAATGGCAACTGCGGCAAGCCCAGCGGCAGCACCGCCACCTCCGGGCTGGCGAAGGCCGCGCTCAACGCCACCGCCATCAAACCCACCGACAACATCGCCCCCAGCGGAAACAGCACCACGGCCACAAACCGAAAGCGCCGCAGCGCTGCGATGCCTGCGGCGCCGATCAACAACCACCCCAACACAATGGCCAACACCCCATCCAGATGGATCCAGGTGTTGACGTGTGTAAAACTGTTCATGAAGCGGTAACAACGGTGCGGCGGGGGGTGCGTCCAATATTACACCCAGCCCTTTCAGGCTTGCCCCTGAAACACCGCGCCACCGGCTTGGGGCGTGGCGGGCTAAAATAATCCAAACAGGTCCACCACATGAACATTTTCTACCGCCCCCAGTATGTTTCTGAAATCACCCAGTTCATCAATGAACTGAAGGCCAAAAATCCGGCCATGGAAGAAGGTCAGCGCCTCGGTCGCAGCCTGTTATGGGACAAAGCGGTCGACCGGGATGCCTCCGATGAATTCCGTGCCGCCCGGGTGGCGCAAAAGCCGTACGTCTACCAGAACCTGCTTGACTGATCAGCTTGTCTGGCCTGCGGTCTCCTTGCAGCATATGCCTTTAGCTATTTGACCTATAGCAACAAAACCTGGCAATGGTGGCATCGGCTGCGCTGGACAATTCAGAGGGGGTCACGACGGCAGAGATGCCCACCGTGGTCGATCAGGTCGCGGTGGCACGGCTGTATGGTGAGCCGCTGTTCACCTTGCCCAATGATTTGTACATCCCGCCCGACGCGCTGGAAGTCTTTCTGGAGGCTTTTGAGGGCCCGCTGGACCTGCTGCTGTACCTGATCCGGCGGCAAAACTTCAACATTCTCGACATTCCCATGGCCGGCCTGACCCGCCAGTACATGAGTTATGTCGACGAGATCCGCCAGCGTAACCTGGAGCTGGCCGCCGAGTACCTGCTGATGGCGGCCATGCTGATCGAGATCAAATCACGCATGCTGCTGCCGCCCAAACACGTGGCGCAAGGCCAAGAGGCCGAAGACCCACGCGCCGAGTTGGTGCGCCGCCTGCTGGAGTACGAGCAGATCAAGCTGGCAGCCGCCCGGCTCAACGCCCTGCCGCAGTTTGGGCGTGACTTTCTGGTGGCGCAGGCCTACATCGAGCAGTCGCTACAACCCCGCTTTGTCGATGTCAATGTGAGTGAATTGCAGGAGGCCTGGGCTGCCATCCTCCAGCGCGCCAAACTGGTGCAGCACCACAAGATCTCCCGCGAAGAGCTGTCGGTGCGTGAGCACATGAGCCAGGTTCTCAAGCGCCTGCAAGGCCACCGTTTTGTCGAATTTGAAGACCTGTTCAACCCGGCCAAAGGCGCGCCGGTGCTGGTGGTGACCTTCATCGCCCTGCTCGAACTGGCCAAGGAAACCCTCATCGAAATCACCCAAGCCGAAGCCTTTGCACCCATTTACGTGCGCCTGGCCTACGCCCCCTCTTGAACCTACACTGCACACACCATGAACCCACGCCCCGCCCACCTCCCTGCCCGCCCCCCACTGGTCTTTGATGTTTTGATCGTGGGCAGCGGCCTGGCGGGCCTGAGCGCCGCGCTGCTGCTGTCGACCGACAAAAAAGTGGCGGTGATCACCAAACGCGCGGTCATGGAAGGCTCCAGCGGCTGGGCGCAAGGCGGTATCGCGGCAGTCTGGAACAAGGACGACAGTTTTGAGGCCCACATCCAGGACACCCAGATTGCCGGTGCTGGCCTGTGCGACCTGGACGCGACCCGCTTTGTGGTGGAAAACGCGCCCAAGGCGATTGCCTGGTTGCAAACCATGGGTGTGCCGTTTTCACAGGAAGACGGTCACCTGCACCTGACCCGCGAAGGCGGCCACAGCGCCCGGCGCATCGTGCACGTGACCGATGCCACCGGCGCGGCGGTCCAGAGCACGCTGATTGACGCCGCCAAAAAAACACCCAACATCACCCTGTTCGAGCAGCACACCCTGGTGGACCTGATCACCACCGACAAGCTCGGGCAGGCCGACAAACGCTGCGTGGGCCTGTACGCGCTGGACAGCGGCACGGGCGAAGTCATCACCTTCCAGGCACCGCAGACCATTTTGGCCACCGGCGGTGCGGGTAAGGTGTACCTGTACACCACCAACCCCGACACCGCCACCGGCGACGGCATTGCCGCGGCCTGGCGTGCGGGTTGCCGGGTGCAGAACATGGAGTTCATCCAATTCCACCCGACCTGCCTGTACCACCCGCATGCCAAATCGTTTTTGATCAGCGAAGCGGTGCGGGGTGAAGGTGGCCGCCTGCTGCTGCCCGACGGCACCCGCTTCATGCCCAATCACGACCCGCGCCTGGAGTTGGCCCCGCGCGACGTGGTGGCCCGCGCGATTGACTTCGAGATGAAAAAAGGCGGCTTTGACTGCGTCTACCTCGACATCTCGCACCAGCCCAAGAACTTTTTGCTGGAACACTTCCCCAACATTTACGCGCGCTGCCTGGAGCTGGGCATCGACATCGCCAAACAACCCATTCCGGTGGTGCCCGCTGCGCACTACACCTGTGGCGGCGTGTTGGCTGACCTGCACGGGCGCACCGACATCCCTGGCCTGTACGCCATTGGCGAGACGGCGTGCAGCGGCCTGCACGGTGCCAACCGGCTGGCCAGCAACTCGCTGGTGGAATGCATGGTGTTTGCCCAGGCGACCACCACCGACATCGCCCAAGCTGCCGCCCAGCCTGCCGTGACGCTACCCGCCTGGGACGAAAGCCGTGTCATTGATGCGGACGAAACCGTGGTCATCTCGCACAACTGGGACGAGTTGCGCCGCTTCATGTGGGACTACGTGGGCATCGTGCGCACCAACAAACGGCTGGAGCGCGCCGCCCACCGCATCGCCCTGTTGCAGGGCGAGATTCACGAGTTTTATTCACACTTTCACGTCACCCGCGACCTGCTGGAACTGCGCAACCTGGTGCTGGTGGCGGACCTGATCGTGAAAAGCGCGCAGGCCCGCCACGAAAGCCGGGGCCTGCACTTCAGCCGCGACTACCCCGACCTGCTGCCCGAGGCGCTGCCGACGGTTTTGAGCCCGCCGAACCATTGAGCCTGGCCTGATCGGCGTGGGTTAGACTCGCGCCACTTTTTTTGGGGAGATGCCCGCATGACACAACCTGCCATCCAGAACGCCACCCCTTACGGCACGCTGCCGCCCGCCAGCAGCCCGGCCACGCGCAAGCCGCTGAGCCTGCCCCGCCTGCTGGAAATGCACGCCCGCGGCGAAAAGATCGTCATGCTCACCGCCTACGACGCCACCTTTGCGGCTGTAGCCGATGCCGCCGGGGTCGAATGTATTTTGGTGGGCGACTCGCTGGGCATGGTCTGCCAGGGCCTGACCAGCACCGTGGGCGTGTCGCTGGAGACCATGCGCTACCACGTGGAATGTGTCACCCGCGGCGTGCGCCGGGTCCAAGGCACGGCCTGGATCATTGGCGACCTGCCGTTTGGCACCTACCACGAGTCCAAAGAGCAGGCACTGCGCAGCGCCACCGTGCTGATGCAGGCCGGCGCCCACATGGTCAAGCTGGAAGGCGGTGGCTGGACCGCTGACACCGTGCGTTTTTTGGTGGACCGCGGTATCCCGGTCTGCGCCCACCTGGGTCTCACCCCCCAAACCGTGCACGCGCTGGGTGGCTACCGGGTACAGGGCAAAACGGTCGAATCGGCCACCGTCATGAAACGCCATGCGCTTGAATTGCAGGACGCCGGGGCCGCGCTGCTGGTACTGGAGATGGTGCCCGCCGCCTTGTCGGCAGAACTCACCGCAGAGTTACCACACTGCCCCACCATTGGCATTGGCGCGGGCAACGGCACCGCCGGGCAAGTGCTGGTGTTGCACGACATGCTGGGCCTGAACCTGGGCAAAAACCCCAAGTTCGTGCGCAACTTCATGGCCGAGCTGCCCGGCATCCCGGGCCAGCATGGCATCAAGGAAGCCATCACCGCTTATGTGGAAGCCGTCAAAAACGGCAGTTTCCCCGACAACACCCAACACGCCTGGTAACCCCCGCAAAGCGCATTGACCTCGAAAACGATGCGCCTCTAGCACTTGGTTCGCCTCAACATCGTTTGAAAAACAGGGTTCTGGCCTTTATTGAACCGCCATCCGTCATCATGAAAATCATCCACACCATCTCCGAGTTGCGGGACCATTTGTCGGCCTACCGGCACCCCACCTTTGTGCCCACCATGGGCAATTTGCACGCCGGGCACCTGGCCCTGGTGCGCCAGGCCAAGCCGTTGGGCGACGTGATGGTGACCAGCATTTTTGTCAACCGCCTGCAGTTTTTGCCCCACGAAGACTTTGACACCTACCCGCGCACGCTGGAGGCCGACTGCCAGGCGCTGGCCACGGCGGGCTGCGACGTGTTGTTTGCCCCCAGCGAAAAAGAGCTGTACCCCGAGCCGCAGGGTTTTACCGTGCAGCCCCCCACCGAGTTGGCCAACATGCTCGAAGGCCACTTCCGGCCCGGCTTTTTTGGCGGCGTCTGCACGGTGGTGATGAAACTGTTTGCCATCGTGGGGCCCCGCGTGGCGCTGTTTGGCAAAAAAGACTACCAGCAGCTGATGGTCATCAAACGTATGGTCGAGCAGTTTGCCCTGCCCATTGAGGTGATGGGCGGCCAGACGCTGCGTGCCGACGACGGTCTGGCACTGTCCTCTCGCAACAACTACCTGAGCCCGACCGAGCGCCAGGAGGCGGTGCAACTGTCGTTGGCCTTGAAAGCCATGGCCGACGCCTTACGCGCTGGGCAAACCGATGTGGCTGCGCTGGAAGCCCAGGCCATGCATGCGCTGAAGGCACGAGGCTGGAAGCCGGACTATCTGACGGTGCGCCAGCGCCACAACCTGCAGACCCCCGACTCAGCCGCCGTGGCCTCCCTGACGGCCAACGCCGGCCTGGTGCTGCTGGGCGCAGCGCGGGTGGGCAACACCCGGCTGATCGACAACCTGGAAGTCTGATTACTTATAGAAGGCTTCCACCTTGCCCTTGACCTTGATCAGCAGCGGCTTGCCGTGGCGGTCGCGGGTTTTGCCGGCGGGCACTTTGACCCAGCCTTCACTCAGGCAGTATTCCTCGACGTCGGTGCGTTCCTTGTCATTGAGACGAATGCCGATGTCGTGCGCAAACACGGCGGCGTTGTAAAAAGGGCTGCGTGCGTCGATGGACAGGTGGTCAGGCAGTTCGGGACGAGGGGTGGTTTCGGTCATGGTCAGGGCCGCTCTGAGGCGGCAATCAGTTTCAATTCAATAACAACTCAGGCCGCACCAATCTGGGCGACCAGGCGTCCGGGCACGGGGCCCTGTTTGAGCGCGGCGGTAAACGCCAGCATCCGGTCAATCGGCAATCTGGCACGTTGACCCAGCGCCGGGTCGACGTGGATTTCATTGGCGCCGGTTTCCAGTACCCGTGCTACGTCAGCCAGGCCGTTCATGGCCATCCACGGGCAATGGGCGCAGCTCTTGCAGGTGGCGCTGTTGCCAGCGGTGGGGGCCTCTAAAAAGGTTTTGCCGGGGTTGAGCGTGCGCAGCTTGTGCATCATGCCGTTGTCGGTGGCGACGATGAATTCTTTCGCGTCCATCTCGCGCGCCGCTTTCAGGATGCCGGAGGTGGAGCCCACCGCGTCAGCCAGCGCCACCACGGCAGCGGGTGACTCGGGGTGGACCAGCACTTTGGCGCCGGGATGCTCGCGCAACAATTCTTCCAGCTCAAAGGCCTTGAATTCGTCGTGCACGATGCAGGAGCCGCCCCACATCACCATGTCGGCCCCGGTTTCGCGCTGGATGTAGCCACCCAGGTGCCGGTCTGGCGCCCACAGGATTTTTTTGCCCTGCTCTTTCAGCGCTTTGACGATGTCCAGCGCACAACTGGAGGTGACCAGCCAGTCCGAGCGCGCCTTGACGGCCGCGCTGGTGTTGGCGTAGACCACCACCGTGCGGTCCGGATGCGCGTCGCAAAACGCACTGAATTCGTCCACCGGGCAGCCCAGGTCGAGCGAGCAGGTGGCGTCCAGATCGGGCATCAGCACACGTTTTTCAGGCGACAAAATCTTGGAGGTTTCACCCATGAAACGCACGCCCGACACCACCAGCGTGGTGGCGGCGTGGTCACGGCCAAAACGCGCCATCTCCAGTGAGTCGCTCACGATCCCGCCAGTTTCTTCGGCCAGATCCTGCAGGTCGGGGTGCACATAGTAGTGCGACACCATCACCGCATTCTTTTCTTTGAGCAGGCGTCGGATCTTGTCTTTCAGCGCCGCGCGCTCAGCCGGGCCGGGCTCCACCGGCACGCGTGCCCAGGCGTGTTTGGTGGCGCACACCGAGCCAGCGGATGAGTCGCCCTGCCCCTCATTTTGCGGCTGCTCGTAGTCCACTTCCTTGATCGTCTGTTGCGCGTCGGTCATGTTGTCAGCTCCGTTTCAGATGAAATAGCCAGCTGTTGAGCTTCAGAGCGGGTCATTGGCAAAACGCATCGAAAAATCGACCGCCTTCACGTTTTTGGTGAGGGCACCGATCGAGATGCGGTCCACCCCGGTGGAGGCGATGGCGCACACGCTGGACAGGTTCACGCCACCCGACACCTCCAGCTGGGCCCGCCCGGCGTTGATGCGCACCGCTTCGTGCAACTGCATGAGGCCCATGTTGTCCAGCAGGATCATGGTGGCCCCCGCGTCCAGGGCTTCGCGCAACTGGCCCAGGGTTTCGACTTCGATCTCGACAAAACGGGCTTGCGGCGCCACTTCGGCCGCGCGACGCAACACGGCCGTGACACCACCGGCGGCGGCAATGTGGTTTTCCTTGATCAGCACGGCGTCATACAGCCCCAGCCGGTGGTTGAGACCACCGCCGACGTGCACCGCATATTTTTGCGCCAGCCGCAAGCCAGGCAGGGTTTTGCGGGTGTCCACAATGCGGGCACGCACGTTGGGCACCTCGCGGATGGCCTGCACAAACAGACTGGTTTTGGTGGCCACCGCACTCATCAGCTGCAGAAAATTGAGCGCCGTGCGCTCGGCTGTCAGCATCGCCCGGGCCTGGCCATGCACTTCCAACACAGGCTGATCCGCCTCGCAGCGGTGGCCTTCGGGAACGCGCCAGATGACCTCGGCGCTCGGATCGAGCTGCTGGAAGGCCAGCTGCGCCCAGGGTGCGCCACAAATCACCGCCGCCTCGCGTGCCACCACCGTGGCGTGGGCACGCCGGTCCGGGTCGACCAGACCGGCGGTCAGGTCCGCCTCGCCCACATCTTCCAGCAAGGCACGGGTCACATCGGCTTGCGCCAAGGCGGCCACCGACTTCACGGAAAAATCAAAATACGCTGTCATTTTTTTCTCCCCTGTTGATCTCAGGCCACAACGGCCAATTCGGCGGTGGGCTCGCGCCCCATCAGGCGGGCCACCGCCTGTGGCGGGGTCATCCTGCCGTCCAGCAGATCCACCACCGCCTGCGCGATCGGCATGTCCACCCCCAGCTGCTGCGCCCGCTGCACCACCGTGCGGGCACTGTAAACCCCCTCTGCCACGTGCCCCAGCGCGTCAGTGGCCTGCTGCAGGGTCTGGCCCTGTGCCAGCGCCAGGCCCACCTGGCGGTTGCGTGACAGATCGCCCGTGGCGGTGAGCACCAGGTCACCCAGGCCGCTCAGGCCCATGAAGGTCTCCGCGCGTGCGCCCAGGGCGACACCCAGGCGGGTCATCTCGGCCAGGCCGCGGGTGATCAGCGCAGCACGCGCGTTGAGCCCCAGGTCCAGCCCGTCGCACAGGCCGGTGGCAATGGCCAACACGTTTTTAACGGCGCCGCCCACCTCCACCCCCACGATGTCTTCGTTGGCATAGACGCGCAACGTCGGGCTGTGAAAGGCCGCCACCAGCGCTTGGCGCACGGACTCGTGCACGCTGGCGGCCACCAGCGCGGTGGGCTGGCCCCGCGCCACCTCCAGCGCAAAACTCGGGCCGCTCAGCACCCCGGCCAGCATGTCAGGTGCGACCTGACCCTGAATTTCATGCGCCAGCAGGCCCAAAGTGTGAGTCACTGGCGCCTCAAAACCTTTGCACAACCAGGCCACCGGGGCGCGGCAGTCGCGCAACGCCGTCAACATGTCGCGCAAGGCGGCCATGGGCGTGGCCACCACCACCAGGTCCGCATCGGCCACCCGCGCTGGCAACTCGGCCATGCTGGCACCACAAAACGCCAGTTGTGGCGGCAAGGTCACCCCCGGCAAATAACGCGGGTTTTGCTGGCCCTGCTGCATGGCCCGGACCTGCTCCAGACGCCGCGCCCACAGCGTGACGTGATGGGGCCGGTCTGGCGCCGCAGCACTGGCGGCCAGTGCCGTGCCCCAGGCGCCTGCACCAAGAACCATGATTTTCATAGCGACTCGGGCAGGTGGGTCGGTGGCAAACGTCTCAGGCAACGGATAACTTACTGAACAGCGGCGGGCGCCTCAGCGCTTTGGGCCGCTTGTTGCTGCTCGTACATGGCCTGGAAGTTGATCTCTGACAGGTGCACCGGCGGGAAGCCGCCGCGCTGGATCAGGTCGGCCACGTTGCCACGCAAGTAGGGGTAAACGATTTGCGGGCAGGCAATGCCCATGATCGGCCCCATCTGCTCAGGCGGCAGGTTACGGATCTCGAAGATGCCGGCTTGCGACGCTTCCACCAAAAACACGGTGCGGTCCTTGATCTTGGTTTGCACGGTGGCAGTCACCACCACTTCATACATGCCGTCGGCCACCGTCGAGGCGTTCACACCCAGCTGGATATCGACCGTGGGCTGCTCTTGCTCCAGCAGGATAGCGGGCGAATTGGGCTGCTCAAGCGATGATTCCTTGAGGTACACGCGTTGGATCTGGAAAACGGGGTTGTTGGTGTCGGACATGGGAGGTTCTCTCGGTTGATAAAAGGGGGAGCCAAGGCGGGCGCCGCTGGCGCCCAGCCGCTGTGGGGGAGTTGCCTCAGGCTTGTTGCAGCAGCGGCATCAGGCCACCGCGACTGTCCAGCGCGATCAGGTCGTCGCAGCCACCGACATGGGTGCTGCCGATGAAAATCTGCGGCACGGTGCGCCGCCCGGTGCTGCTCATCATCTGGTCGCGCTCTTGCGGGTGCAAATCGATGCGGATTTCTTCGATCTGCGCCACGCCACGGGCTTTCAGGAGCTGCTTGGCGCGGATGCAATAGGGACACACGGCCGTGGTGTACATCTTGACGGGTTGCATGGGATCTTTCCGAAGTGGGGGGGGTTAAGCTTTTTCGACCGGCAGGTTGGCCGAGCGCCAGGCGCCCATGCCACCCGAGAGCGACTGCGCCTTCTCAAAGCCAAGCTTTTTGGCAATCGCCACCGCCCGGGCACTGCGCGCACCCGATTTGCACACCAGAATCAGCGGGACCGTTTTATTTTTGACCGCCCCATCGAGCTTGCCCTCGAGCTCGCCCAAAGGAATATTCTTGGCGCCGACGACATGGCCAGCAGCAAACTCTTCGGACTCACACACATCCACAACCACGGCTTTTTCGCGGTTGATGAGCTGCACCGCACCTTCTGCGGTCAGGGCGCCAGGCCCACCGCCGTTGATGACGGGCCACAGCAGCATGCCGCCGGAGGCCAGCGCCACGGTGATCATCATCCAGTTGTCGATAATAAATTTCACTTGCGTATCCTTATGTAGAGATGACCTGAGCCACACATTTTAGAATGCACACGGAACCCCTACCGACTGCTGATTGGAAACATGCACAAGCCCGTTCTTATCCGCCACGATGATTGGCCTGTTGGCCAGTCCCGCGTCGAAGCCAACGCAGGCGGGGTCGCGCCATCTGATGCCTGATAAAAATCGTTGTGGTGGTTCGGAACCCGCCGCACCGCTCAGGATCAAAATGCTTCTGTCTACTTCGCCATCTCACGTTCAGGAATCAAAATGGGTCAAAAACTGAAAATTGCGGGGTTGTTATCCGCGGGGATTCTGACCGGTGCGCTGGCCAGCATCTCGCTGCAATCCATGGCGCGGGCCTCCTTGGCGCCGTTGCCGCTGGAAGAACTGCAGCAATTGGCAGCCGTGTTTAGCATGGTCAAAAGCAACTATGTGGAGCCGGTCGACGAGAAAAAACTCATCACCGATGCCATCGCGGGCATGGTGGCCGGACTGGACCCGCACTCGGTCTACATGGACAAGAAGACGCTGAAAGATTTCAACGAAGGCACCACCGGCAAGTTTGTGGGTGTTGGGATCGAAATCACCCAGGAAGACGGGCTGATCAAGGTGGTGTCGCCCATTGAAGACTCACCGGCATTTCGCGCCGGGCTCAAACCCAACGACCTGATCGTCAAGATTGACGACACCCCGGTCAAAGGCCTGACCCTCAACGAAGGCGTCAAACGCATGCGTGGCGAGCCCGACACCAAGGTTCTGCTCAGCGTGTTCCGCAAGGATGAAAACCGCACCTTCCAGGTCACCATCACCCGCGAAGTGATCAAGACACAAAGTGTCAAAGCCCGACTGATCGAGCCCGGTTACGGCTGGGTTCGCTTGAGTCAGTTCCAGGAACGCACGGTGGCCGACTTTGCCCGCAAGGTCGAAGACCTCTACAAACAGGAACCCAACATGAAGGGCCTGGTGCTGGACCTGCGCAATGACCCGGGTGGTTATCTGGACGCCGCGGTGGCGATCTCTGCCGCGTTCCTGCCCGAAAACGTGGTGGTGGTCTCGGCCAACGGCCAGCTGGCCGAGAGCAAGTTCACCTACAAGGCCTCGCCCACCTACTATGCCCGCCGCGGTGATGACCCGTTGCGGCATCTGGAGGAAGTCACCAAAGGCGCGCTCAAAAAAGTGCCGCTGGTGGTGCTGGTCAATGAGGGCTCGGCCTCTGCCAGCGAGATTGTGGCCGGCGCCCTGCAAGACCATCAACGCGCCAAGCTGCTGGGCAGCCAGACGTTTGGCAAGGGGTCGGTGCAAACCGCCGTGTGCCTCGATGCAGCTTTCCGCATGGACAACTGCCCCACCGCCGCCCTCAAGCTCACCACCAGCCGCTACTACACGCCCAGCGGCAAGTCGATCCAGGCCAAAGGCATCGTGCCGGATGTGATGATTGACGAAACCGCAGAAGGCAACCTGTTTGCCGCCCTGCGCACCCGCGAGGCGGATCTTGAAAAGCACCTCGCCAGCGGCCAGGGTGACGAGGTGAAAGACGCCGCGCGCGAAAAGGAGCGTGAAGAAGCGCGCAAATTGCTCGAAGAAGAGCTTAAAAAACCCGCGGCTGAGCGCAAGATGCCCGAATACGGCTCGGACAAAGACTTTCAGCTGCAGCAAGCCATTCTGCAGCTCAAGGGCCTGCCGGTGCTGGTCAGCAAAACCCAGGTGGAGCGCACTGAAGAGAAAACCGACAACTGACCGGTCAACCAGCAGATGGATGACAACGACCTGCTGCGCTACTCGCGCCATATTCTGCTCAACGAAATAGGCGTCGAAGGCCAGGCGCTGTTGGGTCAGGCCCGCGCGCTGATCATTGGCGCGGGCGGCCTGGGCTCACCGGTGGCGCTGTACCTGAGCTCGGCCGGCGTCGGGCACATCACGGTGGTGGACCACGACACGGTGGACATCACCAACCTGCAACGCCAGATTGCCCACACCGAAGCTCGCGTCGGCCAGCCCAAAGTGGACTCCCTGAAGACCGCGATGGGTCAGATCAACAGCCAGGTGCAGGTGCACACCCTCCAGGCCCGGGCGGACGCGGCGCTGCTGGACACACTGGTGGCCGAGGCGGACGTGGTGTTGGACTGTTGTGACAACTTTGTCACCCGCCACGCCATCAACGCCGCGTGTGTGGCGCATCAGACGCCGCTGGTGTCCGGTGCAGCCATTCGTTTTGACGGCCAACTCTGTGTCTACGACGCACGTGATGTCAGCTCACCGTGTTACGCCTGCGTGTTCCCGCCAGACGACACGCTGGAAGAAACCCGCTGCGCCACCATGGGCGTGTTTGCACCACTGGTGGGCATCATCGGCACGATGCAGGCGGCCGAAGCGCTCAAATTGATCGGCCACATCGGCCAGACCCTCACCGGGCGCCTGCTGATGCTCGACGGTCGCAGCATGAGCTTTTCCGAGGTGCGCATTGGCCGCAACCCGGCTTGCCCGGTGTGCGGCGCCGCTACTTCAGCTTGAACCCGCCCTGACCATCGGGCAGGTAGCAGCTGCCGTTGCGTCGGCGGAAATCTGCCGGTGGCTCCGGTGCGGGTGCGGCAAACAAACCCGCCTTGGCCTGTCGGGCCCGGGCTTCCTGGCGGGCATACGGGCCCGGACTGCGACGCCAGCGGTATGACCAGGCCTGCCCGGCAAGCACCATCTTCTCGGCGACATCCTGGCCATCCACCTCAATCTGTGCCAGACCACGCCCATAGTCATCCTGAAACTTGACCCGCACCCTCAGTGTGCGCTGGTCCACCAGGGCACGCAAGGCCTCGCGCGCAGCCATACCGCCGCTTTGGCAGATTTCCGGCGCGTCCACACCATGCAAACGCAGCTTGCGCGGCGCGCCGCCCAGAATCGGTTGAACCCACAGCGTATCGCCATCGGAAACTCTTGTAACCTTTGCGCTGTATGACTCTGAAGCTGCCAAACATGTAGCACCAAAGAACATCAGACCAAGCGCCAGCAGACCCGAATACCTGGACAGGCAAGGACCAACACGCCATGTGGAACTTTCGTTCACAGCGGGAGCGCCGGTGGCGAAGGCTGACCCAAAATCAGGAACAAGGACACGAATCCACCCCTTGTTGAGAGACTGCCACGCATAGCCAACCTGTTAGACTCAAAACCTTCAAACGAGAGTGCATTTCTTGAGTTCATTGTCTGCATCATCCTTGGTCAATTTGCGCCAATTGCGGCTTGACGACGCGCGTGCACTGCTGGAGCATAGCGGACAAATCCTGCCCGACGACCAGGCCGACGGCACAGCCTATCTGCAGGCCCTGATTGACAAGCTCAGCGAGTTGTCCCTGAAAGACCCGCTGACCGGGTTGTCCAACCGCCGTTATTTCCAGAGCGTTTTATTGCGCGAGATCGAAATTGTGGCCCGCTCCGGCGAAACAGCCCTGTTGTTGATGCTCGACATCGACCATTTCAAAAGTGTCAATGACCAGCATGGGCACCCGGCAGGTGATACCGTGCTGCAGGCGGTCGCCAAAACCCTGGCGGGTTGTGTGCGCCCGATGGACACTGTGACGCGTTATGGCGGCGAAGAGTTTGCCATCATCCTGCCCAGCTGCCAAGGCCAGTACGGGCAGCAGGTGGCCGAGCGGATTCGCGAGGCCGTCAGCACGCTGCGAATCCCCTTGCAATCCGGGGTGACCTTGCGGGTCACCATCAGCGTAGGTGGTGCGTATGCACCGCGCTGGGTGCGCTCGACGTCGGACCTGTGGATTGACCGGGCCGACATTGAACTCTATCGCGCCAAATCCGAAGGCCGCAACCGCGTGTGTATTGAGTCACAACCGGTGTTGGCGGTCAGTGCCGAAGAAAAAAACCTGCTCTTTGGTCCGCTGTCGCTGGGTGACCCAGCCTGGATCGAGAGCATTGCCAATGATGGTTCTACCGGTTCATCGGGTAGTGTTATGAACAGATTGAACTGACATGAACGACGCAACACAACCCACCTCTGACAACAAAGTGGTCAAGCCCGGGCAGGTCAAGCCACTGGGCAAGGTGCTGGCTGTCACCAGCGGCAAAGGCGGCGTTGGCAAAACCTTCGTGTCAGCGAACCTCGCGGCCGCCTTGGCCAAGCGCGGGCAAAAAGTGCTGGTGCTGGATGCCGACCTGGGTCTGGCCAATCTGGACGTGGTGCTGAACCTGTACCCCAAGATCACCTTGCACGATGTTTTTACCGGCAAAGCCAGGCTGGAAGAAGCCATTGTGAAGGCACCGGGCGGTTTCTCGGTGCTGCTGGCGGGCTCGGGCATGGTGGAGTATTCCCGCCTGACACCCAATGTGCGGGAAGACTTCATGCGCATCATGGCCGGTCTGCTGCCGCACTACGACATCGTGCTGCTCGACACCGGCGCTGGCATTTCAGACGTGGTGCTGTTTGCCGTGTCGCTGGCCTCCGAGGTGCTGGTGGTGGCCACACCGGAGCCGACATCGCTGACCGATGCCTACGCCACCATCAAGGTGCTGGTGGGTGAACAACAGCGCCGCATCATCCGCATGGTGATCAACCAGACCGCACGCATGGGCGACGGTCGCGCCATCACCAACCAGTTGCAGCAGGTGCTGGACCGCTTTGTGGTCGCCAAACCAGGTGAGAAGGTGCGCCTGATCCACATGGGTGACATTCCGGCCGACCCTGCGGTGCGCCAGGCGGTGATGCGTCGGCAGCTGATGATTTCGGTGATGCCGGGTTGCCCCGCCGCGCTGGCGGTCTCGCAACTGGCCGGCAAGATCGAAGACACACTGATCAACAAACCCCTGTAGGGTGCGGCGCTCAAGCGGTCACGATCCAGCCTTCCAGCGGGTCCATCGTGTCAGGCAATCCGTAACGGGCATCCCCCGCCTCGAACCGCGTTTGCGCCCACGCCGCCTGCAGCAGGCACAACACGGCGTCCAATGCATCACCGCGTGCATCGTCTGCCAACGCATCGCGCTGCGCATGGGTGAGTTTCAGGCGCACACCCAGCCGGGTCTGGCCTTGTTCCAGGGCGGTGATCAGGTCTTTGCGGGCAATCAGCCTCTCAGGCGTCTGGCGTGCCTTGTCGTCACTTTTGTAAGAGCGCTGGCCCAGCACCTCACGCGCCAGCAGGCCCGGGTAAGCTTCCAGTGCCACCCGCTGCGACAGGTCCGTAGCGGCTGCGCCACTGCCTGAACCGGGCGTCAGCCCCGGCAAGTGCACACCGGCTTGCAGTAACAAAGGCACCCCGGCATGTAACATGAAGGCCACCGGCGGGTTCACCCATTTCATGCTGGGGCTGGAACCAGCCGGGCCATCGGTGGCGCGGTGGGCAAACTTGCCACCCACCGGGCGGGCGTCGCAAAACGCGGCGAAGGCGGCACGGATCTGCTCGCGGCTGAGTCCGCTGTAATGCGCCATGCAGGCAGGCCAATCGGTCGGCCAGCCCAAGGTTTCAACCAATTCGCGCGGCAAGCCAAACGGCAAGTCAAAAGCGCCCAACCAAGGCCCAGGCTGCTGCAACCAGTCGGCAAACGCCTGCAGCGAGGTGAGGTGCACCAATCTCGACAACACCACCCGCCCCTTTGACTGGGCGCCCAAGGCGATCACGATGGGTTTTTGACGGCTGGGTGCGCTAGAAAAATCACAGCCCAGCAAGGCCGGGCTCAGGCCCGCCGCTTTGACCGACACAACCGGGCAAGTGGGAAGTTCAGGCCCGGCCGATCACCGAGGCGGTTGCCATCAACTCTTCCAGCAACGCCATCGACACCGATCCGGACACCGAATACGGGTCCAGCTCGGGTTTTTCAGCGTACTTGAGCAAGATGGAGACATTGATGCGGGTCATGTTGACCTCGCCCATGGTCCAGCCGGCAAAACGGCGCTCGGCAATTTCTTCGTACTGCAGCAGCACCACATCCTTGTGGCGGGCATCGCGCTGGATCTGGTTGTAGAGCTGGCTGATGGCCATGCGGCCGCCTTCAATCACTTGCAGAAAAATGCCGCCGCCATAACACAACACACCGGTGATGCCGCTGTTGGGGTTGCGGCTGCGGCATTCATGCAAGATGGCGTCAATGGTCTCGGGGCCGGGGTCGACCGCCCGGCTGGCGTAAAGCAAACGTACCAACATGGTTAACCTTTCTGGGGAATCAAGGACAAAAACTCGCGGCGCAGGTTGGCGTCCTTGAGAAAACTGCCACGCATGACCGAGTTGATCATCTTGCTGTCCACGTCTTTGACACCGCGCCAGCTCATGCAGAAATGGCTGGCTTCCATCACGATGGCCAGGCCATCGGGCTGGGTTTTGAGCTGGATCAGGTCAGCCAGTTGCACCACCGCTTCTTCCTGGATCTGCGGGCGGCCCATCACCCATTCGGCCAGCCGCGCATACTTGGACAGGCCAATCACATTGGTGTGTTCATTGGGCAGCACACCGATCCAGATCTTGCCCATGATCGGGCAAAAGTGGTGGCTGCAGGCGCTGCGCACGGTGATGGGGCCGACGATCATCAACTCGTTGAGGTGTTCGGCGTTGGGGAACTCGGTGATGGGCGGCGCTGGCACATAGCGCCCCTGAAACACCTCTTTCAGGTACATCTTCGCCACGCGCCGGGCGGTGTTGTCGGTGTTGTGGTCGTGCTCGGTGTCAATCACCAGGCTGCCCAGCACACCCTTCATTTTCTCTTCCACCTCGTCAAGCAACAACTCCAGTTCACCCGGCCGGATGAAGTCGGCAATGTTGTCATTGGCATGAAAACGCTTGCGCGCGGCCTGGATGCGCTCGCGGATCTTAACGGATACCGGCGTGCCTTCGTCTGGGTCAACAGGGTTCATGTGGTGCATCGAAGTGAATTATTTGACTTGAGATGGTAGCAGTCTTTGCTTGCAAGTGTTATTGCCGTCAAGCCCCTGTCCCTCATGGGTGTATTGCTATATTTTTAATACCGCTTGCCAGTCAGTAACAGCAGCGCACGCATGACCAGCAACGCTACCCGGTCCATCAGCTTCTGGCCAAACGAGCGTCTGGCGTGCTGATGCATGTCCAGCCGGGTGGCGTGGTGTTGCAATGCCTGCTCCAGCTCGTCGCTCAGGGCTTTGGCAAACGCCGCGTCGGCCACCACCACATTGGCCTCACGGGCCAGCAGCAGGCTCAAGGGGTCGATGTTGGACGAGCCCACCGTGGCCCAGCGCTCATCCACCACCGCCACCTTGGCATGCAGGAAGCTGCTTTGGTACTCGTAGATCTCTACGCCACCTGCCAGCAGGTCGCCATACAAGGCCCGTGTGCCGTGGTAGGACATGAAGTAGTCGTACCGCCCCTGCAGCAGCAGCCGTACCCGCACACCGCGTTGGGCGGCATGCACCAGGCTACGGCGAATCTTGCGGCTGGGCAAAAAGTAGGCGTTGGCCAGAATGATGCTCTGCTTGGCTTCGCCCAGGGCCAGACTGTAGGCGCGTTCGATGCGCGAACGAAAGCGGACGTTGTCGCGCAAAACCAGCTGCGCCAGCGCGCCGGTGCCACGTGTAGCGCGCTGGTCGGGCGTCAGTTTCTCCTGGGCTGCCAGTTGCAAGGCCTGCCACGTCCCGAGCCAATCCACCTGCTGCGCACTGCGAACCGCCCGCAAACGCCACCAGAACTGGGCCATGGCGGCATGCACCTCCCGCACCAGCGGGCCGGTGATGCGGACCATGAAGTCAAAACGCGGCGCCTCCAATGTGCCGTAGATAGGGTCCCACCAGTCATCGAGCAGGTTGACCCCGCCACAATACGCGACCTTGCCATCGATCACACACAGCTTGCGGTGCAGCCGTCGCCAGCGGCTGGGAATCAGCAAGCCCAACCAGTCCAGCGGCGAAAAGATCAGCCAGCGCACCCCCGCCTCAGTGAACTTCTGCGGCCAGGGTGCGGGGAGTTGGGGTGTACCGAAGCCGTCCATCACAAAAAAGACGTTCACACCGCGTGCAGCGGCGTCGGCCAGCGCCTGCGCCACCCGCGCGCCTGAGCCGTACACGTTAAAGATGTAGGTTTCCACCCGAACCTCGTGGGCGCTGGCGTCAATGTCGGCCACCAGGGCGTCAAAAAATTCCTGCGCTCCCTTCAAGAGCTCAAGATGGTGACCGGCAGCGTACTCAGGCATGACCAGGCATCATCACAACATCACAAATTCGGCAATCAGCGGCAAATGGTCGGACATCCGCCACCATGGGCGACCTTGCGGCGCTGACAGGCTGACAGGCTGCAGACCGCGGGCAAACACATGGTCAAGCTGCGCCAAGGGCAAACGTGCAGGAAAGGTGGGCTGCGGCATGCCTGACCAGGCCCGCAGGTCCATCGCCTCCAGAGCCTGGCGCAAACGCGAGCCGACCTCGTTGAAATCGCCAGCCAGCAGCAACGGGGCGCCCGGCGGGACTTCACGCTCGATGAAGCGCTTGAGCTGCTCAACCTGACGAACCCGGCTGGCACGCACCAACCCCAAATGCACCACCACCACATGCAGCTCGCGCCCGAACGCTGACAAGGCCACATGCAGCAGCCCGCGCTGCTCAAAACGGTGGTCGCTCATGTCCTCATGCTGGTGCGACAGCACCGGCCAGCGTGACAACAGGGCATTGCCGTGCTCGCCGTGGCGGGTAACCGCGTTGGTGCGGTAGACCGAGCCATAACCCAGCGGCGCCAGAAAATCGGCCTGCCCGACCTGCGGCCAGTGTTTGAAGCGCTTTTCCTCGCGACGGTTGAGCTGGCGCACCTCCTGCAGGCAGACCACATCGGCGTCCAGACCCTCCACGGCTTGTGCCAGGTTGTGAATCTCCAACCGGCGCGTCGGGCCGATCCCCTGCACACCCTTGTGGATGTTGTAGGTGACGACACGGATCAATTGGTCAGGGTGCTTCATTGCACAGCGGATCTGACAGCAAAATGGGGCAACATCAGGCAAGCCTCGGCATTGGAAGGTGAAAAGCACTGGTCAGCCGCCTGCGCGTAGGGCAACCACTGGTAGTGGGTGTGCTCACGCGGGCTCAAACGCACCGGGGTGCCAGCGGGCACTTCCAGACCAAAGAGATGCTCGGTGTTGAAAAACACGCCCGGCGCGTAGCGGTGGCGCCAGTGCGGGTAAATCTCGTAGATGTTCTCCAGGCCCCAATCGTGCAAATGGGGGTGCAGCGCCGAGCCGGGTGCGCAATCGATGCCGGTTTCCTCCCCCACCTCGCGGCAGGCTGTGAGCACAAACGCTTCGTCCGTCGCGTCCTTGCTGCCCGTGACGGACTGCCAGTACCCAGCCACATCGGCACGTTGGATCAACAACACATCCAGCGCCGGGGTGTAGATCACCACCAGCACGGATTCGGGGATTTTGAAAACAGTCATGAAGCCTCAAGAAAAAGGGCGCTACCAGAGCGCCCTTTGATTCTGCCTGAAGCGGCAAAAGACCCGGACTCAGGCCGGTTTGACCAGATCGGCGTTGCGCAGGCGGATGTGCAATTCGCGCAGCTGCTTTTCGTCCACCAGCGATGGAGCCTGTGTGAGCAAACACTGGGCACGCTGGGTTTTCGGGAAAGCGATCACGTCGCGGATCGACTCGGCGCCGGTCATCATGGTGACGATGCGGTCCAGACCGAAGGCCAGACCACCGTGCGGCGGGGCGCCGTATTGCAGCGCATCGAGCAGGAAGCCAAACTTGAGCTGGGCCTCTTCGGGGCTGATCTTGAGCGCATCAAACACTTTTTGCTGCACATCGGCACGGTGAATCCGCACCGAGCCGCCGCCCATTTCCCAGCCATTGAGCACCATGTCGTAGCCCTTGGAGATGCACTTGCCCGGGTCGGTGACCATCAAATCTTCGTGCCCGTCCTTCGGCGCGGTGAAGGGGTGGTGCACCGCCATCCAGCGGTCGGACTCGTCGTCGTACTCAAACATCGGGAAGTCCACCACCCACAAGGGTGCCCAGCGGTCTTCGAACAGGCCGTTGTTCTTGCCAAACGCGCTGTGGCCAATCTTGATGCGCAAGGCACCGATGGCGTCGTTGACGATTTTTTCCTTGTCGGCGCCAAAAAACAGCAAGTCGCCGTTCTGGGCACCGGTGCGTGCCAGCACTTCGGCCAGCGCCTTATCATGCAAGTTCTTGACGATGGGGCTTTGCAAACCGTCGCGGCCTTTGGTGATGTCGTTGACACGGATATAAGCCAGGCCCTTGGCGCCGTAGATCTTGACGAACTCGGTGTAAGCGTCGATCTCCCCACGGCTGATGCCGCCAACTTCCTTGGAGCCACCCGGCACCCGCAGCGCCACCACACGGCCACCCTTCATGTTCGCGGCCCCCGAGAACACCTTGAAGTCCACATCCCCCATGACGTCGGTGAGTTCGGTGAATTCGAGCTTGACACGCAAATCCGGCTTGTCGGAGCCGAAGCGCAGCGCCGCTTCCTGGTAACTCATCACTGGGAAGTCGCCCAGGTCCACGCCCAGGGTGTTCTGGAAAACGTTCTTGATCATGCCCTGGAACAGGTCGCGGATGTCTTCCTCTTCCATGAACGAGGTTTCGATATCGATCTGGGTGAACTCGGGCTGGCGGTCCGCGCGCAGGTCTTCGTCACGGAAACACTTGGTGATCTGGTAATAACGATCGAACCCCGCCACCATCAACAACTGTTTGAACAGTTGCGGGCTTTGCGGCAGGGCAAAAAAGTGGCCGTCGTGCACCCGGCTGGGCACCAGGTAGTCGCGCGCACCTTCGGGCGTGCTCTTGGTCAACATCGGGGTTTCGATATCGACAAAACCGTTGGCATCGAGGAACTTGCGCACTTCCATCGCCACGCGGTAACGCAGCATCAGGTTGTTTTGCATGTAGGGGCGACGCAGGTCCAGCACACGGTGCGTCAGACGGGTGGTCTCACTGAGGTTTTCCTCGTCGAGCTGGAACGGCGGTGTGACAGAGGGGTTGAGCACCTTCAGCTCATGGCACAGCACCTCGATCTTGCCGCTTTTCAGGTTTTCATTGACGGTGCCGTCCGGGCGCGCACGCACCAAGCCCTTGACCTGGATGCAGAACTCGTTGCGCAAGTCTTCGGCCACCTTGAACATCTCGGCGCGATCCGGGTCACACACCACCTGCACATAACCTTCGCGGTCACGCACATCGACAAAAATCACGCCACCGTGGTCACGGCGACGGTTGACCCAGCCGCACAAAGTCACGGATTCACCCAACAGGGCCTCGGTCACCAGACCACAATAATGAGAACGCATTGCCATAAACTGCTTTCAGAGTTCGCCACCATGGGCGAAAAGTTATCAAAAAATTTATTTGGGGGGTGCGATGCCGGCACCTGCAGGCGCCACAGAACCCATCGAGATCACGTAGGTCAACGCCTCGTCCACACTCATCTTGAGTTCAATCACATCCGCGCGCGGCAACATCAGGAAAAATCCGCTGGTGGGATTCGGGGTGGTCGGCACGTACACACTGACAAAATCGTTGCCCAGATGCTTGGCAACCTCACCGGTGGGCGAACCCGTCTGAAACGCAATCGTCCACGACCCGGCACGCGGGTATTGCACCAGCAAGGCCGTGCGAAACGCGTTGCCGTTGCTGGAAAACAAGGTGTCAGAAACCTTCTTGACACTGTTGTAGATGGACTTGAAAACCGGAATCTTGGCCAGCAGCCGGTGCCAGTGACCCAGCCACCAGCGGCCCGCCACATTCGAGACCAGCGCGCCAGTGATCAACAAACCACCAAACACCAGCACCACACCGAGCCCGGGAATGTGCTTGAGCTGCTCCCAAAATGCCGTCATCGAGTCCGACGTGACCGCTTGCAGCGCGGTCACCAGACCCAAGAAAATCCCGTCCAGCAAACCCATCAGCCACAGCAGTACCCAGATGGTGATGGCCAGGGGCAACCAGACCAACAGACCGGTCAGCAGGTATTTTTTAAACGACACGGGCACTTTCAGTCAGTGATCAGGGGTGGCAGGCACAAGCCGCACCGCAGCCGCCCGATGCCGCCGGTGCTTCAGCGGGTTTGGCGGGTGCTGCTGGTGCGGTGGTGGTCGATGCACCGCCGTCAGCGGCGGGCGGCGCAACCGCGGCAGCCGCAGCGCCGGCATTTGCGCCTTTGAAATCCGTGGCATACCAACCCGAGCCTTTGAGCTGGAAGCCGGCAGCAGTCAGCTGTTTGGCAAACGTGGATTGACCGCAACTGGGGCATTCCGACAACAAAGGGTCGGAGATTTTTTGCAACACGTCCTTGGAAAACCCGCAGGACTCGCATTTATAGGCATAAATTGGCATGGTGTTTATATCTCTGGGGAAAGAGTCGCAAAGCCTGCGATTATAAAGTGGACCGACTAAAACAGCCGTATCCGCACCAGGATCTGCAACAGCACCAGACCGAGCACAAACCCCACGCCGCCATACACAATCGCCGACAGCAGGCGGTTGGTTCTCTTTTGCTCCAGCAACAGCGCCTGGACATCGTCCTGGCGACCACGGCTATTGGTTTGCAGGAACTCCACCAGCAGGCGCGGCAACTCGGGCAACAGCTTGGCGTAGCGCGGACCTTCGTTGCGCAACTGGTCAAACAGCTTTTTGGGACCGACCTGATCCAGCATCCACTTCTCCAGAAATGGTTTGGCCGTGTTCCACAGATCCAGGTCCGGATCGAGCTGGCGCCCGAGACCCTCAATGTTGAGCAACGTCTTTTGCAACAGCACCAGTTGCGGCTGGATCTCGACCTGAAAGCGCCGCGAGGTCTGGAACAGGCGCATCAACAGAAAACCCAGGGATATCTCTTTGAGCGGCCGGTCAAAGTAGGGCTCACACACCGAGCGGATGGCCGATTCGAGCTCGTCCACCCTCGTCGATTCCGGCACCCAGCCGGACTCAATGTGCAACTCGGCCACACGCTTGTAATCGCGCCTGAAAAACGCCGTGAAGTTCTGTGCCAGGTACTCCTTGTCGATCTCGGTGAGGGTACCCACGATGCCGAAATCGAGCGAGATGTAACGCCCAAATGTGGCGGGCTCCAAACTGACCTGGATGTTGCCCGGATGCATGTCGGCGTGAAAGAAACCGTCGCGAAACACCTGGGTGAAAAAGATGGTGACCCCGTCGCGCGCCAGCTTGGGGATGTCGACCCCGGCGTCGCGCAGGCGCTCGACCTGGTTGATCGGCACACCGCGCATGCGCTCCATCACCATCACGTCGGGCATGCAGAAGTCCCAGAATATCTCCGGGATCAGCACCAGATCGAGATCGGCCATGTTGCGGCGCAGTTGCGCAGCGCTGGAGGCCTCACGGATCAGGTCCAGCTCGTCGTGCAGGTACTTGTCAAACTCGGCCACCACCTCTTTGGGTTTGAGCCGCTTGCCATCGTCTGACAGGGTATCGACCCAACCCGCCATCATGCGCATCAGGTCCAGGTCCTTGTCGATCACCGTCAGCATGCCGGGGCGCAACACCTTGACCGCCACATCGCGAAGGTGGCCGTCCCTGTCTTTGATGACCGCAAAGTGCACTTGTGCGATGGACGCACTCGCCACCGGCTCATGCTCGAACGACACAAAAATATCTTCCAGCTTGCGCTTGAAGGCCTTTTCGATGATGCCAACCGCCACCTCGCTGGGAAAGGGCGGCACCCGGTCCTGCAACCGGGCCAACTCATCCGCAATGTCAACGGGCATCAGGTCACGCCGGGTGGACAACACCTGGCCGAACTTGACAAAAATGGGCCCCAGGCTTTCCAGCGCTTCCCGAATACGCTGCCCGCGCGGTGCGCTTAAGTCGCGGCCCCAGGACAGAGTGTGCGCCAACCGCTTGAGCCACGGCGCCTTCTGGCTGGACAGCACCAGTTCATCCAACCCATGGCGCAACAACACCCAGAGGATGAAGGCACTGCGAATAACCCGCCTCATCTGGCGGCTTGACCGGGAACGAAGGTCGATGCCTTGCCGGCAAATTGGCGCACTGCCATGACCATGTTCAGGGTCCACTGGCACATCACACGCGCGGGCACATCACCCAGGATGCGGGCCAGGTCTTCCTCAATGTCCCAACGCACATGTTCGGTGAGCCAGTTGATGTCAGCGGCCAGTTGCACGTCGCCTTCAATGCGCACGGCTGGCTTATCACCCCGCAAGGCGGCCTGCGCCAGGGCCAGGGGAGATTCTTCGATGGCGGTCAGAACCAGGTCGGCCTGCGCCCCGGGCGCTGCCAGGTCGAGCAGGCCTGCAGGCGTGGCCTGCAGCTTGAAGGAAAAGGCCCGCCACTGCACCAGTACCACCCGGCCACTCTGTCGCGCCAGGCGCACCGTGGCCTCGGTTTCCTGCATGAGCACGTGGTTGAGCAGCAGAACGATGCGGTGCTGCGCCTCGGACACCGCCCAGTCAGGCGGAGCGAGTTTGGGAAGGGGAAGTTGCTGGAGGAGACCCTCCAGAAATGAAAAAGGGGACTGTGTTGCCATAGTCCCCGATTATTCCTGAATTTTGAAGCAGAACCTTATTGCAAGGCTTGAACCCCTGCAACCAACCAGCCGCTTTGACCGCTCTTGGTTTTGGTCATGTTCCACACTTCGCGGAACGGTGCCGGGCCGGATGACGGCTCTTCACGGATCATGCCGGAGAACTCGACGCTGGCCATGTAGTCGGTGCCCAGGTCTTCGATGCCCAACAAATGCGCCTCGATCATCACCACCTCGGTCAGGTTGACCGGGCCACCGGTGTGCACCTCACGCTCGGCCAGCTGGGCCTGGATTTCTTTCAGCATGGTGTCGGTCATCATGACACGCAACGCCGGAATGTCAGACTTGTCCCAAGCCGCCTGCAGCGACACAAAATTCGCCTTGGCCGACTTCAGAAAACCTTCCGTGTCAAAACCAGCCGGAATGCCCCAGCTCTGCGACCCGGACAGGCCGGAACCAATCATGGACCCGGTCGCTGACCCGGCGCCAGCCATGCCTGCGCTATCAAACGCGGTGTTGGTGCGCTCCCAAGGGCGCGCCGACGCATCGTTGCCGACGTTTTCCGGCCGGTAGCTCGCAGGTGTGGGGGCCTGACCCGCTGCGCCTGCGCCCTGGAAAGCGAACGGTGACGCCGGGCGGGCGTTGCCCTGGTTTTTGCGGGACCGCATGAACCAGCCAACCGCCATCATGATGACCAGGGCCAGCAACGCAAACATCATGAACTGCGCCATTTCTTCACCAAAACCCAGCGAACTGGCCAACCAGGCCAGGCCCAGGCCAGCGGCGAGGCCACCCAACATAGCCCCCCATGGTTTCTTCGGTGCAGCCGCTGCCGCACCCGCTGCCGGGCTCTTGACTGCGGTGTTGGCGGCGCCTGGTGCAGGGGCTGCCGGGGGAGGTGTTGCCTGGCGCTGCGTCACATTGCTGGACTGTTGCCCAAACGACTTGCCACCACCCATACGTTTGGCGGCTTCAGCCTGACCGGCGAACAGTGCCACGCTCATTGTCAAAACCCAAAGCCACCTTTTCATAACGTCTCCTGTTTTTTCAAAAAAATTTCATTGATGCGGGTCAACATTTGATCCCGACATGCAAGGCTACCAGACCCCCGGTCAGGTTGTGGTAATCGACATGGCCAAAGCCACTAGACTTCATCAGGGTTTTGAGCTCTTCCTGGCTGGGGTGCATGCGGATCGATTCGGCCAGGTACTGGTAGCTGGCCGAATCGCCCGCCACCCACTCGCCCAGTTTGGGCAAGATGTTGAAGGAATACCAGTCGTAGGCTTTCTCCAGCGGCTTGGCCACTTTGGAAAACTCCAGCACCAGCAGTTTGCCGGCCGGCTTGAGCACCCGGTTCATCTCCTTGAGCGCCACATCCTTGTGCGTCATGTTGCGCAGGCCAAACGCCACGCTGACCAGGTTGAAGTGGTTATCGGGGAACGGCAGCTTTTCGGCATCACACACCAGCGTGGGCAAAAACACCCCCAGGTCCACCAGCCGGTCACGCCCCGTGCTGAGCATGGCTTCGTTGATGTCGGTGTGCACCACGCAGCCTGACTTGCCCACTTTTTTCGAAAAAGCCAGCGACAGGTCACCCGTGCCGCCTGCAATGTCCAGCACATGGTCACCCTCCTTGAGGTTGGCCACCATCACGGTGTAGGCCTTCCAGGCCCGGTGCAGGCCCATCGACATCAGGTCGTTCATCAAGTCGTATTTGGGCGCCACCGAGTCAAACACGCCTTTGACATGGCTGGCTTTTTCGGTCTCGTCGACGTTCTTGAATCCAAAATGGGTAGTGCTCATGGTGTTGATGGGGTCGGAGGTGAGGGTTTCGGGGGTAGATAAAGACAGATGGCTCGATTATCCCTGTCTGCGTCCGCGCGCATCGGCAGGCGGCCAGACTTGGTGGCCACACCGGCCAAGACTCAAGGCGCTTCGATCAGCGCCTTGACAGCAGCGAGTTGTCGGCGCGAAACAAACAGCGGCTCGCTGACCCGGTCCAGCCGCACCGCCCAGCCGTCACCCTCGTTGGGGTCGCGGTATTTTTCCAGCGAGCGCACCGCGTGGCGCGCAACCAGCGCGTTGCGGTGGATGCGCAGGAAGCGGTTGGCGTGACGAGTTTCCAGGTCATTCAACGAGCCTTCCAGGATGTAGCTGTGGCTGGCGGTGCGCACGGTGAGGTATTTCAGCTCCGCCTTCAGGTACAGCACTTCTGAGAGCGGCAGCCGCTCGGTCCGGCCACGCTCCTGGATCACCAGCACGTCATCAGCGACAGCCGTCTCGGCCCCCCTGTTTTTGGCGGTTAAACGCTCTGCTTTTTGCAGTGAGGCCTGCAGCCGCTCCAGCCGCACCGGCTTGGTCAGGTAATCCAGCGCCTCCAATTCGAAGGCCTGCAAGGCGTGTTCGGTGTGCGCGGTGACAAACACCACCGCTGGCGGCTGGGGCAGCGCGCGCAGGTTTTGCGCCAGCATCAACCCGTCACCGCCGGGCATGTGGATGTCGGCCAGTACCACATCCACCGCCTGGTGCGCCAGGCACTGCATGGCCTGGGCGACGTTGGCCGCCTCACCCACCACCAGCGCACCCGGCGCGGTGCAGTCGGCCAGCAGGCTTTTCAGGCGCGAACGCGCCAGCGCTTCGTCATCCACGATCAACACGCGCAAGGCCATCAGACCACCTCCCCTTGTCTCATACCGGAACCTCGACCCTGACCTGAAACACGCCGTCTTTCATGCCATAGTGAAACCGCCCCTGCACGTCGTGCAGCAGGCTCAGGCGCTCGCGCACATTGTTCAAGGCCAGGCCGTGGCCCTTAGAGAGGTTCTGTGGCTCCGGCCCCACCGTGTTGCTGACCTTGATCACCACCGTCGAACCACGCCGTTGGGTACTGACCCGGATGCGTGCGCCCTGGGCACTGGGCTCGACCCCGTGTTTCACCGCGTTCTCCACCAGCGGTTGCAGCAACAAGGGCGGCAGGCGGGCGCTGGCGGCCTTGTCGTCGATGGACCATTCCACCTGGATGCGGTCACCAAACCGCACCTGCTCGATGGCCAGGTAGCGCCGCGCCAGCGCTATTTCATCGGCCAGGGTCACACTTTGGTCTTGCTCGGCCAAGGCGTAGCGAAACAGATCGCTCAGGTCTTCCAGCAAACGCTCGGCCTGGCGCGGCTCGGCACGCACCAGCGCAATGGCGCTGTTCAAGGTGTTGAACAGAAAATGCGGCCGGATGCGCGCCTGCAATTCGGCCAGCCGGGCGGCGGTGGCAGCAGGCGTTGTGCCCTTGGCACGCAACACCAACGCCGCCACCAGCACGGCCGACAACAGCGCCCCGCTGAAGGCACTGGCCCACCAGGGCGCCACCTCCAGCAAGCCCATGAACCACAACACACCACAACCATACACACCCGCCAGCGCGCCCAACACCACGCCAGCCACCTGCTGAAAGACCGGCGTCAGGCGTGCCAGGACTTTTTTCAAACTGCACGCGGCAATCAGCCACACCAGGGTGGCGGGCAAAGCGGCACCGGTGATCAGCGACAAGCGGGTCAGCCACTGCAACGCATCCGCCGCGCCAAACATGGCCACCACCCCCACGACACTTTCGACAAACAGCACCGCACGCAGCACCACCCCCACATGGCAGGCATCAAACACCAGCGAGTCCGTTGCAGCGGGCAAAGGCTCGCTGCCAAGTGGCTGCGAAGTCGTTTCCTGGAAGACCGATAAAATTTGCGAATCTTTCATTGACCAGAGGATGGCGGGGGCTTTGGATGTTCCGCCGCCCATTATTGATGATTCCCGGTCAACCACCCTCTACAAACGCCACGGCGCTGCTACCTCATGAGTCATAACCAATTCGACAAAAAATCCCAGGCCTGGTCGGCACTTTTTTCAGAACCCATGAGCGATCTGGTCAAGCGCTACACCTCCAGCGTGTTTTTTGACAAGCGGCTGTGGCAGGCGGACATCGCCGGCAGCCTCGCGCATGCCGAGATGCTGGCGGCCCAGGGCATCATCGGCGCGCAGGACCGCGCCGAGATTGAACGCGGCATGGCGCAGATCACGTCAGAGATCGAATCAGGGCAGTTCGAGTGGAAGCTGGACCTGGAAGACGTGCACCTGAACATCGAAGCCCGCCTGACGCAGCTGGTGGGCGACGCCGGCAAACGCCTGCACACGGGTCGTAGCCGCAACGACCAGGTGGCGACCGACGTGCGCCTGTGGCTGCGCGGGGAGATTGACCTGATCACTGGCCTGCTGACTGATCTGCAGAAGTCCCTGCTGGAAGTGGCCGAGAAACACGTCGACGTGATCCTGCCCGGCTTCACCCACCTGCAAGTCGCCCAGCCCATCAGTTTTGGCCACCACATGCTGGCTTACGTGGAGATGTTTGCCCGCGACGCTGAACGTATGGCAGACGTGCGCCGCCGCGTCAACCGCTTGCCGCTGGGCGCTGCCGCGCTGGCGGGCACCAGCTACCCGCTGGACCGCGAACGTGTCGCCAAAACGCTTGGCATGGTCAACGACCAAGGCCAGCCCCAGGTTTGCCAGAACAGCCTGGACGCGGTGAGTGACCGTGATTTTGCGATTGAATTCACCGCCGCCGCGTCGCTGTGCATGGTGCACATCAGCCGCTTGAGCGAAGAGCTGATCATCTGGATGAGCCAGAACTTCGGCTTCATCCACATTGCCGACCGCTTCACCACCGGCAGCTCGATCATGCCGCAGAAGAAAAACCCCGACGTGCCCGAGTTGGCGCGCGGCAAGACCGGCCGCGTGGTGGGCCACCTGATGGGCCTGATCACCCTGATGAAGGGCCAACCGCTGGCCTACAACAAAGACAACCAGGAAGACAAGGAGCCGCTGTTTGACACGGTGGACACCTTGAAGGACACGTTGCGCATCTTTTCCGAGATGGTGGGCGGCCAGGTCAACCCTGAAACCGGCCAAAAAGAAGGCGGCATCACGGTCAACGCCGAGGCGATGGAGCGCTCCGCCCTCAAAGGTTACGCCACCGCCACCGATCTGGCTGACTACCTGGTCAAAAAAGGCCTGCCGTTTCGCGATGCCCACGAAACCGTGGCGCATGCCGTGAAAGCCGCCATCTCACACCAGGTAGACCTATCAGACCTGCCACTGGCAGTGTTGCAGGGTTTCAACCCGCGGATTGAGAAAGACGTGTTTGACGTGCTCAGCCTGCGCGGCTCATTACACGCACGCGACGTGCTGGGTGGCACCGCACCCCGGCAGGTGCGCCTGCAAATCGCCCGCCACCAGCAGCGGCTGGCCTGATGGTCCGACCGCCACTTGACCGCGATCCCATCGGCAAAACCCGTCTGCGGTCTAATGCGCCCGCACAGACCGCGGCCTTCGCGGCGCCTTCCCTTGACCTTTTCTTCTGCACACCATGACCGACGCCCCTGACGACCACACGCCCCCGCCCTACAACTGGCAGCTGCAGCGTTGGCGCCTGGGCGCCATCTTCAGCCTGATTTTGCTGTCCATCGCCGTGGCCACCCTCTTCAGCATGCAAGAGCAGTTCAAGGCGCAAATGACCCACATGCAGACCAAGCTGAAGTCGGTGCCGCAAATCAAATACATCGCGGTGCTGATGGATGACCAGCACCTGCCAGCGCAGCTGATCACTTTTGATCCGCAGGATGGCCGCCTGCAGATCCAGCGCCTCAACGACACCATGGAAGGGCGCGACGACAGCATGCAACTGTGGGCGCTGGATGACAGCGGTCGCCCGTTGTCGCTGGGCGTGCTCACGCCCAAGCTAAAAACCGCGCAGTTGCCGGTATCGGACAGGATCCTCTCCCAGGCCGTCGGGCTGGCCATCAGCGTGGAAGCGCGCGGCGGTGTGGAAAACGGCCAACCACCGCGCCTGCCTTACCTGTACACCGGCACGCTGATCCAGAAAGCGCTGTAACGCAGCCACGGGCGGGGCGTTTCCCTCATTTCTCTCTCAATCTCGAACCGCGCCGTTGGGCGCAACCAACCAAGGAAAATCAGTCATGGGCGCGCAGTGGAAAGCAAAAGGCAAAGAATTGGCAGCCAATGCCAAGGGGCGGGTATTTGGCAAATTGTCCAAGGACATCATGCTCGCCGCCCGTAGCGGGGCCGACCCAGCCGCCAACTCGCGCCTGCGCCTGCTGGTGGAGCAGGCCCGCAAAGCCTCCATGCCCAAGGACACGCTCGACCGCGCCATCAAAAAAGGTGCGGGCCTGACTGGCGAGGCGGTCAACTTTGAACACGTGATTTACGAAGGCTTTGCCCCGCACCGCGTGGCGCTGATGGTGGAGTGCCTCACCGACAACGTCAACCGCACAGCGCCCGAGATGCGGGTGTTGTTCCGCAAGGGCCAGTTGGGCACCTCCGGTTCGGTGGCCTGGGACTTTGACCACCTCGGCATGATCGAGGCCGAACCGGCCGTACCCGGCGCAGATGCAGAGGTAGCCGCTATTGAAGCCGGAGCGCAAGACCTGGAACCCGGTGACGAAGAGGGCACCACCCTGTTCCTGACCGACCCGACCGACCTGGACCTGGTCAGCCGCGCCCTGCCCGCCCAAGGCTTCACCGTGTTGTCGGCCAAACTCGGCTACAAACCCAAAAACCCGGTCGACCCGGCCAGTCTGAGCGCCGAACAGCTTGAAGAGGTGGAAGCCTTTCTGGCCGCCATCGACGCCAATGATGACGTGCAAAACGTCTACGTTGGTTTGGCAGGTTAAGGATGAAAAGCCAAATTGACCATCTGGTGATTCTTGCCCAGACCCTGGACCAGGGTGTGGCCTGGTGTGAAGCCACGCTGGGCGTCACGCCCGGCCCGGGCGGTGACCACCCGCAGTTTGGCACCCACAACCGCCTGATCAAGATCGCCACGCCCAAGTTCCCCTTGGCCTACCTTGAGATCATCGCTATCAATCCAGAAGCTAAAAGCCAAGGTGAAACAAGGGCTAAACGCTGGTTTGACATGGATGAAACGGCCCTGCAGGCCGCCGTGGCCGTGGCGCCGCAGTTGGTGCATTTTGTCGCCCAGACCGACGAGTTACAGGCCGGGCGCACTGCGCTCAAAGCCCTGGGCATCGACCGTGGCCCGGCGCTACAGACCAGCCGCCATTCGCGCAAAGGCCTGCTGCAATGGCAGATCACCGTGCGCGACGACGGCCAGCGCCTGTTTGACGGCGCGCTACCCAGCCTGATCCAGTGGGGCAAACCGGACGCCGCCGAGCCGCTGCGCCTGCACCCACGCAACAGCCTGCCACGCTCCGGCGTCGCGCTGCAAAGTGTGGCGGTGACCCACCCGACCGCCGCCAAACTGCAAGCGGCGTATGAGGCCATCGGGCTGACAGGTGTCACGGTAGCCGATGGCCCGGCCAATATCACCGTCACCCTGAACACGCCCAAAGGTCCGGTGACGCTGCAGAGCTTGGGTGTTTAACCCGCTTGGCGCGTAACACGCTGGGCCGCAGTCGCACAGGCCTGCCTGTTGCGTCGACACCATGAACGGCAAAAACCTTCTTTGCCGGGGTGGATGCACCCGTTACGATGGTCAGAACTTCCCTTCTTGGACAAGTGGATGACCAGTTTGACCGGCCTATCGTGGCACTTGGTTGCCGTTAGCCGCAACCTTCACGGGGCGTGGCTTGCTTGGGGCGAGGAAGTAAATTTCATTCGTTAGGTGCCACTAGTAATATGCGCTGCCTCTTTTGCAAGCAAGACTCCAGCGGGTCAAAAAGCGTGGAGCACGTTGTTCCAGAGAGCCTGTGGAACACGCAGCATATTCTTCCGAGGGGAGTCGTCTGTGATTCTTGCAATAACTACTTCGCACGAAAAGTCGAAAAGCCGTTCCTTGATTCGCCAGCAATTTCTCGCCTGCGGTTCACTCAGGTAATCCCCAATAAAAGAGGGCGTGTGCCCCCAAGTGAAGCCCTCCTCTTGCCAGGATTCCCTGTCGTCGCGTATCGCGAGGCTTCAACCCCATACATCCTTTCACTTCAGACATCACCTGAGGCTCTCAACCATATTGCAAACAACAAGAGGAGCACCCTTCTCCTTCCAGTCACTGCAAAACCACCTGAAAACCGAACCGTTTCCCGCTTCTTGGCCAAAATGGCTATCGAGGCAATGGCTCTACGCCTACTTGAACAGCCAGATGGCATTTCGTATCTCATAGATGAGCCTCAACTGGATCCGCTTCGCAACTTTGTCCGCCGTGGTCAGCCTCAAGAATGGCCACATCACGCTCGACGCATCTATGACACCGATCGAGAACTGCTGGACTTGGACGGCCATTCATACCAGACGGTGCACGAGTTCGACTACCTCGTAACGAAAAAGCAAGAGTGGTACTTCATCTTTGCCCTGTTTGGGCTGGAACTTGCTATCAACATTGGGGGACCAGAAGTCGACGGCTATTTGGAATGGCTCCGAGAAAACAAGGAAAGAAGCCCGCTCTACTCTGGGAAGAACGCGCCGTGACGCCTAAGTGGGCACTCAAGCGTTGAGGCTGTCAGAAAAGGGCTTCTGCCACGACGTTTTCCATGAATCCAATAAAGGAGATCGCAAACACGGCCCGCTACCAACGCCACGCCCACAACAGCCCGCTGCTTACAGAGAATCAAACTTCATAGCTACTAGCCCTTATAAATCCAAGGCTAGAGGCCAATTTTCCTTATAAACCCTCAGGCTGTTGCACCCAAACCTGGACGAAGCGGCGACACATCCTCGGCCCGCACACCCAGCGCCGCCAAGGCCGCTGGCACCGGCAGCCTCTGCACCAGCGCGGTCGCCAGCTCACCCATGGCGGGTGCGGTCTGGATGCCGTAGCCGCCCTGCCCGGCCAGCCAGAAAAAGCCCGGGGCATCCGGGGCAAAACCCACCACCGGCGTTTTATCGGCCACAAAGGAACGTAAACCGGCCCACGAGCGTTTGATCTTGCGGATCTGCAGCGTGGTCACGGTCTCGACCCGGTCTACCGCGATCGCCACGTCCAGTTCTTCAGGCTGCACGTCCTGCGGATTTACCGGGTCTTCGTTGGCGGGTGAGACCAGCAGCAGCCCGGCATCGGGCTTGAGATAGTAGGTTTCCTGCAGATCAATCACCATCGGCCAGGCGCTGGAGTCCATGCCCGCTGGCGTTTCGCAGGTGAAGGCGGTGCGCCGTTTGGGCTGCAGCCCCACCGTGGCCACACCGGCCCGTTGGGCCAATTCGTCACACCAGGCGCCCGCCGCGTTGACCAGCACCGGCGCCCAGAAGGCGCCCGCAGGCGTATCCACACGCCAGCCACCCGCCTCGCGCGTGACCGCCTGCACCTGGGCATCACACACCAGCTTGGCACCCGCCGCTTTGGCACCGCGCAAAAAACCCTGATGAATGCCGTGCACGTCCATGTCCATGGCGTCGGGCTCATAGATGCCAAATGCGGCAAACTCAGGCCGGAGCACCGGCACCCGCTGCAGCATCTCGGCCTGCGACCACCACTGCACATTGGGCACCAGCGCCTGCATGGCCAAAAACCGGGCGCGCAGCACCTCCTCGTCCTCTGGCGTGCCCACAATCAGTGAACCACGCGGCGTCACCAGCGGATACGGCGAAAAACCCGCGGGCGGCTGCCAATAAAATGCCTTGGCCGCCGTGGTGATGGCGCGCACGGTGGCATTGCCGTAGGTTTCCGAATACAAGGCGGCCGAGCGGCCGGTGGCATGGTAACCAGGCTGAGACTCCCGCTCCAGCACCGTCACCTGCCGATGCGGCGCCAGAAAATACGCCGCGGAGGCCCCCGCCATACCGGCACCCACCATAAGAACGTCTGTTTTTTGCATTGCTTCACCTTTGTTAAGACACCCAACGCGTGCCTGACATTTTTTCACGCCCGCAGCCCTACATTTCAAGCCCACCCAACCGGCGCCACCGTAACATGCTCAGCCATTCAAGGAGCCCACTCTCATGCCCGTGATTACCCACATTGAAGACCTGCGCATTTTGGCCAAAGCACGCGTACCGCGCATGTTTTACGACTACGCCGACTCTGGCTCATGGACCGAGAGCACCTACCGTGCCAACTCGGCGGATTTTCAGGCCATCAAGCTGCGCCAGCGTGTGGCCATCAACATGGAAAACCGCAGCACCGCCAGCACCATGATCGGCCAGAAAGTGGCCATGCCGGTGGCGATCGCGCCCACCGGCCTGACCGGCATGCAGTGTGCCGACGGCGAGATCAAGGCCGCCAACGCGGCCAAAAAGTTTGGCATCCCGTTCACGCTGTCGACCATGAGCATCTGCTCGATTGAAGACGTGGCCAAAGAAACCGGTGGCCACCCGTTCTGGTTTCAGCTGTATGTGATGAAAGACCGCGACTTCATCGAGCGCCTGATCGACCGCGCCAAAGCCGCCCACTGCTCGGCGCTGGTGATCACGCTGGACCTGCAAATCCTCGGCCAGCGCCACAAAGACCTCAAAAACGGCCTGTCGGCCCCGCCCAAACTCACCGTGCCGAACCTCATCAACATGGCAACCAAAGTGCGCTGGGGCCTGGGGATGCTGGGAACCAAGCGCCACGGCTTTGGCAACATCATCGGCCACGTCAAAGGCGTGGAAAACATGGGCAGTTTGAGCGAGTGGACCGCCAAACAGTTTGACCCGGCCCTGAGCTGGGACGACGTGGAATGGATCAAGAAGCGCTGGGGCGGCAAACTGATCATCAAAGGTATCCAGGATGTGGAAGACGCGCGGCTGGCGGTCAACTCGGGCGCTGACGCCATGATCGTCAGCAACCACGGCGGGCGCCAGCTGGACGGCGCGCCTAGCTCCATCAGCGCCCTGCCCGCCATCGTCGACGCCGTGGGCAAGGACATCGAGGTGCACATGGACGGCGGCATCCGCAGTGGCCAGGACGTGCTCAAGGCGCGTGCCCTGGGCGCCCGCGGCACCTACATCGGCCGCGCCTTTTTGTACGGCCTGGGCGCGATGGGCGAAGCAGGCGTGACCAAAGCGCTGGAAATCATTCACAAAGAACTCGACCTGACCATGGCTTTTTGCGGCCACACCCACATCGACAACGTGGACAAAGGGATTTTGCTGCCGGGGACTTACCCGACCTGAGTATGTATAAAAATCAAGCTCTAACCCTTATTCAGTAAGCGCTAGTAGCTATTGCCAATATAGCATCCTGACCCGACTGTCAAAGGGCATCTGGAAACCGCGTAGTGATTCTGCTATTGAGTCAGGCGCGTGGACTTCATCACGGCCCAACAGTGATCGCGTACGACTTGCATCAGAGCACGGTTTGCTTCACAGCGTGGTCCCAATGTGCCATCAACTCGCTTGCACGTTCGCGCGACATGGTGGGCTCAAAGCGGCGCTCAGATCGCCACAAGCTGCTGAGTTCCGCTGTACTGCGATAGACCCCGGTGGTCAGGCCCGCCAAATAGGCGGCTCCCAAGGCGGTTGTTTCCGTGACGGCCGGTCGCACCACAGGGATACCCAGCAGGTCGGCCTGGAACTGCATGAGCAGGTTATTGACACACGCACCGCCGTCCACGCGCAATTCAGACACGGCCGTGCCGGCACTGGCAGCATCCCGTGCCATGGCCTGCAACAACGCAGCGCTTTGGTAGGCAATGCTTTCCAGTGAGGCACGGGCAATGTGCGCCAGCGAGGTGCCGCGCGTCAGGCCGGTAATCGAGCCCCGCGCGTCTGGTTTCCAGTAAGGTGCGCCCAGTCCGGTGAACGCGGGCACCACCATCACGCCGCCAGAGTCTGGCACGCTTTCGGCCAGTGCTTGCACTTGGGTACTGCTTTGAATGGCTTGTAGCCCATCGCGCAGCCACTGCACCACCGCCCCACCCACAAACACGCTACCTTCCAGCGCAAACTCGGGCCGAGACGTGGTTTGTGCGGCACTGGTGGTGATCAGCCCGTTGCCCGAGGTCTGGAAAACAGGCCCCGTATGCATCAGCATGAAGCAGCCTGTGCCGTAGGTGTTTTTGGCCATGCCGGCGCTGAAACAGGCCTGCCCAAACAGGGCGCTTTGCTGGTCACCCGCGACCCCGCCAATGGGAAGGGCGTGGCCCAGCAACGCGGGTGTGACCTCTCCAAAGTGCGAGGCACTGGCTTGGACCACCGGCATCAGGCTGTCAGGTATGTCCAGCGCAGCCAGCAACTCGGTATCCCACTGGTTACGGTGAACATTGAACAACATGGTGCGCGCGGCATTGCTGACGTCGGTGGCATGTACCCGGCCTTCGGTGAGCTGCCAGATCAACCAACTGTCGATGGTGCCAAAGGCCAGTTCGCCATTGGCAGCCTGCGCGCGCGCGCCGGGTACGTGGTCCAGAATCCATTTCAACTTGGTGCCAGAAAAATAGGCATCCACAAGCAAGCCAGTCTTGTTGCGAATGGTCTCCGTCATTCCGCGCGCGCGCAAGTCGGCGCAGGCGGGCTCTGCGCGCCGGTCTTGCCAGACGATGGCGTTGTGGATGGGTTGGCCGGTCAAGCGGTTCCAGACCAGTGTGGTTTCGCGCTGGTTGGTAATACCCACAGCCTTGACCTGCTTGGCTGCAATGCCGGCTGTGGCCAGCACCTCGCGCACCGTGGCCAGTTGCAGTTGCCAGATTTCGAGTGCGTCGTGTTCCACCCAACCGGGTTGGGGATAAATTTGCGGCAACTCCTTTTGGGCGATGGCCGCAATCTGTCCGCTGGGGTCGAACACGATGCTACGGCAACTGGATGTGCCCTGGTCCAGGGCGAGCAGGTAGGTCATGGGGTTGTGGGTGTCAAAAGGGTGGAGAAGTCGCCAAAAGCTAAGCTACGGCCACGGTTAGCCGCACCTGCGCCTCGGCCAGCAGGGCGGGGAAAGGCTCAGGCGCAGGCGCATCGGTGAACAGCCGGTCGATCTGTGACAGCCTGGCCACTTCCACCATCGCCGGTCGCCTGAATTTGCTGACGTCGGCGGCCAGCCAGACCTCACGCGCGTGAGAGATGATGGACTGCGAGACCTTGACCTCGCGGTAGTCATAGTCGCGCAGGCTGCCGTCCTCTTCAATGCCCGAGATGCCAATCAGGGCGATATCCACCTTGAACTGGCGTATGAAATCCACCGCCGCCTCGCCCACGATGCCCTGGTCGCGCCCACGCACCACGCCACCCACCACGATCACCTCACAGGCCTGATTGGTGCTTAGTGTGCTGGCCACGTTCAGGTTATTGGTGATCACGCGCAGCCCGGTATGGCGCAGCAGGGCGCGGGCAATGGCCTCGGTGGTGGTGCCAAGATTCAGCATCAACGAGCAGTCGTTCGGTACCGCCGCAGCCACGCTCAGGGCAATGCGTGACTTGCCGTCGGCGTGGAGACTTTTGCGTTGCTGGTGGGCGATGTTTTCTGTGGTGGAGTTTGGCAGCCGAACGCCGCCGTGAAAGCGAGCCAGCAGGCCTTCTTCGGCCAGGCGCTGCACATCCCTGCGCACGGTTTGCAGGGTCACGCCCAAGGTGTCGGCCAACTGCTCCACGGTGACGGAGCCCTGGGTTTGCACAACGGATAGCAAGGTCAGTTGTCTGGGATTGGTAATCATGGCGTATTGTCAGTCCGCACAAATGCGAAGCAACTGAACTTTAAAACGAACCAAAAGGAATACTCACAGGGTAAACACTGAGTCGAAACGAAAAGAAACGAACAATAATTATTTGAGTAAAAAGTTTTTCGAGATCTTTTTCAATATGCAAAGGGCGAGTGATGCAGTTGACGCTTGAGGGCATCAGTAAAAAGGTGGGGCCACAGACCTGGTTGTACGACTTGGATTTGGCGCCGCGCAGCGGTGCGGTGACCATCTTGCTGGGGGCCACGCAGTCAGGCAAAACCAGTCTGATGCGCATCATGGCAGGGCTGGACGCACCCTCTGCCGGTCAGGTGCGGGTGGATGGCAAAAGCGTAGTGGGTGTGCCGGTGCGTGAGCGCAATGTGTCGATGGTTTATCAGCAATTCATCAATTACCCCTCGCTCAAGGTGCGCGACAACATTGCCTCGCCGCTGAAGCTGCGGGGTGAGCGCCACATCGAACAGCGGGTGCGCGAGTTGGCCGAGAAACTGCACATCGAGATGTTTCTGGACCGGTATCCAGCAGAGCTTTCGGGTGGTCAGCAGCAGCGCGTGGCATTGGCACGGGCGTTGGCCAAGGGCGCGCCCCTGATGCTGTTGGATGAACCTCTGGTGAACCTCGACTACAAACTGCGCGAAGAACTGCGCGATGAACTGACGGCCTTGTTTGCAGCCGGAGATTCCACGGTGATTTATGCCACCACTGAACCCGGCGAAGCGCTTTTGCTGGGCGGCTACACCGCAGTGCTGGACGCCGGGGAATTGCTGCAGTACGGCCCCACGGCTGAAGTCTTTCACGCGCCGGCTTCGATCCGAGTGGCGCGCGCCTTTAGCGACCCGCCCATGAACCTGCTGGCGGCCAGCGTGGCTCCGGGCGGTGTGCAACTCAGGAAGGGGCCCTTGCTCAATCTGCCCCTGCCGTCTACCGCCACGGAGGTATTGACCATGGGCATGCGTGCCAGCGCACTGCGTGCCACCGAGCAGGCGGGTGATGTTGCCCTGCCGGGCAAGGTGGAACTGGCCGAAATCTCTGGCACCGACACCTTTGTGCACTTTGCCACTGCCTTGGGCGAATTGGTGGCGCAGCTTACCGGTGTGAACCACTTTGATTTGGGGCAGTCCGTCACCTTTTATTTCAATCCTGCGGCGGTCTATGTCTTTGATGCGCAGGGGATGTTGCTGCTGGCCCCTGTGCGCGGGCAAGGACACTGATATGGCACGTATTGAACTTGATCTGGCCCATGCCTACCGAGTCAACCCGCAGCAGGACAGCGACTACGCTTTGCTGCCGCTGAAGATGACGTTTGACGACGGCGGTGCTTATGCGCTGCTGGGTCCGTCGGGCTGTGGCAAGACCACCTTGCTCAACATCATGTCAGGCCTGGTGGCGCCCTCTCAGGGAAACGTCCGTTTTGACGGCAAGGACGTGACGCGTCTCACGCCGCAACAGCGCAATATTGCCCAGGTGTTTCAGTTCCCGGTGATCTACGACACCATGACGGTCGCCGAAAACCTGGCGTTTCCCCTGCGCAACCGCAAGATGCCGGCGCAGCAGATCAAAATGCGCGTGGGGGTAATTGCCGAAATGCTGGAGATGAGCGGCCAACTCAATCAGCGCGCATCGGGCCTGGCGGCAGATGCCAAACAGAAGATCTCACTGGGGCGCGGCCTGGTGCGCCCTGACGTCTCGGCAGTGTTGTTTGATGAACCGTTGACGGTGATTGACCCGCACCTCAAATGGCAATTGCGCCGCAAGCTCAAGCAAATCCACCATGAGCTCAAATTGACCCTGATCTACGTGACCCACGATCAGGTCGAAGCGCTGACCTTTGCCGAGCAGGTGGTGGTCATGACGCGCGGACGTGCTGTGCAAGTGGGCTCGGCTGCGGACCTTTTCGAGCGGCCACGCCACACTTTTGTGGGTCATTTCATCGGCTCACCTGGCATGAATTTCTTGCCCGGAAGAATGTCAGCGGCAGGTTTTCACACCGCTGGGACGATCCTGACGCCGCCAGCAGGGCGTGGGTTGGCGGACGGCGAATTCAAGCTCGGCGTACGCCCGGAGTACGTCAGCATAGCCAGCGCCAGCGACGCAGGCGCTTTGCCCATGACCGTGACGCAGGTGCAGGACGTGGGCACGCACGTGATCGTCAGCGCCACGCGGGAGGGGCACACACTCAAGGCCCGGCTGGCTGCCAACACACAACAGCTCGGCGTCGGCGATCACGTCTGCCTGAAGGTCATGGGCGAGCACACCTGCTTTTACCAAAACGAGGAGATCGTGCCATGAGCACCACCACCAAACCCGTGAACCAGAAGGCCTGGTTCCTGATTCTGCCGGTTTTGATCTGTGTGGCTTTCTCAGCCATCGTGCCGCTGATGGTGGTGGTCAATTACTCGGTGCAAGACATCATCTCGCCCGAGCGCCGGGTGTTTGTGGGCACTGAATGGTTTGCCGCCATCATGCGTGACGAGGAGCTGCATGGCGCGCTGCTGCGGCAAATCACGTATTCCTTTGCCGTGCTGGCCGTCGAACTGCCTTTGGGCATTTTGCTGGCACTGTCGATGCCGGCGCACGGTTGGAAGTCGTCTGCCGTACTGGTCATCGTGTCGCTGTCCTTGCTGATCCCCTGGAACGTGGTGGGCACCATCTGGCAGATCTTCGGGCGCACCGACATCGGCCTGATGGGCGCGGCGCTGCAGGGCATGGGCATTGAATACAGCTACACCGGCAACGCCCTGCACGCCTGGCTGACCGTGCTGTTGATGGACGTGTGGCACTGGACCCCCCTGGTGGCGCTGTTGGGCTATGCCGGGCTGCGCTCCATTCCCGACGCCTACTACCAGGCCGCCAGCATTGATGGCGCCAGCAAGCTCGATGTGTTTCGTTATGTGCAACTCCCCAAGATGCGTGGCGTGCTGGTGATTGCGGTGCTGCTGCGCTTTATGGACAGCTTCATGATTTACACCGAACCCTTTGTGCTGACGGGCGGTGGGCCAGGTAATTCCACCACGTTCTTGTCCCAATTTCTGACGCAAAAGGCAGTGGGCCAGTTTGATCTGGGGCCAGCGGCAGCGTTCTCGCTGATCTACTTCCTGATCATTTTGCTGATGTGTTTCATCTTGTACAACTGGATGCAACGCGTAGGCACTCAAGCCAAGGAGAGCGGGCATGAATAAGCCGAAATTTCAGAAGCGCTCGCTCTTCATGCTGGCCTACATCGTGTTCGCCTTGTTGCCCATCTACTGGATGGTCAATATGTCATTCAAAACGAATAACGAGATTCTTGCGGGCTTCACGTTGTTTCCGGACCAGTTCACCTGGAACAACTACAAAACCATCTTGACCGATCCGGCCTGGTACTCAGGCTATATCAACAGCCTGATTTACGTGGCCATGAACACGGTGATCTCGCTGACGGTGGCGCTACCGGCGGCCTATGCTTTTTCGCGCTACAGCTTTCTGGGCGACAAGCATGTGTTTTTCTGGCTATTGACCAACCGCATGACGCCGCCTGCGGTGTTTCTGCTGCCCTTTTTTCAGCTCTACACATCGGTCGGGCTGATGGACACACACATCGCCGTGGCACTGGTGCACCTGTTGTTCAATGTGCCACTGGCGGTCTGGATTCTGGAAGGTTTCATGAGTGGCATACCGCGTGAAATTGATGAGACGGCGTACATTGATGGCTACTCTTTTCCGCGCTTTTTCATCCGCATCTACATCCCGTTGATCAAAGCGGGCGTGGGGGTGGCGGCGTTCTTTTGCTTCATGTTCAGCTGGGTGGAACTGTTGCTGGCCCGCACGCTCACCAGCGTCAACGCCAAGCCCATTGCTGCCACCATGACCCGGACTGTCTCCGCGTCGGGCATGGACTGGGCCACGCTGGCGGCCGCTGGGGTGCTGACCATCGTGCCAGGGGCCATCGTCATCTGGTTTGTTCGCAATTACATCGCCAAGGGTTTCGCGATGGGCCGTGTTTGAGAGGACTGCACGATGTTTGATTGGATGGCCTGGACCACACCGGTGGCCGTATTTTTTGCCTGCATTGCGCTGATGCTGGCCGGCATGACCGTGTGGGAGATCAAATCTCCGACCATTCTGCGTAAAGGCTTTTTGCCTATGGAAACCACGCGTGGTGACCGACTCTTTATCGGGCTGCTGAGTGCCGCCTATGTGAATCTGGCTTTTGTCGGTGTCAGCGGCCGCCTGGCCGAGTGGCTGAGCCTGGAGTCCGAGCCCTCCATTTGGATCAGCTTTGTACTGTCCATGGCGCTTCTGGGGCTGATCATGCGCAAAGGGTGAAGGTGTTTTCACGCAACGGTTTGAATCCCCCTGGAGCCGCTGCATTTTCCACACAGGGGATTAACAAAACGAGGAGATTGACAATGAAACTGAAGTATTGCGTCTTGGCCGTTGCTCTCGCATGCGCAGCAAGCGGGCCGTCCTGGGCTGACGAGGCTGCGGCAAAAAAATGGATCGACAACGAGTTCCAACCCTCCACGTTGAGCAAAGCTCAGCAAGCTGCTGAAATGCAGTGGTTCATCGACGCGGCCAAGAAGCTTCAGGCGAAGGGGGTGAAAGAGGTTTCCGTGGTGTCAGAAACCATTGCGACCCATGAATATGAATCCAAAACCCTGGCCAAAGCGTTTGAGGAAATCACCGGCATCAAGGTCAAGCACGACTTGATTGGCGAGGGTGATGTGGTTGAAAAGCTGCAAACATCCATGCAATCGGGCAAGTCGATTTACGACGGCTGGATCACCGACTCTGACCTGATCGGGACCCACTACCGTTACGGCAAGGTCATGAATCTGACCGACTACATGGCGGGTGCTGGCAAAGAGTGGACCAACCCTGGTATCGACATCAAGGACTTTATCGGCACCAGTTTCACCAGCGCCCCCGACGGCAAGCTCTACCAGTTGCCCGACCAACAGTTTGCCAACCTGTACTGGTTCCGCGCCGACCTGTTTGAGAAGCCGGAGCTCAAGGCCAAGTTCAAGGCCAAGTACGGCTACGACCTGGGCGTGCCGCTGAACTGGAGCGCCTATGAAGATATTGCCGCCTTCTTCAGTGAAGACGTCAAGACCATCGACGGCAAACCAATTTATGGTCACATGGATTACGGCAAAAAAGACCCATCGCTGGGCTGGCGCTTTACCGATGCCTGGCTGTCCATGGCCGGTACGGCCGACATTGGCATTCCCAACGGCAAGCCAGTCGACGAATGGGGCATTCGCGCTTCGGCTGACGGTTGCACCCCCCAAGGCGCCTCTGTGTCTCGCGGCGGTGCGACCAATTCGCCAGCGGCCGTTTATGCGTTGACCAAGTACATCGACTGGATGAAAAAGTATTCGCCCAAAGAGGCGATAGGCATGACCTTCGGCGAAGCCGGCCCGGTGCCTGCCCAGGGCCAGATTGCGCAGCAGATCTTCTGGTACACCGCCTTTACCGCCGACATGATCAAGCCCGGACTCCCGGTGGTGAACGCCGACGGCACGCCCAAATGGCGCATGGCACCCGGCCCCAATGGCCCGTACTGGAAGCAAGGCATGCAAAACGGCTATCAGGATGTAGGTTCATGGACTTTCTTTAAAGATCATGACGCCAACAAGCTGGCTGCAGCCTGGCTTTATTCTCAGTTTGTGACAGCCAAGACAACCTCACTGAAGAAGACCATTGTTGGCTTGACGCCGATTCGTGAGTCCGACATTCAGTCCAAGGCCATGACGGACATGGCCCCCAAACTGGGTGGCTTGGTCGAGTTCTACCGCAGCCCGGCGCGGGTGGCCTGGACCCCAACTGGCACCAATGTGCCTGACTACCCCAAACTGGCCCAACTGTGGTGGAAAAACGTGGCGGTAGCCGTTACCGGTGAAAAAACACCGCAGGCAGCCATGGACAACCTGGCCGAAGAGATGGACCAGGTGATGGGGCGTCTGGAGCGCTCCGGCATGGCTGTGTGCCCGCCCAAGCTCAACGCCAAGAGCAGTCCTGACAAGTGGTTGAGCGACAAGAGTGCGCCTTGGAAGAAACTGGCCAACGAGAAGCCCAAGGGTGAAACCATCGCCTACGACACCCTGCTGAACGCCTGGAAAAACGGCAAGGTTCGTTAAACCAAACGGCTCTGGCAGCCACGGGAGCGACGGTAGCGGGTGTTTGCTGCCGTCGCCCTGCGCGGGGCGGGCTGGTTCAGCCGCTCGTCTATTTTTCTAATGACTGAATGTGAATGCGCTATGGCCTCTGTCCCTGAACCGCTACAAACCACGCGCAAGGATTTATTGGCACGCCTGGCTGAAGACCGGGTCTATGACTTGGCCGTGGTTGGCGGTGGTGCCACCGGGTTGGGCGTGGCGCTGGACGCCGCGGCGCGCGGATTTAGCGTGGTGCTGCTGGAGTCGCATGACTTTGCCAAGGGCACCTCGTCACGCTCAACCAAACTCGTTCATGGTGGTGTGCGCTATCTGGCACAGGGCGATATTTCCTTGGTGCGTGAAGCGCTGCATGAACGCACCACGTTGCTGCGCAACGCGCCGCACTTGGCGCAGCCTTTGGCCTTTGTGGTGCCCTCTTACCACTGGTGGGAGGCGCCGTTTTATGGCATTGGGCTCACTTTGTACGACATCCTGGCCGGCAAAGCCGGGCTGGGTAAAACGCGCTTTCTTGGGCCTCAAGGTACGGTGCAGGCCTTGCCAACCGTTCGCACAGAGGGCCTCAAAGGGAGCGTTCTGTACTGGGACGGCCAGTTCAATGATGCCCGCATGGCGCTGGCACTGGCCCGAACGGCAGCCAGCCGGGGGGCTCTGCTGGTGAACTACTGTGGGGTTTCAGAACTTTTGCATGAAGGCGGAAAAATTGGCGGCCTGGTAGCGCTAGATTCCCTCAGCGGACAGCAATTCAAGGTGCGTGCCCGCTGTGTTGTCAATGCCACGGGCGTCTGGGTCGACGCCTTGCGTGACATGGACAGCGAGGCTCACCGGGCGGGTGGCGGCAAATCAGTGCAGCCCATGGTTGCCCCTAGCCAAGGGGTGCACATGGTGGTGGATCGTGAATTTTTGAACTCGGACACGGCGCTGATGGTGCCCAAAACTTCCGATGGGCGGGTGCTCTTTGCGGTTCCCTGGTTGGGTAAGGTGATCCTGGGCACCACCGACACACCACGCAACGATTTGGTGCGTGAGCCCCAGGCCTTTAGCGATGAGGTGGCGTTTATTTTGAGAGAGTCGGCGCGCTACCTGCGCAAGGCCCCCACACGCGCTGATGTCAAGAGCATCTGGGTCGGCTTGCGCCCCCTGGTGAAGCCGCAAGTTGACGACGGTGAGAGCACCAAAGCGCTGAGCCGTGAGCACACTGTCGTGGTCAGTCGCAGCGGTCTGGTAACCGTCACCGGTGGCAAGTGGACCACCTACCGCGCCATGGCGGAGGACGTATTGCAGCGATGTGCCGACAAAGGCTTGCTGGCGCAACGCCCCGCCGGACAAACCGTGAATTTGCACTTGGTAGGCGCTGACGCCGCTGGCGAATCTGCGCCGGTGTCACTAAGTCAAGCTGAAGGCGAACATTCCTATGGCAGTGAAAAGGTCTATGTAGAGGCCATGCCAGGTGCTGACCAAATGCTTGCAGCCGGTCTGACCGAGGCCATGGTGCGCTTTGCCGCCCGACACGAGTATGCGTTGACTGTAGAGGACATGCTGGCGCGTCGCTGCAGAATGCTGTTTTTGGATGCCCGTTTGGCGGCCCAGTTGGCACCACGGGTCGGCGCCATTCTGCAAGAAGAAACCGGGCTGGATCCCAAAATAGACGAATTTGTTCTTCTCACTTTCCAATATCTGCAGACCCCCTAAGCCGGACGAGCCCGAACCAAACAAGTATGAAGCGCGGCGAGATATTTGAGGCTGATTCTGCGCGATATTTAAGGCTTGTTTCTATTTCGCTGTATGCAACGAAATTGCCCAACAGGAAACGCCAGAAGCACACGCCGCGCTACCGGTTCAAAGGATGTTCAGAGATCTATGGTCAGTACGCGGCTCACGCGCAAGGGCACCAGCCGCTGGTGTCTGGATCTTCGTCTGGGTTCACAACGTGTCAGCCTCAATAAACAGCGCATCAATCTGCGCATCGGTCAGTCCCAAGGCGTCCTTCAGGACGGCCAGCGTTGGCCAGGCGCGGTCAATGGACGTGGCGCGCTCCCAATCGATCTGCACATAGCGTGGCGCCGCAGCAATGGCTGCCTCCACATCTGCCAGCAGTCCAGCCGCTTCCAGCGCCCGGCAGCCCTGGCGCATCGTGACTGACTGCGGCACCACCACCACGGGTGGGTCAAGGTCCGCAGTGGCCAGTGCTGCCTCAAACTCCGCTTGGCTGGCAAAGGTGTAGAAGTGCGTCGGGTGCCCACCAAACACGCGCCGCGGCGTGGTTGGCGTCACCTTGAAACTCTCCCAGCCAGCGACCACTGCGGAGGCGTTGACGTGGTAGCCCGGCAGCGGCACGGGTGCTGAGAGCGCGTTGCCCTGCTCGTCGTCTGTGCCTGGGGTGTAGAGCGTGCCGATGATGTCGAGGTCGATCATGTTTTAAGCCAGGGTCAGGGTTGTGGATCGCACCACGCCATCAGAGCCCTTGACTTTGATGACCAGTGACGTGTTTGACGTGAGCTGATACACCAAGTCGCCAATGGCTGCTGGGGTGGCGCTGGCAGGCGGCTTGAGCGTGACAGATTCGGGGCTTTGGAAGGCCATGCCGCCCAGCATTTGATTGGTGGGGACTTGGTTGGGGGCAGTACCGATGAGATTGGGCATGGTGTGTCCTTAGGCAGAGAGGGCTTGCAACTGGGCGTTGCTCACGCGCTTCGGGTAGCCGCGGATGCGGGCGTTGGACCCGATGACGAGTTGTGTCGGCGTGGGCAGGCTTGCGCCGCTGGCGGTGACGGGCGTGGCGCCATTGACCGATGCAGCGATGTCGTTGTCTTTCCAAGTAGCGGCGACGGTGTAGGCGGCTCCGTTGGTCACCGTGCCCAGTGCCAGCGTGGCCTGCAAGACGCCACCTGTTGTCACCGTCAGCACGAGCGCACCCGCGACAGATTCGAGCTTGATTTGCTCGTCTGTCGTGGCATTGTTGAACACCCCCAAGGTCTGGGTGCCAGATGACTCCCCCTTGAATTTAAACAATGCTGAAAACTCAGATTTCCGATACCAGCTACTGAAATTCGCCCCGGTCATGACAGCAACATCGGCAGCGCGGGTGACTGCGGTTGCAACGGTCGGGATGTAGCTGGTGGGGAATGCGCCTGCTTCTAGTTGTGCGCCCCAGATGTAGATGCCTGAGGTGCCGTCGCCTGTGTATATCGAGCTGTTCACACTGTCAATTTGCGGTGCAATGATCATGCCCGCACTTCCCGACACCTCTAAAGTGCCAAAAATTGTGCACCTATACCAGCCATCGCCCACAGCCTCCATGGTGGGGGCCTTGTCGCCAGATGCGGTTGTGATTCCGCCAGAAAGTAGGTTAAACCGTGCGTTTGGGAAGGTCACCCAAGCACCTGCTGACCGCCCTGCCATCCGCAAGATTTGTCTCTCTCCCGCTTTGGCATAAACCGACAGGGCGTAGGACACGCCCAGCAACAGGGTTATGGCTTGTGAAATTTCTTGGTTGAGCAGGCCTGATGCTTCAACCAACTTGTATGCGGTCAGCGTCCCATCAGGGGCGGCAGCGGCATTGGCTGAGATAGTCGCATTGGCTTTACCCCATGAGGCATTATCGAAAGTTTGTGACTGGAGCGCCAAATTCGTCCGCGCCACCTCGGTCAGCAGCCCCTTGCACTCACCCGTCACCGGGTCATAGTCGATGCGCGGCACACCGGATGGCACCACCTCGATCAAGCCTTTTGAATTCACCCTGGTCGCAGTGGATACGCGGGTAAATGTGATGCGGGGATCAACCATCTGACTGTTGGCAAAGTCGAGGATCAGGGTGGGTCGGACAAGCGGGTGCCCTGTGTCAATTTCCAGCGTCAGGATGGACCAGTTGGTCGGGTCAAGGCTTGGGTCGGTGGTGCCCGAGCCTGCGACAGTGCGACGGTAGGTGCGGCTGTTGGCGGGGGACCAGACGACGACACCCACGGCGTAGGTGGTGCCGCTGACCCATTTGGCAGCACCGGTGGCCGATGCTGCCAAGTTGGCTGACACCAGTGCAGATGCCTGCGAGGCTGCGGCGTTGCCCTCTGAAACGGCTGCAGCGGCCGCACTGGCGGCAATGGCCAAAGCATTGGCCTCAATCCAGGCCAAAAACTCGGGGTCTTCTGTGCTGCGTTTTTTCTGCCAGGCCAGCCATGCCTGCATGTCGGCATCAAACGCTGTAGGGTCGCCACCGTAGATGTTGGGGGTGGTCGCGGGGGCCGGGGAGAGTGTGGGAAGGGTCATGGCAGGGGTCCTATCGGTAACCGGATATTTCGAGGTTGGTGGTGACTTGACTGCGGTTCTCGATCACCACGTTTGAGCGGATATAGCGGCCAAACACATTGGCGCCGACAAAATCGCTGATGCCCGGCGTGGCCACCCACAGCATGGGAACGCCGATGTGGGCGGCCAAAAAGCTCATCAGCCGGTTGTAGGCGAGACGCTCACTCACCAAGGTGCCGCTGATGTTTTTGCTGTAACCGCGCTCCAAGTTCACCGGGTTGTCAGAGATGTCCAGGTAGTGGCGGCCGCGGTCTTCAATGGGGCTTGCAAACCCATACTTCGCCTCCCCTGCAAAAAACTGCTTGCCAATCACGCACAAGCCACACGCAGCCTCAGCCGCGGGCGCCGCGTCAATGCTGATGGTGACGGTGCAAGCGGGGCTGCTGGGCAGGCCGCTGAAGGTAGTGGCGTCGGTTTGATAGGGGGCATCAAAGCAAAAGCTGTAGTACGTGCCCTCACTGGACAGCAGCGACCTTGTCTCGGTGCCAATGAGCGTGGCTCCTTCCTGAATGGTGATGGCCACACTTTTGCCGATCAAGCCCATAAGCCCAATGGCCGTAAAGCGGCCCACGGCCAATGTCCAGCTCAAGCCGCCCGTGCGGGTGGTGGCAGTCTGCACGCTGGTGTCAAACATGGCCAAGCTGTTGACCGGGCCATCGTCGAGCCACCACAGCGGATCCGTGCCTGGTGTGTGGCCGATGTTGCCAGCCTGCACACTGAGCCAGTTGCGGCCAGCGTGGCTGATTTGTGCATCGAGGGCGTAGGTCATGATTGCGGACCAGGCAGCGGCGTCTGTCGCGTTGGTGGCGATCAGCACACCAGGGGCGGTGCAGTCAATGGGTGGTATGACAATCATGCGGCCACCTTGGTGTCAATTGGTGAGCCAGGGTCGGTAAAAACAAGCACGCCGTTGCGGTCCATGCGCCGAATGCTGTCGGCGGTGGCGGCGGCATGCACCGTGATGGCGCGCATCTCGGCGCGCAGCTCGGCGTTTTCTTGGCGCAGGGCGCGCAACTCGGCTACCACCTCAGTGTTATCGCCGCGCTGTGCGCCAAAAGGCCTTGATCTTGTTTGAGACGAATTGAAGATCAGGCTCGGGCCAGTCACTTCCCATTCGGGGCCGTTTTCACCGACCTTGCGCAGCCCGCCGGCGTGGTAGCCGCCCGAAGCGAATTTGGGCACACCGCCGAGCTGTGTGACCACATTGCGCAACCCGGCAGCCGTCAGATCGGCGCCCGCCGCCACAGCCGCGCTGATGATGCCAGCCGCCGTATTTGTGCCAGCCTCCAAGCCCGCCAGTGTGGCGTCAATGCTGGCCAAAGCGGCCAAGCTCTCAGACTGGTAATCGACCGCAGCGGCCGCATCGAGCTGGCCTGCGACTGTGTTGCTTTGCGCTGCCAGGCGGGCCGTGGCCAGTGTCCAGTCACGCACGGTGCTGGTGCTCTTGATGGCATCGCTCAGGGCAGGCAGTGCGGCGGCCATCTTGTCGGCATAGGCAGCCTTGTTCGCGCCCGTGGTGGCTAGCGCCAGGCTGTAATACTGGGCAAACTCCCGCTGCTTTTGTGCCGTGGCAGCCGCTGGATCGAGCTGGCTAGTGCTGATGCTGGCCACCGCAGCGCGCAGGTTGGTCGCGCTGGTGGTCATCAGACTGGCCAGCGCGGCCTGCGCCTCGTAATACTTGACGGTTTCCTCGCGCAGCTTGCCCAGCTTGGTGGTAGCTTTTTCCGCGTCACCAGCATAGGCCGCCATGGCTTTGGCGTAGTCGGTGGCGGCAGCTTTGGCAGCAGCTTCCGCAGCCGTCAGCTTGGTGGACGCGGCTGCCACCTCATCGGTCAGCCAGACTCTTTGGCCGCGTGCCAGGTCGTACTCACGCTGCGCTGCGGCCACTGCCCCATCGATCGCTGGGCCCGCGGCTGCTTGGGTGGCAATGGCGGCTTTGTACTCGGCGGCCTGCTGGGCAAACGACGCTCCGCTGTCTTTGCCGTTGGCCAAATTTAGGCCCGAAAGCGTTTTGGCAAATGCCAGGATGTCTTGCAGCGGCTTGGCCGCCAGCTTGGCCTCCATGTTGGCTTGCGAGTCATTCCACACGGCCATGCCCGACAGACTGTCTGGTGCGGCAACACGCGTGGCGTTGAGGTTGCCAAACCGCAAGTAGGTAGCCACCAGATCAATCGCTTCGGACGTGACGCTTTTTTGCGCGGCTGATGCCGCTACGGCAGCCTGCTTTGCCGCGAAAGCGCTGTCTACCCGCGTGTTAGCGGTGGCGAGCTGCGTTGTGCGCAGGTCATATTTGGCGTCCGCTGCAGTCAGCGTGGCATTGGCCGCCATCACACCTGCGTTGCTGGGCAGGCTCACACTGGAGGCTGCAATGGCCCGCTGTATCTGCGCCATGGTCATGTTGGTCGGGTTGATCCCGGCAACAGAATCAGCCACAGCAGCACGCTGATCGGCAATGTTGCCCAGCAAATCAGTCAGCGATTTGCCAATATCAGAGAGCATGTCCACGAACGACTTGTTGATGTCATTCGTGGCCAGGGCCACCGCGTCCGCCACAGCAGCAAATTCCGGCGCCACGGCCATCATCACGGTGTAGGCTGTGCGCCCAGCTTCCGTGGACAAGTTCAGGCCATCCACCAAGGCGCGGAATTCGTCTTTGGTGGTGGGCATGGTCACATTCACTTGCGCCAGAGCTTTGGCGATGTTGGCTGTGCTTTGGTCAAGCCGCTCGGATTCCGAATAGAACAGCGAGTAGTACGTGCCCAGGCGGGCGCTGAAGTTCTCCAGCCCGCCAGAGACTTCGATCAAGCCCTTGGCAGCGTCAAAGCTCAGGTTTTTCAGGCTCTCGAATGGCATCGAAGCCAGCGCTTTGTTGAAGTCATGCACCACGGCCACGTTGCTCATGGCTGTGGACATTTCGGCCACGGTGTTGCCAATGCCGCTCAGGTAGGTTTTGTACTGCTGTGGCAGGTCGCTGGCCTTGAGCGCGGCGAAAAGGATCCGCGTGGTCTCCTCATTCAGTGCGGCTTGCAGTTCTTCGGGGCTGCGGCCCACGTTTTCATAGCCGCCGCCACGGCCGGCGCGGCTGTAAATGTTTTGTCCGTTGACGGTGCCTGATGTGGCGAGCTGCGTCTTCGCGGTGCCAGCACTGTCCACGCTGACAAACGCACCGACTTTCAGGGCGGTGGAGATTTCAAGCTGCTTGGCCAGCGCCTCCCAGGCGCTTTCAACGCCGAGCGCAAACGACCCCGCCAGGCCGCTGGAGCTGGTGTTGCCACGCCCGGCACTGGGGCCGTAGCTGGACTCGGTCTTGGGCCCGCCCCCGCCGCCAAACATGCTGTCCACAGCGCTGCCAATGAAGGAACCCACAATGGTGCCGATGCCGGGCATGATGTAGGTGCCGATGGCCTGGCCTGCGGCCTTGCCGTACTCGCCGTTGGCAAGGGAGTTGAAGGCGCTGGCATAGCCAAGAACGCTGCCCGCGCCATTGATGATGTCAGCGTTTTTCGCCATCACCTCGGCAAAGTCATAGGCGGCGTTTCCGGCTGTCTCAAACCCGGCCTGTAGCAGGCTATCCGCCACGTTGGCGGTGCTATCCAACAGAAAGTTGGTGAGATTGCCGCCGCTGCTGGTGATGGCGTTCCAGGCTGATTTGCCCTGCATGAGCAGGTTGCCCAGGCCCCCCAAGTCTCCCAGTGACCCGCCCACACCTTGTGCAGACGCCGCCCCCGCTGCCCCAATGCCCAGCGAGCCCATGACGCCCTGAACGGTGACTTTCAGCACCTGGGTCTTGAGGGTGTTTTTGATGGTTGACCACAAGCTCTCGAAAAAGCCCTTGCCGCTCTCAAACGCGCGCATCAAGGCGTCTTCCCAGTATTTTTCTGAGGCCTCGGCGGCGCGTTTGTTGGCCTTTTGCAGGTCATCCACGGCATCAAGGGCTTCACCAGAGCGGTAAATGCCGGCCAGCGCTTTTTGCGCGTTGATCTGACGCACCAGGCTGTCATAGGCCTCGGTGCCAGCGGTCTTGGTGGCCAGCTGCTCTTGTAGCCGGGCTGCGGTGGTGTCGGCAATGGCAGACTTGAGCATGCCACGCTGGTCCAGCTCCAGTTGCGCGGCGCGCACAGAGGCGTCGGCGGCGTTGCCTGCCTCGATGGCGGACAGCGTCTGCGCAGCCATGTACTTCTCGATGTCGTCGTATTCCTTGTTGCGCGCATCGCCAAGCGCCTGGGCCTGGGCGGTGTAGGACTTGCGCAGGTCTTCGGCGGCTTTGAGTTGTGCTTGAGTCGCCGCAGTCACGGCTTTTTTGGTCGGCACCGATGCCGATTCGGCGGCGGTCACACTCTTGACAGTGGTTTCGTACTGGATCAGCTCAACAATGTTTTGGTCGATCAGGTCGATTTCTGCCGCGTGTTCTTTTGACAGACGGGCTTTGGCAGCGGCAAACGACTCGGTGCCTGGTAGCAGCGACTTGAGCGCGGCGCCGGCCAGCTGCGCGCCGTATTTGAGGTGCTCCCAGCCCGACATCATGGCCCCGATAAAAGCCAAACCAGCCACACGGACCTCCACAAACTGGTCGCGCAGATAAGTGCCGAATTGCCACCCGGCAAAGGCGGCAAACAAAGCGCTGCCGGCCAGTGCCATTTTTGACAATGACCCGGCGGCCAATTGGGCTGCCACCGATGTGCCGTATAAAGAGGTATTGAGCCCGATGGTGGCCGCCTGGCCGGTGATCATGTTGTAAGCGTGCAGCGCGGTGGCATGGATCAGCGACGTCATTGCCGCTGTGGCCATGGTGTAAATGGCCGGGGCAGCAACGAAGATGGCAAAGTAAGCAGTCGCAACCTTGGTGGCTGGAATGATGGCCTCGGCAACCGACTTCACAGCGCCTTCTGCCGACTTGATGGCCTCAGAGGCAACCGTGACACTGTCAAAAATCAGGCCGCCAACGGCGCCAGAGCTCACCGTCCGGTAGAGCGCGTCCCAGTTGTCGGCCAGATTGCTGATGGCCCCGTCCAGTGTGGCAGCGCGGGTGGCCATGGCCCCGGCAAACTCATTGTTGCCAATGGCCTGCAAGTAGCCGGTGATTTCGCCCGCGCTGTTGCCGATGGTTTTGGTCACACCTTGGAATGTCAGGCTGACCTGGTCGCCCTGCTTGCTGGCCTTGATGCCGAATTCTTTTAGGCGCTCAAACTCGCCGGTGGCGGCATCGGCCACGGCTTCGATCATCTGGTTCAGGTCTTTACCCATGGCGCTGGCGGTGTTGCCGTAGCTGCCCAGGGCTTTGGCGCTGGCGTCCAGGCCCAGCGCTTTCATCTTGACGAACGCGCCGGTCACCTCGTTGAGCTGGTAGGGCGTGGTGGCGGCAAACTGCTTGATCCAGCCAAACTCACGCGCAGCAGCCGCACTGCTGCCGGTCACGGTGATCAGGCTGCTGTTGAGCACGTCAAACTCGCGCTGCACAGAGATCAACTTGCCAATGGTCTGGCTGGCTGCAAAGCCCGCAAACACCCCAGCTGCCGCCTTTGCTGCTGTGGTTGCAGCGAGTGTCAGGTCTGCGAGCGACCTGCTCGCCTTGCTCCCGGCCGACACTGCCGAGGTGCCAACGCCGTCGAGTTTGGCGGCCACACCATCCAGCGTGACGCCAACAACTTGCCCGCCGTCAATGGCCAACTTCAGCTTGACTTCGTTTGCCACCCGTTAACCCTCAGTTTGTTGTCGTTGCTTGTCCCATTCATCCAGCGCCGCCAGTTCCATGGCCTGGATACACATAAATTTATGTGCGAAAGTGCGCGCCGCCACGCGCTCTACGTCGCGCAAGTAGGCTGTGACAGCCGCGTAATCCAGCCCAGAGCGCCCGTTGAAGCCCACGCGCCACTGCGTTTGGATCCGGTTCCAAATGCGCCAGGTGTCCCGGTTCTCGGGCCATATGTGGTAGACCGCTGGACTGGTATCGGCCTGCTCTTCATCGCAGTCTTCAAACAGCCCGAAGGCAGCAAGCGCCGCATCCACTTGTCGATCGGCAGCGGCGTCGTCATCATCTGATGCGTCAGAGAGCTGCCCAGTGGCCTGCAGGCGTGCTGCCTGCGCTAGTTTTTTTCCTTGCTGGCGCAGTCTCGTTGGTACGAAAGCCAGACAACATTGAGCACGCCGGGCTGCGCCAACATCACCTCAAAGGCCTCACGCGAGAAGGCGGCGGGTTCATTGTTCTCCAGCACCACCAGGCGCTGTCCGCTCCAATCAGTGACGTTGTCAAGCAAAAAGTCTTTCACCGTCAGGTCACGCATCTGTTCAATTTCTTCCTGCGTTTTTCGGTTGGCAGTGAGGGTGAACTTGAACTGCCTGTCGGCAGCACCGTCGCGGATCACCATCTTGACGTTGACCTGGACAACATTGCCAACGGCAACTTTATAAACTTGGCTCATGGGTTTTCTCTCTCAAAAATGGCGGGGTTACAGGGAAATAATGCGCAGCTCATCGTTGCCGTTGACTGGGTCGAGTTCAAGGTCTAGCGCAACCATGCGTTTGCCCTTGCTCTCGTCTTTTTTGTGGCCAATCAGCCGCATCGCAGGTGCGTGAAGCATCAGCTTGTTGCCGCTGACCGTGCCCAGCACGAAGCCAAAGCTTTGGATGGAGCCCGCCTTGATGGCGGCGATGGCTGCTTCTTCTTCTGCGGCGCTCATTTGGGCGCTGAAATTGACTTTGATCTTGCGGTCGCTCATGCCCACTTCCTCAGTGGTCAGAAGCGGATCAAACTCGACCTGGTGGCCCCAGTCCAGCGTGAGGCCGCTGGTGTTGTAAGGCGTGCCACCGGTCAAGGCCCCAGCAGCATAGGTGCAGCCAAGCAAGATGTCAGTGACATTGGCCTTGACGATGGCCACCGGGTTTTTCCAGGCAGTCAGGGTCGGCACGGCATTGGACACCACCACCGGTGGCAGATGCAGGCCTGTGAACTCAAAGGTGAGCTTGGCAACTTCGCCCGCTTTTGCCGACAGCTTGGGTGCACCCATGGCGCCCACCATCTTGTGCAGCAAGCCATCGTCATGCCAGTAGATCGTCATGGTCTTGAGGCTGTCGCTGGCGGGCAAGTATTCAACCCGCGCCGGTGTTGTGAGGCCAGTGGACTCAGAGTGAGCGCTGCCAACCAGCAACGAACCCCACGCTGGCGCGGTAGCCGCAACACCCGAGCCTGCAAACGCCACAGAAAAGGTGCACTTTGAAAAATAGGTACCAGGCAACGACACGCTGGCTCCGAAATGGGCCGACAGAAACGGCAAGTTGATTGACGACATTTCCAGCGGGGTGATGGACATGTCAAACGCCTTGATGGCGTTGGCCGCACCGGTAGGCACGGCGTCGGTGCCGGCAGTGGTCTCTAATTTGGCCAGGATGACTGTCTTTTTGATGTAGCGGGGCATGGCTCAAACTCCTTCAGTGGGGGTGGCGGCAGGGTCAGCAGCGGGGATGGGCTGGTCTGCCTCGTCGATCTCGACCCAATGCGGGGCGGTGTCGCTCCATTTGTATCGGCCAGCCCCGGGAACTGGGGTGTTCTCGGGGGTGTTCTCGGGGCTGGGCTTGGGCTCAACGGCTTGGGCTTGGGGGGTGTTTTTTGTGGCCATGTCAGGCGCTCCGGTAGTAAGTTTTGATGCGAAATTCATCCATCCACCACAGACGGCTTTCTTTGTCCAGGCTCTGCAGGCGCCCACCCGCAAACGTCATGGGCTCACCCGTGGTGGCATCGGGCACCCAGCCAACCAGCGTGTCGCGAACAGCTTTGCGCAAGTCCTCCAGGTCATCCAGAGCAGCCTCACCTTGAGAGTCACGCCGGTTTGCCAAACAAAGCACCACGCCAATGGTCTTGACAATCTGTTGGTCCGTGCCGCCGATGGGCTCGTCATCGGGCCCAGCGTCATCGCCCAGGTTCAGCAAAAATGCGCCAGGCATCACCACAGCGCCTTTTTGCGCAGCCTCCAGGTCAGCGGCACCACCAACGGTGCGCAGGCCAATGCTGGCGGCCTTCAGGCGGGCTTTGACCAGGCTCAGCTTCATCAGGCAAACCCCCGCATGGTCTCGTCGGTGACTTGGCGGGGACTGAAGCTGTAGTAAGACAGCGAATCTGCCGCCGTTGGTGCCTCGGCCTGACCAACAAGCTGCACGTCGCCACTGGCAAACTTCTTGAGCAAGCTCACCGCGTCTTCGTAGCGCTGGCGCACCGTATCAGGCACACCGTCGTCAAACAGCCGGTACCGCGTGATGTCGCACGCCAGGCGGTTGATCACCGGCGGCGTGGTGGTCAGTGGCACCGAGTAGCGGCGTGCCAGGTAGCTGTTGATCTCGGCATCGGCATCGGCCAGCGCACGGTCCAGCACCACCTGGTCAATGGTCAAACCATCCACCCGGTTGGTGCGCCCGGCCACTTCGGCCTCGCCGAAGCGCTCCACCATGTCTGACTGCGATGCGTAGCTCATGTGCTGGCTCCTGGTGGCTTATCAGGCGTGCACGTGTTTGACGATCTGCATCTCAAACAGCTGCCCAGCCCCAGCGGCTGCACCCAGTGCCCGGCCGCAATGGTCGGTAAGCGTGCCCACGGCAGCTCGGCCGCTGCCATCAGTGGCGGGCTTGATGTAGTCGCCAAAGGTAATGGCCGCGCTGGCCTCCACCGGGTAGCTGTAGTCGGTGACCACGCTAATCGCGTCGCCCACCTCACCACCGGTTTCAGACACGCCTTGCGCATCTTTGACGCCACCTGCCGAGGTGGCATAAGTACCGTCGTAAGCCAAGATGCGGTTGGCCGCAGCGATGGCCATCAGCACCATGGTGATGGCGTTGCGCTTTTGGTATTGCAAACCAGAGTTGTTTTGGGAAGCCATGAATCAATCTCCTGTGAGTGGGTTAAGAAGGCTGGTCAACGGCAGCAGAGGCTGCGGCCGCAGCGGCAGCGGCCTGGCGCTCTTGCTCGCGTTTCTTTTCTGCCTTGAACGCGGCGCCCGCTTGAGTGGCGGCTTTGGTGTCGGCCTTTTCAGCGGCGGCCTCTTCGTCAGAGTCCTTCAGCGAGCCGCTGAGCTTGAGTTCGTCCACCTCAATTTGAGGCAGGCCAACCACTTCTTCGCCGGGCTCGATGACGACACGTTTGCCTTCAGCGAACGCGTGAATGGCCACCAATGCAATCAGTTTTGGCATGTTGTTTCCTTGTGATCCTGTAGCAAGTGCCCCAGGGCCAATGCCCTGGGGGTCAGCTTCACGGGCGGGTTATTTCGGGTTTTGGAACAGGAAGGCGGCGGTGTTGTAGGCCACGTTGGGGCGGCGCTCGTAGGTAGCACCGTAGATCCAGCTCTTGGAGCTGTTCTCGTAGTAAGGCGTCTCAGCGAATGGGTGGCCTTCAATCACGTTGGTGAAACCGAAGGCGGGCTCAGCCAGGCTGATTTCGCTGCCATTGCCGCCGATCTTGGGCACATAGGCCAAGACGGCGTTGTTGCCCCAGACGTCCTGCCCCACATTGGAGTTGTCGATCCAAACGGCATCGCCAACGACAACCTCGTCAACTTCAAAAATCTTGGCCAGCTGATCCAACGTGGCTACACCCATTTGAGTGCTGGGCAGGTAGCTCTTGACTTCCAGGTTGGTTTCAACAGCCAGCTTGGCGTCGGGCGACAAGGTCAAGCGGTTGGGCTTTTTGCCGATCTTCTTGCGGATCACATTGGCTGCAGCGCGGATGTCAGTCACCGGCGTGCCAGTGCTGGCGCTCCACTTGGTACCAGAGGCCAAGGCCGTCACGTGCCCAGACGCATAGGTGCCTGCTGTAGTAGCAACCGTGGCCACATCAATTTCGTAGGCCAGACCCAGAATGTCATTGGCTGTCGCCATCGCAATCTTGCTGACATCAAGATACCCACCAACGTTGAGCTTGCGGCTTTCATCGGCTTCGCGCAGCAATTCACGAGGGATAGGGATTTCAATCGAATCCTGGTCGACTGTGTAGACCTTGCCGTCGTACTTGATATCCACGCGCTTGGTGGGCGTTCCAGGAGCGCGCCGAACGTTGAAGCGCTTGAGCCGCTCGCTGCCAAGTTGGGCCAGACCAATGGAACTGAGTGCTGATGGCAAGCGTGGGAACAGCTTCTCAGCCACCATGGTGCCTTGGCCGAGGCCCAGCAACAGACTGGTGAGGATGGGGTTTTGTTTGAGGCGGATCTCGGAAAGAGTCATCATGATGGGTAGGTCCTGTTAAATGAGAGGGAGTGATCAGGCGGCGCCAGTGAAAGAACACACGGCAGACAGCGCCTCGGCGTAGCTCACCTTGTGTTGCAGTGCATGGGCCTTGGCCTTGGCGTCAATCTCGGCGTCTGACAGGCCCGCGGCCGAGCTGGCACCGGCACCACCAGCGGCTTGTTCGCTAAAGCTGACGGCGGGCTTGGCACGCTCAATCAGGCTCTTGACAAAGTCCACCACCGGCACAGTGCGCACCGCACCGCCTTCGGAGAAGCTCACGGCCTTGGCGTCTGCAGCCAGGTTCAGCAGGTCGACCACGGCGGCTTTTTCAGAAGGCTTCACGATCGCGGCTTTGACCTGGGCCTCGGCATAGTTGGTGAAGCTGGCGGTACGCTCAGCGCGGGCTGCCTCGGCAAACTGGGCCAGTTGGGCCTGGGCGGCGGCCGCATCGGCCTTGGCTTTGTCAGCGGCAGCTTGCAGCTCGGCATTTTTCTGCTGCTCAGCGGCCAGCTTGGCTTCAAGTTCTTTGTCCATTTGGATTTGCTCCTGGGTGGGTTGAGGTGGTTGGGTGGCTTCGGAAAAGTTGACGGTGCCTGCAGCTTCTTCTGCAAACGAGATGTCTCTGAGACCAGCGATCGCAGGCGGCTGCGCGCCCAGAAAAGCCACATGGCGCAGATACCAGTGGCCAGGCTTGGGGTTGTTTGGGTGCTGTGGCGGGTAGAAACTGGCGCTGCGCTTGGGGAACCTGCGGGCCTGCACCATCTCGGCAAACTGCGGATGCACATCGCGCGTGTCCATGGCCAGGCGGCCATCGGCATTGACGGCCACGCCTTTGACCCAGCCATAAGCAGGCAGGTTGTCAGCCGGGTGGCCAACAGTCAGAGGGGCTTCGCGCAGCGCCGGGTCATACGACGACGCCATGCCAGCCACATCAGCCGGGCTGAATTCGTGCACCGCACCCGAGTCATCAGTGTGACGACCGGCGCGGAAAATCTCGATTTGGGGGGGAAGTCCGTGAGGCATACCCGGTACTGTGCCGGGGTGCCTCTCTAAGCGACAGTAAAGCGCTTTAGTATTTAGTCGAGGCCAGGTAGGCCTTGCTGACGTTCCAGGTAGACCGCACGCTGCCAGGCGTCAACGATCTGGCGGCAGCGCATTTCGGTGATGCCGTATTTACGGCCAAGCAGCTTGTATTCTCCACGGAATTCGCTGCACATCTTGCGGTCGCGGGCGCTCAGGTGCACAGCGATGCCTTTGGCCAGGTAGATGGCCACGCCGCCCTTTTGGGTGGTCAGATACTGCAACTGCATCAGCGCCTGCTGGGCCCAGGCAAACAGTTGGGCCAGCCAGGGCTGGTCTGGCGCGGCCTGGCCACAGCGTTCATCAGCCATGACAAGCGGCTCAAACAGGCACTGCGCCACGTCGCGCATGTCCGGCGTGAGGCCTGGGGGCAGCAAAGCCTCAAGGACGGCCAGCTCGGCTGCGGAAACGTGGCGATCGGTCACGGCTGCACCTCCACCCCACAGCGCACACACCACTGTTTGAGCATCTCAATCACCTGATTGACCTGGTAGCTGTTGAGAAAGCGCCAGGCGTCAACCTTTATCTTGCCTTTGACATACGCCGTCAACGCCGCATCGGTATCCACCCGCACCACACCGGCGCCTGCCAGGGCGTGCCACAGGGCGCGGGCCTTTTGCCAGCGCTCGTCGTCGGCATCGTCCAGGCTGCGGTGGCGTGGGTCGCGCTTGGGGGTGTAGGCCGGTTTCTCACCCCGGGCCAGGGCAGCACGCTCCTGCAGGCCCGCCAGGTGCGCCAGGTACTGCTTGCGCTGCAGGGCGGTCATGGTGGCGCTGCTGGCCTGGCCAGTGACATGCAGCTTCAAGGCGCTGGCGTCTTCTGCAGACAGGCCCAGCGCCTTTTGCGCCATGTGGATGGCGGCCAGGTGGTTTTGACGCGGGGCGGGTTTCATGGGGTTTGTTCAATCAGCACCGCACCGTTTTCGGCTTCGGGAATAGGTGTGTGCACAAACGTCCACTCAAACTTGTCGGCCATGTCTAGCAGCGTCATGGCCCCCACGAAGGCAATGAGTTCATTGACAAGGCGGCGTGCATCCTGTTTCCGATAATGGTTCTCCGGCTCATCCAAATGACTTTGGATGCGATTGCAAACCCATTCGGGGTTGGTGTACCCCAGCCTTTTAGCTTCACGCAACAGGCTGTTTCCCAGAGCCATGGCCCGCTTGTTGTGCTGGTCGGACATGTCTTGGGCAGCCTGTGTCGCTTGGACAAATAGCGTGAACAGGGCCTCGCGGGCATTGGGCAGATTGCGGTTCATGCTGCGCTTCCGGTTTTGACGGGCTGAAATTTCAGCTCGTCAACGCTCTTGGTTTTGATGACCACGGTCTTGGTACGCAGACCCAGAGCCCGCATCTTCTTGCGGTTGGCGGTGATGGAGCCCAGGCACTTGTGGCCGGTGCGCTGGGCAATGTCGGCTCGGCTCAGGCCCTGCGCGTCGCCCTCTTCAATAACGATGTAGTTGGGCTTGAGCAGCTTGAGCGCATTGGCGCGCCGATCTGCCTCGGCATGAATATAGGTATCCATGTTTTCAAACGCGGTGTGGTATTGATCCTGCCAAACCAACGCCTTCATCCCGGTAAAGGTGGACACCAGCATGCAGAAAGCCTTGCGGTCCATGATGTACATCTTGAACACTTTGCCGCGCGTGTTTTTGTATTCTGACGGCCCAAAGTTGGGCCGTGAGATTCCAGCTTCGGTGCACTTCTTGAGCAACTCTTCGATATCACGTAGTACATGTTTGTGCGCCTTGTGAAAGTGCTTTGCCACTTTGAGTGAATCGGTTTGGGTGTGGCCGTTGGCAACGGTCACCAACAGGGTTTCAGGGAACAGATCAGCGTGCATGATTTTCATGATGTGTCCTTTCAGTAGCTCATTTGGTGTGCCAGCTCGGCGGCTGCGCGGGCAGCGGCGATCTGGTTGCGCATGCTGGTGTTGAGCATGGTCAGCAGAAAGCCCAGCGCGGGGCGATCTACGTGGGCCAGGTCTTCGGTGCAATTGGCCTTTTGCGGGGCGATCAGTTGCTCGACGGCCTCAAAGGCGAGAAAGTGTTCTGACAGACTGTCGATTGCGTCAACAACGTCAGTGATGGCGTTTGCCGGGGTGGTGGAAGTGCGTGCCATAGATGGCCTCCAAGGGGTGTGGTTTACAAAAACCACCGCACCCATCGCCAAATGGGGGCGGTGACTCGACGGGTTGGCGAACCGGACACCCCTTGCGGGAACCGGCAGGCCCTTGCGGGCCTCCCATCGAGCCACCATAAATGGAGGCACAAACGAAGAAGCCGCAGAGTCTGCTGAAGACCTACGGCTTGCGTCGTAGGGGTGTATTAGGTCGCCAAACCTGGCTGCACCATTACGTGCAGTTGGGCGAACTTTACCAGAAGACAAAGCGGCAGTCACTTCAAGCCCCCGCCACATCAAGGTTGATCGGCAGGTATTCCTGGGTGGTGTCGTCGCGCTTGTAGAAGCGGATGTAGGGCTTGGTGCTGGCGGTCTGCATGCTGTCGGCGATCGCAGTCATGGCGGCTTGCCACTTCTCGTCCTTGATGTCCAGGCGGCGCAGGCCCAGCACGCGCCCGGTGTTGATCTTGCCTTCCTTGTCGGTCTGGAAGGCATGGTTCACCAGCGCCTTGATGTTGTCATTGGCACCCTGCGCCCAGATGTGCACGCACTCGTCGATCAGCGACTTGGCGGCCATCAGCTGCTCGCCAAAGGTGATCTTGTCTTGCATCTGGCGCACGATCTTGTATTTGCCGTCATAGCTGCACAGGGTGACATTGCCCTTGGTGCCGCCAGTCAGCACGCCATAGTTTTCCAGGCTCATGGCCACAAAGGCGCTCATCTCGGCCATGGCGCTCAGCTTGAAGGTGCGCAGCGCCAGGGATTCGACCTCGGCCATGCGGCACAGGTCATAGACCATCTGGTTGCGCACCTGGTCGATCTGCTTCACTTTTGACTCAGGCACCAGGTTGCCATTGGCGTCTTGCCAGTAGCCGGGCGTGGTGCTCTGGCTGTAGCTGGGTTGGGTTGTTTCGGTCATGGAAAAGTCCTTGCGTGGTGGGAAAACAGGGGGTGGATCAGCAGGCGAAGCCACGGCTGGCCACGCTCTTAAAGTCAAGTGCACCGGGGCGCAACGCAGGGCTGCGGGTGGGCAGCACGGTCACCGTCAGGCGCGAGGGTGACAGGGCAAAAGCGGGGGCATCACGCGCGTCGGCGGCGGTGCGCTCTGGCGCTGCCTTTGGCGCATGGGGTCGCGTGTTCCACCGGGTGGCCGCGCTAGATTTGCCTGCCTGTGCCCCCAGGCTGAACACCCGGTCATGCCCACGGCCACGGCTGCAAAGCTGCTGGGTAAAGCACAGGTACTCCATCTTTTTGGAAAAGCGGGCATGCGCCTTGACCTCGCTGGTCTGCAGGTCGGCAAAGGCGGCAAACAGCTCGGCGTAGCTGGCCTGACTTCTTTCAGCCACGTAGTTCAGGATCGCCACGTTGACCGGGTTTTGGGCGTGGTGGGTTTTTTCGATCATGCTTTGACTCCAGGTGTTTTGAGGGCGGCCAGGGCGGCGCGGGCAAAGTCGGGGACCGGGGCGGCGCGCTCTGCGCCCTGCCCCACTACGGGGTGATGGCGCTTGGCGGCCTCGGCCTGCACCTCAGCCACCGCCTCTACCTTGTCGGCCAGGCCGGTCAGGATGGCGTAGAGGTAGCCGTGGCCTTTCATGGGCAGGTCCAGCTTGCCTGCGTCGCGGGCTTGCAGCATCTGGTCGATACCGCGCGCCCAGGTGGTCAGGGGCACCTGCCAGTCGCGCCCGCGGTGGGTGATGGCGGCGCGCTTCAGGTCGGGCAGCAGCTGCAGCAGGATGCGCACCTGCTTGCGCTGGGTGAGCGTGGTCTTTGGCGGGGTAAACAGCCGGGTGTACTGCAGCAGCAGCGCCCCGATGGGCATGGCCACTGAGATCAGCTGCGCCACGGCGGCGCGGCTGTCAGCATCCACAAACAGGTGGTCCAGCGTGAGCGCGGCACCACACACGGGGCAGCTCAGCTCGCTCATGCCAGCCACCTCACCAAAGCTGTGCCCGCCAGGGCAGCCAGTGCCACCAGTGCCACCACCGCCACCAGCTCGCGCTGCCAGCTGGCGCACCAATAGCCATCGTCTTCCAGGGTGATGGACAAGGGCGTGTCACGCGGGCCCTGGATCACGCCGGGGGCGAATGGGAAGGTGGGCTGGGGGGCGCGGTCGGTGGCGCGGCGGCCGGGCTGGGGGTGCAGCTCTTCCACCAGCACGTTGCACTCCCACGAGTCACAGTCGGGGCATTGGTCGGCGCCCAAGCCTTGGCACACGCCAAGTTCATGGCAGCGGTTGTTTTTGATGGGTTTCATGGCAGTCTCCGGGCGCTGATGCGCTTGGCTTGGGGGAAGTCGTCCATCACGGCCACAATGGCCGCGCAGGCGCTGGCGAAGATGCCCAGGGCGCGGCCTTGGCTGCCGTCGGGCATGGTGATGGTGATGCGGTAGGTTTTCATTGAAAAACGACCTCCACCCACACCCCAGGCTGAAGAACTGGAATGATCTTTTCGGCATAGAACTTGGCCGAGTTTTTTGGCAAGTTGCATCCGATCGGATGACGGTCATGCGTCAGCAGCTTGAAGTAAGTGCGCTCAGTACCGCCATTGGCGCATGGCGTGTAATCAGTAAACGTCAGCACCCGAACCTTGCGGCCAATGGCATTCCGCAGGAAGATCTGATAGCAACGCCGTCCGACTTGCGAGCGGAAACTGCGAATGGTTTGATTGGTTTTCATGGCTGCAGCCCTTCAGACCAACGCGATCACGTCACGGTCGATGCGCGGTGCGCCCAGCCCAGCGGCGGCGTTCAGCGCGGCGATCATCCAGTTGTTGACGTTGAGGGGGTACATCAGCATGACCTTGCCGCCCTGGTCTCCACCGGCAACGGTCAGGCGGGTTTTGAGCGCATCAATGCCGTCCTGAGTGATGAACTCGTCAAGCTTGCGCCCGATGGTCTCGGCACGAAACCGCAAGTAGCCGGACAAGTCCTCACCCAAGTGTGGCAAGCGCACCGGCTCACAGCGCTGCATGACCTCACGCACGTCAAACCGGTTGAGTTTTTGCTCCAGCTCAGGGTGGCCCAGAAGCAACACGCCCAGCATGCTTTTGTAGTACTTGTCGCCATCGCTTTCCATGCGGGACTTTTCCCACAGGCGTTTGAGGTGCTTGAGTGTGGGGATGGGCAGCGAATGCGCCTCCTCGATCACCAACAAGTGGCTGCGCCCCTGGCTGGTGGAGTCTTGCAACATGCGCTTGACCTGGCGGGTGCGCTTCTCATCTGAGCGTGCCACCCCTTCCATGGCATCCAGCGTCATGACAATGGCTGTCTGGATGGCGGCACTTTTGAGCGTTTTGCCTTTGGTGTCGCTGTCTTCCATGCCCAGTACGGACGGCTCAATGAAGACCACCGGCTTGCGTTCCTTGCGCACCTGGTACTTGAGGGCGTCCAGAATGGTGGTTTTGCCGGCACCCGACTCGCCGATGATGGCCACAAAGCGCCCACCGATGGCAGCCTGCCAGGCAGCCTCACGCACAAAACGGATCTCACCGTTGACGAACATCTCGGCGTCGCAAGTGACTTCACCCTCGAACGGGTTGACGAACAGCCCGAAGCGCTTGCGTGCATCGGTACTCATGGTTTGCTTGGGTAGTAACATGGGCACTTCCTTTTCAGTTTCAATTTGTGTTGGGGTTGAGGGAACGGCCTCGGGGTGTTGCAAGCACTCTGGGGCCAACTTTTTGGCGGGTCTGGAAACTGGAGCCGTGGCGGGCTTTGAGGCCTTGGGCAGGGCCACCGCAGCGGCCTGAGTCTTTCGCGGGTTTTTGGCGGGTTTTAAGCGGCCCTCTTGGCCCTTTTCCTTGCCGAAGGTCTGATGCCATGCGAGCAAACTGGCCTTGTCCAGCGCATATTTCCCGGAACGCACGGCCCTGAGGGTGCTGACACCCAAGCCCAGATCAGCGGATATCTGCGCATTGGTGGCGTTGCCGCTCATCTTGAACAAGGCTCGAACGAGCGCTGGCGTGACTTTGGTTGGCCTCATACACCACCTCCTACAGCACGCAAGCCACCTTGCGGCACAGCAACAGCTGCCTGGCGGCGTTGCGCTATCAGTGACTGCACCACGTCTTCAGGCACACCAGCGCTGCCATAACGCTCGGTCAACCAGGCATAGGTGCCAATGTCATAGTCATCACCCAGGGCCAGCTTGATGCGCTGGCAGGCTGTGGCCACACTCAGGCGAGTGACTTCAATGCTGGGGGCCGTGGCTTCGTGCACTGAGCCTTTGCGCGGCAAGTAGGCGGGCACCTTGGCGGCTTTGAGGTCGGCCAGTGGGTCAAACTGCCCAACGTATGGGGCTTGTTTGCGTTTGATGGCCTCGTCAGACTGCGCCACAGTGGCTGGGCCTGCCGGGGTGGCGTAGGCTTGGGCTGCGATGGCTTTGCGGTGGGTGTCAGACGGGGTGTCTGGCATGGCGGCGTAGCTTTGGCCCAGCTTGGGTGCGTCTACAGCAAAGCCAAATCGGTCCACCTCGACTGGCTGCACCTGGTGCCAAACGATCTCACCTGTTTCGCGATCTGTCACACCGACGCGCACGCTGGGCAGTGCGAGTGGGTTGACCGTGACATACACCTGCGAGCCAGGTGAGATGCCGGGCACGTAGCGCACGTCGTAATCCCTGCTGCCTTGGTCCTTGTACGCAAAGCTGACCTGCATGTTGGTGGTGACCTTGCGTGTCTTAGCCAAAGTGGCGGGTAGAGACTGCATGACCTCCAGCGGCGGTGCAATGATGAGCTGGTCTTCGGTGATCAGGCTCCAGCATGCGTAGCGAGCCATGCCGTGGCGGCTGTGCTTGCGGGTGCTGTTGAACCAGTGCATCCACAGCTCGGCCAGCGCTTGCAGGCGCTCCATGGTGATGCTGTTGGGGTCCAGGAAGCGTAGGCGGCTTTCCATGCCACGCTCAACCAGGTTTTGCGCGTTTTCCACAGCCCCGGTGGCACGGCTGTTTTTGGGCTTGTGGTGGTAGAGCTTGATGCCCATCACGCTGCAGAAGTTTTTAAACTCTGCGGACTTGAAGGCGCTGCCCTGGTCGGTGTACAGCTCACGCGGCACACCGTAGAACGGCATGGGCTGGCCCTGGGCATCAAAGCGTTGGGTCATCATCCACATGAGAAAGTCAAGCGCATTGAGGGCCGTTTCACCGCCAAGGTAAAACCGCGTTGCAACACAGCCGCTGGTGTGGTCTACGCCCACGTAGCGCACCAACAGGTCGTTCATGACACGGGTGTAGTTGTGCAGCTTGTTCTTGTAGTGCACGCCATCTTCTTCCAGCAGCAACAGCTCGCCCTTTGGCGTGCGGTACAGCACGCACACCGATGCGTCTATCAGCGCCACCGAATTGGGGTGTTCGGTGCGCATGCGCACGCTGGGACTGGGCTGGGCCAACTGGGTGGGGTGCATGCCACGGGTGCGCAGCACTTGCATAGTGCGCCCTGGGCTCAGGCGGGCGCTGAGTTTCCCGGCGGCAAACAGCATGTCAATGGCGGCTTCGCAGCTCAGCTCCCACTTGCCAGCGCGCCTGGCGCTCATCATGGTGCCGCTGATGAGCATCAGGTCGGCATCGGTGTAGACCATCTCACCGGCATCGCAGCGGCGCTTACGCGGCTTAGCCAACAACAGGTTGCGGCTGGCTTGGCTGACCAGGGCGTGGGTGCGGGGCACTGACAAACCCAATGTACGCGCTGCACGCTCAATGATCTGGCCCTGCTGCCCATGCGGTGCCGCAAAGCGGTCGCGCGCGGCCTGGTGAATGATTTCCATGCGAATGGCATCCATGGTGTTTGGCCTTAGTTGGCAGCGCCTTGCACCGACTTGAGTTTGGTTTTGGCGGGTGCTGCTGGCTGGCTGGCAGCGGCGGCGCTCCTGGCCTCCATGGCGGCGAGCATGTCGTCAGTCATCCAGGCGGGCTTGAGACGGCTTTCAAGATCAACCGCAATGTCAAACTCGGCGCTGATATCCACCAGCTGCTGGCACAGGTATTCAACCGCCTGGCGGGCGGCCAGTTCAATGGCTTCGCGGGCAGTGCCATCCAGCGCAGCATCAGCGGCCTGGAACACGCGGCGGATTTCAAACTGGGCGGCGGCGGTGGCTTCCTGGATCTCGGTGATGAGCTTTTGCTCGGCTTCCGTTTTGGCAATGCTGTCTGGCCGGGGCGTGAAGCGGCGGTCAATCTCTTCAGACAACTTGTCGATGTGCTCATTTTTTTGAGCAATCAGGCGGTCTTTGGATTCGAGCTTTTCTTCGGCCTGCTGCAGGTTGGCGGCAATGGCCTCTTTTTCTTTGGCGTGCTTGACAATGATCTCTTCGGCCAGCTCGACAAAACTGTCTTTGTCACCCGTTTTGGCAACTTCGATCAGAGCGAGCTTTTGGTCTTCGGGCAGCTTGCGGTATTGGCGCAGTTCGCGGTAGCCGATGCCCATGGCGGACATGGATTCAAGGGCGGCTTCACCGAACGTTTGCAGGTTGGCTATGTCTTCATTTACCTTTGAAGCGGATTTGCCAAGAAGCTTGCAGAAATCCTCCCAAGTGCCTGCCAAACCGGGACCGTCCCGGTCTTTCATTCCACTAAGTGCTTGATATAGCTTGTGTTCTTTGACAAAGGCCATCTTTGAAACCGCGACCGTCCCGGTCAACTTTGCGATGGCGTCAGCCATTTGCGCCTGGCCCAGCAGCTGATTCACCAGGTCGCGGCCTTCGGAGTAATCAGCCCGCAGCTCAATCAGTTGGTCGGCAGCTGCCAGGTCTTCAGCAACGGCTGTCATGTTCAGGGTGCCGGGCACGGCGGGTGCGGCGGGCATGGGTTTGCGTCCTTGGGTAGCCATGGTGGTTTCAGTCCTTCAAAAAATGGGGTTAACGCAGGCCGTAGCGGCGCGTGACGTCGTTGAACTCTTGGCGCGAGGCGGTGAGCGCCTCGCCATGGCGCACGCTGAGCTGGATCACATGCGGGGTGAGCCGCCAGAGTTCTTTGGGGGTCTGCTCGGCCCAGCCTGCGGTGCGCAGGTTGTCCAGATCGCGGGTGACAACGCTGGGGGCGCAGTCCAGGTCGCGAGCGATCTGGCTGGGCGCCAGGCCAGTGAGCTCATTGCCGGCGAGCAGGTTCACCAGCTGCAGCAGGCGCTGCTGTGCGGCGTTGGTGTAGTCGGTTTTGCGCTCAGAGGACATGGCCAGCCTCCTGCCGCTTGGCATGCTGGGCGCGCTTGATGGTGGCCAGCAGCTCGCACTGCAAGGCACGGGTCACAGCGCGGGCAATGGTGTCGGCCACGCGCCCGGGTGGGACGTAGAAGGCACCACGGCTGGTGCTGATGCTGAAGCCACGCGCCATGTCGGGCGCATGCGTGGCCAGGGCGAAAGAGATGTCGTCTTCGGTCATCATGATCAAAACTCCAGTTCAGGTGTGGCATAGCTGGCCACATTGCGGTAGTGGTAGGCCACCTGCTCGATGTGGGTGCGCAGCGCGGCCAGAGTCGCTTCGAGGTCGGTGGACTCAGGGGCGGCGTAAAAGGAGGCGAGCAGGGTCAGTGCGGCGGCGCAGCTGGTGTTGACTTCCATCACATCGGCGGTGCTGGCCTTGCGACCCTTGGGCATGTCAATCACGATCTTGTTGCCCGAGCTTGTCAGCAGCCAGACGCTGGCAAAGTTGCAGCCACAGGCCAACTCGTATGAGGGCAACCTGATGATTGGCAGTGTGCCCAAGGCCAGCCATTTGTAGAGGCTGTCATGGGTGGCGCCCATTAGGTCGGCAATGCGTTCGATGGACAGGTTCTTTTTCTCCTGCGCAAATTCTTTGCACAGGCGCAGCGCCTCGACCATGCTGGCTGGTTGGACGTTTTTCCAATTGCGGCGGGTCATTGGAAGGCCCTCTCTGGCAGCGCCGGATTGGCTTCCAAACAAATCGCTGTGCTGGAAACGCTGATTTGCCGGAATTGGCGGCAAAGTTCAGCCATCGCAACCTTCCAACTGGAGCAAACCATGGACGAAAAACTATTTGATGAACTGGCCGGGCGCATTGATGGCATTGGCCAGGCGCTGCTGCGGGTGACTGCCGCACTGGAGATGCAGGGTGTCATTGATGGCCCCCTGGTGGCTGAGGGGTGGCGCATGGCAGCACTGCCCCACACTGCGGGCAGTGTGATGCACCGCAGTGCTTACCAGATGCTTCAGCAGTTGGCTGACGCGCTTGAAGCTGCGCGTAGCTCGCGCCAAGCTTCGGCGCAGTGACGTCAAAGCCAAAGCGGTCACGATCAGTGCTTAGACCGTTACCTCCGGCTTGCAGGTCATGCTTGGCCTGCTCGTAACCATACAGAAAGCCCGCGCGGTGAGCGTCGTCTTGCGCCGTGCCGCTGGCCCAGGAGCTCTTGGGCGGCACAAGCCCATAGGCTTTGAAGCAGCCAGCGGTGGCGCCAGCCTTCCACTCAGGGCTGCGCGGGCAGGGGTCGATGTTGCGCTGGCACCAGGCGCGCGCTTGGTTGAGGTCGGCGCTCATGCTTGTGCCCCTGCAGCCTGGGCGGCGCTGCTGTTGCGCGGGGCACCGGCCACGCGGGCCGGGCGGGTGGTGACCACGCCGCGCTTCATGCCCAGCAGCACGGCAATGTTGTGGCTCATGCCGCGCAGGCACCGTTTGCGGCCGTTCAAGATTTCGTACACCAGACTGGTGGGCAGCCCGTGCATGCGGCAGAACTCGGCAGCGCTGATGCCCTGGTATGCCAGCCACTCTTTTGCCTCGTCAGGAGTGCGGATTTTGTTCATAGAATGGTGTAAGTTAGTGTTGACAACTCAGGGGGCCAGCTTGGGCTGGTTAAAGAAAAAGATGGACATGCAGAGCTGGCTGAAGGTGATGGCGCTGATCGCCGCATTGGTGTATTCGGTGCTATCAGCGATCAAGAGGGCCATTGAGATAAACAAGCTGCTGGCTGCCAAAAACATCAATGCGGCACCTAAAAGCAGTTTTTGGCGGCGTAACTGGCCCATGTTGCTGGTAGCGCTGGTGGGTATGGCGGGCATGCTGTCGATCGCGCTGGGGCCGGTGACGCCCTCATCAGTGCTGTTTTGCGTGATTGGCGGCGTGGTAACCGCTTTTGCCGGCGCGGGCATCTTGGCTTTTGAAGCCGCACTGCTGGTGTCTGAGCGGGTGATGACGATGATGACTTTGCAAGCCGATGGCCAAAGTCGAATCGTGAGGGTGTTGGAGGCCATGACCGGTGCCGCCCAGCGCACCACGGAAAAGCCGGATTGACGGATGAATTGCTTGGCTTTTTCGGGTGTCATTTTTTTTGTCCTTGGTTGGTGGTTGTAGGAGCGGTTAGCGTTTGCTTGGTGTGAATTATGTATAGTTTTTTGTGCAATTTCAATCGGTTTGAATAATTTTTTATGCAAATTTCTGAGCGCATCAAATCCGAGCGAAAAAGACTTGGGTATAGCCAGACGGATATGGCTGAAATTGCTGAAGCATCTAGAGGCACAGTCGCAAACTGGGAGAACGGCATTGGCGGCCCAGATGCGAACGCTTTGAGTGCGATGGCTCGCGTCGGTGTGGATGTTCTCTATGTCATCACGGGGGATCGGAGTTTTGAACCGCCGCGCAAGCTGACTTCAGAAGAAGAAACGATGCTTGGCTATTTCAAGGAAGCCAGCCCAGCCGCCCGGCGCGCTGCTGTGCGTGAGCTGCTGTCAGCCACGCCAGGTGAGGCGCCCAAGCCCAAGGATGGCAACAACCAGGTCAACAACGCGCCAGGCTCAATACAGGTCAGAGGCTCTGGCAACAAGGTGATGTCACGCACCAGAAAGTAATTCAACCAAGGGGGGTTTTAGTCGATGAGGGATGAGCAAAAACAAAAGAACTCGGGCCACGCGGCAATTCAGATCAACGGTAACCACAACACCATCCACAACCACGCGCACAACCACGCGCACAACCAGCACACGCACCACCACCAGCATCAGCACGATCACGTGCACAACGTGCGGGCCAGCGGCCCGGTGGTCATCCACCACGCCACGGTGGTGCAGCAGCCCCCTTCCTTCGCGCTGGTAGCGCCTCCCGCGCCTCCAGCGCGCAGCAGGGGCAGCCTCGCCAACGCTCGCCCCGAAGTCACCCCCGCCCAGCGCGCCGTGCTGGCCCTGATGCGCCCCCTGCCCAAGCCCCTGCGCATTGCCGTGCTGGACTGGATGCGCTGCGAGTTCGGCACCGCCCTGGTGATGGATCTGGACCCGCGCGAGCTGCTGCGCCTGCGCACGCACCTGGTGGAGGTTCGCCGGACTAACGGGATGGTGGGCGGGTGATGTAACGACGGTTTTAAATCTGAAAGGGGAGCGTCATGTGGTTGTTAATCTCGGTGCTGATAGCGGCAGGCCTTGTGTGGTGGTACAAAAAAGATACAAAACGTGGCCCAAAGTTGGCGCCATCGCAACCAACACGCACGTCCGGCAGCACCAGCCAGCGCAACAAAACAAATTCAGAAGCCCGACTTGCTGTCACAGCGACTGACGAAAGCGGCAATCCGGTCGGTGATCGTGATCCACGGGTTATTGAGGTTACAGAGCACCCGGTGTTTGTTGAGCTCTCTCCGATGCTTGCGGCTGGTGATTGGGGCGGCGCGAGACGGTTTTTGCAGAAGATTGCCTATGGCATCAATACTGCGCCACCAAATGATCAGCGCATCTTCAAGAAGATCATGACGATCTTTGCAGAGGCCGACCCGCTGTACCAGCAGTGCATGCGCGGCATCAAGCCCTTCATTGAAGAGAATCCTGGCATCAAGCAAACGGCGCTGTACCCGCACATGGCGGCGGCACCAGACACTGAGCATTGCCGATACGTTTTGTACTTTGCGGATGAACTGGGTGACATTGTTCGCCGCAAAAAGGGCAACAGTTACGAGGTGTTCCTGCCAGGGCAGGCAATACCTGAAGCACCGGTCAAATCCAAACGTGGCCAGAGTGGGGGTTGACATGAGTGACACCGGTTCTTTTGTGCTGCAGCACTTTTTCAGCCTGCACCTGGCTGATGGCTGGCAAGACCAGCCAGTTATGTATCTGGACGGCTGGCAGACCGTTGAGGCACTGTGGCCCATGATTGAAGTGTTCCGGCCCCACTTTGCGCAGATCCGCAGCCTGCCCTATCTGCAGGCGAACGAGAACGAGGCCGACCAGGCGCTATGGGTGTTGGCCAACGGTGGGAAATGGACCGCCACTGAACCAAGCCCCGGTGCCTGGCGGGTTTTGTTTGAGCGGCTCACGCAGTCCATCACTGTGGCTGCAGCCAACCATGCGGCAGGCAACGCTAAGCTGTTGCCACTTCCGGCTGGGCTGCCCTCAAAGCATCACACGATTGCTGCAGTGCTATTTTTGCAGTGGTCCATGGTGTTGCTGTTGCCACCAAAGAACGAACCAATGTTTCCATGGCCTGAAGGTGCGCAGCCGGCAAGCTTGCTGCAACACTGAAGGCGCGGGTGCGGGCCGTGTCAATGATTTGTTTCATGGTGTGCGCTATGGCGAATGCTTAAAAATAACATTGTTCGAACTGCCAATGCGATGGCGCTAAAAATCCATCCGTACCAAAGCAGCAAAGCCAGCGCAGCCAGATCAAATGACAAGCCGAGCGAGGCAGGAATGGGTGATGGACCCTCTGCGCGCACACGCCTTACAAAGGCATCAGACAGGCTAACCCAACTGATGGCAAACGTAAACCAAATGATGAACTGGGCAATGTTGGCGGCACCCTGCACGCCTTCAACTACGCCGAAATACAGCGCCACGCCAAACAGCGCGTTGGGGATGGCCCATTGCAGAACACGCTTGGCCGTCTTGCGTTGGGGTTGAGCCCTTTCCTCGATAGATGAGTCGTGCATGGTGACCTCACTGGCGAATTTCGATGTCTGGCACGATGGCCAGCGGCTTGAAGACGACGCGGTATTGGTACGGGCTGGCCGGGGCCGCGTCCACTTGCTCCACAAAAAACGTGACGTTGTCAGACAGCCCCAGAAAGTGCTTTTTGTAGGCACTGGGGCCGGTCTTGCAGGTCACAGAAATCTCGCGCGCCTTGTCGGCATTGCCCAGCGAGCACAGGCCCTGGATGGTCAGCATGTAGTCGCCGGTGATGCCGTTGTAGAAGACGATGCGCCGGGCAACCTCGAATTGGTCAGCCGCTTTTGACAGGTTGTGTGACGCGACATCGGCATCGCTGCAGGCGGCGACGGCCATCACAGCGGCCATGATTGCAAGTAGTTTTTTCATGTCATTGCCCTTTCGCGGCTAATTGGTTGCGCAGCACGTAGCCTTCGAGTTCCCAGACCTTTTCAATGGCCATGGCCCGGGCTTCAAAGCGGCCGGTTGCCCAGTCCTGGCGGGCCACGTCGATGGCGCCGTAGTTGTAGCCCACCACCTTGGCGCCATTTTTCAGAGTCAGTAGACAGACGGTAACGGTCGTGCCGGGAAACACATAAAAGTCTGTGGCCTGGATGGCGGCTTCGACTTGCTCTTCAGTCACTTTTGTATCAGTCATTGCAGGGCTCGGTGGTGGTGAGGCATCCAGTTTCACTGTGCGCACGCCCGCGCAATAACTAAAGCGCTTTACTTACTGCACTTGCCACGCGCGCGCGACAGTAGGTGCATGGAAATAAACCGCACCGCTATAGCCGCCTTGGTACTGTCAGCCACGGGCTTGGCTTACATCGCCCAGCGCGAGGACTACAGCGAGCGCGCCTACCCTGACCCTGTACATGGCGCACGGGTGGCCACCATTGGGTTTGGCACCACTCAAGGCGTGAAGATGGGTGACAAAACCACACCCGTGCGGGCGCTGATACGCCTGCGCACCGATGCCAGTGATGCCGAGCGGGCGCTGAAGCGTTGCATCAGTGCCCCAATGTTCCAGCACGAATGGGATGCCTTTGTGGCGCTGGGCCACAACACGGGCACCACGGCGGTGTGCAAAAACGACGCCCGCACCGGCCCCAGCACCATCGTGCGCCGCTTGCAGGTGGGCGACTACCAAGGCGCGTGTGATGCCATCTTGCTTTACGACCGCGCCGGTGCGGTGACCAAGCCGCAAGACCGGTGCAGCCACCCAGACAACCGCACCTGCCGTGGCGTGTGGGCAGACCGCCAGGCGCTTCGGGCGATGTGCTTGGGCCAGAACGCACCAGGAGCGGCCCAATGAAGATGCTGACCCGCCCGCTGTTCTGGATCCCGCTGTTGTTGCTGGTGTGGGCCAGCTGCAGCTTTTACGCGGGCGACCGTTACCGCAACGCCGCCTGGCTGAAAAAGCAGTCGGTTCAGCAAGACGCCGCGATCAAGCAGCTGCAGGCCGAGCAGGCCCGCGGCGACGCCCTGACCACCGGGCTACTCACCCAGCAGGCGCAGATTGATCAACTCACCCAGGAGGCGCACCGTGCCATCTCTACCCATACGACTGGCCGGACTTGCCTTGACAGCGCTGCTTTGCGCGTGCTCAAGCGTGCCCCCGGCATCACCCTTGTGCCCGCGCCCACCAGCGGCACTGCTGCAGCGTATGGGCCCGCTACCGGCGTTGCAGACGACAGCAGCGCGGCCATCACCGCCGACGTTTTCGCCACAGACACCCAAGTCGCAGACTGGGGCATCGACGCCGGTGCCCAGTACGAAGTCTGCCGAACCCGGCTCGACAAACTGATTGATTGGCACGCACCATGATTTTTGAATTCACCATGACCAATTTGCTTTTTCTGGTTTTTGCGCTGGTCGGCGGCTACTGGGCGCTGACAAAGGTCATCGTCAAACAGTACGAGCGGTCCCTGGATGCACGCTTCAAAGCTCTGTCTACAACCATCGAAAACGCGCAAAAGACTACTTTGGATCTGGAGCGAGATTTCCTGAGGTTCCAGTCAGAAATACCCCGCACGTACATGCGGCGCGATGACTACATGCGCGAGGCGCAGATCCTGCGCGATTCGATCAGCGCTGAGATTGCACCCATACGCACCAGCGTGAACCGCATCGAAGATTTTTTGATTCAGAAGTGAGTTGCCCCATGCACAAAACCGACTTTGCCACGCACCTGATCCATGACCGGCGGCTGGTGATCTTGAGGCTGCTGACTGAGCTGCCCATGTACCGCGCCAACAGCAGTGTGCTGACGATGGCGCTGGAACGCTTTGGCCACGCCATCACGCGCGACCAGGTGAAAACCGAACTGAGCTGGCTGCAGGAACAAGCGCTGGTCAAGCTGGAAGACCTGGGCCCGGTGTTGGTGGCCTCGGCTACCGAGCGCGGCATGGATGTGGCCATCGGTCGGGCCACTGTGCCGGGTGTTGCCCGGCCCGGAGCCTGATCGCCATGGGCCGCAAAAGCACCATCAGCCGCCTGGCGCCAGGCGTGCGCAAGTATGTTGAAAAGCTGCTGCGTGAAGACCGGTTGACGTTGGACGAAATGATTGCCGACCTGCAGGCCAAATACCCTGAGCTAGCACGCAGTGGCGAGCTGCCCAGCAAGTATTCGATGCAGCGCTACGGCGCCGGGTTTGCGGAGTTCACCGCCCGCCAGCGCGAGTTCAGGACCATGGCCAACACCTTTGTGAGCGAGTTTGGTGAAGACATGGGTGACAAAACGGGCGAATTGCTGGCACAAATGGTGACGACGGTTTGCACCAATGCAGCCATGGGTGCCCAGGAGCGCGATGACTTGACGATCAAGGAGGTGGGCGACTTGTCGCGGGCGGCGCGTGCCGCCATGGAAACCCGCACCTTGAGCCAGCGTGAGCGGCTGGCAGCTGAAGAGGCTGGCCGCCAGAAGCTGCTGGAAGAACAGCGCGCCAAGCTGGACGCCATGGGCAGCAAAGGCGGCGTGACAGAAGACACCAAGCGCGCCATCCGTGAGGCGCTGGGGATCGTCTGATGGCAAAGATCAAAGGCTGCGCCAAGATCATCCCGGCCGACCGGGACGCCATCTTTTTGCCTTTCCAGGCGAAATGGATCAAGGACCAGTCACGCCTGAAGCTGATGGAGAAGTCGCGCCAGATCGGTATCAGTTGGTCGACGGCCTACGGTACTGATGAGCGCGCAGCGGCCCAAGGCGCTCGGTTTGATGAATGGGTGAGCAGCCGTGATGACATCCAGGCGCGGCTGTTCATTGAAGATTGCAAGCTGTGGGCTGGCATCATGAACCTGGCCGCCAAAGACCTGGGCGAGGTGGTGATTGACGCCAAGGACAAGCTCACCGCCTATGTGCTGCAGTTTGCCAGCGGCCGACGCATCCACAGCATGAGCAGCAACCCCGACGCCCAGGCAGGCAAGCGCGGTAGCCGGGTGCTTGATGAGTTTGCGCTGCATGGTGACCAGCGCAAGCTCTGGGCCATTGCCTACCCCGGCATCACCTGGGGCGGCAACATGGAGGTGATCAGCACCCACCGGGGGTCATACAGCTTTTTCAACGGCCTGATTCGTGAGGCCCGCGAGAAGGGCAACCCCAAGAAAATCAGCCTGCACCGGGTCACCCTGCAGGATGCGCTTGACCAAGGCTTCTTGTTCAAACTGCAGCAGGCGCTGCCCTTTGATGCTGAGCAGCAGGGCATGGATGAGGCAGCCTATTTCGACTTTTTCAAAAGCGGGTGTGCTGACCTTGAATCCTTCGACCAGGAGTACATGTGCATCCCGGCTGATGACGATGCCAAGTTCCTGGAATACCAGCTGCTGATGGCCTGTGAATACCCGGCGGGCACCTACTGGGAGCGCAGCCTGGAAGATGTGTTCACCGGGCGGCTTTATTGCGGTGTGGACATTGGCCGCAAAAAGGATCTGACCGTGCTGTGGGTGGTGGAACAGCTGGGTGATGTGTTCTACACCCGTGTGGTGATCTCAATGGAGAAGATGCGCAAAAGCGCCCAGGAAGCCATCCTGTACCCATGGTTTGCGATCTGCTATCGGATCTGCATTGACGCCAGTGGCCTGGGTATTGGCTGGGCCGATGACGCGCAGGACCAATTTGGTGAGCAGCGGGTGGAAGCCGTCACATTCACCGGCCCGGTCAAAGAAGCCTTGGCCTACCCGGTGCGCGGCGCCATGGAAGACCGCAAGGTCCGTATCCCTGATGACCCGGTGATCCGCGCCGACTTGCGCAAGGTGCAGAAGGTGGTCACAGCTGCAGGAAACATCCGCTTTGTGGCCGAGAGCACGCCCGATGGCCACGCTGACCGTTTCTGGGCCCTTGCGCTGGCCCTGCACGCCGCATCTGACCCATCCGCCCCCATCGAATACATGAGCAGCGGTCAACCCCGTGGCGCTGACGCACAAGGATTTATGTAATGGCCACCTCCAAAAAAGCCAAACCCCCCGAGCTGGATACCGAAGTTGCCAACCGGCTGCGCGACCCGTTTGAGACCAATTACATGGGTGTGGTGCGCACCAACGACCCGCTGTTGCTGGAGCGTGGTGGCGCACAGGCTTGGGAGTTGTACCGCGACCTCAAGCGCGATGGCAAAGTGTTCAGCGGCCTGCAAAAACGCAAGTTGGCCCTGATCAGCCGCCCCTGGCAGGTGGACCCGGTTGAAGAGGGAGAAGCTGGCAAGCGTGACGCTGAGGTGGTCACAGCCATGCTGAAAAGCGCGTTGTTTGACAAACTGTGCAGTGAGCTGCTTGACGCACTGCTGGCCGGTTTTGTGCCTGCCGAGATCGTCTGGACTTACCGTGATGGCCGCATCACTCCCAGGCGCATCAAAAAGCGGTCTCAGAGGCGCTTTGTCTACGTGCAAACCGACCCGAACGCCGAGCCAGAACTGCGCTTGCTGACTGCGGCCAACATGCTGACCGGTGAGGCGCTTGAAGACAAGAAGTTCATCGTCCACCGTGTGAACCCCGAGGATGACAACCCCTACGGCACCGGGCTGGGTCTGCAGCTGTATTGGCCGGTGTTTTTCAAGCGCAAGGGCATCCTGGCCTGGAACAAGCTCAATGACCGGTTTGGCTCACCCACGCCCTGGGGCAAGTATCCCAATGGCGCCAGCGCCAAGGAAAAAGGCACCCTGTTTGATGCGCTGAAAGCGATGAGCAATGACGGTGTCATCATGACCCCGGCAGGGATGGAGATTGCGCTGCTGGAGAGCAAGCTCACCGGCTCCATCAGCTCACAAGAGCAGCTTTGCCATTACATGGACGGCTGGATCAGCGAGGTGATCCTCAGCCAGGAGCCCACCCAGGCCACGGGCGCCACCGGTGCGGCCAGCAATGAGCGCGAGGATGTGCGGCTTGACCTGGTGCAGGCCGACTCTGATCTGCTGAGCGATACGCTCAACAGCACGCTGATCGCCTGGTTCTGCGAGCTCAATGGCTTGGCGCCTTGCCTGGTCAGCCGGGTGATCAAAAAGCCCGAAGACCTCAAGGCCGCCAGCGAGACCGACAAGAACGTGGCCAGCATGGGGTTCAAGCTGTCTTTGGACGCCGTGCGCGAGAAATACGGCCCAGGCTGGGAGGCAGCGCCGCCACCACCACCGCCACCTGTGGCGCTACCCACGGGCGCAGCGGCGGCAGGCGCAGATCCCAACGCAGCCAAGCCCGCCAGCTTTGCTGAGCCCACACCTGGGTCAACTGTCTACGCGAACAAAATTGACCAGCTGGTTGCACGGCGCACCGACCCGCTGCAGTCTGAAACCGACTCGCTCACCAGCGCCAGCGCCCCGATGTGGAGCACTCTGGTAAACCAACTGCAGCAGTTGGTGGACAGCGCCAGCTCGCTGGCTGCGCTGCAAAACAGCATGGTGCAGGCGTTTGGCGATCTGGACACGGCCGAGCTGGTGAAGCTGATGGCCGCTGGCCTGGCGCTGGCCGAGTTAAAGGGTATTGACAGTGCCCGCCAAGAAATCAGCCCGACAGCCAGGCCAGCGGCGTTTGCCGAGCTTGCGCCTACCTTACTTGAGTCCACACCCGACCCGCGCCTGGACCAGATTAGCGCCAGCGTGGCGGCGTTGCAAAGCAGTGTGGATTTGCTTCACGCGAAAGAAGCTGTGGTGGTGCACAACCACATCCAGCCCAGCGCGGTGCCAATCACCAATACGGTGAACGTGCCCGAACAACCGGCCACGGTGGTGAATCTGGCGGCCCCGGCCATCACCGTGCAGCCCGCCCCGGTCACCGTCAACAACACCCACCCGGCGAAAGCCGTGCAAACCGTGGAGCGCGATGCCAACGATGAGATTGTGCGCACGGTCACCACTTATCAAACCCACCAGGAGTAACCCGCCATGGCCAACGCCCTCTACCCGAAGTTCAAACAGGAAGCCCTCAAGGCCAACGCGGCCAGCTCGCTCAACGGCGCGGGTGCCACCGGTGTTTATGCTGCGCTGATTGACACCGATGTGGCCAGCTACAACGCCGGGCACCAGTTTTTCAACAGCATTGCGGCCGGGCAGGTCGGCACCGAGCAGGAGATTGGCAGCAAGACCTTTGTGGATGGTCTGTTTGATGGCGCCGACCTGTCGTTTCCGGCTGTGACCGGCAACAATGTTGAGGCGATCGTCCTCTTTGTCAAAACGGCGGGGGCCAACACGACCTGGCCGCTGGTGGGTTGGTTTGATACCGGCGTGGGTGGGTTGCCAGTGCTGCCCAATGGTGGCGCGATCAGCATCACCTGGAATGCATTGGGCATTTTTCAGCTGTAAGCCATGTTGTTACTCACCTCCGCCAGCGACCTGCTGCGCATCGTCACCGGCACCGCCACTGACGCCATCGAAGTCCACGCCAGCTACGTGGATCTGTCCGGCGCCACCGTGACGCCGCTGCGCACCAACACCCGCATCACCACGGCCGATACCGTCACCGTGGTGGACAGCCCGGCCGCCAGCACCCAGCGCAACGTCAAAGGGCTGTACATCACCAACACCAGCGCGGGCACCAACTGCCGGGTGGAAGTGCTGCACACCGACGGCGCCAACAGCATCGAACTCATGGGCTTCACCTTGTTGCCCGGTGAGAACATGACTTTCAGCGAAGAAGGCCGCTGGACCCACCGCGACAAGTCGGGTGCCGAGTACCCGCCTGCGGGCCTGGGGGCCTACAACGGGCGCACCATCCCGTTCATGAAGACTGGTACCGCTGCTGATACGGTGGGCTACTGGTACTGCACCGCCAAAGACGGCGGCTTTCCGGGAGCTTGGGCGCCGGGGACACCCGGCATCAATGGCCGCGTCACCGACGGCACGCAGGCGGCGGACTTCGGCTGTGTGCCCATCTCCAACCCGGGCACCGGCGCCAACTTCATCACCGAGCTGGTGCTGGCGTCCAACATCAACCACTCGCACCTGTTCTTTGATTGCCTGTGGGTCAACAGCGGCATTGTCGTCACCACCACCACGCTGCAGGCCATCAGCAGCCCCACGCTGCCCGCGCGGGATGTCAACGGCTCATCTGCGGGTGAGGGCTGCATGATTGCCATGCTGACCACCACGGCCAACACCAACTCTGCGGCCATCGCCAATGCCACGGTGACCTACACCAACAGCCAGGGCGTGTCGGGCCGCACGGCGCGGCTGCTGGGCATTGCCGGGTCGCAGATCACCATCTCGCCGGTGATTGGCACCATCACCTGGTTCAACCTGGACGCGGGCGACACCGGGGTGCAGTCCATCGAAGGCATCACGCTGGGCACTTCGCTGGTGGCGGGTGCGGTCAGCCTGATGATTTGCCGCGACGTGGCCACCATTGGCACTGCCGTGGCCAACGTCACTGCCCAGAAGATTCTGGGCACACCAGGCGTGCGGCTGTACAACGGCACCTGCCTGCTGCACTGCTATCTGGCCAGCAGCACCACGGCGAGCTTCATCAACGGCGAGCTGTCCATCATGGAGCGATAAGCATGATCTACGTCATCATCAACGCACAGGGGGTGGTGCAGGAATGCATCTCCGTTGACGCCATCGAGCAGCTGGTCGACATCTACACCGAGCACCTGATTCTGGAGCGGGTGGGTGACGAGACGGTGGGCTGGACGTTTGACGGCACCACCTTCACACCGCCGGGCTAAAGAATGGCATTTCTGAGCTGGTTTGATGGCGAGCTGCGCCCCGATGCTTGGTTGGATGCCGAGCTGCAGCCCGCTGCCTGGTGGGATGCCGAGCTGGTTCTGACTTCACTTGGGGACGCTAACCAAACGCTCAGCCCAGGGCTGCTGGTCAATGTTGCGGCGTTTTTCGCGCCGACGGTGACACCCGGCGCGGCAGCGCTTACTCCGGCGTTGCTGGCACACACCAACACGCTGCTGCCCCCCATGGTGACGCCCCAGGCGGTGGCCCTGACTGCACCACTGCTGACCAATGTCAGCACCCTGTCTGCGCCAGTTGTGGGGGTCGGATCGGTCAGTCTGCTGCCGACGCTGCTAAGCAGCAGCGCCGTCTTGTTTGTGCCTGGCGTGAGCCCGGGCGCGGTTGATCTGGCACCGGTTCTGCTGGTCAATGTACCTGCCTTGTATGCGCCGGACGTGGCGCTGGTGGGCGGCGGTGCGCAGGCCCTGACACCGGGGGTGGTGCACACCAATTCACAGACCTTCTTTGCGCCGACGGTGGCCACAGGTGCGGTGGCGTTGTCACCGCCTTGTCTGATCAACACGTCCGTGGTCTATGCGGCCACTGTGACGCCCCAGGCGGTGACGCTGGCACCACTGAAGCTGGACAACACCAATGCCCTGTATGTGCCCGATATCAGCACCCGCTGGGAGTTGACTGCCGCCTTCTTGAACAATGACAACAGCTTGTGGCCGCCCTCGGTGCAGACCGGGGTGGTGGATCTGCAGGCCCCGCTGTTGGTCAATGGGCAGCAGTGGTTTGCGCCTGAGGTGGACAACAGGGTGTATCTGCTGACGTCTGCACAAGCGCAGCGGCTGTACCAGGTGGTTTTGCTGCATGGCCTGCAGGTGGGTGCGCCGCTGAGCATCAGCCAGACGCAGCGCCTTGCCGGTGGGCTGGAACAAGCCATCACCGAGGGCGACGGCGCGGTAACGATTACCACCCTGGCCACGCCGCACGCCACCGGGCTGGAGGTGGGCGCGCTGGTGGACGATCTGGCCGCCTGGTACGGGCTGGGCAGCCCGGTCACGCTCACCTCCACGTCGCACGTGGGTGGACCGATCAGCCAGACCCTGGCCAGCGCGTCCGGTGTGACCACGGTGGTGCGGCAATGAGCCTGGATACACGCGCTGTCGCCTTGCGTGGTATCGGATACGGCCCGCTGGCCAGGGCGATGCTGGGCCTGATTGATGTCGCGGTGACGCCGCCGCCGTGGCCCGGATCCGATGGCGGCGGCGGCTGGCCAATGATGTATCCATCGTCGCACCGGTTTTCTCAATCCAGGCCAAACCGCACCCGCCGCGCGCGTGAGGCTGATCTTTTACTGCTGCACCGCCTATGACCACCTCCACCCCCCAGACCCCAGACGCGCCCGCCGCGCGGCTGACGTCGCGCAAGTTCCTGCTGGCCCTGGCGGTGTTGCTGGTGGCGTCGCTGTTTTTGGCGCTCAAGCTCATTGAGCCGCTGCTGTGGCGCGATGTCGTCATCACCTTGATGGGCGGTTACTTCACCTCCAACGTGGCGCAAAAGGTCATGGCCAGCAAGGCGGGCACGCCATGAGCACGGCCGTTGCAGATCAAGCGTTTGGCTTTGGCACACCGTTCCAGGCGCAAATTGATTACCTGGTGCAAAAGCTGCGCCTGCCCACCGATCGCTGGGACGACATCATGCGCAGTGCGCACGATCGGGCCTTCATCGTGGCCGGTGCGGCCAAGGCAGACTTGCTGGCTGACTTGCACCAGGCGGTGGTCAAAAGCGCCGCTGACGGCGCAGGTCTGCAGGCGTTTCGCAAAGATTTCAAAGCCATCGTGGCCAAGCACGGCTGGACCGGCTGGACGGGTGAAGGCACCCGTGAGGGTGAGGCCTGGCGCACGCGCATCATTTACCAGACCAATATGGCCACCAGTTACAGCGCTGGCCGGTACCAGCAGATGACAGACCCAGAGGTGCTGAAGCTGCACCCGTATTGGCGCTACATCCACAGCGACGGTGTGTTGAACCCGCGCCAGCAGCATCTGGCCTGGCATGGTCTGACGCTGCGCCACGATCACCCGTTCTGGAAGTCGCATTGGGCGCCGAATGGCTTTGGGTGCCACTGCCGTATCACCAGCGTGACGCGCCGTGAGGGTGAAGCCAGCGCCCGCGCGGGCTTGGGTGAGCCGCCCGCAGGCTGGGATGCCATCGACCCGGCCACGGGTGAGCCGGTGGGCATCGGCAAGGGGTTTGGGTATGCGCCTGGGGCGAATGTGAATGTGCCGCTGCGCCAGATGGTGCAGGACAAGCTGATCTCGTACCCGCCAGCCATCGCCAAGGCAATGGCCGCCGACATTGGCCGCTACATCAACACGACTGAAGCGGCCACAGCCTTCGCCCAGCGCATGCTGGTTGATCGCAGCGTGACGGAGCCTTTGTTTGTGGGCTTTGTGGAGGCGGTTGATGCAGTTTCTGCAGCAGCCGGCAGCGATGTTTTGGGTTACTTTGTCACGATACCGGGTGATGCCCCGCGCCACGCTGAATCCAGTCACAGCCACGACGGCAAAGGGCAACGGCTAGCCAAACCATCGGACTATGAGCGTGTGCGCTCTGTGCTCAATGAGGCAGACAGCACCAGGGCGGGCGATGTGAGCCGCAACGGCAATGCCACCGTGGTGGCGTCCAAGAAATTCGGCGGGGAAACGTATCGGGCGGTGTTTGAAGTGCTGCCCGGCAAGAAAAACCGGGCTTTGGCCTTGCTGTCACTGATCATCAAGACACCGAAATGAGTTGCTCTGCACCCCCGACCAAGACGTCCGAAACGATCCGCGATCAAAACGCGGGAGCCGATACAGCGCAGAGCAGTCCAAATTATAGAAACGCCCCTGCTTTTTGAAAAGACACCCTCATGACCAGCTTCACCATCACTGTTGACGACAAAGCGGTTCAGGGCACGCTCATGAAGCTGTCGGCCCGGGTCGACAACTTGACCCCGGCCTTGCAGACGATCGGTGAAGGCATTGTGGAGCGCACCAGGCGACGTTTTGAGACCAGCAAAGGCCCGGATGGCGTGGCCTGGAAGCCAAACAGCGCGGTGACATTGAGTCTTTTCAGCGGCCGCCTGGCTGGGCAAAAGAGCAAGGTCAAGAAGGATGGCAGCCTGAATGCAGCCGGTGAACGCGCCCTGGCCAACAAGAAGCCGCTGATTGCAGACGGTGAACTACGGCGCCAGTTCGACATCAGGGCTGTGGGCAACTCACTGACCGTGGTCAGCACGCCAGAATACGCTGCCATTCAGCAATTCGGCGGAAAAGCAGGCCGGGGCCGCAAAGTCACCATCCCCGCCCGCCCTTTCCTACCCATCCATCAAAACGGGGCTTTGTACCCTGCTGAGCAGTCAGACGTGCTGCAGGCAATCAACGCTTACCTGATGGATGACCTGTAACATCAGACGCCGAAACTCCCCAAAAAATCGCCGATTCCTCGCCCAGTTTCCCTGTTTCCCCACGCGAAACAGATTTTCAAAAACCACGAGCGAAACCAAGCGGTAAAAAGTTCAAAAGTGCGAAATATCGCGCCGTTTCTACTTTGAATATCTCAACTCCCTTCACAAGTAGGAGCATGCTGCATCAGTCTTGATGGGTGTGATGATTGAAGCGCAACTGATCAATCGCCATCAGGCACAACCTGAATGAAGCCAATGTCCGGTCTGGAGGAGGCCAATTGCAAATCCCCAGAACATGGGCACAAAACGCGGAAATCCGGGGTAATCACACAGGCCACACCAACTCCGCTGTCCACCGATGATGAAGGGGTTTTGGGTATATGGGGCCCAAACACCCCGCCAACAAAATCAGGACGCCTGCAACTGATGCGTGACCAGCTTGAAGTCCGGGTCCTCCGGGAACGATTTCACCTTGAAGCCCAGCCCACGCATCAGTTTGAGCATGTTGTTGTTGTTGGCCAGCACCAGGCCTTCAATCTCGGTCAGACCCTTCTCACGCGCAAAGTCCATGATCGACAACATCAGCCGTGAGCCCAGGCCCTGGCCTTTGAAGTCATCCGCCACCACCAAGGAGAACTCGCAGCTGCTTCGGTCCGGGTTGGTGATGTAGCGCGACACGCCCACGATGCGGGTCGTCTGCTGTGACTGGCCATTGGCGTCCAGGCTGGTGGAGGCATGCAAGGCCACCAGTGCCATTTCGCGGTCGTAATCGATCAGCGTGAAGCGCGCCAGCATGTTGGAGGGCAGCTCCTGCATGCTCGACACAAACCTGAAATAACGGCTCTCGGGTGAGAGTCCGCGCACAAAGCTCTGCAACATCAGCGCGTCGTCCGGGTGGATCGGGCGCACGATGTATTCACCGCCACCGGCCATCGGGCACACCTGCTCATGGTGCGACGGGTAGGGCAGGATGGACAGGTGGTTGTAGTGCCGCACCGAGGGCGCCGCGTTGTCGATGACGATGCGTGCATCCACCGCCAGTGCGCCGGACTCGTCCACGATGATGGGGTTGATGTCCATCTCGCGCAGTTGCGGCAGTTCACACGCCATTTCTGACACACGCAGCAGGATTTGCTCCAGCGCCTCGACATTGGCGGCTTTGGCACCGCGCCAGAAACCCAGGGTTTCTGCCACGCGAGAGCGTTCGATGAGGCGGCGCGCCAGAAACTGGTTCAACGGCGGCAGTTCCATGGCACGGTCGTTGATCAGCTCGATCATGGTGCCACCGGCACCAAAAGCGATCACCGGGCCAAACGGGTCGTCGGTGACCAAGCCGACACACACCTCGCGGCCACGTTGCTGGCTGGACATGTTTTGCACCGTGACGCCGTTGATCTTGGCGTCGGGCTGCAACCGTGTCACGTTATGGATCATGTCGACAAACGTATCGCGCACGCCTACGGCGTTCATCACGTTCAAGGCGACACCCTGCACATCCGACTTGTGGCTGATATCGGGTGAGTCGATCTTGAGCGCCACCGGGAAACCCAGTTGGGTGGCAATCATCATCGCTTCGTTGGGGGAACGCGCCAAAATGGTCTTGGTGACCGGAATGTGGAACGCTGCCAGCAGCGCCTTGGACTCCATCTCGGTCAACACCTTGCGGCGCTCGGCCAGCACACTCTCGATGAGCAATCGCGCGCCTTCCACGTCGGGCATGGCCAGATCACTCAGCGGCGGCGGTGTTTGCTGCAGCAGTTGCTGGTTCTGGTAGAAAGAGGCAATGTTGCCAAAGGCGCCCACGGCGGCTTCCGGCGTGCGAAACGTCGGGATGTTGGCCTCATTGAGAAGCCGACGCGCATCACCCACCGAGGCGTCGCCCATCCAGCAGGTCAGCAGGGGTTTGCTCACCTGGCGGTTGAAGCTGGCAATGGCGGTGGCGATGGCATCACCATCGATGTCGACCTTGGGTGAATAAATCACCAAAATACCGTCAATCTGCGAAGCGCGGCAGGCGGCCTCGATGGCGGTGCGGTAATGCTCGGGACCGGCATCTTCGGACACGTCAATCAAATCGTTGAGGGTTGCCAAGGGGGGCATCAACGGCTTGAGCGCGACGATCTCTTCAGGCTTCAACCGACCCAACTGCAGGTTGATTTCATTCACCCAGTCGGCCGCCAGCACACCCGGCCCACCACCATTGGTGACGATGGCCAAACGCCGCCCCACCGGCTTGTAACGCGAGGCCAGGCACTTGGCCGCCGAGAACAATTGTACAAAGGAGCGCACCCGCACCGCACCGGCCCGGCGCAGTGCGGCGTCAAACACATCGTCACTGCCCACGATGGTGCCCGAGTGGGTCAGCGCGGCCCGGTTGCCCGCCGGCTTGCGCCCGGCTTTGAGCACCACCACCGGCTTGGCGTTGGCGGCGGCACGCAGCGCACTCATGAAGCGTCGGGCGTTGGTGATGCCCTCCATGTAGACCACGATGCTGTGGGTTTTGGCGTCCGAAGCCAAAAAGTCCAGCACCTGCGCCATGTCCACCGCCGTGTTGGGCCCCAGTGACACCACGGTGGAAAAACCCACCGCGTTTTTGCGCGCCCAGTCCAGAATGGATGAGGTCAGCGCGCCCGACTGCGACACCAGCGCCAGCGGTCCGGTGGCGGCCAAGGGGCCTGCCACGCTGGCGTTCAGATTCAGGTGCGGCCGCTGAAACCCCAGACAGTTCGGCCCGAGCAGATAAATGCCGTCGCGCGAGGCCATCTTGTGCAATTCGGTCGCCATGGCCGCGTCAATCCCGCTGGAAATCACCAGCGCCGAGTGGCATTTGATGCGCCCGGCCAGCTCCAGGGCGGCGGGTACTTCGCTGGGTGGCAGAGCGATGATGGCCAGATCAGCCTGCGTGTTGGCCAGATCGGCCAGCGTGCCGCTGGCGTGGGTGTCCAGAAACACCAGTTTGCCGCTGTACTGCTGCGCGGTGATGGCGCGGTGCAGGGCACGCGCCTGCGGTGTCTGCGACTCAGGCTGGTCAGACCGACCGGCAAACACCGCAATGGAGCCCGGGGAAAACAACGACGTTAAAAAATGCTTATCCATGAAACTGCTTATTGACTTTTAGAAACCGTGTCAAGCTTAACCTGTACGTTCAGAAAAAGCACTGATATCGCACACCTAAACGCGATTGTGGCAGCGCCTGCGGGCAAGCAAACCACACTGCGCAGCGCGGTATCCTTGCCACCCATGCCCCTGCCCCGCTTTTTGAGATGGCCGCCCCGCTGATTCGCCGCATTGCCCACCTGGACATGGATGCGTTTTACGCCTCGGTGGAGTTGCTGCGTTACCCGCAACTCAAAGGCCTGCCGGTGGTGATTGGCGGCGCTCGGCGCTCGGCCGACAACGACTTCTCGCAAACCCACGCCGATGTCCCCTTAAGCCGCATTCCGGTGGCCGACTTCCCCCGGCTGGCGGGCTACACCGGGCGCGGCGTGATCACCACCGCCACCTACGCGGCGCGCCAGTCAGGCGTGGGCTCGGCCATGGGGCTGATGAAAGCCGCCAAACTCTGCCCCGAGGCCATCCTGTTGCCGGTGGACTTTGCCGAGATCCGGCGCTATTCCCGCGCCTTCAAAGACATCATTCTGGACATCGCCCCGGTGATGGAAGACCGCGGCGTGGACGAGGTGTTCATCGACTTCACCGAGGTGCCCGGTGGCCAGCGCGACGGTGGCCGGGTGCTGGCGCGCCTCATCCAAAAAACCATCTTCCAGGCCACCGGGCTGACCTGCTCGCTGGGCGTGGCACCCAACAAGCTGCTGGCCAAAATGGCCAGCGAGTTCAACAAGCCCAATGGCATCGCGGTTGTGTATGAAGACGATGTGCCCTCAAAAATCTGGCCACTGGCCTGCCGCAAGATCAACGGCGTGGGGCCCAAGGCCGAAGAAAAGCTGCTGAGTCTGGGGATCACCACCATTGGTCAACTCGCGCAAAAAGACGTGGACTGGCTCATTGACCATTTCGGCCAGAAAACCGGCGCCTGGCTGTTTGACGCCGCACAAGGCCGCGACGACCGCCCCTTGGTCACCGAGAGTGAACCGGTGTCGATCAGCCGCGAAACCACGTTTGAGCGCGACCTGCACGCGGTGCGCGACAAAGCCGAGCTGGGCGCCATCTTCACGTGGCTGTGCGAACAGGTGGCAGCTGATCTGGCGGCCAAAGGGTATGTCGGCAAAACCATCGGCATCAAGCTGCGCTTTGACGACTTCAAAAGTGTCACCCGCGATCAGACGGTAGATGCCTATGTGGGTGATGCCAAAACCATCCGCCAGGTGGCCGGGCTGTGCCTCAAACGTGTGCCCCTGACCCAACGGTTGCGCTTGCTGGGTGTGCGGGTGGGCTCGCTGGTGCGCCGTGATGAGGCGCAGACCCGTGAGCCGCATCGGCTCAACGACATGAATCTGAAGGCGTCAATCGGCCTGTTTTGAAGAGCGTTCAAGGTATGTGGCTTTGTTCCGCTTGCTGCGCAGCGGCGTGGTCTGACCGGTAAGATTTTGGTCTTTCCGGTCATCGCATCGGCATCATCACCACCAAGGACATGACCATGTTGAATAAACGAACCCTGTTGAAAAGTCTGGCTGGCATGCTGGGCGCAACCGTGCTGTCCGACCGGGCTTTGGCCGCGAGCAAGTTTGCCGTCACCAAATCCGAAGCCGAATGGCGCAAATTTCTCTCGCCCGCCGCGTACGAGGTGCTGTTTGAGCACGACACCGAGCGCGCCGGCAGCAGCCCGCTCAACGGCGAAAACCGCCCTGGCACCTTCATCTGCGCGGCCTGCAACCAGCCGCTGTTTGACGCCGCCACCAAGTTTGAGAGCGGCACCGGCTGGCCCAGCTTCTGGCAGCCGCTGCCTGGTGCACTGGGCACCTCCAGAGACTTCAAACTGATTTATCCGCGCACCGAGTACCACTGCGCGCGCTGCGGCGGGCACCAAGGCCATGTGTTTGACGACGGCCCCCAGCCTACCGGCAAGCGCTACTGCAACAACGGTGTGGCACTGGCCTTTGTGCCCAAGGCGCTGCCACTGCCACCGCTGCGGACCTGATCATCCAAATGACCGCAAGCCGCTATTGATCAGTCTTGTAGCGGTAGCCACAAGTGCCAAGGGTGGGCGGTTTGCCGAACCTGCTTATTGCCGGCCGGTGCGCACATTGGGCGGCAAGGCCTGCGGAAAACTGGTGCGAAACGGGTTGATGTCGAGTCCACCGCGACGCGTGTAACGCGCGTACACCGCCAGCTTGTGGGGTTGGCAGCGCGCCATGATGTCGATGAACATGCGCTCGACACAATCCTCGTGGAAGCCATTGTGGTTGCGAAAACTCACGATGTAGCGCAGCAGCCCGGCCTGGTCGATCTGTGGGCCAAAGTAGCTGATCTGCACACTGCCCCAGTCGGGCTGACCGGTCACCGGGCAGTTGCTCTTGAGCAGGTGGCTGGTCAATACCTCGCTGACCGGGGCTTCGTCCAGGACGGAGGTCAACAGCTCGGGCGCTGGCGTGTAAGCGTCGCAGTCCAGGTCAAGGCGATCCAGACTCAGGCCGTCGAGGTCATGGATGGGCTCCTGGTCAAACAGCTCGGCAGGCACCAGCTTGACACCCACACTGCTTTGCATCACGCCACCCCGCCAAGCGGCGTCGGTCAAGTCGGCGCGCAGGCGTGCCTGCACCTCAGCTGCATCACCAAACCGGGTGTTGCTGAAACTGCCCAGGTAGAGCTTGAACGACTTGCTCTCGATGATGTTGGTCGACTCACACGGCACGGTGATGTGGGCCAACGCCAGTTGCGGTTTGCCACGAGTATTGAGCCAGCTCAGCTCAAACGCGGTCCACAGGTCGGCCCCCAGAAACGGCAGTCGCTGACTGATACCGAGCTTCTCGCGCTGCGCCGCGCGGGGAATCGGAAACAGCAGGCTGGCATCGTACTGATCGACATACTGCGTGGCCTGGCCAAGAGGGGAATGGTCGATGGGGTTCATAAGCACTCTACTTTCAATAGCTTCTTAACCTTTTATCAAAAGGGCTTGAGCGTCATTCCTTCTGCAAAAATCAGTCCGCACCCCGGCGCCGAAACACCAGCCGATCAGGCGTCGAAGCACCCGCGTCATAGGCATAACCTTCGGCATCAAAACCGACCAGCTGCTCAGGCTTTTTGAGCGCGTGCACAGCGGCAAAACGCGCCATCAAGCCGCGTGCGCGTTTGGCGTGAAAACTCACGATCTTGTATTTGCCGCTCTTGTATTCCTCAAACACACACTCCACCACCCGCGCTTTGAGGGCCGTGCGGTCCACCGCCTTGAAATACTCGACCGAAGCCAGGTTAACGATGACCGGCGCCGCATCCTTCTTCAGACGGGTGTTGAGGTGCTCGGCAATCTGGCTGCCCCAGAACTCGTACAGGTTTTTGCCACGCGCATTGGCCAACTGCGTGCCCATTTCCAGCCGGTAGGGCTGCATGTAGTCCAGCGGCCGCAGCACGCCGTAGAGGCCGCTCAAAATGCCCACATGTTCCTGCAGCCAGGCCAGCGCCTTGGTATCCAGCGTTTTGGCGTCCAGGCCGCCATACACATCACCGTTGAAAGCCAGCACCGCTTGTTTGGCATTTTTGGCAGTGAACTTCGGCGTCCAGGCTTGGTATCGCGCCACATTGAGGCCGCTCAGGGTGTCGCTCAGGTGCATCAGCTGGGCGATGTCCTGGGGCGATTTCTGGCGCAGGATCTCGATCAGTTCGGCAGACTGCGGAACAAACTGCGGCTGGGTGTGTGGCACATCACCGGCCGGGGTGTCGTAGTCGAGGGCTTTGGCGGGGGAGAGTAAAAGCAGCATGGTGGCAAGGGATAAGGGTTGGGTCGCACACTTCAGACCGGTCAGGTTTTCATTATCGTGACAGCGTCATTAAGAATGCCTATGGATAGCTTATAGACAATGCATCATGAAAACGATAGATCAGCACTATGATTTACGCCATCGGTGAAACACACAGTGCACCGACGCTTTCTTAACCACCCAACCAGGAGTCTTCCATGTCCTTGATCAATACCCAAGTCCAACCTTTCAAAGCCAAAGCTTTCCACAATGGCCAGTTCATCGACGTGACCGAAGCCAGCCTCAAAGGCAAATGGTCGGTCGTGATTTTTATGCCTGCTGCCTTCACCTTCAATTGCCCGACCGAAGTGGAAGACGCCGCTGAACATTACGCTGAATTCCAGAAGGCCAACACCGAGGTCTACATCGTCACCACCGACACCCATTTCTCGCACAAGGTGTGGCACGAAACCTCTCCCGCCGTGGGCAAGGCCAAGTTCCCGCTGGTGGGTGACCCCACCCACCAACTGACCCGCGCTTTTGACGTGCATATCGACGCTGACGGCCTGGCCTACCGCGGTACCTTCGTGATCAACCCGGACGGCGTGATCAAGACCCTGGAAATCCACTCCAACGAAATCGCCCGCGACGTCAAGGAAACCCTGCGCAAGCTCAAGGCTGCCCAGTACACCGCTTCGCACCCCGGCGAAGTGTGCCCTGCCAAGTGGAACGAAGGTGCCAAGACCATCGCTCCCTCGCTGGAACTGGTCGGCAAGATCTAAATCCCCGGTGACATCAACGGCACATCGTCACCGGTGTGCCCCAAGCCGGACTGGGACAAGCTGCCCCGCAGCTTGCCCACCGGTTTTTTTTCGAACAAAATTTGCCTCCAGCCCGATCTAAAAGGGCCGCAACAGGCGATCCAAGCAATAGCACCTAAGGAATCCATCATGCTCGACCAAGATCTGAAAACACAACTGGCCGCTTATCTGCAGCGCGTGACACAACCGTTCGAGCTGGTGGCCACCCTGGACGACAGCGACACCAGCCGCGACATGCGTGAGCTGCTGCAAACCATTCAAAGCCTGCGCGCCGACAAGATCAGCCTGCGTTTTGACGGCACCGATAGCCGCAAACCCTCATTCACCGTGCAGCGCCTGGGCGCCACCAACAGCCTGCGCTTTGCCGGCCTGCCGCTCGGCCACGAATTCACCTCGCTGGTGCTCGCGCTGTTGTGGACCGGTGGCCACCCGCCCAAGGTTGAAGCCGACGTGATCGAACAAATCACCCAACTGGACGGCGACTTCAATTTTGAGGTGTTCATGTCGCTGACCTGCCACAACTGCCCCGACGTGGTGCAGGCGCTGAGCCTGATGGCCATTCTCAACCCCAAGATCAAGACCGTGGTGATCGAAGGCGGCGCGTTCCAGGAAGAAGTCGCCCGCCGCCAGATCATGGCGGTGCCGATTGTTTTCCTCAATGGCCAGGACTTTGGCTCGGGCCGTATGACGCTCGAAGAAATTGTGGCCAAGCTCGATACTGGCTCGGCCGCGCGCGACGCTGCCAAACTCAGCGCCCAGGCACCTTACGACGTGCTGATCGTCGGTGGCGGCCCTGCTGGCGCGGCGGCTGCCGTGTATGCCGCCCGCAAGGGCATTCGCACTGGTATCGCCGCAGAGCGTTTTGGCGGCCAGGTGAACGACACCATGGGCATCGAAAATTTCATCTCGGTCACAGAAACCACCGGTCCGAAGTTCGCTGCGGCGCTCGAAGCGCATGTGAAGAGCTACGACGTCAACCTGATGAACGGCCAAAAGGCTGACAAGCTCATCCCGGCGTCCGAGCCGGGCGGCTTGATCGAGCTGCAGCTGGCCAACGGCGGCTCGCTCAAGAGCAAAACCGTGATCCTGAGCACCGGCGCACGCTGGCGCAATGTGAATGTGCCCGGCGAACAAGAGTACAAAAACAAGGGCGTGGCCTACTGCCCGCACTGCGATGGCCCGCTGTTCAAGGGCAAACGCGTGGGCGTGATCGGCGGCGGCAACTCGGGCGTGGAAGCCGCCATTGATCTGGCCGGCATCGTCGAACACGTGACGCTGATCGAGTTTGACACCAAGTTGCGCGCCGACGCGGTGCTGGTGGCCAAGCTGCAAAGCCTGCCCAACACCACCATCATCGTCAACGCCCAAACCACCGAGATCACCGGCGATGGCCAGAAGATGAACGGTCTGAGCTACAAGGACCGCGCCACCGGCGAGGTGCACCACCTGGCCATGGCCGGTGTGTTTGTCCAAATCGGCCTGGTGCCCAACACCGAATGGCTCAAAGGCACGCTGGAGCTGAGCCGCCACGGCGAAATCATGGTCGATGCCAAAGGCCACACCAACCTGCCCGGCGTGTTTGCCGCTGGCGACTGCACCACCGTGCCCTTTAAGCAAATCATCATCGCCACCGGCGACGGCGCCAAGGCGGCCCTGAGCGCGTTTGATTACCTGATGCGCCTGCCAGCGGCTTGAGGGTGCGTTACTCCCAGCGCAAGGCGGCAATGTCGTGCGCGAAGATGGGGTAATTCATCCACCAACCCTTGATGCCTTTGCGCGCCACCGTGGTGATCTGTGCGGCGTATATCCAGGCATTCACCGCGTCATCGGCCAGATGCCGCTGCAGGTCGGCAAACAGCAGTTGGCGCTCCCGGGCGGTATGGCTGGCGGCGTGGCGTGCCACCAAGGCACGAAACGCCGGGCTGTCATAGCCAAAGTAGTATTGCGGATCGGCGTAAATGTGGTAGTCCAGCGGCTCCACGTGGTTGATCACGGTCAGGTCGAACTGGCCTTTGAACGTGCCGGCAAGCCATTCAGGCCAGGTGACTTCTTCGATCCTGACCTGCACGCCAATTTGCGCCAGCGCATCCACCATGAAGGCGCGGTCGTTGCGTGCGTAAGGTGTGGGCGGCAAGGTCAGGCCCAGCACCAGCGGCAGCTTCACGCCCGCCGCTTTCAGCAAGGCCCGGGATCGCTGCGGGTCATACGGGTACAGACCTGCCAGGTGCACGTAGCCGGCCTCGGTGGGCGAAAAATGGCTGCCGATGGCCTTGGCGCGGCCACCCAGAACGCGGGTAATAAAGGCCTCGCGGTCAATGGCGTGGGTGATGGCCCGGCGCACCCGCACATCATCCAGCGGTTTGCGTTTGTTGTTGATGGCCAGCATGCCCTTGCCGCTGGACGAACCCACCAGCACCAGGTATTGGCTGTTGCTCTGAAACTGCTGCACGGTTTGCACGGCAATGTTGAACAACATGTCGACTTCACCCGACAACACGGCAGCCGCCTGCGCCTGCGGGTCGTTGATGAAGCGAAACGTGACCTGCGGAATCTGCACCTGGGCGGCCTGACGAAAGCCCGCCGACTTGACCAGCGTCACTCCCCAGCCTTTTTGCCAGCGTTCAAACCGGTAGGGGCCGGTGCCCACGGGCTGTGTGGCGGCTTGGGCGGCACTGCGCGGATGCAGGATCACGGCGGTGTTTTCGCCCAGCCGAAACAGCACATTCGCATCAGGGTTGTGCAGCGTGAGTACGACGGTGTGGGCGTCTGGCGTGCTGATGCTGGCGATGTTGTCAAACAGCACTTTCTTGGCCTTGTTGGCTGACCCCGGGGCTTTGGCGCGTTCGAATGAAAACTTGACGGCTGCTGCATCAAATGGCGAGCCATCATGAAATTGCACACCCTCGCGCAGCGCAAAGGTGTAGCGCCTGCCGTCCGGGCTGCGCTCCCAGGAGGCCGCCAGCAAGGGCGACGTGTTCCCGCTTTCTTCAATCTTGGTCAAGCCCTCAAACACGTTGTAATGCACTAACTCGCCAATCGAGGCCGAGGCCGATGTGGTGGGGTCCAGGCTGTCGACTTCCAGCGACAAGCTCAACGTGACGGCACGCTGGCGGTCTTGCGCCCAGGTCGACGGCACACCCCCCGCCAGCCCCGTCAAGGCGCCCATCCGGGCGAGCGTAGAACAAGCGAAATCGCGGCGGTTGATTGACACAGACAGGGTCTCCAGAATAACTGCGCGCCACAACGCGCTGGCGCTTAAATGGCCGAAAACGCAAGGGTGGCATGCCATACTATAGTTGCAAGGCACCGTGCCGCTCCCCGCCAAGCGCCGCCATGGTTTGGCCATCCGACCTTTATGCTCACCCGCTCTTCATTGACATCCCGACTGGCCAGACCCCTTGTCCGCGGCTTGCTCGCGGTGGCCGCCATGCTGCTGCTGGGCCTGCTCGCCTGGGGCCTGCGCACCACCTATGAGGACCGGATGCAGCGCAGCCACCACCAAGCCGAACGCGAGTTGATGACCGTGGGCCACCTGCAGGCCGAAGGTGTGGCCGCTTGGCGCGATCAGCGCATGGGCGATGCGTTTACCTTGTCTGACGACGGCCTGCTGGCGGGCGCCGCGGCCGACTGGTTCAAGACTACCTCCATCGACCGCGCGGCCCCGGTGCAGCAGCGCCTGCGCATCTTGCAGGAGCGCGCCAAATACGTGGCGGTGTATTTGCTTGACGCCCGCGGGCAGCTGCGGCTTGCCCCCCAGGGTGAGGCCGGACCACCCTTGCCAGAGCCTGAGCAACAGGCCTTGCAAGACGCCCTGTCGCAAGCCATTCCAGTGGCGGTGGAGCCGCGCGTTGACCCGGTCTTTGCGTTTCCGTTTTTCAGCGTCATCGCGCCCCTGTTTGACGGCGCACAGCCCATCGGTGCGGTGTGGCTGGTGTCCGACGTGCGCAGCACTTTGCTGCCCCTTCTCAACAGCTGGCCAACGCCCAGCCAGAGCGCCGAATCGAGCATCATCATGCGCCAGGGTGACAACGTGGTGTACCTGAGCCCGAAGCGCCACCTGGCCGATGCGAGCTGGGCCGAGCGCATCCCGTTGGCCCGCACCCAAGACCCCGCCGTGCAAGTCATTTTGGGCGCACGTGGCATTTTTTATGCGCAGGACTACCGCGCCAAAGACGTCATCGCCATGGCCAGCGCCGTGCCTGGCTCCCCCTGGTTTCTGGTCACCAAAATCGACGTGGCTGAGGTCTTGGCGGGCACCCAGCGGCGCGAACTCCAGGCCTTGGGCCTGCCCGTGATTTTGGGGTTGTTGTTGCTTGGCATCCTGTTTGCCATCTGGCAGCGTAGCGCCTGGCTGCGCGAGCGCGCCCTGAAGACGGAGTTGCAGCGCAACATGCACTGGCTGGAAGGCGCCCAAAAAGTGGCCGCCATGGGCTATTTCGCCCTGGACGTGGCGCGCAACGAATTCACCCTTTCTGGTCTGGCGCATGACATTTTCCGGTTGCCCCAGGGCAGCCAGGTTGGCATGACGCACTGGATGGCGCTGATTGACCCCGAAGACTTTGAGCGGGTCCATACCCAGTACCAGCAGGCCGTGTTGCAACGCACCCCGCTGCGCACCCAATACCGCATTCACCCCGACAAGGCGGCGCCACCGCGCTGGGTCGAGGTTTGGGGAGACTTTGAAATTGACGATGAAATTGACCAGGTGACACGCCTGATTGGCACCGTGCAAGACATCACGGAGCGCAAGCAAATCGAAGAAGATCTGGCCCGCTATCGCAGCGCCCTGGAGGAGAAGGTACGCCTTGACCCCCTGACGCAACTGGCCAACCGGCTGGCCCTGAGCGAGCACGTGGCTACAGAATGGCAGCGCGCCATGCGCGCACAAGCGCCGTTGTCGCTGATGATGATCGACGTCGACCATTTCAAGGCCTACAACGACCACTACGGCCACGTTGCGGGCGACCACGCCCTGCAGCGCGTGGCCCAGGCCATTTCAGGTTCGGTGAATCGGGCTGGCGAATTGGCAGCGCGCTACGGCGGCGAGGAATTTGCCGTGCTGCTGCCCGATGCGGACCTGCCGCGGGCGCAGGTGACGGCTGAGCGCATTTGCGCGGCCGTGCGGGCCTTGCACATCGCGCATACCGCGTCCGATGTCGACACCGGCGTCACCGTCAGCATTGGCGTGGTGTGCGTGCGCCCAAGCTTCATGGATGCACCCGGTACGCCATCGGTGCCCCTGGCCCAGACCATGTTCGAGCAGGCAGACGCCGCCCTGTACCAAGCCAAGCAGCAGGGCCGCAACCGCGTGGCGATTTTTGGCGCCCAAGCGTAAGCCGACCGTCCCCGGCTTGCGGCCTGGCTGACCGGTAGCCCGCCCGTTCGCCTGCACACCGGGTCGAATAAAATCGCCCACTTTCTCCCTACCTCGCCGTGGTGTCCGTCAACGGATGCCGTGCATCGCGGGCGTGCCAAAAAATGACACACCCGCAAAAAAAACCAACACACACCATGACTGACGCCATCCAACAACCCGGCTTGAACAGCCTGTCCAAATCCTTTGAGCCCGCCGCCCTGGAAGCCCACTGGGGCCCGGAGTGGGAAAAGCGTGGTTATGGCACAGCGGGTGCCCGGGGCACCGGCCAGCCTGATGCGGATGCTGCCGCGCGCGGTGACAACTTCTGCATCCAGCTGCCACCACCGAACGTGACCGGTACCTTGCACATGGGCCACGCGTTCAACCAGACCATCATGGACAGCTTGACGCGCTACCACCGCATGGCGGGCTTCAACACCGCCTGGATTCCGGGCACCGACCACGCCGGTATTGCCACCCAGATCGTCGTTGAGCGCCAGTTGCAAGCCCAAGGCATCAGCCGCCACGACATGGGCCCGACACCCGCAGAAGCCCGCAAAAACTTTGTAAGCAAGGTCTGGGAGTGGAAAGAAAAAAGCGGCAACACCATCACCACCCAGATGCGCCGTATGGGTGACACCGTAGACTGGAGCCGCGAATATTTCACGATGGACCCCAAGCTGTCCAAAACCGTGACAGAAACCTTTGTGCGCTTGTACGAGCAAGGCCTGATCTACCGTGGCAAACGCCTGGTCAACTGGGACCCGGTGTTAATGAGCGCAGTGTCTGATCTGGAAGTGGAGTCTGAAGAAGAAGACGGCAGCCTGTGGCACATCATGTACCCATTTGCCGACGGCCCACAGCTGGTCAACGGTGAGATGGCGCCTGGCCTGGTCGTGGCCACCACCCGGCCGGAGACCATGCTGGGCGACGTGGCCGCCATGGTGCACCCTGAGGACGAACGTTACGCTCACCTGATTGGCAAACACGTCACCCTGCCCTTGTGCAACCGGACCATTCCGATCATTGCCGACGACTATGTGGATAAAGCTTTTGGCACCGGTGTGGTCAAAGTCACTCCGGCGCATGACCAGAACGACTACCAGGTCGGTCAGCGCCACAAATTGCCGATGATCTGTGTGCTGACGTTGGATGCCAAGATAGAGGCCAACGCACCCGTCGCGTACATCGGCATGGACCGCTTTGCCGCCCGCAAACAGATCGTCAAAGACCTGCAGGCGCTGGAACTGATGGTTGAGATCAAAAAACACAAACTGATGGTGCCGCGTTGCGCCCGCACCGGTCAGGTGATCGAGCCGATGTTGACCGACCAGTGGTTTGTGGCCATGTCGAAAGTGTCCGAGCAAGACCCCACCGGCAAAAGCATCACCCAAAAAGCCATTGACGCGGTGCAGTCGGGCGAAGTGAAGTTTGTGCCAGAGAACTGGGTCAACACCTACAACCAGTGGATGAACAACATTCAGGACTGGTGCATCAGCCGCCAGCTCTGGTGGGGCCACCAGATTCCGGCCTGGTACGCCGAAGACGGTACGGTTTTTGTAGCACGTAACGAAGAAGATGCGAGGGCTCAGGCCCAAAAGGCCGGTTATACCGGCGCCCTCAAGCGAGATGAGGACGTGCTTGACACCTGGTACTCCAGCGCGCTGGTGCCGTTCAGCACCATGGGCTGGCCTGAAAAAACGCCCGACTACGACCTCTACCTGCCCAGCAGCGTGCTGGTCACCGGTTACGACATCATCTTCTTCTGGGTCGCCCGGATGATCATGATGACCACCCATTTCACCGGCAAGGTGCCGTTTAAACACGTTTACATCCACGGCCTGGTGCGCGACGCACAGGGCCACAAGATGAGCAAGTCGGAAGGCAATGTGCTGGACCCGGTCGATTTGATCGACGGCATTGCTCTACCCGAACTGCTGGTCAAACGCGCCGAGGGCCTGCGCAAACCCGAAACTGCGCCGCAAGTACGCAAAAACACCGAGAAAGAGTTCCCCAACGGCATCCCCGCCTTTGGCGCCGATGCGTTGCGCTTCACCTTTGCCTCGCTGGCCTCGCTGGGCCGCTCCATCAATTTCGACGCCAAACGCTGCGAGGGTTACCGCAACTTCTGCAACAAACTCTGGAACGCCAGCCGCTTTGTGCTGATGAACTGCGAAGGCCAGGACTGCGGTTTGAACAACCACAGCCCGGCCGAGTGCGCCACAGGCGACTACCTAAAGTTCAGCCAGGCCGACCGCTGGATCGTCTCGCTGCTGCAAAAAGCCGAGGCGGATGTCACCCAAGGCTTCACCGACTACCGGCTCGACAACGTCGCCAGCACGATTTACGACTTTGTCTGGAACGAGTTCTGCGATTGGTACTTGGAAATCGCCAAGGTGCAAATCCAAACCGGCGACGAGGCGCAAAAACGCGCGACCCGCCGCACCCTGATCCGCACGCTGGAAACCATTTTGCGGCTGGCGCACCCGATCATCCCGTTTGTGACAGAAGAACTCTGGCAAGTGGTGGCCCCGCTGGCGGGACGTGCCGGTGCCTCGGTGGCGATTGCGGCTTACCCGGTGAGCCAGCCCGAGCGCATCGACCCAGGTTCAATAGCCCATGTAGCCAAACTTAAGACCCTGGTTGACGCCTGCCGCAACCTGCGTGGCGAGATGAATGTGTCACCCGCAACCCGGCTGCCGCTGTTTGTGCTGGCGGGCTCCCCTGCCGAAGCCGCTTTCATGACCGAGGCCGCACCGGTGTTGCAGGCGCTGGCCAAACTCAACGAAGTGCGGGTGTTTAGCGACGAGACCGCCTGGGCAGCTGCCGCCCAAGCCGCACCGGTGGCGGTGGTGGGCGAAGCACGTATCTGCCTCTTCATGGAAATTGACGTGGCCGCCGAAAAGGCGCGCCTGGGCAAGGAACTGGCGCGGCTCGAAGGCGAAATCCTCAAGGCCAACGGCAAACTCGGCAACGAGTCCTTTGTGGCGCGGGCACCGGCTGCGGTGATTGATCAGGAACGCAAACGCTTGGCCGACTTTGAAGCCACAGTGGCCAAGGTCAAGGACCAACTGGCACGCCTGGGCTGATGTGGGATGGGGGCCGCAACGCTGCGGCCCTGTTGAAGGCTCGGCAGGCCTGGGGCGACAAGTGCCGCCCTGGCCCGCGACCAGGTTTTAACGACGGCGCAGCACGTGGATGTAGGTGTCGTTGAGCGTTTGCTGGTCCAGCAACTCATTGCCAGTCTGACGGGCAAAGGCCTTGAAGTCGCGCATCGACCCGGCATCCGTCGCCGTCACCTGCAGCGTCTGGCCGCTTTCCATGGTGCTCAAAGCCTTTTTGGCGTGCAGGATGGGTAAGGGGCAATTCAGGCCGCTGGTGTCGATCTCTTTGTCAATATGCATGGCTCATTCCTGGAAATTGAAGTCTGGGGTTACGCCCGGATTACGCCGGAAAAACACCGGTGGACAGGTACCGGTCGCCCCGGTCACAGACGATAAAAACGATGGTTGCATGGCGCGCTGTTTTGGCAATCTCTTGGGCCACCCAGCAGGCGCCGGCGGCCGAGATACCCGCAAAAATGCCTTCATCGCGCGCCAGGCGGCGGCACATGGATTCAGCATCTTCCTGGGTCACATACATCAGCTCGTCGACATGGGTCGGGTCGTAAATTTTGGGCAAATAGGCCTGCGGCCATTTGCGGATACCCGGAATACGCGAGCCATCCGTGGGTTGCACGCCGATGATTTTGATGGCCGGGTTCTTCTTCTTGAGGTACTGCGAGACACCGGTGATGGTGCCGGTGGTGCCCATGGCGCTGACAAAGTGCGTGATTTTGCCTTTGGTGTCTTTCCAGATTTCCGGACCCGTCGTTTCGACATGGATGCGCGGGTTGTCCTGGTTGGCAAACTGGTCCAGCACGCGGCCTTTGCCTTCGCGCGCCATCTGGTCAGCCAGGTCACGGGAATACTCCATGCCACCACTTTTGGGGGTCAGGATCAGCTCGGCACCAAAGGCTTTCATGGTCTGGGCGCGCTCAATCGACAAATCCTCGGGCATGACCAGGATCATCTTGTAACCCTTGACAGCCGCCGCCATGGCCAGCGCGATGCCGGTGTTGCCCGAGGTGGCCTCGATCAACGTGTCACCCGGCTTGATCTCACCGCGCTCTTGCGCCCGCACAATCATCGAAAACGCCGCCCGGTCCTTGACCGAACCGGCTGGGTTGTTGCCCTCCAGTTTGCCCAAAATCACGTTGCCATGCTGCTGGCACACCTCGGCACCCATTCGCTGCAGACGAATCAGCGGCGTGTGGCCAATCAAATCTTCAATCGTTGGATATTTCATACCCCGCACTGTGCCATAATTCGCGCTCTCCCCCGTTGCCCGGGTGGTGAAATTGGTAGACGCAGGGGACTCAAAATCCCCCTCCGAAAGGAGTGCCGGTTCGATTCCGGCCCCGGGCACCAGAATTTCATTTCAGACAGTCTCAAGCTCCCTCGCACCCCGCACGTTTCACCAGCGTCGCGGGTTTTTTGTTATCTCAAGGTGCCTCACTGGCGACCATGACACACCCTCCAACCATCGCGCTTTTGGTGGCATCAGGAAAAACCAGGGAACCGACAAATGCGGGGCGCAATGACAGGTGACATCATCGGTTCGTGGTGTGCGCCACTTTTTCACAACGAAGCCACATTCAGTGACAACACGGTCTGCGCAGTGGTCGCAGCGGCGCGACTCGGCATCCCGCAAAACATCGCGATCAAGACCTGGGCCCGTTTACCGCGCGACATGCACCAAGTGATGACGGCTTTGCACAACCACGACAGCGCCATGGCGGGGTGAGTCAGCATGACCAAACAAAACCCTGATGATCTGGTGCGGGCGACCGAATTGATCGCCGGTGCGCAGGCGTTGATCGTTGCCGCAGGTGCCGGCATGGGGGTGGATTCAGGCCTGCCTGATTTTCGGGGCAAGGAAGGGTTTTGGCGGGCGTACCCGGCGTTTCGCTCGGCGGGTCTGGATTTCTACGACATGGCATCGCCCGCCGCTTTTGAGGCACGCCCCACACAAGCGTGGGGCTTTTATGGCCACCGCCTGGCCATGTATCGGGCCACTGTTCCGCACCAGGGCTTTGCCTTGCTCAAGCGCTGGATGGGCGCCAAACCCCTGGGTGGCTGGGTCTTCACCAGCAACGTGGATGGTCAATTCCAGAAGGCTGGTTTTGAGCCGGATCGACTCTATGAGTGCCACGGCTCCATCCACCATCTGCAATGCACCCAGCCGTGCGGTGACGAGATTTGGGCTGCGGATGACGTCCACCCAGACATCGATACCGACAGCTGTGCGTTGACCAGCGCCCTGCCAAGCTGCCCCAGCTGCGGGGCGATGGCACGGCCCAACATCTTGATGTTCGGCGACGGGGCCTGGGTAGGGCATCGGTCAGCCGCCCAGTCCCGCCAGCTGGCGCATTGGCTCAGCCAAGTCGAGCGCCCCGTGGTCATCGAGATCGGGGCGGGTCAGGCCGTCCCCACAGTGCGTTCCTTCAGCCAGCGAATGGTGGCGCAATTTGACGCTCGCCTGGTTCGCATCAACACGGACGATCCCCGGGTGCCGAGTGCGATGGATGTGGGCTTGCCGATGCCTGGCTTGCCTTGCCTGCTGGCGATCGATGACTTGTTGCGACAAATGAAAAGCGCTTGATAGAAAGTTGATAAACGATCCGCCCCCGTCACGCCTGCGCCAGCCCCTGCACCACCGTCGGGTAGCGCAGCGTCAGGCGCAGCTCCTTTTTCAGTCGGGTGTTGTCCATGCGCCGCGATTCACTCATGAAGCTCAGCAGCGCCAGCGGCAGGCGTTTCTGCGCCTCCACGCGGGTCAGGCGCTCGGGCCGGGGCAGGCCGTACAAGTCAGCAGCCAACTCGAAGTAGTCGGCCATCTTCAGGCAGGTGTCGTCGTTGGTGTTGTAGATGCGTTGCGGCGCACCGTGCCACAGTGCGGCCACGCAGGCGCGGGCCAGGTCATCGGCGTGGATGTGGTTGGTGTAGACGTCATCGTCAGCGCACAGCATGGGCGTGCCGCGTAACAGGCGCTCACGTGGTGTGCCGCCCACGCGGTTGGGTGCGTAGATGCCGGGGATGCGCAAGATGGTGCTGGGCACGCCGGTGGCGCGGCCAAAGTGGCGCACCTGATATTCCGCGTCAATGCGCCGCTTGGCCCTTGTTGTGTAGGGGTTCACAGCCCGTGTTTCGGTCGCCAGGTCACCCTGCAAATCGCCATAAACACCGCTGGTGGAGCCATACACCAGCGATTCAGGCCGGCTGCGCAGGCGCAACACCCGCATCAATGCCTGGGTGCGCGGATCGGCGTGGCCCGCGTCAGAAGGCGGTGCCAGATGCACCACACGGCTGGCCAGACCGCTGAGCCGCCGCAACGAAGCTGGCTCGTCCAGATTGCCCAAAAGCGGTGTGATGCCCAGCGCGCGCAGTTCTGGCAGGCGCGCCGCGCTGGAGGTGAGCGCCAGCAACCGCACCCGGCCACGCATCAGAGTCGCCACGCGCAGGCCAATGTCGCCGCAGCCCACCAGCAGCACCCGTTCGCGCCGGAAACGGGCCGGCAGCGCACCCGGGCGGGCGGCATACAACAGGGAATGGGAGCTTTTTAATGCGGGCAAAATGACGTCCTTCCAGTTTTGATATCAGTGCCAAGGATAACGACAACATGCCCCCCGCAGCCGACACCTCTTCCACCTTTCAGGTCACCATTGAACCCAGCCAACGCACCTACACCGTCTCAGCCGACGAAACCCTGCTGGCAGGCGGCATCCGCGCCGGCATCAACATGGCCTATGGCTGCAAGGACGGTGCCTGCGGGTCGTGCAAATGCAAAAAACTCAGCGGCAGCGTGGTCCACAGTGCGCACCAGGCCAAGGCCTTGAGCGAGGACGAAGAAGCGCAGGGCCTGGTGCTGACCTGCTGCGCCACCCCCACCAGCGACGTGGTGCTGGAGTCGCGCCAGGTGACTGCCCAGGGCGCCTACCCGATCAAAAAGATGCCCACCCGCATCAACCTGATGGAGAAGAAGTCGGCTGACGTGATCCGCCTGCTGCTGCAGCTGCCCGCCAGCGAGCCGTTTCCATACCATGCCGGGCAATACATCGAGTTTTTGCTGCCCAATGGCGTGCGGCGCAGTTATTCGATGGCCAACGCACCCCAGACGCTGGCCAACATGCTGGAACTGCACATCCGCCACATGCCCGGCGGCCTGTTCACCGACCAGGTGTTTGGCACCTTGAAAGAGCGCGACATCCTGCGCATCGAAGGCCCGTACGGCAGCTTCTACCTGCGTGAGGACAGCACCAAACCGATGATTTTCCTGGCCTCGGGCACCGGTTTTGCCCCGATCAAGGCGCTGATCGAGCACATGCAGCGAACCCACATTACCCGCCCGGTCACCTTTTACTGGGGTGGGCGCCGGCCCGCTGACCTGTACATGATGGACTGGGTCAACGCCAAACTGGCCGAGATGCCCCATCTGCGGTTTGTGCCGGTGGTGTCAGACGCGTTGCCTGAGGACGACTGGCACGGTCGCACCGGCTTTGTGCACCAAGCCGTGCTGCAGGATGTGCCCGACTTGTCCGGCTACCAGGTGTACGCCTGCGGCGCACCGGTTGTGGTGGCATCCGCCCAGCGCGACTACCTGCTGGCGGGGCTGCCTGCTGACGAGTTCTACGCCGACGCCTTCACCTCTGAAGCCGACAAGGCCCTGACGGCCACCCTGATTTGATTCACTCCCAAGGACTTGCATGCGCACCCGAACTTTCCTCCTGAGCACCCTGGCCCTGGCTGCCGCCATGGTCGTACCACTGGCCCACGCACAAGACAAGCCGATCCGCCTGATCGTGCCTTACGCCGCCGGTGGCCCGCTGGACATCACCGCACGCGCCCTGGCTGAGCGCGTCAAGGACAGCCTGGGCACGGTGATCATCGACAACAAACCCGGTGCCGGTGGCAACATCGGCGCCAGCGCGGTGGCCAAGGCGGCGCCGGACGGCCTGACCATTGGTATTGCCGCCACTGCCACGCATGCGGTCAACCCGTGGCTGTACAGCAAGATGCCGTTCAACGCCGCCACCGACTTTGCCCCCATCACCCAGATGGTGCGGGTGCCCAATGTGCTGGTGATGAATGCCGACACCGCTGCACGCCTGAAAATCAGCACCCTGAAAGACCTGATTGCCTACGCCAAAGCCAACCCGGCCAAGCTCAACTACGGCAGCGGCGGCAACGGCAGCGCCGGGCATCTGGCGGGTGAGTTGTTCAAGAAAGAAGCCGGTATTTTTGCCGTGCACATTCCCTACAACGGCGGCAACCCGGCGCAGTTGGGGCTGCTCAGCGGCCAGGTGGACTACAACTTTGACAACCTGGCCACGGCTGCGCCCAACATCAAGGCCGGCAAGCTCAAAGCCTTGGCCGTGACCACCCTCACCGCATCCAGCGCGCTGCCCGGTGTGCCACCGGTGGCCGACACCCTGAAGGGCTTCTCGGTCGACACCTGGTGGGGCTTGGTGGCCCCGGCGGGCACGCCCAAAGACGTGATCACCAAGCTCAACACCGCTTTTGTGGCGGCCTTGAACGCCCCCGAGACCAAAACCCGCTTTGCCACGCTGATGGCCGAGCCCGTGCCCACCACGCCCGAGGCCTTTGGCATCCTGATGGCCAACGAGCGCACCAAGTACGAAGGCATGGTCAAAACCTCCGGCGCCCAGGTGGACTGAGCCTGAGCCAGTCGGCGCCCAACGGGACCGCGGCGCTGGCCAAGCGCTAGTCCACGCTGGCCCCGGATACATACCACTGGGCAATCAGCTGACGCTCAGCGTCAGAGATGGTGGTGGCGTTGTTCATGGGCATGAGTTTGCCCATCACCACCTGCTGGTAAATGTTGGCCGCGTGTTGCTTGACGAGTTGCGGCGAATCCAGCCGCACCCCCTTGGACTGCACCGCCGCACCGTGGCACAGGTAGCAGCGCTGCTCCAGCACGGTCTGCAGGGTTTTGTAGGTGATCTGGACGCCAGCGCTGTGTCCGCCCGGGATGGCAGCGGATGCCGTCGTCGTTGCATTGGCCACAGCCGTGGTCGGCGCCGGCTGCAGCCAGACCACCAGCGCCGCCAGCACGGCCACGCCCACAGCCGCGTAGGGCCAGGGGTGCGCATTGCGGCCCAGCTTGTAGCCGTGGCGCATGACAAAAAACTGGCGGATGGCAGCCCCGGCAAACATCATGCCGATCAGCACCAGCCAATTGTGAGGGTGGTTGTAGGTGAAGCTGTAGTGGCCGCTGAGCATGGCAAACAGCACCGGCAGGGTGAAATAGGTGTTGTGCACACTGCGCTGCTTGCCGCGCTTGCCGTGAATCGGGTCCACCGGCTGGCCCGCCTTGATGCTGGCCACCACCTTGCGCTGGCCAGGAATGATCCAGAACAACACGTTGGCGCTCATGCTGGTGGCCAGCATCGCACCCACAATCAAAAACGCCGCCTTGCCCGCAAACCAGTGGGTGGTCAGCCAGCTGGCCACACACACCAGCCCAAACACCGCAGCGCCCACCAGCGCGTCACCGTTTTTGCGCCGCCCCAGGGTGCGGCAGATGGCGTCGTACAGCAGCCAGAACACCACCAAAAACAGGAGCGACACCGCCCCGGCCTGCCAGGGAACCCAGTCCATTTTGGTCTTGTCGACCAGGTAAAACCCGGCGCTCCAGAGGTAGGACACGGCGAACAGCGAGAAGCCGGTGAGCCAGGTGGTGTAAGACTCCCAGTAGAACCAATGCAGATGTCCGGGCAGCTTGGGCGGGCGCACGTTGAACTTGACCGGGTGGTAAAACCCGCCACCGTGCACGGCCCAGAGTTCCCCGCTGACACCCTGCTTTTTCAGGTCCTCGTCTTCCGGTGGGGTCAGGCTGCTGTCCAGAAACACAAAGTAAAACGACGAGCCAATCCACGCGATGGCGGTGATCACATGCGCCCAGCGCAGCAACAGGTTGGCCCAGTCGAGGTAATAACTTTCCATCCGATATCCTTCTAATTGATCTTCTCAAAGACTTGCAAGAGTTGTGCCGCCACCGCCACGGCAATCACCTCGGGCGCTTTGCCGGGGATGCCGGGCACACCAATCGGGCAGGTGACCTGCGCCAGCTCCGCCTCGGTAAAACCACGCTGACGCAGGCGCTGGCCAAACACCGTCCACTTGGTGCGGCTGCCGATCAGGCCGATGAACGGCAGGTCGCCCTGGCGGCGCTGGCGCTGCAGGCAGGCCGCCACCACGTCCAGGTCTTCGGCGTGGCTGAAGCTCATGACCAACACGTGCGCCCCGGCTGGCAGGCCCGCCACCGCCGCCTGCACCGGCTGGGAATGTTCGCAAGCCACGTGGTCGGCCAAGTCGGGGGGAAAAATCTCGTCGCGGCTGTCGATCCACTGCAGGCGCAGCGGCAGGGTGCGCAACACACCCACCAGCGCCCGGCCCACATGCCCCCCGCCAAACAGCGCCACCCGCGGCCACGCCGCGCGTTGCTGCTCGACACGTTTTGCCAGCGCAGCGGCATCCGAGGCGCTCACACGTTCAAAGCCGAGGTGAACTTCGCCGCCACAACACTGACCCAGCGACGGCCCCAAGGCGTACCGCACCACAGGTTGGCCCCCATGGCCCTGCAAGCGCGAGCGCGCTTCCTGCAGGGCCTGCCACTCCAGATGCCCGCCGCCGATGGTGCCCAGCACCTGATCGGCAAACACAGCCATCCAGGCGCCCGACTCGCGCGGCACCGAGCCGCGATGCGACTGCACCGTGACCAGCACGGCGTCAGACTGCGCCAGGTTTTTCAGAAATTGATCGAACAAAGTCACAAATCCTTACCAAATTGAGGTGGTCCCCATTCCCAAGATAGCGCTTTTGGCGCACATTACGGGCTGCGCCGGGCACCCGTTTTGCGCCCGGCCAACGACTGCAAGCACTCGACATACCTTCATGCTGATGAAACCATCACCTATCCGACTGAGCACCCTGGGCCTGTCACTGGCGTCTGCCGTGGCAGCCTTTCTGGCTGGCTGCTCCTCCACCCCGATTCCACCCGCACCTGCCCCCAAGCCCCCGGCTACCGTGGTCGCGCCCCCGACGGCCGTGCCGTCCCTGGTGTCCCATGCCGTCACCCCACGCGACTACCGGCGCGATGCCGCCAGCCACCTGTATGGCAAAAACACCGACCGCATTTACCGCGGCAAGATGCCGCCGCTGCTGTATGCGATTGGTGTGCTGCAGGTGGAGGTGGACAACAAAGGCCGCGTTACCAGCACCAGCTGGATGCGCGCGCCCAAACACGCGCCCGAGGTGATGGCCGAGATTGAACACACGGTGCGCGCCGCCGCGCCCTACCCGGTGCCGGTGCGCATGGGCCGGGTCACCTACACCGACACCTGGCTGTGGCACAAAAGTGGCACCTTCCAGCTCGACACCCTGACGGAGGGGCAATACTGAGACCTTGTGGGACAGACCGCAGCGACGCAAAGCGAGCCAGCTGTGTCCCCAACTGATCAGAGCATTGCGGGACAGCCGCACCTCACGACCCCCGGTAGGTGGAATAACTCCAGGGGCTCACCAGCAGTGGCACGTGGTAGTGCGCCGCTGGGTCGGCCACCCCAAAGTCCAGGTTCACCTGGTCCAGAAAGTTGGGCTCGGGCAACACCACGCCGCGCGCCTTGAAATAAGCCGCCACCTCAAACACCAGCCGGTAGGTGCCGCGCTGCAGGCTGCTGGCATCGAGCAGCAGCCCGTCGGGGTTGCGGCCATCGGCATTCAGCACCAGCTGTTTGATCAGGCGCGGCGCACCGGCCCCGGTGGCCCACAGCGCCACCGACATGCCTGCCGCCGGTGTGCCGTGCATGGTGTCCAACACATGTGTACTCAATCCCATGGATGCTTCCTCAAAATAAGGTCAAAGTGTATTGGGCATAAACGACGCAGCTATCATGCCAGCCAACCCTGTCTGACGCTGATTTCACACCATGAGCCACTACAACAGCACCCTACCCTACCCACGCGATTTGAAGGGCTATGGCCCCAAACCACCCCACGCCCAATGGCCCAACCAGGCCCGTATTGCGGTGCAGTTTGTGCTGAACTACGAAGAAGGTGGCGAAAACTGCGTGTTGCACGGTGACGCGGGCTCAGAACAATTCCTCTCGGAGATGTTCAACCCGGCCAGTTACCCTGAGCGCCACATCAGCATGGAGGGCATCTACGAATACGGCTCACGCGCCGGTGTCTGGCGCATCTTGCGTGAGTTCGAGAAGCGTGGCCTGCCACTGACGGTGTTTGGCGTCAGCGTGGCGCTGGAGCGTTACCCCGAGCTGGTGCAGGCCTGCCAGAGCCTGGGCCACGAGATCGCCTGCCACGGCTGGCGCTGGATTCACTACCAGAACGTCCCCGAAGCGGTGGAACGTGAACACATGGCACGCGGCATGGAGATCCTGACCAAACTCATGGGTGTGCGCCCGCAAGGCTGGTACACCGGGCGCGACAGCCCCAACACCCGCCGCCTGGTCGCCGACTTTGGTGGTTTTGCCTACGACGCTGACTACTACGGCGACGACCTGCCGTTCTGGATGGACGTGAAAAAAACCGACGGCAGTTTGGCGCAGCAACTGATCGTGCCCTACACCCTGGACTGCAACGACATGCGTTTTGCCCTGCCGCAAGGCTACAGCCACGCCGACCCGTTTTACCAGTACCTCAAAGACACCTTCGATGCGCTCTACGCCGAAGGGGACCCCAATGGCCTGAACGCCCCCAAGATGATGAGTGTGGGCATGCACTGCCGCCTGCTCGGCCGCCCCGGGCGAATCACCGCGTTGCAACGTTTCTTGGACCACATCGGCCAACACGAGCATGTGTGGGTGTGCCGCAGGCTGGACATTGCGCGGCATTGGCGCTCGGTGCACCCGTATGACGCTGCGATCGTGGCCTGAGATTTGCTTGAGTTCATGCCTACCTGATTGATCCGTATTTTTGGCCTCTAGCCCTTATATAGGTTAAATCAATCGCTCTTACGTATGTAGCGTTTTGGCTGCATCTTGCGCCGCCTTAAAGAACCCACACCATGCCTTTGACCCTGGACCAACTCAACACCGCCACCCAACAAGAGGCCCTGCATCTTCCTGACGGCCTCTACGAACACAGCCCCTGGATAACCGAGGCGGCACTGCGGCAGCGGCCCTTCCAGTCGCTGGCCCAGTTCAAAGTCCTGTTGACCCAGGTGGTGAGCACGGCCCCGCGCGAAGCCCAACTGAGCCTGATCCGCGCCCACCCCGAACTGGCGGGCAAAGCCATGGTCAGCCAGAGCCTGACAGCGGAATCGACCAACGAACAAGCCAAAGCTGGCCTGACGAACTGCAGCCCGGCCGAATTTGCCAAGCTGCAGCAGCTCAATGCCGACTACAACGCCAAATTTGGCTGGCCCTTTATCCTGGCGGTGCGCGGGCCACGTGGCACGGGTTTGAGCCGCGCCGAGATCATTGCCACGTTTGAGCGCCGCCTGCGCCACCACCCCGACCTGGAGCTGCAGGAGTGCCTGCGCAACATCCACCGCATCGCCGAGATCCGTCTCAACGACAAGTTTGGCATCACCCCCACGCTGGGCAACGCCGTGTGGGACTGGCAAGAGCAACTGGCCGAGTTTTCAGAACCCGGTTACAAGGAAAACGGCCAACTCACCGTGACCTACCTGACCGACGCGCACCGCGCCTGTGCCGAACGTATCCGGGGCTGGATGCTGGAGAGTGGGTTCGATACGGTGGCCATCGACGCGGTAGGCAATGTGGTCGGGCGGTATGAGGCGCTTGACAAAAACAGTAGCATCTCGGCCTTATTCAATAAAGGCCAGAGCCCAAAAACACTGTTAGCCGGCAGCCACTATGACACCGTGCGCAACGGTGGCAAATACGATGGCCGCCTGGGCATTGTTGTGCCGATGGCCTGTGTGCGTGAGTTGCACCGCGCTGGGCGACGCCTGCCTTTTGCGATTGAGCTGGTGGCGTTTGCCGAAGAAGAGGGCCAGCGTTTTAAAGCCACGTTCCTGGGCTCCAGCGCACTCACCGGCAGTTTTGATCCAACCTGGCTGGACCAATTGGATATCGACGGGGTGTCGATGCTGGCGACCATGCAGCAGGCGGGGCTCTATGGTGCGGACAAAAACGCTGCCTTGCAAGCCATCGCCTCCCTGAAACGCGACCCGGCGCAGTACCTGGGTTTTGTCGAGGTGCACATCGAACAAGGCCCGGTGCTCAACGCCCTGAACCTGCCGCTGGGCATCGTCACCGCCATCAACGCCAGCGTGCGTTACCTCGCTGAAGTCACCGGTGTGGCCAGCCACGCCGGCACCACCCCGATGGACCAGCGTTTTGACGCGGCCTGTGCGGTGGCCGAGTTGGCGCTCTACCTGGAGCAACGTGCGGCTCAGGACGGCAACTCGGTGGCGACCATGGGTCAACTCAACGTGCCCAACGGCAGCATCAATGTGGTGCCGGGGCGCTGCACCTTCAGCCTGGATTTGCGCGCGCCGAGTGACCGCCAGCGTGATGCGCTGAACGCGGATGTGCGCGCCACCCTGGCGCAGATCTGCCAGCGCCGGGGGCTGCAGTTCTCGCTGCAGGAAACCATGCGCGCCAGCGCCGCCCCTAGCGACGCCGTCTGGCAACAACGCTGGGAGAGCGCTGTGGCGGCACTGGGCCTGCCCGTCCACCACCTGCCCAGCGGCGCCGGCCATGACGCGATGAAGGTACACGAACTGATGCCCCAAGCCATGCTGTTTGTGCGCGGCCAAAACGCCGGCATCAGCCACAACCCGCTGGAGTCGACCACCAGTGATGACATGCAGCTGGCCGTCGAAGCATTTTCCAAGTTACTGGAACTGGTGGCGGGGGAGGCTAACTTGGCTCCAATGAACTTTTGAAAGCTAGCGCTTGAAGTGAGGTCTCACATTAAGCAGATGGTGAATTTAAGACCCGCTAATAGCGCCGCCCAAGCCTGCTTCAGCGGCAAGCTCACGAAGCACAGCTTGTGCAGAAGGCAAGCTTGCGGCGAATTTCTGGCGTTATTCATCGTTTGACATTCCGGCCAGCTTTTCACTCTCCTCTTCTGACAAAACGATGGCTCTGGTGTATTCCTTACCCGTTGCATCGAGCTTCGTAAGCGTCCAGCCGTGCCACCTTGACGGCGCGTCCTGAATCAGTCGCCGTTTATTTCGTCGACGATTTCATCATCGGCGTAGAACTTCCCAATGGCTTTGTCGAGTCTCTTGAGTAACGCGTTCAG
>NZ_JAJCTH010000018.1 GCF_020594515.1 Rhodoferax sp. U2-2l
AACACGGAACGACCGCATTTATCGCTGAAAATGCAAACGCCCGATGTGGTGCATCGGGCGTCTATCGCCGGTTAACCCCGGCACTTTTCAACCGTTCTGAGTGTCAACGCAATTCAGGACGGGTCACTAACGCCGCAAAAAGTTCACAAGCTGGCTGGCGCCCTGACGGAGCGTAGGCGCAGTGAGAACTCCTGCAGCGCGGCAATGCCGCTGGCCTCGGCGCGCTGGCACCAGCCTTGCAAATCAGCCGCCAGTTGTTCACGGGTGTGGGATCGGTTCAGCCACATCTGACGCAGCTCTTCGCGCATCACCACCATCTTGTCGAGCACCGGTGAAGCCGCACGCGCTGCAGCCAGTTGCCCCGCCACTTCAGCGGGAATTTTCTCGGCATCGCGGTGCAGCCAATGTCTGGCGGCACGCAGCATGGACACATCGGCCTGGCGCGCCTTGAGTGCGGCCACTTCGTCGTTAAAAGCACGGCGCATGCCCTTGGCATAACCCGCCATGAGCTCGAAGCGGTTCTGGATCAGCGCCTCCAGCGTCTGTTCGTCCGCCACCGCGCGAACGGCGCCCAGTGCCAGCCGCGGCGGCGTTTTCTTCACGGTGGCCAGCTTCAGCCGCTGCAGCAGGCTGATGTACATCCAGCCAATGTCGAACTCATAACGTTTCACCGACAGCTTGGCCGAGGTCGGGTAGGTGTGGTGGTTGTTGTGCAGCTCTTCCCCGGCAATCAACACGCCCCAGGGCGAGATGTTGGTGCTGGCGTCAGGGGCTTCAAAGTTGCGGTAACCCCAGTAATGCGCCGCGCCGTTGATGATGCCGGCCGCCATCACCGGCGTCCACATCATCTGTACTGCCCATACGGCCAGGCCTGCAGCGCCAAACAGTGCCAAGTCGATCAACAGCATCAGCACCACGCCCGCCGTGGAAAAGCGGCTGTAGAGCTTGCGCTCCAGCCAGTCATTGGGGGTGCCGTGGCCATAACGCGCCAAGGTTTCTGTGTTAAGCGCTTCTTTGCGGTACAGCTCGTAGCCCTGCAGCAGCACGGTCTTGATGCCGTAGACATGCGGGCTGTGCGGGTCTTCGGGCTGTTCACACTTGGCGTGGTGTTTGCGGTGGATGGCCGCCCACTCTTTGGTCACCTGCCCGGTGGTCAGCCACAACCAGAAGCGGAAAAAGTGTGAGGCGATCGGGTGCAGATCCAGCGCGCGGTGCGCCTGGTGCCGATGCAAAAAGATGGTGACGCTGATCATGGTGATGTGCGTCACCACCAGCGTGAACAGCACGATTTGCCAAGCGCTCAGATGCCACAGGCCGTGACTGGCCCAGTCCAACAACGATGTCATTCGTGCCTCTCTCTTTAGCAACAATCCGTCTTACCGGCGCTTCAACAGTGCCCCCCGCGTGATAGCCCGAGCTATTTGCGCTGCCAGACGGCGGCAAAAAAGCCATCTGTCTGGTGTTGATGCGGCCACAGCCGCAAATAACGTTGACCGGTGTCGCCACCGCTGCACAACTCGGCAGCCTGCGCCACCTTGAGGCCAGCCAGCACCTCACCCGTTTCCATGGGCTCGAAATCCGGGTTGGCTTGCGAAAACGCCTGCGCAATGGCTTCGTTTTCTTGTGGCAGCACGCTGCAGGTGGCATACACCAGCCGGCCGCCGGATTTCACCAGGCGCGCCGCACTTTGCAGAATGGCGGCTTGTTTGACCGCCATCTCTTCGACGGCTTTCACGTCCTGGCGCCACTTCAGATCGGGGTTGCGCCGCAGCGTGCCCAGGCCGGTGCAAGGTGCGTCGACCAGCACCCGGTCGATCTTGCCGGACAGGCGCTTGACGCGGTCGTCGCGCTCATGCGCAATGGCTGCCGGGTGCACATTGGAGAGGCCACTGCGCGCCAGGCGCGACTTGAAGGCATCCAGCCGCCCGGCCGAGGTGTCAAACGCGTACAGGCGCCCGGTGCTGCGCATGGCCGCACCAATGGCCAGGGTCTTGCCACCGGCACCGGCGCAAAAATCGACCACCATCTCGCCGCGTTTGGCGTCCAGCAACATGGACAAGAGCTGCGAGCCTTCGTCCTGTACCTCAAAATCACCGCGCACAAAGGCTTCGTGTTTGTTCAGCGCCGGTTTGCCGGCAATGCGCAGGCCCCAGGGCGAATACGGTGTGGCCACCGCCTTGATGCCAGACGCGGCCAGCGCCTTTTGCACATCGTCGCGCTTGGCCTTGAAGGTGTTGACGCGCAAGTCCAGCCCGGCGCCTTTGTTGAAGCTCTCCACCAGCGGCCAGAAACCGTCGCCCAGCTGGTCTTTGAGCGGCTGCACCAGCCACTCGGGCAGGTTGTGGCGGTGCCGCTCCATCAGGTCTTGCGGCTTGATTTTTTCGCACTGGTCCAGCCAGTTGATCTCTTGCTCGCTCAGGGCGCTGCGCAAAAAATCACCGGGGCCATAAAAGCCCAAAATGGCCAGACGGCGCTCTTTGGGGCCGCTGCCCGACGGGGCAAAGTGGTCAAACAGGTTCTTCTTGCGCAGCACGGTGTAAACCGTCTCGGCCAGTGTGGCGCGCTCGCGCGGGCCCAGGCCACGGTTATCACGGAAAAACCGCGAGACGATGGCGTCAGCGGGATGGTCTAATTTGAGGGTGAGACGCACCAGTTCGGAACAGGCGTCAAGCAGGGCTTTTGGATGCATAGTGGCCCATTGTCCCATGCCAGATTCCACCGGAAAAAAACTATGGCTAAGGCAACCCAAGGCAACTTTACGCAGGTTTACCCTTGCGCGCATGGCCCGACACGGTGTTGCCAGACAATGGCAGCTGCTTCTATGTCATGACCCACGCCAGAACACACATGCCAGTCACTCACCCCCTGCCCGACAACGCCAGCCAACTGCCCGCACGGTGGCGCCGCCAAGCGGTGGTGATCGGGGCGCTGCTGGTGGCTTTGTCAGGCTGCGGCAGCTTGCAGTCGCCTTTGCTCCAACCCAGCGCTGACAGCACCCCAACGGCAGACGAGGTCAACGCCAGCAACGCCATGGCACCCGCCCTGCCCACCTGGTGGCGCACTTTCAACGACCCGCTGCTGCAAACCCTGATCGACCAGGCGCTGCTGGCCAACCCCACCATCGCGTCGGCTCGCGGCGCCGTGCAACAAGCCCGCGCCCTGCGCGAGGTGGAGCTGGCCTCAACGCGGCCACAACTCAGCTTCTCGGGCTCGCTGCAGCGCAACGAGGCCGAGGACACCTCCAGTGTGACCGCCCGCACCGGGCTGGACGCCAGCTGGGAGCTGGACATTTTTGGTGCCAACCGCAGCGCGCTGGCCAACCGCGACGCCGGCATTGTGGTGGCGCTGACCAACTTGCGCGACGTGCAATTGAGCCTGACCGCTGAGCTGGCGCTGGCCTATGTGCAACTGCGCGGCCTGCAAGCCCAGCTCGACATTGCCCAGCGCAACCTGATCAGCCAGCAGGAAACCCTGCAGCTCACCCAATGGCGTGCCCAGGCCGGGTTGCTGACCTCTCTGGAAGTGGAGCAGGCGCTGACCGCCACCGCGCAGACCTCGGCCCAAATCCCCGCCCTGCGCAGCAGCCTGGGACAGGCCCGCCACAGCCTGGCGGTGCTGACCGGCAAATCCCCGACCGAACTCGACACCCTGCTGCAAGCCGCGCAGCCGGTGCCGCAAGCCCCGCCGCGGGTCGCCGATGTGATCGACGCCGACCGGCTGCGCCAGCGTGCCGACCTGCGCGCCGCCGAGGCGCGCATCACCGCCGCGCTGGCCAGTGTGGACGCCGCGGATGCCGCGCGCTGGCCCAAATTCAGACTGGGTGGCTCGGTCGGCCTGACCGCGTTGACATTGGCGGGCCTGAGCAGTGGCGCCTCGGTGGCCACCCAGGTGCTGGCCAGCATGGCGGTGCCGCTGCTGGACGGTGGCGCCATCAACGCCAACGTCAAGGTGCAAGAAGCCGGTGTGGTGCAAGCCCGCGCCAATTTCGAAAGCGCGCTGTTGACAGCCCTCAAAGAGGTGGAAGACGCCCTGCTGGCCTGGCGCCACGACCAGGACCGGCTCACCTACCTGCAACAAGCCGCCACCGCCGCTGAAAACGCCGCCCTGCTGGCACAAAACCGCTATGCCAGCGGTCTGATTGACTTCCAGACCGTGCTGCAAACCCAGCGCACCCTGCTCAGCGCACAAGACAGCCTGGCCGGTGTGCAGGCCGCCCTGAGCAGCGACTACGTGCGCCTGGTCAAAGCCGTTGGTGGCGCCTGGCAATGACCGCGACACCCCTCCCTATCCGAATTTCCTGACCACCCCACACCATGGCTGACAACGCAAAAACCTCTCCCAGCGCCACTCCGGACGCCAGCGCCTTGCAAGCGCTGTTGCGCGCACCTGCCCACGTGCCATGGTGGCGCAGGCGCATGTTGTGGGCCGCAGTGGGCCTTGTTTTTGTGGCAGGCGGTGCCTACTACGCCTGGCAGCAAAGCCAGCAGCGCGCCGCCGCACCCAGCTATGTGACCGAGCCCGCCAGCATTGGCAACCTCACCCTGAACGTCTCGGCCAACGGCACACTGCAGCCCACCCGCTCGGTCAACATTGGCAGCGAGCTCTCGGGCACGGTGCGCGCCGTGCTGGTGGATGTGAACAGCCAGGTCAAAAAAGGCCAGGTGCTGGTGGCGCTGGATACCGCCAAACTCAACGACCAGGTGACACGCTCACGCGCGGCTGTCGCTTCAGCGCAGGCGCAGCTGGCCCAAACCACCGCCACCGTCAAGGAAACCCAGGCCAGCCTGGCGCGGCTGGAAGAGGTGTCGCGCCTGTCGGGTGGCAAAGTACCGTCAGCGTCCGAACTCGACAGCGCCCGCGCCACGCTGGACCGGGCCGTTGCCGCCGAGGCCAGCGCCCGCGCCAACCTGGCTTCGGCCCGCGCCACCTTGTCAACGGATGAGACCAATCTGTCCAAGGCGTCGATTCGCTCACCGATTGACGGCGTGGTGCTGACCCGCAGCGTGGACCCTGGCAACGCCGTGGCCGCCTCGTTGCAGGCGGTCACCCTGTTCACCATTGCCGAAGACCTGAGCAAGTTACAGCTCAAAGTGAATGTGGACGAGGCCGATGTGGGCCGCGTCAAGGTCGGGCAAAAGGCCAGTTTCACCGTCAGCGCGTTCCCCACGCGGCGTTTTCCGGCCACCATCACCACCGTGTCGTATGGCTCCACCATCACCGACAACGTGGTCACCTACGTGACACAAATGGACGTGGCCAATGACGATTTGAGCCTGCGCCCCGGCATGACTGCCACCAGCACCATCACCGCGGTGGAGCGCAAAGACGTGTTGCTGGTGCCCAACACGGCATTGCGCTTTGCGCCGCCCGCGGCAGCCAATGACGCCCCCAAGGCCAACGGCGGCTTCATGAGCAAGATGATGCCCAGCATGCCGCGCCCGCGCAAAACCGCCAGCGGCGGCGTGGCCAAGCGGGTCTGGGTGCTGCGCGACGGCGCGCCGGTGGAGGTGAGCGTCACCCCGGGCATCAGCGATGGCCGCATGACCGAGATTCTGGAAGGCGACCTGAAGGAGGGCATGCCCGTCATCACCGAACAGCGCACCAACGCCACGGCTGCCAAGCCATGAGCCAGACACCGTTGATCCAACTCAAGGGCGTGACCAAGCTGTATGGCGAGGGCGCCACCGCCCTGCTGGCGCTTAAAGGGGTGGACCTGACCATTGAGGCGGGTGACTTTGTCGCCATCATGGGGCCGAGTGGCTCGGGCAAATCCACCGCCATGAACACCCTGGGCTGCCTGGACACGCCAACCACCGGCGAGTACATCTTCAACGGCGTGCATGTTGAAAAACTCAGCCGCGACCAGCGTGCGCTGCTGCGCCGCAGCTACCTGGGTTTTGTGTTCCAGGGCTTCAACCTGCTGGCGCGCACCAGCGCGCAAGAAAACGTCGAACTGCCGTTGCTCTACCGCGGCGAGCCTGCCAAACAGCGCCACGCCGCGGCCCAAAAAGCGCTGGCCTCGGTGGGCCTGGGCGGTTGGGAGCACCACACCCCGGCTGAACTGTCAGGTGGCCAGCAACAGCGCGTGGCGATTGCCCGCGCCATCGTCACCGAACCCGCGGTGCTGCTGGCCGACGAGCCCACCGGCAACCTCGACACCCAACGCAGCCACGAGATCATGGACCTGCTGTGGAAACTCAATGTAGACCACGGCATCACCGTGCTGATGGTCACCCATGAGGCCGACATGGCGGCGTATGCCAAACGCATCGTGCGTTTTGTCGACGGCGTCGTCGCCCATGACGAACGCAACCTGCATCCGGCGGGCCTGGATCGGCCCAGTGCCGTCAGCGTGCCCGATGCCAACCGCCAAGAGGCCGCCTGATGTGGCTCAACACCCTGCTGTTGGCCCTGCGCTCGATCCGGCGCAACCTGATGCGCTCGTTTTTGACCATTTTGGGCATCGTCATCGGCGTCAGCGCGGTGATCACCATGGTGACGGTCGGCAACGGCGCCACCTTGTCGGTGCAGAATCAGATCGCCGGGCTGGGCACCAACCTGCTGCAAATCCGCCCTGGCCAGCGCATGGGCGCGCCCGGCGGCGGTGGGGGTGCGCCCTCATTTCGTGAACCCGATGCCACCGCCATCCTCAGCCAGGTCAGCGGCCTGCTGGCGGTGGCGCCTGAGGCGCGCACCTTTGCCACCATCGTGGCCGACAGCCGCAACTGGAACAGCAGCGTGATTGGCAGCACCAACGACTGGCTCGTCACCGGCAACTGGAAGCTGCTGGGTGGGCGCGAGTTCACCGACGAAGAGCAGCGCGGCGGCGCCTCGGTCTGCCTGGTGGGCACCACGGTGCAGCGCGAACTGTTTTCAGGCAACAGCGCGCTGGGCGCGATGATCCGCGTCAAACAGATCACCTGTGAAGTGATTGGCGTGCTCGACTCCAAGGGCCAAGGCGCCTTTGGCAACGACCAGGACGACGTGGTGCTGATGCCGCTGCACACACTGCAGCGGCGCATCACCGGCCACACCCGTGTCAACACCCTGCTGGTGTCGATGCAGGACGGCGCCGACCCGGTGCGGGTCAAAGCGGCACTGACCGACCTGCTGCGCGAACGCCGCAAACTGGCCGAGGGCGAAGACGACAACTTCAACGTGCTCGACACCAAACAACTTGGCGAAACCTTTGCCAGCACCACCAAGGTCATGACCATGCTGCTGGGCGCGGTGGCGGCGGTAAGCCTGCTGGTGGGCGGCATCGGCATCATGAACATCATGCTGGTGAGCGTGACCGAGCGCACCCGCGAGATCGGCCTGCGCCTGGCCATTGGCGCGCTCGAAGGCGAGGTTCTGCTACAGTTTTTGATAGAAGCCGTGGTGCTATCGGCCATCGGCGGGCTGATCGGCATCGTGCTGGCCACGGGCGCGTCGATCGGCCTGGCCCATCTGATGGACGTGCCCTTCGTCTTCAACCTGGGGGTGAACGTGATGTCGTTCGTGTTCTCGGCGGCCATTGGCGTGGTGTTTGGCTACTTTCCGGCGCGCCGGGCAGCACGGCTGGACCCGATCGAGGCGCTGCGGCACGAGTGAAATATTTCGATATTGATAGCTATACACCTTTGCCTCATAACGGCTGAAAGCACATTTCGGTAAAAAAACGATTGGGCTGTCGGAAAAATTGACAGTTCAATGGTTGGCCGGGTGCCCTGAGCAGACGTAAAAACGGCACCCGAAGGTGCCGCGACGACACGCCAAAAAAATCAGGCCGACTTGCGGCGACGTGCGGCTGCCAACCCAGCGAGGCCCAAGCCCAGCAGGGCCAAGGAACCAGGCTCCGGAACATTGACAGTGATGTTGCTGCTAACGATTTCACCACGATTGGCATCGTTGACAACCAGCTTGAATGCAGTGCTGCTTGGTGCGAAGGGGTTGAAGTTGTAGGGTATAAAACCCATCTCCATATTCCACGACTCCGCGAACGTAGACGGAATCAAGGCTGTTGAAAACAGGCTGGTCAGATTGACGCCAGAGGTTGGGTCGGTATCAGCAAACAAAGAAACCGTACAACCCGCGCAATTTGTCCCAAAATCCCAAGCGAAATCAAAACTCCAGTTGGCATAGTTCTTTCCGTCTGGTGCGTAGGTTCCAGAGTTTGCGTAGAAAGTGTCGACGCCATTGTTGGCCAGAGAAACCCCATTTTTGTAGGCATGGGCGCCCATTGCTACCGTCACACCACCTGCCGTCTGGACATTGAACAGCACGCCACTCAAGCCGGTACCGGGGGAAATGGTTTCCCAGGTGCTGGAGGTCGTCAGGCCAGCCTGGGCGCTGATGGAGGTTGCCGCGATAGCCGCGAGCGCCAAAACACGAAGTTTCATTTTTTTCTTCCTTGATGAAAAACTAACCCTGGTTACAAAGGATGACGTCGCTTGAAGGGCAAACATGAACTCACCACAAGAAAACCAACCAAATCCAACCTACCACTTGTTTGCCAAGCAAGCACCCGAGTTAGTGTTAAAAAGCAATTTTTATGCCCACCAAAGAAACAAGCAGGCTTGATCAAAATTTATCAATTAAATCAAGGGGTTAATGTTTAGAAACGCGGCTAAACTGCACAAAGCACGACTGCTTCAGTTTACATATGTAATATTTACCGACATATGTCATTCTTCACCAGACCGTGTCGACACACTTGAAAACCGAAAAACCAGCACCCATGGCGCCTTAACCTGGTCCAAGCTATCGAAGGCATCAAAAACAAAAAAACCGGCCTTGTCCCATTCAGGTCAGCAACAGAAAGCTACTTTTTTTGCAACAAATTCTCTACCGCCCGCGGGTAGATCAGGTGCTCCTGCGTGAGCACCCGCGCAGCCAGTGCTTCAGCCGTGTCGCCGGGCAGCACCGGCACCACCGCCTGCGCCAGGATCGGGCCGTGGTCCAGCTCGGGGGTGACCAGGTGCACGGTGGCCCCGGCCACCTGGCAGCCCGCGTCGATGGCGCGCTGGTGGGTGTGCAAGCCGGGAAAGGCGGGCAAGAGCGAGGGGTGGATGTTGACCAGCCGCCCGGCGTAGTGGTTGACAAAACCGGGCGTGAGGATGCGCATGAAGCCCGCCAGCAGCACTAGCGGCGGGTTACCGGGCGTGGCATAACGGTCAATGCGCTGCATCAGCGCCGCGTCAAACGCGTCACGGCTGGCAAAGGTTTTGTGGTCGAGTGACTCGGTGGCAATGCCGTGCTGCGCGGCCAGCGCCAGCCCTTTGGCATCCGCCTTGTTGCTGATCACCACCGCCACCCGGGCCTGATACTTGGCGGCCCAGTTCTCACGTTGGGCGGCTTTGACAATGGCCCCCATGTTGGAGCCGCCGCCTGAGATCAAAATAACGATGTTTTTCATACTTGACTGAATTATGACTTTGACCCCTCCTCCCTTTGGCAGCGCACCGGCCCCAGCGCCCGCGCCCACCCTCCTTCTCACCCCCATCGAGGCGCGCGTGCTGGGCACGCTGATGGAAAAAGCCCGCACCGTGCCCGACAGTTACCCGCTGTCGCTCAATACCTTGATGCTGGGCTGCAACCAGAAAACCACCCGCGACCCGATCATGAACCTGACCGAGGCCGAGGTGGCTGACGCGCTCAGCAGCCTGAAAGAGCGCCACCTGGTGCGCGAAAACAGCGGCAGCCGCGTGACCCGTTTTGAGCACAACTTCCAGCGTGGCGTGGGCGTGCCCGAACAATCGGCTGTGTTGCTGGGCATGCTGATGCTGCGCGGCCCGCAAACCGCTGCCGAGCTGCGGCTGAACACCGAGCGCTGGTACAAGTTTGCCGACATCTCCTCGGTAGAAGGTTTTTTGGAAGAGTTGCAAGACCGCTCCCCCGACAAAGGCGGCCCACTGGCGGTGAAACTGGCCAAAGCCCCCGGCGCGCGGGAGCAACGCTGGGCGCATTTGTTATGCGGGCCGGTGGACGAAGCGGCGCTGGCGCAGGGGTCTGGCGCGCGCGCTCTGGACGGTGGCGCGATGGAACGGATCACCCGCCTTGAATCAGAAGTGGCCGACCTGCGTGCCATGGTGAACAAGCTGTGCGCCGAATTGGGCATCTCTGGCGCGCCTGCAACTGACTGACACACGCAACAAATCAGGCCCAAGGCGCAAGCTGCACGGCGCCAGCCACCCGGTGACGGGTCAAACAGGATTCACAACAACTTTCGCTCGCACGTGGAAAGTATGTCCCGGCTGGCCTGGGCGACCCGGGTCTGCACGCCCGATAAGCCCAGCAGGGTGTGAAACAGGTTGTCGTGTGACCACGGTTTGCCCGCCTGAGCCTGGGCGCAGTCCACGCTCAGGTCCAGCGATTGCTGCATGCCCTTGGAAAACCACATCAGCATCGGCACATGCGTCTGCTCTTGCGGCGCCAGGGCGTAAGGCATACCGTGCAGGTACAGGCCTTTTTCACCGAGCGATTCGCCGTGGTCAGACACATACATCAAAGCGGTTGGCCGCTCTTTGGCCTGCGCCTGCAGCCAGTGGATGGTCTGCGCCAAAAAGTGATCGGTCTCGCGCAAGGAGTTGTCGTAGGCGTTGGTGATTTGTTCGGGCAGGCAGTCCTGCAGGGCATGGCTGGTGCATTCCGGGGTGAACGCCTTGCGCGCCGAGGCGGAGCGCTTGGAGTACGCCGGGCCATGGCTGCCCATCTGGTGCATCACCACCACCGTGCCACGCGCGGTTTTTGCCGGGTCCAGCCGGGCCAACTGCTCGGGCAGAATTTGCAGCAGGGACTCATCCAGACAGTCGCCGCCCTGGCACAGCGCCGGGCTCTTGAGGGCCTGGGTGTCGGCATGCGGCACACGGTCACACACCCCTTTGCAGCCAGCCTGGTTGTCCAGCCACAGCACTGCCAGACCGGCGCGCTGGATCACATCGAGCACATTTTCATAGCGCGCATCGTTTCCCACAAAGTCCTTGCGCCCCAGATGCGAAAACATGCACGGCACCGAGGTCTGAGTGTTGGTGCCGCATGAGCTGACCTGGCTGAAATACACCAGATCGCCGTCTTGCTGCAACTGGCGTAACTCGGGCGTGGTGTCACGCGCGTAACCGTTCAAGCCAAAATTGACCGCACGGGCGGTTTCACCCACCACCAGCAGAATCAGCGGCGCCGACGCCGGGTTGCTGGCAGGCACCGCCAGATGGGCATCTTCGCCCACAGGCTGCAGCACCTGTTGCGCCTGCGCGGCTTGCCCGAGGCCGTGGCGACCCAGGGCGTACACGGTGTTGAAGGGGTTGATCATGTAACGCAGCGACTTGTGGTTGCGCATCAGCGAGGCCAGGTCCTGAAACGACGCCCATAACAGCACCACCGCCAGCAGCAGCGCCAGCGCCAGGGTGCCCAACTGCTGCCAAGCCAAGCGCCCCGCGCCCACCGGGCGCAGCTGCTGGCGCCACAGCCACAGGCCCGGCAGCACCAGACCCAGCCCCAGTGTGCCCAGCATGGACCAGGACAGCAGGTCCAACGCCTCCTGGGGGTTGGTCTGGACCACATTGGCGATCATGCTGGCGTCAATCACCACCCCGTAGCTTTGCATGAAGTAGCTGCTGGTGGCAGCCAGCGCCAGCAGTACCAGCGCCACGGGTTTAAGCCAGCGCGGCCAGACCAGCAAACACAAAAAAACCAGCGTGAAGGCCAGCACCGCCGCTGCCAAGGTCATCAGCGTCATCAGCGCATGAGGGCCCTGGGTTTCGGGCAGGCGCCAAATGGCGCGCCACAGCGGCACGTTGCCCAGCGTGGCCAGCCACACCGCCAAGGCCAGCAACAGGGTTGTGGGGTGCCACGCGTTTCGACGTATCAAAGTTTGTGTCATGAATGCGGGTTGGATGAATGGAAGCACGCATTCTTGAAAAGCTTGATTAAGGTCAGATTAAGAAAACCTGTGACTTGGTCGGCTGCGCCACGGCTTTAAGCGTGGCTTAACAAATTGGGTTTGCAATACCGGGCATGCCCCTCTTTGCCCGCCCCCACCCGACCCACCCCACTGAACCAAGCCAACTGGCACCCGCTCTTTGGCCCATCACGCTGGCGGGCTTGGCGCTGACCTTGCTGTGGGACACCGCTGGGCTGGATGTGTGGGTGATGACCCAGTGGGGCACCGCGCAAGGTTTTGCCCTGCAACACAACTGGTGGCTGGAGACGGTGCTGCACCAGTGGGCGCGCGTGCTGGCCTGGGTGGTTTTGGCTGCGCTGGCGCTGATGGTGTGGCGCCCGCTCGGGGTCTTCAGGCGCTTGCCGCGCCGCCAACGCCTGGAGATGCTGCTGGGTGTGCTGCTGGCTTTGGTGCTGATCAGCACCGCCAAACATGTCAGTCTGACCAGTTGCCCCTGGGATCTGCAACAGTTTGGCGGTGCAGCCCAGTACCGCTCCCACTGGGCCTGGGGGGTGCCTGATGGGGGTGCAGGCCAGTGTTTTCCGGGTGGGCATGCGTCCGCTGCGCTGGCATTTCTGGCCGTGCCGCTAAGCTTGCTGGCGACAAACGACGCGGGTCATCGCCGCGCCGGGTGGCTGGGCCTGGCGGCGGTGCTTCTAGCGGGTTTGCTGCTGGGGGGCGCCCAAACCCTGCGCGGTGCCCATTACCCCAGCCACACCTTGTGGACCGGCGTGATGTGCTGGTCAGCGGCCCTGCTCAACCACCAAACATGGCAGCTGGTCAGAAAAAAAGTGCTCGCTTAATACCGCCTTAATCTCGCCTGGACAACATCGTGGCTTGTCTCGAACCAACCACAAGGACTGCGATGTCAGCCATGGCTTCACTTCACGTTTTCCCGCCCTGCAACGCGGCAGCAACGGCCACCCCCTCCAGGATTTGCACGCATGTGCCGGGCAGCCCGGCGCGCGCGCAGGTTGAGCAATTCATCCACGGCGTCTACCGCGAGCGCTACGGCGCCGATGTGCAGCAGTTTTCCCCCACGCTGGTGAGCCTGCATGACGCGCAAGGCAACATCGTCTCGGCGGCAGGTTTGCGGGCGGCCAGCCAGGAGCCGCTGTTTCTGGAGCGTTATCTGGACGCACCGGTGCAAACGCGCCTGGCCAAACTGGGTTATGCCGTGCCCCGGCGCGCGCAAATTGTTGAAGTGGGTCACCTGGCCTCCAACCAGGCGGGCAGCGGCAAAAGCCTGATTTTGCAACTGGCACCGATCCTGGCGGCGCAGGGCTTTCACTGGGTGGTCTGCACCCTGACCGAGGAATTGCGCCACCTGTTTTTGCGCCTGGGCCTGGCACCGCTGGCGCTGGGCGTGGCGGACCCCGAGTTGCTGGGTGAGGCAGCCAGCGGCTGGGGCAGCTACTACGACCACCACCCGGTGGTGCTGGCCGGCCAGCTGGACCTGGCGCTCCAAGCCCTGAGCCGCCGGGGTGTTCTGGCATGAGCGCGGCCCTGGAAGACGGCCAACGGCACTGGTCAGCAGCCGCGCTGCAACAGGCGGTAGACGAGGCGCAGGCCTGGCTGCAAGGCAGCGCCACCCAAGTGTTGGCGAGCGTGCTGGACAACTCGGCGGCTTATGTTGCACTGGACGAAGCCTTGCTGGCCACAGGACGTGTCCACGTGCCGCTGCCGCCGTTCTTTACCGCCGCACAAATGCAGCACGCGCTGGCGGCAACTGGCGCCGACACGCTGGTCACCGAAGCTGCCTGGGCCCAAGCCTGGCCGGGTTTGACCTGGCAAGCGACCCACATCGCTGGGCGTGACCTGCTAAGCGCCCGTTTGCCTGGCAAGCCATGCCACTTGCCACCCGGCACCGCCAAGATCACCTTCACCTCCGGCACCACCGGCACGCCCAAAGGCGTTTGCCTGAGCCGCGAGGCGATGAACAACGTTGCCCGCGGGATCGTCAGCGCCTTGGCGCCCTTGGGCATTGAGCGCCACCTCAATGCGTTGCCGTTTTCGGTGCTGCTGGAGAACATTGCGGGTCTGATGGCGCCACGCCAGCTAGGCACCACGCTGATCACCCGGGGCATGCAATCGCTCGGGCTGCAGGGTTCGTCGCAGTTTGACGCGTCGATCTTTCATCGGGCGGTGTCAGCGTCTCAGGCGCAAAGCCTGATCCTGCTGCCGCAGATGCTGCGGGCCTGGTGCGGCTACCTGCAGCACACCCGCCAGCGCGCGCCGGCGTGTTTACGCTTTGTGGCCGTGGGCGGTGCTGCCGTCGGGCCAGCACTGCTGCAGGCCGCGCACGCGCTGGGCCTACCCGCCTATGAGGGTTATGGCTTGTCTGAAGGCGCTTCGGTGCAAGCGCTGAATTTGCCTGGTGCCAGCAAGCCGGGCAGCGTGGGTCGCCCATTGGGCCATGCCCAGGTGCGCTGCGCGGCCGATGGTGAGCTTGAAGTCAGCGGCAGCCTGTTCGGTGGTTACCTGGGTGACAACACGCCACCACCCGTCTGGTGGCCCACCGGCGATCTGGGCTCGATCGATGCCGACGGTTTTGTATTTGTGCAGGGCCGCAAAAAACATGTGCTGATCACCTCATTCGGGCGCAACGTGTCGCCCGAATGGGTGGAGACCAGCCTGTGCAGCCAGCCCGCCATCCTGCAAGCGGTGGTGTTTGGTGATAGCGAGCCCAGCCTGTCGGCGGTGCTCTGGCCGTTGGCCCCGGATGCCAGCGACGCCACCTTGCAAGCCGCCGTTGACCGCAGCAACCATCAGCTACCGGATTACGCCCGGGTCGGTCGCTGGACGCGCGCCCGCGCCGCTTTTCGCCAAGACACCGGCCTGGCCACTGCCAATGGCCGCGCCCAACGCCCGGCCATCTGGACGATGCACGCCGACCTACTTTCCACGCCACCTGTCACCACCGCATCATGAGCTTCTACCAATACCTGATCGAACACACCTTTGACGCCCGCCGGAGCCTGCTGAGCACGCCCATCATTGAAGGCGTGCTGCGCGGGCAGGTCAGCCTGCCCAGCTACCTGGCTTTTTTGCGCGAGGCTTACCACCATGTGCGCCACACCGTGCCGCTGTTAAAGGCCACCCAGGCCGCGCTGCCAGCACAGCACCAGTGGCTGTTTGATGAACTGAAGGAGTACATTGAAGAAGAACTCGGCCACGAGGAGTGGATCCTGGACGACATCCGTGCCTGCGGCGGCGATGCCGAGGACGTACGCGCCAGCCAGCCCGGCCATGCCACCGAGTTGATGGTGGCTTATGCCTACGACACCATCGCCCGCAAGAACCCGCTGGGGTTCTTTGGCATGGTGCTGGTGCTGGAAGGCACCAGCGTATCGCTGGCGTTGCTGGCGGCCGATGCCATCCAGAAACCGCTGGGCCTGCCCGATGCCGCCTTCAGCTACCTGCGCTCGCACGGCACGCTGGACCAGGAGCACACGCAGCACTTGGCGTCGCTGATGAACCAGATCACCGACCCCAAGGACCAGGCCGACATCGTGCATGCCGCACGCGCCTTTTACCGGCTCTATGGCGATGTGTTTCGCAGCCTGCCGCTGCCCGTGGTCAGCCCGGCCACCCCCAAACAGCTGGAGGCGGCATGAAGCTCGACCAGGCCCGCGTGTTGCTGACCGGCGCCAGCGGTGGCATTGGCCAGGCGATGCAGCAGGCGCTGCTGCAGGCAGGCGCCCAGGTGCTGGGGGTCAGCCGCCACCCGCAAGTGCCCGTGAGTGCCCATGTGGTGTGGCTGCAGGCTGACCTGACCCAGGCGCCAGACCTAGCCAGGGTGGCCAGCGCCGGCGCAGAGTGGCGGGCCAATGTGCTGGTCCACGCCGCGGGGCTGCCAGGTTTTGGCGCTTTGCCCAGCCTGCCAGCCGCCGCCATCACCCACGTGATCCAGGCCAACCTGATCACCCCGATGCTGCTGACCCAGGCCCTGTTTCCGCATTTGCAGAGCCTGGCCAAGGCCCAGGTGGTGTTTGTCGGCTCGGCGCTCGGGCGCATCGGGCTGCCAGGTTTCAGCGTGTATGGCGCCAGCAAGGCCGGGTTACATGGCTTCGCCGAAGCCTTGCGGCGTGAGTTGGCGGGCAGCAGCGTGTGCATTCAGACCCTGGCGCCGCGCAGCACCCGCACGGGTTTCAACAGTGCTGCTGCAGACCGTTACAACCGGGACACCGGCACCTCGGTCGATTCGCCACAGACCGTGGCTGACGCGCTCGTGCACCTGATCAAAAGCGAGGCGCCCGAGCAGTTCATCGGCTGGCCCGAGCGCCTGGCCGTGCGCCTGAATGGCGCCTTGGGGCCGCTGCTTGACAGCAGCTTCACCCAACACCGCCAGGCCCTGGCAAAACTTGCCACCCCCGACACCACCACCCCATCCCTGCAAGGACATCAACCATGAAACTGTTTTCTACCTTCGTTTTGGCCGCTGCCTGCGTGCTGCCTTTCTCTTCACACGCCGCACCGCTGGACGATGCCATTGCCGACCTGCAGCGCGACTGGGAAGTGATCCGCTACCAAACCCCGGAGTCAGCCCGCCTGAAGCGCTTTGAAGCTTTGAGCGCCAAGGCCCACAGCGTCAGCCAGACCTTTGCCGGGCGCAGCGAACCGCTGGTGTGGGAGGGCATCATCGTGAGTTCCCTGGCCAATGAAAAAGGTGGCCTGGGCGCGCTGAGCCTGGCGAAACAGGCCAAGGTGATGTACGAGCAGGCCATTGCCCTGCGCGGTGATGCGCTGGACGGCTCGGCCTACGGCAGCCTGGCCGTGCTGTATTACAAGGTGCCGGGCTGGCCGCTGGGTTTTGGTGACAAGGCCCGGGCCGAAGAACTGCTCAAAAAAGCGTTGAGCCTGAACCCCACGGGCATTGACCCCAACTATTTCTACGCCGACTACCTGGTCGAGGTGGGCCGCGGCGCCGAGGCCACCCCCTATCTGGAGCGCGCCTTGGCCGCGCCGCCACGGCCCGGCCGTGAGGTGGCCGATACCGGCCGACGCGAAGAAGTGCGCCAGTTGCTGGCCAAAGTCAAAGCGCTGTGAGCTCGGCCACCACCCCGCTGCCATCAGCGCGCGGGTGGTAGCGCAAGACCCAGCCATGCAACGCGGCGATGCGCTGGGCAATCGACACGCCCAGGCCGCTGCCGGGCTCCGCCTGACCGTCCGGGCGGTAAAAACGCTCCCCCAGGCGCTGTAGCTGCTCAGCTGGCAGCGGCAGGCCCGCGTTCTCCACCGACAGGCTGGTCGGTGTCAGGCGCAGCGTGACCGTGCTGCCTTCGGGCGCGTAACGCACCGCGTTGTCCAGCAAATTGCGCAGCAACACCGCCAGCAACTGTGCGTCGCCACGCCAGTCGGGCGGGCTCTGTGGTGGCGCTGGCCAGTCGCAGGCCAGTTCAATCTGACGCCGCTCGGCCAGCGCCAGGCTGTCGCTCATGGCCTGCTCGGCCAGCGCCTGCCAGTCCAGCGGCTCGGCATGGACCAACACCTCGGTGGCCTCCAGCCGGGACAGCCGCAACAACTGGTCCACCAGACGCGTCATGCGCGCCATGCCTGCCGTCAGTTTTTGGGCTGCCTGCTCACGCTCTGGCTCATTGGCGGCGCGCTGCAACACCTCCCACTGCGCGCTCAGAACGGCCAGCGGTGTGCGCAGCTCGTGCGCGGCATCGGCGGTAAAACGGCGCTCGCGGGCCAGGGTGGCATCGATACGACCAAACAGGCCATTCATCGCCTGCAACAGCGGCTGGATCTCTGCCGGTGCCTGTGTTGACGGCATGGGCTGCAGGTCATCGGCGCTGCGTTGTTGCAGCTCATCGGTCAAGGCGCGCATGGGGTTGAGCGCCTGGCGCACCGCCCAGGCCATCGCCAGCAGCAACACCGGCAGGGTCAGCAACCAGGGCAGCAGCTGGCTCTCCACCAGACCCCACACCAGCTCGTCGCGCTCATTCACCTTTTGCCCGGCAGCCACCAGCCATTCCCGGTTGGGCGACTGCAGGTAATACACCCGCCAGGGCTGCTGCTGCAACGTCAGCTCGACAAAACCCACCGCATCGGCCAGCAGCGGCAGCTGCGTGCCTTCGCGGTCGGTCAGCAGCACCTTGCCCTGATGGTCCCAGACGGCGATGGCCAGGTCTTCCAGGTCGGCCTCCTGGCTCACCACGGGTGAAGCCGGTGCGCCTTTGGCCCGGTCCAGCCCCAGCAGCGTGGCCTGCACTTGCAGGGTCAGGCGGATCATTTCGGTGTCAAACAACTCGTTGACTTCGGTGCGCGCCCGGCTGGATGACACCCAGGCCGCCGCCGCCCACACCAAAGGCGCACAGATCAGCAAATAAATCAACAGGCGGCGCTGCAGACTCATGCGGCCTCCACTGCGGGGCCTAACGCATACCCCAGCCCGCGGATGGTGCGCACCACGGTGGGGTGAATTTTGCGGCGCAGGTGGTGGATGTGGACTTCGAGCGCATTGCTTTCGGGCTCAACCCCGCTCCAGTCGTACATCTGCTCCTGCAACTGGGTTTTGGACAGCACCCGCTGTGGGTGTTTGAGCAAAATCTCCAGCAAACCCGTCTCGCGCGCGGTCAGCTCCACCGGCTGGTCTTGCCAGTGCACTTGCCGGGTGGACGGGTCATAACGCAAGCCGCCGTGGACCCACTCCGACTGGCTGCGCCCGGTGGCACGGCGCAGCAGCGCGCGCAGGCGTGCCGCCAGTTCTTCGATGCGCATGGGTTTGATCAGGTAGTCATCGGCCCCGGCATCGAGCCCGGCGATGCGTTGCTCCAGACCATCGCGGGCGGTCAAGATCAGCACCGGCAAAGCCACACCGCGCTGGCGCCAGCGTTTGAGCCAGACCATGCCGTCGGCACCCGGCAGGCCCAGGTCCAGCACCAGCGCGTCATAACTGGCCGCGCCCAGCGCCGCATCGGCACGCGCGCCATCACAGAAGCAGTCCACCACATGGCCGAGTTGGCGCAGCCCGGTGCCCAGCGCATCGGCCAGCTGGGCATCGTCTTCAAGGATCAGTAAACGCATCGGGCTCCTGCGGATGGGTGTGGGAAGCTGCAAAACATCAGATTTTCGGCGTAAAGCAGACGGACCACCGAGCGCAGTTCAGCAGCCATTGCCACGTCCCGCTGACCCAGGCGGGCTACTCCACCTCGCGCACCCGAAGAAACGACGCAAATCGCGGCAGACCCTTGGGGGTGTGATCGCGGTAGCGGTAGGTGACCACGCTGCCAATGGCGGGCGGGTTGGCCCGCTGGGCGTCGGTGAAGCCCGTGCCCAGAGCAAACCGCTGGCCGCTGGGCAATTCCAGCAGCAGCGCCCCCAAGCGGCCCGCGTGGCGGCCCTTGCCGGGCAGGTGGGCCACCACCCGCGCGTCGTCATCCGACACGGGTTTGAATTTCAGCAACGCGGCACTGCGCCCGGGTGACCACAGCGCGTTGCTGCGGTGCAGCACCAAGCCTTCGCCATCGCCTTGGACCGTCTGCGCCAGCAAGGTCTGCAAAGCCGCCGCGTTGGCCACAGGCTGCTGCGCCACCACCTGCACCCACGGCTGGCCGACCTGGGCCACCACGGCCGTCAGCTGCGCCAGGCGTTGGCCAAACGGCTCAGTCGCGCCCGGCAGGTCAAACACCATGTAAGACACGTCGCGCCAATCGGCGTCCACCGGTTCGGCGCGGCGCACGATGCCCGAGAGCGCATCAAACCTGCCCCGACCCAGCCACAACTCGCCGTCCAGCGCCACCTTGGGTAACACCGCGGTGAACCAGCGCGGCGCGGCGATGGGCAACCCACTGCGAAAACGCAGTTGCTGGCCGTCCCACAACGCGCGCACGCCGTCGAGCTTTTCGCTCACCAGAAAACCCGCCGGGTCCAGCCCGGCGCGCCAGTCGCTGGCCAACATCGGCGCCAGGGCCGCGGGCGCGGCGTCGGCCGTGGCGCTGGCCGCAGTGGCCCAAACCGGCGGCAACGCGCCGCCCAGTAGCAGCGCCAAACAGGCGGCCGACGTGGCTGATCGTGAAAAGTACATGAAGACGCCTCCCTGATGGACAAATCAAAATCGGCCTCTGTCCCTGGTCCCTCAGGGCAGAGCGCTCTTGTGGTCAGTTCAAGCGGCCAACCGTGACGACTTGGGCACGTGCGCCAGCAAAAATTCCATCTGGTCGGCCAGGATGCGCCGGTTGCGCAAAATGAAGTCTTCCCACAGGCTGGGCACATAGGGCGTGTACAGCAGCGGCATGTGCGCCTGCTCGGGGGTGCGGTGGCTTTTGCGGTGGTTGCACGGGCGGCACGCGGTGACCACGTTCATCCAGGTGTCGATGCCCTTTTGCGCAAACGGAATGATGTGCTCGCGGGTCAAATCGGTTTCGTCAAACAGGTCGCCGCAGTAGGCGCAGATGTTGCGGTCACGGGCAAACAGTTTGCCGTTGGTCAGGCCCGGGCGCAGCTCAAACGGGTTGATGTTGGGCACACCTTTGGTGCCGATGATGCTGGAGACGGTGATGATGGATTGCTTGCCGGTGATGGCGTTGTGCCCGCCATGAAACACCGCCACCTGGTGGCCCATTTCCCAGCGAACTTCTTCCGCGGCGTAATGGATGACCGCCTGCTCCAGCGAAATCCACGATTGGGGTAGCCCTTGGGCTGACAGCTTCAAGACCTTCAAAACACGACTCCTGAAAAAAGACGTTATCCGAAACCTGCTCAAAACCTCAACAACACAGCACGTTCACAACCCTCACCCGATCAACCATTTTTTCAATGCACAAAATGCGCCAACTTTCAACGCCAAACGGGTCTAAGACACAATATACCCCCTTTACATGTCAAATTGGCGTCAAGCCCACTTGTCCTTTGCCCAAGGCGCTATTTTTTTTATAACAAGAGATGAAGATTTACAGGGGTTTCAACCACCCGGACATTGCACCCGCCTGCGCGTTGACGATTGGCAATTTTGACGGTGTGCACCGTGGCCACCAAGCCATGCTCTCGCTGCTCAAGGGCGAGGCACAGCAGCGCGGTGTGCCCAGTTGCGTGCTCACCTTCGAGCCCCACCCGCGTGACTTTTTTGCCGCACTCACCCACAACCCCAACCTGGCCCCGGCACGCGTGGGGACGCTGCGCGACAAGCTGATCGACCTGGCCCAGTGCGGCGTCGACCAGACCGTGGTGCTGCCGTTTGACGCCCGCCTGGCCAATCTGACGCCACAGGCGTTCATCGACACCGTGCTGCTGCAAGGCTTGGGCGCACGGTATGTGCTGGTGGGTGATGACTTCCGTTTTGGGCAACGCCGCGCCGGTGACTACACCCTGCTGGACGCGGCCGGGCTCAAGCAAGGGTTCGATGTGGCGCGCATGAACAGTTATGAGGTGCACAACCTGCGTGTCTCCAGCTCGGCCGTGCGCGATGCCTTGTCCGAAGGCCGCATGAAAGACGCCACCCGCCTGCTGGGCCACCCGTACCGCATCTCCGGCCACGTGGTGCATGGCCGCAAGCTGGGCCGATCCCTGGGTTTCAAGACGCTGAACCAACGCTTTGCCCACTGGAAACCCGCCGCGCGCGGCATTTTTGTGGTGCTGGTGTATGGCCTGAGCGACAAGCCACTGCGCGGTGTGGCCAACCTGGGGGTGCGCCCATCGGTTGACCCACGTGACGTGAATGGTGGCCGGGTGCTGCTGGAAACCCATTGCCTGGACTGGCCAGCGCACCTGGGCGCAGAAGGTGCCTACGGCAAGATCATCAGCGTGGAGCTGCTGCACAAATTACACGACGAACTCAAATACGACTCGCTGGACGCCTTGACGGCGGGCATTCAGAGGGATTGCCAGGATGCGCGGGCTTACTTTGCGGTCTCGTAGGCGGAGCCCTGCGGGCCTTCAAAATCCGTTTTGCGCCATCGGATCAGCAGAAGCGAGCCATGCCATCGCTGCGGTGAAAACCAAGCTGACTTCAACTCTGGGCAGCTCTGCCGCCAGTTTCAGCGACTCACCTAGGCCTCCATCGCCATGGCTGCTGTCAATACTTGGTGCGGCTTGTGACAGCCTTTCACGCTGGCATCGGCCAGAAAAATCTGAATCTTGTTGCCTTTGCGCATGAGGATGATCTCCAGAACATCCCCAACGGATTGCACGGCGGGTTTGCCATTCTGGGTCACAAAGCCGAAGTCGTAAATGGCATCGCTTTTTGAGAACCGTTTCAAGACCGTCTCCAACTTGTTCAAGTACACGATCTCCTGGAGGGTGGTGGCGCTCATCCAGCCTAACTGGCTATTCATTTCGGTGTAGGCAGTCGCAGCGGTGGTGTTGGCGATTTTCATGACAACGTCTCACATCTTGATAGCTCCATTTTTGCCCGTGTCCAACCCGCCAAATACCTGAGTTGCATGGCAAAAGGCCGGTACTTGTGCTCATTGGCGCTTGTAACGTCGATCCCTCCGTGGTCTGGTGTCATGGCGGCCCAGGACTTGAGATGCGGTCCGGCGATGACAACATCACTTTTCACGTGACCCCAGCACCGCGCGGTGCGTTACCGCCGCTGGCAAATGCCTACAGTAAAATCCGCCCACCCGCGCAGCGACACTGACTGCACGACGAACCCAAATACAAATCCCTGGGCGCATTGACCGCAGGCATCCGTCAAGATGACCAGGATGCCCGTGCCACCTTTGCCCGCCCGCCCACACCATGACCACTCCTACCGATTACCGCAGCACCCTGAACCTGCCCGACACCCCGTTCCCCATGCGCGGTGATCTGCCCAAGCGCGAGCCGCTGTGGGTCAAAGCCTGGGAAGACCAGGGCCTGTACCAGAAGCTGCGCGACGCACGCCAGGGTGCGCCGCTGTTTGTGCTGCACGACGGCCCGCCGTATGCCAACGGCCAGATCCACATGGGCCACGCGGTCAACAAGATTCTGAAAGACATGATCGTCAAGGCCCGCCAGCTCAAGGGCATGGATGCGGTGTACATCCCCGGCTGGGACTGCCACGGCTTGCCGATTGAAAACGCCATCGAGAAAAAATTTGGCCGCAACCTGGCCCGCGACGACATGCAGGCCAAAAGCCGTGCCTATGCCACCGAGCAAATCGCGCTGCAAATGGCCGACTTCAAGCGCCTGGGTGTGCTGGGCGACTGGGACCACCCCTACCGCACCATGGATTTCGCCACCGAGGCCAACGAGATCCGCGCCTTCAAACGTGTGATCGAGCGCGGTTTTGTCTACCGTGGCCTCAAACCCGTGTACTGGTGTTTTGACTGTGGCTCGTCCTTGGCTGAGTTCGAGATCGAATACGCCGACAAAAAATCGCAAACGCTGGATGTGGGCTTCTTGTGCGCCGAACCGGCCAAACTCGCCGCCGCCTTTGGCCTGGATGCTCTCGACAAAGAAGCCTTCGCCGTCATCTGGACCACCACCGCCTGGACCCTTCCGGCCAACCAGGCGCTGAACCTGAACCCCGAATTGACCTACGCGCTGGTCGACACCGAGCGCGGCCTGCTGGTGCTGGCCGAGTCGCTGGTTGAGAAATGCATGGTGCGTTTTGGCCTGACCGGCACCGTGCTCGCCACCACTCTGGGCAAGCACCTGGGCGGCCTGAATTTCAAACACCCGCTGGCCCATGTGCACGCCGGCTACGACCGCCTGAGCCCGATCTACCTGGCCGACTACGCCACCGCCGAGGACGGCACCGGCCTCGTGCACAGTTCGCCCGCGTACGGCGTGGAAGACTTCAACAGCTGCATCGCGCACGGCATGGCCTATGACGACATCCTGAACCCGGTGCAGGGCAACGGCGTTTATGAGGCCGAGCTGCCGCTGTTTGGCGGCCAGCACATCTGGAAAGCCTGCCCGGTGATCATCGACGCGCTGCGTGAGGCCGGTCGCCTGTTTGCCACAGAAAACATCGTGCACAGCTACCCGCATTGCTGGCGCCACAAGACGCCGGTGATCTACCGCGCGGCTGCCCAGTGGTTCATCCGTATGGACGAGGGTGAAGGCATCTTTACCAAGGATAAAGCGCCGCAGACCCTCAGGCAGACGGCGCTGGCAGCTATCGAAAACACAGCGTTTTACCCTGAAAACGGCAAAGTCCGGCTGCGCGACATGATCGCCGGGCGGCCGGACTGGTGCATCTCTAGACAACGCAGCTGGGGCGTGCCGCTGCCGTTTTTCCTGCACAAAGACAGCGGCGAGTTGCACCCCAAAACCATGGACATCCTCGACACCGCCGCCAACATGGTGGAAGAAGGCGGGATCGAAGCCTGGAGCAAGGCCACAACCGAAGCCATCCTGGCCACGGTGGACGCACAAGCCGATGCGCCGTTCTACACCAAGAGCAGCGACATTCTGGAAGTCTGGTTTGACTCCGGCACCACCCACACCACGGTGCTCAAAGGCTCGCACCAAGGTTGTGGCCACGAAGCCATCGACCCCAAAACCGGCCAGAGCGGCCCCGAGGCCGATTTGTACCTGGAAGGCCACGACCAGCACCGTGGCTGGTTCCACTCGTCGCTGCTCACCGCCTGCGCCATGTACGACCGCGCGCCCTACCACGGCATCCTGACCCACGGCTTCACGGTGGACAGCAAGGGCCACAAGATGAGCAAAAGCGCCGGCAACGGCGTCGACCCGCAAGAAACTTCCAAAAAGCTCGGTGCCGAAATCATCCGCCTGTGGGTGGCTGCCAGCGATTACTCGGGCGACATCGCCGGTGACGACAAAATCCTGGCCCGCGTGGTGGACATTTACCGTCGCGTGCGCAACACGCTCAAGTTCCTGCTGGCCAACACCCAGGACTTTGACCCGGCCAAGGACAGTGTGCCCTTTGAACAATTGCTGGAGATTGACCGCTACGCCCTGAGCCGCGCCGCGCAAATGCAGGCCGAGGTGCTGGCGCATTTTGAGGTGTATGAATTCCACCCGGTGGTGGCCAAGCTGCAAATTTATTGCAGTGAAGACCTGGGCGCGTTTTACCTGGACGTGCTCAAAGACCGGCTCTACACCACGGGTGCCAACTCGCTGGCGCGGCGCAGCGCCCAGACCGCGCTGTGGCAGATCACGCAAGCCATGTTGCGCTGGATGGCGCCGTTTTTGAGCTTCACCGCCGAGGAAGCTTGGGGCGTGCTGGGCACGCAGGGCAAAACGCCTGCGGCCACGCGTGACTCGATCTTCATGGACACCTACAGCGCCTTGGCCGAGCCTGACGCCGCCTTGCTGGGCAAGTGGGCGCGCATCCGGGAGATTCGGGATCTGGTCAACAAAGACATTGAAGTGCTGCGCGCCAATGGCCAGGTCGGCTCATCCTTGCAGGCCACGGTGCAACTCACCGTGGGGCCGGACGACCGCGCCCTGCTCGACAGCCTGGGCGCTGACCTGAAATTTGTGTTCATCACCTCCGCGGTTGATCTGGTCGCTGGTGACGACTTGTCCATCCAGGCCAGCGCCTCCAACGGCACCAAGTGTGAGCGCTGCTGGCATTACAGCGACGCCATCGGCAGCGATGTGGACCACCCCACGCTGTGCCCGCGCTGCAGCAGCAACCTGTTTGGCAGCGGCGAAACCCGGGTCTGCGCCTGATGGCAGGCAAACCCCGCACGGTAGGCGCTCGCGCCAAAAGCAGCTTGTCATCGGGCTCGCGGGGCATGCTGCCCTGGCTGGCGTTGGCGCTGATCATCCTGCTGGCTGACCAGTTCACCAAGGTGCTGATCGTGGGCGCGTACCAGTACGGCGACAGCACCCGCATTGCGGGCTTTTTCAACATTGTGCGCGTGCACAACTATGGTGCGGCGTTCTCGTTTCTGGCCAATTCGGGCGGCTGGCAGCGCTGGCTGTTCACCGGTATCGGTATTGGCGCGGCGTTGTTCATCGTCTGGCTGCTCAAAAGCCACCCTGGGCAAAAACTGTTTGCTTTTGCGCTGGCCTGCATTCTGGGCGGCGCTGTCGGCAACGTGATTGACCGCGTGCTGTATGGCTACGTGGTCGACTTTCTGGACTTCCACTGGAAAGGCTGGCACTTTCCCGCCTTCAATATCGCCGACAGCGCCATCACGGTTGGCGCCGTCTGCCTGATCCTCGACGAACTGCTGCGCGTTCGCCGCGGGCGCTGATTTGCCAAGGAGACCTCAGCCGTGACCCACCTGCTCAATCTGCTGGCCGCCATTGCCCTGCTGGTGTGGGGCACGCATCTGGTGCGCAAGGACACCCTGCGTGTGCTGGGCGCCAACTTGCGCCGGGTGCTGGCGCAAAGTGTGGACAACCGCTTCAAGGCGGCCATGTCGGGCGTGGGCGTCACGGCGCTGCTGCAGTCCAGCACCGCCACCGCGTTGATCATTTCGGCCTTTGTGGGCCAAGGGTTGATGAGCCTGACCGCCGCGCTGGCGGTGATGCTGGGGGCCGATCTGGGTACCAGCCTGATGGCGCTGCTGTTCTCGCGCGATCTGTCGTGGCTGTCGCCGCTGTTCATCTTGGTCGGTGTGGTGATGTTCATCGTCAAACAAGGCACCACCGCCGGCTTTGCCGGGCGCATCCTGATCGGGCTGGGTCTGATGCTGCTGGCGCTGAGTCTGGTGCGTGCCTCGGCCAACGAGCTGACCCAGTCGGAAGCGGTGCGCGCGCTGCTGGCCTCGCTGGCCAGCGACCGGCTTTTGGAAATCACGCTGGGGGCGGTGCTCTCGGTGCTGAGCTACTCCAGCCTGGCGGTGGTGCTGCTGATTGCCACCCTGGCCAGCAGCCAGGTGGTGACGGTGGACGTGGCGCTGGGCCTGGTGCTGGGCGCCAACCTGGGCAGCGGTTTGCTGGCGGTGCTGACCACCCTGAGCAGCCCCATCGAGGCGCGTCAGGTGCCGCTGGGCAACCTGATCTTCAAGATCATGGGGGTGGCCCTGATGGTGCCAGCCTTGAACTTCTGGCTCAGCCAGGTGCACCCCAACCTCCCCGACGCGGCCACGGTGGTGGTGCTGTTTCATTTCGTCTTCAACGCACTGACGGGGGTGCTGTTCATCGGCCTCACGCAGGTGGTGGCGCGTTGGGTGGTTTATTGGCTGCCCAAGCCAGCGCAAAACCGCCTGAACGGCCGCCATCGACACCTGGACCCGTCTGCGCTGGCCACCCCCTCGGTGGCTTTGACCTGTGCGGTGCGCGAGGCCATGCACCAGGCCGACGTGGTGGAGACCATGCTGCGCGGCGTGCTGGAAGTGATCAAGACCAACGACATGGCGCTGGTGCAGTCGCTGCAAAAGATGGACGACACGGTGGACCGGCTGTACTCGGACATCAAGTACTACCTGACCAAAATTTCGCGCGAGGCCCTCAACGACAAAGAGGGACGGCGCTGGACCGACATCATCAGCTTCACCATCAACATGGAGCAGATCGGCGACATCGTCGAGCGGGTGCTGGAAGACATCGAGGTCAAAAAAATCAAGACCGGCCGCGAGTTTTCAGCCGCTGGCATGCTGGAGATCACCGAGCTGCACGGCGACCTGGTCAACAACCTGCGCCTGGCGATGAGCGTGTTTCTGAACGACGACCTGCGCGACGCCATCAAGTTGCTGGAAGAAAAAACCCGCTTTCGCGATCTGGAGCTGCAATACGCCGCCAACCACCTCACCCGGCTGACCGACAACACGCTGGAGAGTATTGAGACCAGCTCGCTGCACCTGGATCTGATCAGTGAACTCAAACGTATCAACTCGCTGATCTGCGCCGTGGCCTACCCGATTCTGGAATCGACCGGCGCACTGGCACCCAACCGGCTGCGCACGCCAGCCGACGCCCTGCCCGAAACCGCGCCCCAGTTGCCCCCCGACGCTACCCCATGAACACCGCACCAGCCACCTTGCCCGCCTATGTGGCCCTGGCTGGCCCCACCGCCTCCGGCAAAACCGCCGCTGCAATGGCCATTGCAAGCCGATATCCGGCCGAGATCATCAGCGTCGACTCGGCGCTGGTCTACTGCGGTTTGGACATCGGCACCGCCAAACCCAGCGCCGCCGAGCTGGCCGCCGTGCCGCACCACCTGATCAACATCCGCGACCCGCTGCAGGCCTACAGCGCCGCCGAATTTGTGACAGACGCCACCCGGCTCATCCAAGACATCAGCGCGCGTGGCAAGCTGCCGCTGCTGGTGGGTGGCACCATGCTGTACCTCAAGGCGCTGCGCCACGGCCTGGACGAGATGCCCAAGGCCGATGCGGCGGTGCGCGGGGTCATTGAGCAAGAGGCCGCGCAAAAAGGCTGGCCCGCGTTACACGCCGAACTGGCGCTGGTTGACCCGGTGACGGCAGCCCGGCTGGCGCCCGGCGACTCACAACGCATTGCCCGGGCGCTGGAGGTGTACCGCCTCTCGGGCCAACCCTTGTCGAGTTTCCACAAGACAAAAACCACAACGCCCCACGGCACAGACCCCGGGGCGGACAACCTAGCGGATGCGCCAGGGGGCGTGCCCTCCCTGCTGATTTCACTGGAGCCGTGGGACCGCGCCCGGCTGCACCGGCGCATCGCCCAGCGCTTTGACCTGATGCTGGCCAACGGTTTCCTCGACGAAGTACGCGCTTTGCGCGCCCGGGGCGATTTGCACCCGGATCTGCCATCGATGCGCTGCGTGGGCTACCGCCAGGCCTGGGAGTATCTGGACGCGCTGCAGCCACCCGCCAACGGCACGGCACCAACGCGCCATGCCGACCCCCCCCCCTCTTTGAGCGACCTGCGCGAGAAAGGCATCGCCGCCACCCGCCAACTCGCCAAACGCCAGATCACCTGGCTGCGCAGCATGCCCGAGCGGCACATCGTGGCCTGCGACGCGCCGGATGCACTGGCCAAGGTGCTGGCGCTGGTGGACGGATTCCTGGCGCGTGGCTAACGCAACACCTGCACGCTGGGCTTCCAGCCTTTTATCCCGGCACGTCTGGCAAATTTTTTGTCATCAAAGGTCACCATCTGGCGGCACAGGCGGCACGACGCATGGTGCAGGGCATCGGCAAAATCAAATCCATCAGCCAGCGCATCCATCGCAGCGCTAACGGCAACGCGGTCTTCAACCTCGATATTGGGCATGGTCAACAGATGCCGCAGCACCGTCAGCACGTCGGCAACCGGGCTTTTGTAATAGCCACGCAGCACCCATTCCAGCTCCAGCACCACCGATTTGCACACAAAAAGCCGCTTGCCACTTTCAATCAACTCGCGGGCCAGCGCGCTTTGTTGCTGAGTAGCTTCCTCCGGGCTGGCCACGTAATAACGCGCCAACACGTTGGTGTCGAGCCCGATCATGGTGCATCCACCGCCAAATCTGCCACGTCAAAATCGGCAGGCACAGCCGGGCGCTGGCTGTGAATCAGGCCAAAACCGCTGGCCGCCGCCTGCCGCGCCGACGGCGCAGGGCGCAACGCAATGTGATCCCCCTCCACCGTGAAGCTCACCGACATGCCCTGCCGCAAACCAAAGTGCTGGCGGACATCCCGCGGAATCGTGACTTGACCCTTGCTGGTGATGGTGGTTTGCATAGCTCAGCTCCAGAAGTATTACGGTGTAATACTATCACCTCCGCCACGACAGCGAAGCAGCTGCGCCTGCCGTCCCGCTGCCGATTCGCAGTTACCATGACCGTCGAACACCATGACCGTCGAACACCATGAGCCTGATCATCCATAACCTGAGCAAGCATTACGGCAGCGTGCCGGTGTTTCGCCATGTCAGCCTGGACGTGGCCCCCGGCGAGTTTGTGGCCATCATTGGTGAATCCGGCGTGGGCAAATCCACCCTGCTCAACTGCATGGCCGGGCTGGACAGCTGGGACAGCGGCAGCGTCTGCCTGGACGGGCTGGACCTGAGCACCCAGAGCGACGACCAGCTGGCGCGCTTGCGGCGTGAAAAAACCGGGTTTGTCTTTCAAGCCTTTCACGTGCTGCCGCACCTGAGCGTGGCGCAAAACGTGGCGCTGCCACTGATGCTGCTGGGCCAGTTTGATGATGCTCGCGTGCAGGCCATGCTGACCGAAGTGGGCCTGGACGGCCTGGGTGAGCGCCTGCCGCAGCAGCTCAGCGGCGGCCAGTTGCAGCGTGTGGCGATTGCCCGGGCGCTGGTGCACCGCCCGATGCTGCTGCTGGCCGACGAGCCCACCGGCAACCTGGACCCGCGCACCGCAGACAAGGTGATGGACGCGCTGATCAGCCAGACCCGCGCCCACGGCGCGGCGATGGTGCTGGTAACGCACTCCAAAACCGCAGCTGCGCGTGCCGACCGCACCCTGCTGCTGACCGCCGACGGGTTGGTGGACCATGTCGATCCGGCTTGACTTTGCCGACCCGCGGGCGCTGCCAGGCGATGCGGCAACTTCGCCAGCGACAGATGTCAAAGCCTCAGGCGCGGGCGGTCATCCACCTGACGCGGCTATCGCATCCAAGGCGCTGCGATGCCGTTTTGAGGTACCTCTGCACACCCTGATCGCCCACACACCCGCGCAGGTCAAACCGCTGCTGGACGCGGTGGACCGCTTTGCCCGCCAGGGCCTGTGGTGCGTGGGCTACCTGGCTTATGAAGCCGCCAGCGCCTTTGACGCGGCGCTGCAAACCCACCCGGCAAACGGCCCGCTGGCCTGGTTTGGCGTGTATTCGCAGGCGCTGCCGTGGCCCGACAACCCGCCAGCCGATGCAGACGACGACGCCCGCACCAGCGCCCATTGGCGCGATCCCCTGAGCCGGGAGGCCTTTGACGCGAATCTGGCCGTCATCCACGGGGCGATTGCGGCAGGCGAGTTTTACCAGGTCAACTACACCGCGCCGCTGCACGGCGCGTTCACCGGCAGCGCCGCCGCCCTGTTCAAGCGCCTGCAACGCGCCCAGCCCGGCGGTTACGCAGCCTGCATCGACACCGGGGACGAGCAGCTGCTGTCAGTTTCACCCGAGTTATTTTTTGACTGGGATGGCCAGCACATCCTGACCCGGCCCATGAAAGGCACCGCGCCGCGCGGCAGCACCCCTGAGCGAGACGCCGCACTGGCTCGCGGCCTGACCGAGTCACCCAAAGAGCGGGCTGAAAACGTGATGATTGTGGACCTGCTGCGCAACGACCTGTCACGCATCGCGCAGCCGTTTTCGGTGCGCGTGCCGCGCCTGTTTGCGGTGCAAAGCCTGCCGACCGTGCACCAAATGGTGTCAGATGTGACCGCCCAAACGCGCCCCGGCACCACGCTGAGCGAGGTTTTCAGCGCCTTGTTTCCGTGCGGCTCGATCACCGGCGCGCCCAAGGTGCGGGCCATGCAGATGATCCACACGCTGGAGCCCGCCCCGCGCGGTGTGTATTGCGGCGCCATCGGCGTGGTGCGCCCGGGCGGCCACGCCACCTTCAACGTGGCGATTCGCACGGTGACAATCCGCGGCGATTTGTCCACCTGCGGCATCGGCAGCGGTATCACGGCGGATGCCACAGCCGCCAATGAATGGCAGGAATGGCAGCACAAACGCGGCTTTCTGACACGCGCCAGCGAGCCGTTCCAGCTGTTGGAAACCCTGCGATTGCAGGCCGGTGTGTTTCACAATTTGGGAGCACACTTGGCGAGGTTGGCAGAGGCTGCCAGGCATTTTGGTTATGGTTTTGATGAGGCGCGCATCCGCCATGCACTCAACAAGCTGCTGCTTGCAGATGCGACCAATGCGCCGCCGCTGGCCCCCGCACCCCACTCATCTAGCGGCGCGGCGGCGGCGCCAGGTGTCTTGCCCGCAACCACCGTCTGGCGTGTACGCCTGCTGCTTGACGCCAGTGGCCAAGTACACGCCGAAAAACTGGTACAGAAAAACACACCAGAACCCGTAGCCATCGGGCTGGCAGCCACACCGTTTGAGGCCAGCATGAGCGAGTTCACGCGCTTCAAAACCACCCGGCGCGGGCACTACGAGGTCTTTGCGCCAACCGACCCCGCGGTGTTTGACACCCTGCTCTACAACACCCAAGGTCAACTGACCGAGTGCACGCGCGGCAACATTGCCGTGCAGTTGGACGGCCAGTGGTTGACCCCGGCGCTGCACTGCGGGCTGTTGCCCGGTGTGGGTCGGGCGCAGTTTCTGGCAGAAGGTCGTGTGAAAGAAGGCGTCATCACCCTGGACGATCTGCCACGCGCCAGCGGCTTGGCCTTCATCAACAGCCTGCGCGGCTGGGTGGAGGCGCGATTGCAGATCACAGATCCGGTCACGCCACGCTGAAACGCCCGGCGGCTCAGGTCTCGCAGACCACGCGGTTGCGGCCCTCGTCCTTGGCCGTGTACAAGCGGTGGTCGGCGCGGCTGAGCAACTCTTCCAGGCTTTCGCCGGAGCGGTAGCTGGCCACGCCAATGCTGACGGTGACTGTGATCACCGCGTCCTCAAAGTCAACCGGTGTGGCCTCCATGGCCCGCCGCAGCCGCTCGGCGAGTTGGGCCGCCCCGTCACGCTGGATGGTCGGCATGAACACCACGAACTCTTCGCCGCCAAAACGGCAGACCACATCGGTCTTGCGCACCACCGCCCGACAGCGTGTCACAAACTCGCACAGCACCGCATCCCCCGCCGCGTGACCAAACCCATCGTTGACCTTCTTGAAGAAGTCCAGATCAATCATCAGCACCGAGAACACCTCGCCACCGCGCAGCACGCGCTGGCGCTCGCCATCCAACAGCTCAAACAGGTGGCGGCGGTTGTAAGCGCCGGTGAGCGGGTCGGTCACCGACAGCAGTTCCAGGCGGGCGTTGGCCGCCTGCAGTGCCTGCGTGCGCCGGGCCACGCGCTGCTCCAGCACCTCTTTGCTCTGCTGCAGCTCATCCAGGTACCGCTGGCGGTCGTTGAAGGCGGCGGCCATGGCGTCCAGCCAGGGCCGCCACAAGCCGGGCACCCGCGGCAACACCGGATGACTGCCCGCGGATTCGCGGGCCACGTAGTCGGCAATCTGCAAGGCCGGCGCCACGTACATGCGCCACAGCAGCCAATGCATCAGCAGTGCACCCGCCACTAGCAGCAGCGCCAGAGACAGCTGCGAAGAATAGGCCGCCAGTGCACGCTGCTGGAGGGTGGCCTGCGGCAACTGGAACACCAGGCGCCAGTGCGGGCTGTCCAGAATCTCGGAAAACACCAAGTCATTGCCGATGCGCTCCCCCTTGAGGTTGTCCAGCGACATCCCCTGGCGCAGTGCCGGTGGCAGCAGGTGGTCGATGGCGTCAATGGCCAGTTGCCCCGACGGCGCAGGGCGACGGTCACCCAGAATCTGTCCGTGTTCGTTGGAAATGGTCAGTAGGCCCTCGGGGTCGGGAAACTCACGCAAAAAATCGTTCAAAAAACCCAGCAACACATCGGTCGCCACCACGCCCACAAACTCGTCGCCCCAATAAATCGGCGCCGCATGGGACACCGTCAGCCCGGCACCCGCCTGATCGATGTAGGCGCGCGTCCAGTAGGGTTGGCGCTGTGGGTTGTTGGCAGGCAACCCGGCGGTGGTCACCTCGTAGTTCCAGGCATGCTGCAAAAAGCTGCGGGTGTCGATCTCGCCGGCCAGCAGGTCGGATCGGGACACCCAGGGCGCGACCAGCAGCAGGTTCTGGCTGGCGGCGTTGAAATAGGTCCAGCGCAAAAAAGGCGAGGTTTTGGTGTGGTCACCGAGCCGGTCCACCAGCGACAAGGCCAGGTCCAGGTCCGACGGCAAACCGCCAGGCCGGGGCTGGCTGGCGGCCTTCAGCGCCAGCAATTGCGCCAGGCGATGTTCGGGTGGCAGGGCGGCCAGGGTGTCCAGCGTGATCTCGTCCGCAGACGATGCCTGGCGAACCTGCGCCTGAAGCACCGATCCCGTTCCGATGTGCGGGGGATGGTGCGAAAAGTTGCTGGACCAGTCGGCCAACTGGGTGATCTGGTCAGATGCCGACTTGATGAGGGATTTCAGGCGGATGGAACTGGCATGTACCCGCTGGTTGGCCGAAGTCACCTCAGCTGCCAATTGGCGCTGCCAGCCGCTCCACAGGGTGATGCCCACCAACGCCAAAAACACCAGGGCACCCAGCCACATCAAACGCCGATAGGTCCGCGCCAGCGCCAGCGCTGACGGCGAACTCAGCAGTCTGCGTTGAACGATGGGGACAGGTTGGACGGACATAAGGGCATGAAGCAAGGATTTGCATGGTAGTTCACTTTTCTGCCCTGTCTGCACACCCAGCTTGACTGAACTGTCAGAATACCCGTCGATGTTTGAACTCCTGAAGACCTTTTCCTGGCAAGAACTGCGCCAGCACCCCTGGCGCAACGCAGCAGCGGTGCTGGCGGTGATGCTGGGGGTGGCGTTGGCGTTCTCCGTCCATCTGATCAACAGCTCGGCGCTGGACGAATTTGCCCAAGCGGCACGCTCGGTGGGAGGCCAGAGTGACCTGGAATTACGCGGGGTGCAAGGCCACTTTGATGAAACCCTTTATCAAAAAATTGCCCAAAACCCGGCCGTAGCAGCCGCCTCGCCCCTTTTGGAGGTGGGCAGTTACGTGATGACGGCGCAGGGCAAACGGTCGATCCGTGTGGTGGGGGTGGACGCGCTGAGTGTGTTTGCCATCTCGCCCGATCTGATGCCGCTGCCCGATGCCACAGGCACCGCTGGCCAGACGGACCGCTGGGCATTGTTTGCACCCGGGCGCATTTTTCTGAACGCCGCCGCCCGCCGCATTGCCGTGCCCGACACCACCGGCGAATTGAAACTGCAAAGTGGCATGCAGTGGCTGGCCGTGAACGTGGCGGGCAGCGTGCGCGCCAGCGGCCCGGCGCTGGCGGTGATGGACCTTGGCGCGGCACAAGACCTGTTTGACAAATCTGGCCAGCTCACCCGCATCGACCTGCGGCTGCAACCCGGTGTGGACCGTGAAGCGCTGGCGCAACAGTTGCAAAGCAGCCCGGACTGGCCACGGGGTGTGACGGTGGCGCTGCCGCAAGAGGCCGAGTCGCAGATCAACAACCTGTCGCGTGCCTACCGCGTCAACTTGACCGTGCTGGCGCTGATTGCACTGTTCACCGGGGCGTTTCTGGTGTTCTCGGTGCTGTCACTGAGTGTGGCCAAACGCGCCCAGCAGTTTGCCCTGCTGGGGGTGCTGGGCCTCTCAGGGCGTGACCGGCTCGCACTGGTGCTGTGGGAATCGCTGTTTTTGGGGCTGATCGGCAGCGTTTGCGGGCTGGCACTGGGCACCGGGCTGGCGGCGCTGGCGCTGGGCCTGCTCGGCGGTGACCTGGGCAGCGGCTTTTTCTCGGGCGCCACACCCAGCCTGCAGTTCAGCCCGCTGGCGGCGCTGATGTATGGCGCGCTGGGCGTAGCGGCAGCGCTGGTGGGTGGCTGGTGGCCGGCGCGCGCCGCGCAACAGTTGCCGCCGGCCCAAACGCTCAAGGGCCTGGGCAGCCTGGGGGTGGGTGCCAAATCGCACTGGATCAGTCTGATGTTGATCGCCGCAGGTGCTCTTTTGACCTCGGCGCCGCCCGTGTATGGCATCCCGTTGGCGGCATATATTGCTATCGGGATGTTGCTGGTGGGTGGCATCACCGCCCTGCCCTGGTTGATTGGCCTGCTGCTGGGCTGGTTGGCCCCGCGCCTGTCGCGCCAAACGTTGCCGCTGCTGGCGGTGGAGCGCGCCCGGCGCCAGCGTGACACCGCCGCCGTGGCGGTGAGCGGGGTGGTGGCGTCGCTCAGCCTGGCGGTGGCGCTCACCGTGATGGTGGCGAGTTTTCGCGACTCGGTCATCAGCTGGCTGGACCGCATCCTGCCCGCCGACCTGTACGTGCGCAGCGCGGCCGGCCTGGGCGCCAGCGAAACGGTGTACTTCAGCCCCGAATTTGTGCAAGCTGCCGCCCAACTCCCCGGCGTGACCAAGTTGCAGCCACAGCGCTTGGTGCCGCTGAGCCTGCAGGTCAGCCAACCGCCGGTGGCGCTGCTGGCGCGTGAGCTGGGCGACCCGGCGCAAGCGCTGCCGTTGCTGGACGCGCCCCTGCCGGTGCCGCCGGGCATGGTTGGTATCTATGTGAGCCAGGCCATGGTCGATCTGCACGGCGCACAAGCGGGCCAGACCTTGCCGGTGCTCTCCAAGGCTTTCCGGCCCCTTGCGCTGGCCGACCAGGCCCAGGAAGCGACGTTTTTTGTCGCCGGCGTGTGGCGCGACTACGCCCGCCAGTCGGGCTCGGTGGCCATCGACCTGGGTGATTTTCAGCGCCTCACCGGCGACCGCCGCGCCAACGACCTGGCGTTGTGGCTCAGCAACCCCGACGACACCGAAGCGCTGCAGCAAGACCTGCAGGCGCTGGCCGCCCGCCAAAGCGGGCAAGCCCCTACACCACCCGCCAGTGGCAGCACGCTGGCTGGCGACGCCGGCCCGAGTGTGGGCGGCTTGCTGGAATTTGGCACCTCGGCGCAGATCCGCGCCATCTCGCTGAAGATTTTTGACCGCAGTTTTGCCGTCACCTACTGGCTGCAAAGTGTGGCGATTGCCATTGGGCTGTTTGGTGTGGCCGCGAGTTTCAGCGCGCAGGTGCTGTCACGGCGCAAGGAATTCGGCCTGCTGGCGCACCTGGGGCTGACGCGCCGCCAGATCTTGACGGTGGTGGCACTCGAAGGCGCCGCCTGGACAACTTTAGGCGCCATCGCCGGGCTGGGCCTGGGGCTGGTGGTGGCGGTGGTGCTGGTGCACGTGGTCAACCCGCAAAGTTTTCACTGGACCATGGACCTGATGCTGCCCTGGCCCAAACTGCTGGCGCTGTGCCTGGCGGTGGTGGCGGCCGGCACGCTCACCGCCTGGCTGGCAGCGCGCGCCGCGGCAGGCAAGGATGCCGTGCTGGCGGTGAAGGAAGACTGGTGAGGTTCGCCACATGCGGTGCATGGCATGAAGTATGCAAGCCTGACAAAACCCCGATCCTAAGTAGAAACCTGCGCAGGTCGCCCCTGGCGCTGAACTTAGAATCACTGGTTGGATCTTTAACCCGCCGTTCAACGGCTTTGTCGTTAGGAAGTCACTGTATGAAGAAACTCCTGCTTGCTGCTGCCATCACCGCCATCGGCGCCACCGCCTTTGCTCAGGGCAAAGACCTCAAGGTCGCCATCGACGCCACTTATGAGCCCTTCACCTTCAAGACGGCCGACGGCAAGCCCACCGGTTTTGACGTGGACATTGCCAGCGCCCTGTGCGAAGAAATCAAACGCAAGTGTGTCTTTGTCGAACAACCCTGGGACGGCATGATCCCTGGCCTGCTGGCCAAAAAATACGACGTGATCATCAGCTCGATGTCCATCACCGCCGACCGCCTGAAACAAGTCGACTTCACCGACAAGTACTACAACACCCCGAGCCGCGTGGTGCTCAAAAAAGACGTGAAGTACACCGGCCCGGAATCCATCAAGGGTAAGAAGATCGGCGTGCTCAAGGCATCCACTCAGGAAAAATACGCTTTGGGCGAACTCAAGACCAAGGGCGTGGAAGTGATTTCTTATGACGCGCAGGACCAGGTTTACCTGGACATCAAGGCCGGTCGCCTGGATGGCACCGTGGCCGACATCCTGGAAGTGGGTGGTGGCTTCCTGGGCAAGCCAGGTGGTGAGGCTTACGAACTCAAGGGTGACGAGCTGTACATTCCCAAATACTTTGGCCAAGGCGCCGGTGTCGCTTTGCGCAAAGGCCAGGGCGAACTCAAGAGCCAGATCAGCGCTGCCATCAAAACCATCCGCGCCAACGGCAAGTACAAGGCCATCAACGACAAGTACTTCACTTTTGACGTTTACGGCAAGTAAACCAACTCCAGCGGCGCGCCCTCTTACCCAATGCAGTCCTATTTCTGGGTCATTCTGCACGGCTCTCTGCTGACGGTGGGGGTTTCGTTGCTGGCGCTGCTGGTAGCCGTCATTTTTGGTCTGGCCGGTGCTGCGGCCAAACTCTCGGGCAAGCCGGTCCTGGTCGGGCTGGCCACCCTTTACAGCACCATCATTCGCGGTATTCCTGATCTGGTGCTGATGCTGCTGGTGTTCTACGGCGGCACCATCGGCATCAACACCTTGCTGGAAAAACTGGGCAGTGAGGCCACGGTCGACATCGACCCCTTCATGGCAGGTGTGCTGACGATTGGCTTCATCTACGGCGCCTACATGACCGAAACCTTCCGCGGCGCCATTTTGAGCATTCCCAAAGGCCAGATGGAAGCCGCCTGGGCCTTTGGCATGAACCGCTTTCAGACTTTCATGCGCATCACGCTGCCCCAAATGGTGCGCTACGCCCTGCCCGGCTTCACCAACAACTGGCTGGTGCTGATCAAGGCCACGGCGCTGGTGAGCCTGATCGGCCTGCAGGAAATGACTTACCTGGCCAAACAGGCCAGTGCTGCCACCCGTTCACCGTTCGTCTTTTTCATGTTCACCGGGGCGCTGTTTCTGGTTTACACCTCGGTATCGCTGTTTGTCCTGAAGAAGGTCAACGCGCGCTACAGCCTGGGCACCAAGCGAGGCCAGTTGTAATGGAATGGGCTGTCATTTTCGAGCCAGAGAACCTGGCCCTGTTTGGCAATGGCATTGTCATCACGCTGTGGCTGCTGTTTGCCTCGCTGGCCGCAGGCGGTGTGCTGGCGCTGATTTTTGCGCTGATGTTGACCGGCCCCTGGGCGGCGCTGCGCTGGGTGGTGGGCGCCTATACCTTTGTCATTCGGGGCACACCGCTGTTGATCCAGGTGTATCTGATTTATTACGGCCTGGGCCAGCTGGAGTGGATCCAGGCGCGCTGGGACACCATTTGGCCGTGGACCTATTTCAAGGAACCCTTCTTTTGTGCGCTGCTGGCCTTCAGCCTGAACACCGCCGGGTACACCGCCGAGATGCTGGCCGGCGCCATCCGCGAAACCAGCGCGGGCGAGATCGAAGCCGCCCACGCTTACGGCATGAGCCGCACCCAAACCATGTGGCGCATCGTGTTGCCCAGCGCCATGCGTCGCACGTTACCGGCTTACAGCAACGAGGTGGTGATGATGCTGCACGCCACCAGCCTGGCCAGCGCCGTGCCCAACATGCTGGACGTGACCTCAGCGGCCAGCCGCATCTATGCCACCTATTACCTGCCCTTTGAGGCTTACCTGGCGGCAGCGGCCATCTACCTGACCGCCTCGTTCGCCCTGATTGGCTTCTTCCGCTTCAGCGAAGGGCGCCTGCTGGCGTATCTGTCCCCCCGCAAGCACTAACCGGAAAACGTTTTGGCCATGCAGCGTATTGATCACCCCCTGTTATCGCCCAGCCTGGGCAGTGTCAAGACCCTCACCAGCTTCCACTATGGCGAGCCGGGTTCGGGGCTGAAGGTCTACATCCAGGCCAGTTTGCACGCCGAGGAATTACCCGGCATGCTGGTGGCGCACCATTTGCGTGCGGTGCTGGAAGCCGCCGAAGCCGATGGTCTGATCCGCGGTGAGGTGGTGCTGGTGCCGGTGGCCAACCCGATCGGCCTGGCGCAGCGGCTCGACCACAAACCCATGGGCCGTTTCGAGCTGGACACCTCGGAGAACTTCAACCGCCATTACCCTGACCTGGCGTCTGCGGTGGCCCCCACCGTGATGAGCCAGCTGACCGACGACGCACCGGCCAATGTGCGCCTGGTGCGCCAGGCCATGCGCGACCACCTGCAAGCCTGGACCCCCGACACCGAGCTACAAAGCCTGCGCCGCAGCCTGCTGCTGTTGTCACATGACGCTGACTATGTGCTGGACCTGCATTGCGACTGCGAAGGCGTGTTGCACTTCTACACCGAAGAGCCGTGCTGGCCGCAGCTGGCCGACCTGGCGCATTACCTGCGCAGCCGCACCATTTTGCTGGCGCGCAACTCGGGCAACCGGCCGTTCGACGAATGCCTGTCCAGCGCCTGGTGGCAGCTGGCTGACAAACTGCAGGCCGCAGGCTTCAGCGCACCGCTGCCGCAGGGCTGCTGCAGCACCACCATCGAGCTGCGCGGCGAGCTCGATGTCAGCCACGCCTGGGCGCAGCAGGATGCCCAAGCCATCACCCATTGGCTGCAACACATCGGTGTCTGGGCCGGCGATGACGCCCCCGAGGTGCCTGCGCCCTTGTGCCAGGCCACGCCGCTGGCGGGTTCCGAGACGCTCAACGCGCGCTCGCCCGGTGTGGTGGTGTTTGCCGCCGAGCCCGGCCAGACATTGCAAAAAGGTGATCTGGTGGCCGAAGTCATCAACCCGATTGACGGCTGTGTTGAACAGGTGCTGGCGGGTGTGGACGGCCTGTTTTACGCCCGCATCCGCGACCGCTACATCACCACCGGCGGTGAACTCGGCAAGATTGCCGGCGCGCAGGCGTTTCGCACTGGCGCGCTGCTGGGGGCCTGACCATGACCGCCACCACCACCGTCAAACTCCAGGTCGAGAACATTCACAAACGCTTTGGCGCCAACGAGGTGCTCAAAGGCGTGTCACTCACCGCCCACGCGGGCGATGTGATCAGCATCATCGGCAGCTCGGGCTCGGGCAAAAGCACCTTTTTGCGCTGCATCAACCTGCTGGAGCGTCCGCATCAGGGCCGCATCAACGTGGCCGGGGAAGAATTGCACCTGAACCCAGGCGCCAACGGCGAATTGCACCCGGCCAACCCGAAACAGCTGGCGCGCCTGCGCACCAAGCTGGCCATGGTGTTCCAGCACTTCAACCTGTGGGCGCACATGACCGTGCTGCAAAACATCATCGAAGCGCCAGTGCATGTGTTGAAAGTGCCGCATGACCAGGCGGTGGACATCGCCCGCAAGTACCTCGCCAAGGTCGGTTTGGAGGGCAAGGAAGACGCCTACCCCGCGCACCTGAGCGGCGGCCAGCAGCAACGCGTCGCGATTGCCCGCGCCCTGGCCATGGAGCCCGAGGTGATGCTGTTTGACGAACCCACCAGCGCGCTGGACCCCGAACTGGTGAGTGAGGTGCTCAAAGTCATGAAGAACCTGGCTTTAGAGGGCCGCACCATGGTGGTGGTGACCCACGAGATGGGTTTTGCCCGCGAAGTGGCCAACCACCTGATCTTTTTGCACAAGGGCCTGATCGAAGAAGAAGGCAACCCGGCGCACGTGCTCTCCAACCCCAAGAGCGTCCGTTTGGCGCAGTTCCTCTCGGGCAGCCTCAAGTAGCGCCTAAAAACAGGCTTTAACCCTGATGTATCAAGGGTGAGAAGCTCTTATTTCCAGAGTACCTCATGAACTGGCTACATACCGCCATCGCCAAGATTGAGGCGGACTACCAGCGCAGCGCCGACACCCACCTGATCGCCCTGCCGCTGCCCGGCTTTGCCAAACACGGCATCGACCTGTACCTCAAAGACGAATCCACCCACCCCACCGGCAGCCTGAAGCACCGCCTGGCGCGCTCGCTGTTTTTGTACGGGCTGTGCAACGGCTGGATCCACGAGGGTTCCACGATTGTCGAATCCAGCAGCGGATCCACCGCGGTGAGTGAAGCCTACTTTGCGCGGCTGCTGGGCCTGCCGTTTATTGCGGTCATGCCACGCGGCACCTCGTGCGAGAAGATCGCCCAGATTACGTTTTACGGTGGCCGCTGCCATTTGGTGGACAGCGCCAGCGCCGTCTATGACGAAGCGCGCGAGCTGGCCCGTAACACCGGCGGCCACTACATGGACCAGTTCACCTTTGCCGAACGCGCCACCGACTGGCGCAGCAGCAACAACATCGCCCAAAGCATGTTCAGCCAGATGGCACGCGAACGCTTCCCGGTGCCGCGCTGGATCGTGGTGGGCGCGGGCACCGGCGGCACCAGCGCCACCATCGGCCGTTTTGTGCGCTACCAGCGGCACGACACGCAGCTGTGTGTGGCCGACCCGGTGGGCTCGGTGTTTGGCGAATACCACCGCACGGGTGATGCCAGCGTCACAGGACCGGGCTCGCACATCGAAGGCATTGGTCGCCCGCGCGTGGAGCCCAGTTTCATCCGCACGCTCATTGACCGCATGATCGAGGTGGCCGATGTCGATTCCATCGCCGCCATGCAATTACTCACCGAGCTGCTGGGCCGCAAGGTCGGCCCCAGCACCGGCACCAACCTGATCGGCATGCTGCAACTGGCCTGCGAGATGCGCGACCAAGGCCAGCAGGGCTCGATCCTGTCGCTGCTGTGTGATGCAGGCGAGCGTTACCTGGGCTCGTACTTCGACCCGGCCTGGGTGCAACAGCACATGGGCGACTGCGGCCCGGCGCTGGCCCGACTGCGGGCGCAACTGGCCTGAGCGGCCACCCGGGCAGCCAAAGACCGCAACCTGCCCGACCTGCACCATTTCAAGCCAAAATGGCTGCCAGCCCCTGACCAAAACAGGCTGGTCACCAGCATCAGCACCGCCATTCACCCACGCTCAAAGCCCCATGCCAACCCAAGCCATGTCCCTGCCACGCCGCCAGTTGCTGACAGCGGGGCTGAGCCTGCCACTGTGGCCGGGCCTGACACTGGCCCAAGCCCCAACCGGCACACCGGTCGCGCCGCCGCTGGTCAAACGCCCGCTGCAGTTCCCGCGTGACCTGGGCAGCCACCCGGACACGGCCATCGAGTGGTGGTACATCACCGGGGCCTTGCAGGCGTCAGGGCGCGCCCTGGGTTTTCAGCTGACGTTTTTCAGGTCGCGTGTGCCCAGCACGCAGGCCATGCGCTCGGGTTTTGCCGCCAAACAGCTGATGTTTGCCCACGCAGCCGTGACCGATGTGGCGGGCCAGCGCCTGCTGCACGACCAGCGCATTGCCCGCAGTTCCGGCAACGCCGCCGTAGACCTGGCGCAGGCCAGCGAGGTCGATACCGACGTGCGCCTGCGCGACTGGTTTCTGGTGCGCCAGGGCAACCGCTACCAGGCCCACGCCAGCGGCGACGGGTTTGCCTTCACCCTGACCCTGCAGGAAACCCAGCCGCTGCTGCTGCAGGGTGACCAGGGTCTGTCACGCAAGGGGCCCGACGCCAGCCAGGTCAGTTTTTATTACAGCCTGCCGCAACTGGCGGTGACCGGAGAGGTCACGCTGGCTGGCCAAGCACTGCCCGTGACCGGGCGCGCCTGGCTGGACCATGAGTGGAGCCAGTCCATCATGCCGCCGCAAGCGGTGGGCTGGGACTGGATCGGCATGAACCTGGCCGACGGTGGCGCACTCACGGCGTTTCGGCTGCGCGACAAAACTGGCGGCACGGTCTGGGCGGGCGGTTCCTGGCGCGCGGCTGGCGTGGCCCAGCCGGTGGTTTTCACGCCGGACCAGGTGCTGTTCCAGCCCGAGCGCTGGTGGAAAAGCCCCCGCAGCGGCGCCAGCTATCCCGTACAGTGGTCGTTGACGATCCTGGGTTTGCCCCAGGCGATCGGTGGCCAGGGCATGGCCGCCGATCCCTTGCAGCTCACGGTGGAAGCCCTGCTGGACAACCAGGAACTCGACAGCAGCCGCTCCACCGGCGCCATTTATTGGGAAGGTGTGAGCGACCTGCGCAATGCCCAGGGCCAGCCGGTGGGCCGGGGTTATCTGGAAATGACCGGCTACGCCCGACCACTGCAACTCTGAGCCGACGCTGGCTGCCAGGTACGGCACCAGCCTGCCAGGGGTCGATGAATGCCCGGCGCCAGGGCGGGGCAAATTTCGGCTGACTCTTCTTTTCATGGGTGTGCAAGCGAACAGACCCCTGGTCTGTCCGCCCTTAATGTCCGGATGTCGGCGCCTTTTGCGCTTGCAAATGTCCTCACTACCGGAAATCACCATGAAAAAACCTCTTCACCTGCTCAGTGGCATCACCATGGCAGCCTGTCTGTTGTTCGGCACCAGCGCCATGGCACAAACCATGTCGGGCACCGATTTCAGTGCCGCCAAAGCCCGCATCAAGGCCGACTACAACGTCGACAAGAAAGCCTGCGATGCCACATCTGGCAATGCCAAAGACATTTGCATCGCCCAAGCCAAGGGCAAAGAAGACATCGCCCTGGCTGAACTCGACAACAGCTACAAGCCCACGCCCAAGAACCTGGAAAAAGTCAGCCTAGCCAAGGCAGAAGCGGCTTACGACGTGGCCAAGCAAAAATGTGATGACCTGTCGGGCAACCCGAAGGATGTCTGCCTGAAGGAAGCCAAAGCCGCATTGACGACGGCCAAAGCCGATGCCAAGGTCAAGATGAAAACATCAGCCACCAACAAAGAGGCCAATGAAACCAGCGCCGATGCCAAAAGCAAAGCCGCCGCCGAGAACAAGGAAGTCCGCCTGGATGCGGCAGCCGACAAGCGCGCGGCACAGCTGAAGGTGGCGGAAGAAAAATGCGATGCCCTCGCCTCCACCGCCAAAGATACGTGCCTGGCCGCTGCCAAAGCCAATTTTGGCAAGCCGTAAAGCCCCCTGACCGGGTGACACCGGTCCGCCCCAAGGCGGGATACTTCGCACCATGACCGAGCCCAAAGCAGTACCTGAAAAAAAACGGACACCTGCCTGGGCGACGCTTGGGCGCAACAAACTGCAAGGCGTGGGCCAGCAGACCGGGTTAGCACTGTCCCGAGTGCAGGCGATGCTGGCTTTTTTGGGCGAGAGCTTTCTGGCCCTGGCCGGGTGGGCCACCCACCCCCCACGCATCCGCTGGCGGCCGATTTTTTTCAACCTGCGAAGCGCCGGGTTTGACGCGCTGCCCATCGTCGGGCTGTTGTCGTTTTTGCTGGGCATTGTGGTGGCGTATCAAGGGGCCGACCAGCTCAAGCAGTACGGCGCCAACATTTTTGTCGCCGACTTGGTGGGGCTGTCGATGTTGCGCGAATTTGCGCCGCTGATGACGGCCATCATCATTGCCGGGCGCTCCGGCTCGGCTTATGCCGCGCAGATCGGCACCATGGCGGTGACGCAGGAAATTGACGCCATGCGCACCATCGGCATCGCACCGCTGGAGATGCTGGTGCTGCCCAAACTCATCGCGCTGGTGATCGCCCTGCCGCTGCTGACCGTGTTTGCCGATGTGGCAGGCGTCTTTGGCGGCATGCTGATGGCGCAGGCGCAACTGGGCGTGGGGTTTGCTGAATTTCTGGACCGCTTTGCGCAAGCCGTCAGCGTCACGTCTTACCTGGTGGGCCTGGGCAAAGCGCCGGTGTTTGCGGCCATCATTGCTTTGGTGGGGTGTTTTCAGGGCTTTCAAACCCGTGGTGGCGCCGATAGCGTGGGGCAACACACCACGCGCGCGGTGGTGCAGGCCATCTTTTGGGTGATCGTGGCCGATGCGCTGTTCTCCGTGGCTTTCAGTCTGCTGGACCTCTGACATGAACCCATCTGCACCGAACACGGTTCTTGAGATGCACCAGGTGGTGACGCGGTTTGGCAGCCATGTGGTGCACAACGGCATTGACCTGGTGGTGCACCGTGCCGAGATCTTTGCGGTGATTGGCGGCAGTGGCACCGGCAAATCAACGCTGTTGCGCGAAATGATCCTGCTGCACACGCCCAATGCGGGCCGCATCCGCGTGCTGGGGGTGGACCTGACCCACATCACCGCCGCGGCGGCACTGGCGCTGCGTCAGCGCTTTGGGGTGTTGTTTCAGCAAGGTGGCTTGTTTGGTTCGTTGACGGTGCTGGAAAACATCGGCTTGCCGCTGCGGGAACATCGCCAGCTCAGCGACTTGCAGGTGGACGCCATCGCCGCCGAAAAACTGGCAGCCGTTGGTTTGGCGCCCAGCGTGGCAGACCTGTACCCGGCCGAACTCAGCGGCGGCATGATGAAACGTGCCGCGCTGGCCCGGGCCCTGGTGCTGGAGCCCGAACTGCTGTTTCTGGACGAGCCCACCGCCGGGCTGGACCCGCAAAGCGCGGCTGGTTTCGACGAATTGGTGAAAAATTTGCGCGACCAGTTGGGGTTGACGGTGGTGATGATCACGCACGACCTGGACTTGTTGTGGCAGGTGGCGAACCGTGTGGCGGTGCTGGCTGACGGCAAGGTCCAGGGCATCGGCTCCATGGCGGAACTCTCCCGCATGGCGGTACCGGCCATCCGCCCCTTCTTCACCGGCCCGCGCGCCCGCACAGCCCAGGCGCAGGCCCTGTTAACTCCCGTGGAGCCCTGATGGAAACCAAAGTGAACTATGTGTGGGTCGGCGCCTTTGTGCTGGTGTTGGGCGCCGCGCTGGTGGCGGGCGTCTTGTGGCTGGCCTCAGGCGGCGCCTGGCAAAAGCAGTACGACGTGTACCAGGCGGTGATGGAAGAATCCGTGGCCGGGCTCAATGTCAACGCGCCGGTCAAATACAACGGCGTGGATGTGGGCAAAGTGCAAACCATCACGCTGGACGGCGCCAACCCCAAAAACGTCAATCTGCTGTTTGCCATCGAGCACGGCACCCCGATCAAGGAAGACACCATCGCCGTCCTGAAGACGCAGGGCTTGACCGGCATCGCTTATGTGGAGTTGAGCGGCGGCAGCGTCACCTCACCGGTGCTGCAGGCTCAGGCGGGCGCCAGCTACCCGGCGATACGGACCTCGCCGTCGTTATCAGCTCGGCTGGAAAACGTGCTCTCCAGCGTGCTGGCCAAGCTCGACAGCACCTCCGCCAACCTCAACGCCATTCTGAGCAAAGAGAACCAGACCGCCTTTCGCAACACGCTGGCGGATGTGGCCACCCTGGCGCGCACGCTGGCGGCGCGCAAAGACAGCATCGATGCCGGCCTTGCGGATGGTGCGCGCACCTTGAAAAACACCGCCAAAGCCAGCGCCGAGTTACAAGCCCTGACCCAAGGCCTGGCCCGCAGCGCCCGTGCCATTGAAAAGATGGGCACCGAAGTCGCCAACACCAGCGTCAACGCAGGCAAAACCATCGATGGCGTCGGGGCGGATGTGAAGCGCCTGAGCACCGACACCTTGCCTGAACTGGAACGCCTGCTGGGGGAGTTGAGCACCCTGAGCCGCTCGCTCCAGCTGCTGACCGAGCAGACGCGGCGCGACCCCCGTGGTCTCATTTTTGGCAACCAAACCGTGCCCAATGGCCCGGGCGAATCGGGAGAACAACCATGACCCCTTGGCTACCCACAGCCGCGCCCCGCGGCATGCGCCGTGCCGCACTTGGCGCCGCGTTTGGCGCCGCCCTGCTGACGCTCACAGCCTGCAGCGTGCTGCGCCCGGCCGCCACCCAACCGCCCGTTCTCTACTTGCTGGTGGAAGCGCCACCCGGCCCGATGGCAGCGCCCACGCCCACGTCTGTATCTGCTGGCACGGCGCCCGCCTTGCCCACGCTGCTGGTCAACCCGGTGCAGGCGGCCTCAGGTTTTGACAGCCAGCGCCTCGTCTACCTGCGCGACGACCACCAACTGACCTACTTCGCCCACAGCGAGTGGGCCGACCCGCCAGCCCGCATGTTGGGCCCGTTGCTGGTGGCGGCCATCGGCCAGACCGGCGCTTTTGGCAGCGTGGTGCTGACGCCGGCCAGCGTCGCTGGCGATGTCCGGCTCACGACCCAGATCATCCGCCTGCAGCACAACTTTCAAACCCAGCCGAGCCGGGTGCAATTCACCCTACGTGCCTACCTGACCGATGAGACCACCCGCAAGGTGCTGGCCTGGCGTGAATTCAGTGCCGAAGCGCCCGCCGCGAGCGAGAACGCCCAAGGCGGTGTGGCCGCAGCCAATGTGGCCGTTCAGGAAGTGCTGGCGCAGCTGGCGCAATTTCTGGCCACAACGCCCCGGGCGCGCTCAATCGATCCCGGTCAGTAACCAGGGATGCCGGGTCGCAGTCCCACATGACAAGTTGATACTTTCACGTCAAGACCACCCGGCTTGACCCGCCAACCACCGCGCGTCCGCGGTCAGGCCGGACCGGTCATCACGCTGGGCACCGCGCCGTCTTTGGCAGGCAGCGGTTGGCGTGAGCCATACGCATTGGCATAGACCCAGGTGAATTCGGCCCCGATCAGAAAAATCTGCGCCGAGTAATACACCCAGAGCAATACCACCACCAGCGAGCCCGCCGCACCAAACCCGGTGATGGCGCCACTGCGACCAATGTAGAGACCAATCAGGAATTTGCCAAACGTGAACAGCGTCGCGGTGAACACGGCCCCGGTCCAGACGTCTTGCCACTGCACCTGCACCCGTGGCATCACCTTGTAGATCAGCGCAAACATGGCCGTGACCATCAAGAAGCTGCCCACGGCGTTGACCGCTGCAGCCAAGGTCAGCCAGCCGCCAAACAGCGGTTGCAGCCAGCTCCCCATGGCGCCCAGCACCGAACTCACCACCAGCGACACGATCAACAAAAATCCGATGGCCAGAATCATCCCGAACGACAGCAGCCGCGCGCGCACCAGCATCAGCCAGCCCGGCCGGGATTCACGCGCAGGCACGTGCCAGATGCGGTCGAGCGAGTCCTGCAACTCGGCAAACACCGTGGTCGCGCCCACCACCAGCATCAGCAGGCCAACGATGGTCGCCACCGAGCCTTCCAGCGGTTTGTCCACGCTGGAGAGCAAATCCTGAACCGCTTTGGCACCGCCTTCACCCATCAAAGCACTGAGCTGCAGCGCGATTTCGCCGCGCGCCGCGTCCTCCCCAAAGATGAGGCCCGCCACGGCGATGACGATCAGCAACAGCGGCGCCAATGAAAACAAGGTGTAGTAGGCCAGCGCCGCCCCCATGCTGGGCGCATAGTCGCCCAGCCAGGAACGCATCGTCTGCTTCAGCAGCGACCAGAAGGCATCAGGATCCCAGGGCATGTCAGAGCGGCGCCTCAAAGTAGGAACAAGGGGGCGAGTATGGAAGCTTGGCGCTGCCAATGCTGTTCGGCAGCGCACGCATGGGCCGGGTTGGCGCTCTTGCCGTGCGGCAGCGCCAACGCCAATCAGCGCCAGGTCAGCTCAAAGCGGCAGACGTCGTCGCCTTGGGCTTCGCAGTCGGTCTCGTTGACTTTGGTTTGGGGGTGCACCAGCACCTGAAACAGGCGCTCAAAGGTGGCGGAATAAAAGTCGCACACCGGCACGTCGGTGCGCACCTCGCGGCACAGCGGGTTGTTGCGGATGGTCAGCACCACCGTCTGCCCCACCGCGTAGCTGAACTCGCCGCTGCCGGCAAACGTCCAGCTGTGGCCACCAATGGTTTTGAGCAACATGCGCGCCGACAGCGCCGCAGGCAGCGCCTTGAACACCACCTGGGCAAATTTCGGGATGCGGTTGGCCAGCAAGTAATCAGCGGTTTTGAGGCCCGCTTTCCAGGTGATGTTGGCGCAGGTCGGCTGACCCAGTTGGGCGCGCAGCACGTTGTGCAGGCGCAGCACCTCGGCCTCATTGACCATCTTTTCGGGCAGTTTGACCAGGTAATGACCCAGCCCGGCCTGCGCAAACAGGCCGGCTGTCACATCCTGCCCAAAGGTTTCACGCAGCGCCTCGGCCACGCGGATGATCGCGTTGGGGCCGATGCGGCCCGCAACGCCCTCGGCTGAACTCATCCGATCTTGGCCATTTCTTCTTCGGTCATCTGCTCTTTGCCACCGCCGCAAGCCGATACCGGCAGCTTGGCGGCAGCTTGGGCGGCAATGGCTTCGGCGGCGATGTCCTCGCCCTTCTTGCGGCGCATCTCGATCTTGGGTCCGTGCATGGTCACCCAGCCTTCATCGGCCTGGGCCACCAAAGCGGCGTCCGGACGGGTGCGGGTGGTGGCGCTCTCGAACTTGAAGTCCACCTTTTTCTTGCTCTGCGGGCCCCAGTAACCGACACGGCCCAGGTCGTAGAACTTGCGCTCAAAACCACTCTTCAGGAACGCTTTCAGGCAACCCATCAGGTACTTGCGGCGCACCGGGTCGCGCGTCCAGGGGTACTGGAAGAAGGTCTTGTTCATGAAGAACCGGCGGTAATTGTTCATCACCCGGTCCAGCAGCTCGGCGCGGTCCATCGCGTTGGGCTTCATGATGGGGGTGACAAAGTTGTACTTTTCGTAGTCGAACACTTCGACCTTGTCGCCGAGTTCCTGGAACAGGTCGGAGAACGGCCACGGTGTGTACATCGCCCAGTTGGCCATGTCGGGGTTCCAGTCGCGTGTCATGCGGTAGGTTTCCTCGATGGTCTCGGCGGTTTCGTTCTCCAGACCGACGATGAACTGGGCCTCGGTCACGATACCGGCTTCGCGCAGCAGGCGGATGGCCTTCTTGTTCTGCTCGATGGTGGTTTCCTTGTTGAAGCGGTCCAGCTGCAACTGCGCCGCGGCTTCGGTGCCCAGCGAGATGTGGATCAAGCCCGCCTTGCGGTACATCGGCAGCAGCTTCTCGTCGCGCAGGATGTCGGTCACGCGGGTGTTGATGCCCCAATACACCGGCAGCTTGCGCTCAATGAGTTCTTCGCAGAACTGGATGAATTTCTTGCGGTGGATGGTGGGCTCTTCGTCGGCCAGGATGAAGAAGCCGACCTTGTGGTTCTTGACCAGGTCCTCGATCTCGTCCACCACCTTTTTCGGGTCGCGGATGCGGTAGTCGCGCCAGAACTTCCACTGGCTGCAAAAACTGCAGGTAAACGGGCAACCACGCGCAAAGTTGGGGATGGCCACGCGCACATTCAGCGGCGTGTAGATGTATTTGCTCCAGTCCAGGATGCCCCAGTCGGGCGTGATGGTGTCCAGGTCTTGAATGGGCGGCTCGGCGGGGGTGGAAACAATCTTGCCTTCGTCGTTGCGGAAAGCGATGCCCGGCACCGATTCGCGGTTTTGCATGAAGGTACCGGCGTCCACGGCCTTCACCAGGTTCAGGAACACCTGTTCACCTTCGCCCCGCACCACGGCGTCAATCCAGGGCGACTCACCCAGCACCTGCGAGAACATGAAGGTGGCGTGGATGCCGCCCAGCACGGTCACGATGTTGGGGTTGACCTCTTTCACCACCTGCAACAGGCGCTGTGCCTTGTAGATGGACGGGGTGATGGCCGTGCAGCCGACGATGTCGGGCTTGATCTCGGCAAACTTCTGCCGCATCACGTCTTCACTCAGGTCCAACGTCATGGCGTCGACAAACACGATGTCGGTGTAACCGCCTGCCTTCAGATAACCCGCCAGGTAGGCGACCCACGCTGGAGGCCAGGTACCGGCAATTTCAGCACCACCCGAGTGGTAATTGGGGTGAACGAGCATTACGCGCATAACGTTTCCAGTAAGTTGAAGGACAGGGCTAATGTGCCTAGGGTGGTGTTTTTAGACATTGATGAATGTCAACTTTTGTTGACATTCTGGTGGCATTTTGACCTGCCTCAACGCTTTGGGCAAGGGCTTGGGCCCGCACAGAACGGATTGGGATTCAACCCGGTCCGGGTGGGGAAGCTTGCTAGACTTCCCACAATGACCGATACCGCCAAGACGCACACCCCCATGATGACCCAATACCTGGGTCTGAAGGCGGACTACCCCCACACCCTGCTGTTTTACCGCATGGGTGATTTTTATGAGCTGTTTTATGCCGACGCCGAAAAAGCCGCGCGCCTGCTCAACATCACCCTGACGCAACGCGGCCAGTCCGGCGGCCAGCCGGTGGTGATGGCAGGGGTGCCGTTCCACTCGGTCGACACCTATCTGGCACGCCTGATCAAGCTGGGCGAGTCGGTTGCCATCTGTGAACAAGTGGGCGATGTCGCCAGTGCCAAGGGGCCGGTGGAGCGCAAGGTGGTGCGCGTGGTCACCCCCGGCACCCTGACCGATCTGGAACTGTTGAGTGACAAAACCGAAGCGCTGCTGCTGGCGGTGCACCAGGGCCCGCGCAACCATTGCGGCCTGGCCTGGCTGAGTGTGACGCAGGGCGTGGTGCATCTGGCCGAATGTGTCGCCGACGACCTGGCTGCCTGGGTGCAGCGCATTGGCGCGGGCGAGCTGATTTTCAGCGCTGGGGCCACACCGGCTTTTGAGGCGCGCCTGCGCGCCCTGCCCGCCACGCCGCCGCTGTCGATCTCGGTGCGGCCCGACTGGCAGTTTGACGCGGGCCTGGGCCAGCGCACGCTCATCCAGCATTTGCAGGCCGCCAGCCTCGCGCCCTGGCAGGCGCAGGACCTGGTGCAGGCCCATGCCGCGGCAGCCGCCCTGCTGGCTTACGCCGAGCACACCCAGGGCCGCACCCTCACCCACATCCACAGTGTGCAGGTGCAGCGGCAGGACGAGCTGATTGACCTGCCTGCCACCACCCGGCGCAACCTGGAACTGGTGCAGACCCTGCGCGGCGAGGATGCGCCCACACTGTTTTCGCTGCTGGACACCTGCCAGACCGGCATGGGCAGCCGCCTGCTCAAAAGCTGGCTGCTGGCGCCCCGGCGTGACCGTGCGCAAGCGCGCCAGCGGCTGGGCGCCATCGAGGCGCTGCGTTCTGGTGCGGCCCTGTCGACCGGCGCGGGCCCGTGGGCCAGCCTGCGCCAGCAGCTCAAGGGCAGCACCGATGTGCAGCGCATCACCGCGCGTATCGCGCTGCGCCAGGTGCGCCCGCGCGAGCTGGTGGGCCTGCAAGTCACACTCCAGAAAACAGAGCTACTGGCTCCCGCCATCGAAGGGCTTGAACTCTATTTGAGCGAGATTTCCCAGCATCTGCGGCCACCCGCGGGCTGTGCCGACTTGCTGCGTGCCGCCATCGACGCCGAGCCCGCCGCGCTGGTGCGCGACGGTGGGGTGATCGCCAGCGGCTTCGATGCCGAGCTGGACGAGTTGCGTGCCATCCAGACCAACTGCGACGGTTTTTTGCTGGACCTGGAAACCCGCGAACGCGAGCGCACCGGCATCAGCAACCTGCGCGTGCAATACAACAAGGTGCACGGCTTCTATATTGAAGTAACACAAGGTCAGGCCGCCAAAGTGCCCGACGATTACCGGCGCCGCCAGACCCTGAAAAACGCCGAGCGCTTCATCACCCCCGAACTCAAAGCCTTTGAAGACAAAGCCCTGAGCGCGCAGGAGCGTGCGCTGGCGCGCGAAAAGTGGTTGTATGACCAGCTGCTGGACCAGTTGCAGGCCTTTGTGCCGGCGCTGACCCGCCTGGCCGACGCGCTGGCCACGTTGGACGCCCTGTGTGCACTGGCCGAGCGCAGCCTGACCCTGGACTGGTGCGCGCCGCAGTTCGCCCGCGAGCCGTGCATCGAGATCGAGGCCGGGCGCCACCCGGTGGTGCAGGCCCGGCTGGCTGAACTGAGTGCGGGCAGCTTCATCGCCAACGACACGCGTCTGACCCTGAAGCAGCGCATGCAGATCATCACCGGCCCGAACATGGGTGGTAAATCGACCTACATGCGCCAGATTGCGGTGATTGTGCTGCTGGCCAGCATCGGCAGCTACGTGCCCGCCGCCAGCTGCCGCCTGGGGCCGATCGACGCCATCCACACCCGCATCGGCGCGGCCGACGACCTGGCCAATGCCCAGTCGACCTTCATGCTGGAAATGCTGGAGGCCGCGCAAATCCTCAACACGGCCACGCCCAACTCGCTGGTGCTGATGGACGAGATTGGCCGCGGCACCAGCACCTTTGACGGCCTGGCGCTGGCCAGCGCGATTGCCACCCAGTTGCACGACAAAACCCAGGCCTACACGCTGTTTGCCACACATTATTTTGAGTTGACCGAATTTCCGGCCACGCACCACAGCGCCATCAATGTGCATGTGAGCGCCGCGGAATCAGGCCGTGACATTGTTTTCCTGCACGAAATCCAGCCCGGTCCGGCCAGCAAAAGTTACGGCATCCAGGTGGCGCGTCTCGCCGGCATGCCCGCCGCGGTGGTCAGCCACGCCCGCCACACGCTCGAAGCCCTGGAGGCACAGGCCAGCCAATCCCAGGCACAAGTGGATTTGTTTGCCGAGCCACCCATGCTTGAATCGGCCACCACCAGCGCTTTGGAGATGGCGCTGGACGCCATCAACCCGGACAACTTGAGCCCGCGTGAGGCGCTGGAGGCGCTGTACCGGCTCAAGACCCTGGGCAGCAGCACCTGAGCCAGAGACTTCAGCGCATCTCAAACAACTCCTGGTGAAAGCGGGCCGGGACCAAGCCCATGGCCACAAGCTCATTTTTCAGCGCCTGCCCGAACCTGGCCGGGCCGCAGAACCAGACATCGGCATCACGCCATGCCGGCACTTGCGCGGCGATGCGGGCCGCGTCAAGCCGCCCGTCGCGCTCATCCCAGAGCACATGCAGCCGGACCTGGGCGTCGCGCGCGTCCTGCGCCATCAAATCCATCACCTGGGGGTCATACACCGCCGTGGTGTGAAACAGATCGATGGCCTTGCCATCCGGCGATTGGGCCAGCGCTTTCATGCGCGAGATAAAGGGCGTGATGCCAATGCCGCCGCCGACCCAGATCTGGCGCCGGGTTGGCCCCTGAAAATTGAAGCGTCCGTAAGGGCCTTCAACCTCGACCACATCCTTGAGCTCGAGCGTTTGGGCCAGGGCGCGGGTGTAGTCACCCAGGGCCTTGATGATGAAGGTCACGCGGCCATCGTTGCGCCACGCCGACGAAATGGTGTACGGATGCGGGCCCTCGTGTTCGTGCAAGGTCACAAAGGCAAATTGACCCGCCTCGTGGCCCGGCCAACGCCCCTTGAACGCAATATCCACCTGCACCACCTCCAGAGCGGCATGGTGGCGGATGCCCACCACCTCACCCACGCATGGACGGCGGTTGACCACGCGGCCGAGCAAGACCATCACCGCGGCCACGCTGCCAGCGGCCATCAGGACGGCCATGACCGGCCCCAGCAAGCCGCGCCAGTCGTCAAACTTGAGCAAGATCACCGAGTGCGCGACCAGCACCAGGTAAGCCACCGCCAGCAGGTGGTGGGTTTTGAAAAAGTGCCGGTACGGAAAGCGCTTGACCAACGCCAGCACCATCAGCACCGCCGCGGCATAAAACGCCCATTCCCCAATGCCTTCGGCCAGACCGCGCTGGCTCATGAACCACTGCTCGATCGAGCCCTCGGCCAGCACCGGCTTGGGCCCACGCACCGGGCGCGCCAGCCAGCCCCAGCCCACCGCCCACTTGGGCACCACCGCCAGAGCCCAATGGCTGATCGACAGCACCAAAGCTGATATGCCCAGCCACTTGTGCAAGCGGTACATCTTGTCGAGCCCACCCAAGTACGGCTCAAAGCACACCGGCCGCACCGCCAGCACCATGGCCAGGCTCATCACGCCCATGCCCAGCACGCCGCTGTACTGCATCAGGGTGGCGCGCCAACTGAAAAAGTCGGTCAATTGGGCCCAGGCGGGCGGGTCTGTCAACCACCACAGGGCGGTCAACCCCAGCAGATAGGCCCAGAAAAATCGTTGGATGTGTTTCATGTAAGTTCAAATTTGTGGTGACAGGACAAGCCTATCCGGCCCAGGTAACTTTGTGTAAACAGCGGGTGTCGCGCCGACAAAGATCCGGCAAACCCGTTGGCACGCCACACAGCCCCCTACACTCAGACCTTTGCCCACAAAATTTTGACAATGACTTACTGCGTCGCCATCAAACTCAATGCCGGACTGGTGTTTCTGTCCGACTCCCGCACCAACGCCGGGCTGGACCAGATCAGCACCTTTCGCAAGATGATCGTCTACGAAAAACCCGATGACCGCTTCATGGTGCTGCTGTCGGCGGGCAACCTGAGCATTTCGCAGTCGGTGCGCGAAATTTTGCAAGTTGAGCGGCTCAAGGACCACGACGAAGACGACGGCATCACCATCTGGAACGCCAAAAGCATGTTTGACGCCGCGCGCGTGCTGGGCGCCGCCATCCGTCACGTGTATGAGCGCGACGCCGCCGCACTCAAGCTCGCCGGCGTGGATTTCAACGTCAGCCTGATTTTTGGCGGCCAGATCAAGGGCGAAGGCATGCGCCTGTTCCAGGTGTATTCGGCCGGCAACTTCATCGAGGCCACGCCTGAGACCCCGTACTTCCAGGTGGGCGAGTCGAAATACGGCAAACCGGTGCTGGACCGCGTCATCACCCCCACCACGCCGCTGGACGAAGCCGCCAAGTGCGCGCTGGTATCGATGGACTCGACCCTCAAATCCAATCTGTCGGTCGGCCTGCCGCTGGACCTGGTGGTGTACGAGACCGACCGCTTCCAGACCGACAAGGTGGTCTGCATCGACGAAAACAACCCCTACTTCAAGATGCTGCACAACAGCTGGGGCGTGAAACTGCGCGAGGTGTTTGACAGCATTGAAGACCCGATGTGGAACGGCGAAGTCACCAGCGTGCCGCTGATGATGACCGCCGGACGCAGCCTGCCGCTGAAAAAAATCAGCACCCCGGAAGAAAAGTTAATCTGAGAACTTTGCGGGACAGACCAGGGCTACACGCAGTGAGCCTGCTCTGTCCCCAACCGATCAAAGATGGCGGGACACCCCAAGGCGACACGCAGTGAGCTTGCTCTGTCCCCAACCGATCAGAGCTTGTGGGACAGACCAGGGCGACACACAATAAGCCTGCTCTGCCCCCAACCGAATGAACATCGTTTTTTCCCACGCCAACAGCTTCGGCGCCGACACCTACCGGGTGATGTTTGCGGCGCTGCGCCAGCGCGGTCTGGCGGTGCAGGCCATTGACCAGTTCGGCCACGACCCGCGCTACCCGGTCACCAGCAACTGGCCGCATCTGGTGCAGCAACTCATCGACTTTGCCCGGCCACAGGTGCAGGCGGCGGGGCAACCGCTGTTTTTTGTCGGCCACTCGCTGGGCGGTTTTCTGAGCCTGATGGCTGCTGCCAAAGCACCTGAACTGGCGCGCGGCGTGCTGCTGCTGGACGCCCCGGTGCTGGGCGGCTGGCGCGCCACCGCGCTGGGCGTGGCCAAACACGCCCAGCTGGTGGGGGCGGTGTCACCCGGCAAGGTGAGCCGACGCCGACGCAACCAGTGGGCCGACGCCGCCGAGGCGCTGGCGCATTTTCAAAGCAAGCGCGCCTTTGCCCGGTGGCACCCGCAGGTGCTGGCTGACTACATCAACCACGGCACGGTTGACACGCTGGTGGACGGCCAGCCCAAACGCACGCTGCGCTTTGCGCGCGAGGTGGAAACAGCCATCTACAACACCCTGCCCGACAACCTGGAAGCCATGCTCAAGCGGCACCCGGTGCGCTGCCCGGTGGCGTTCATTGGCGGCACCCAGTCGACGGAGATTCGGCAGGTGGGCATGGCGCTGACCCAGCGCGTGACGCATGGCCGCATCATGATGCAAGACGGCAGCCATCTGTTTCCCATGGAGCAGCCGCTGGTGACGGCCGCCACCATTGAGGCCGCCTTGCTGAACCTGTCAGCTGCGGGGTAAAAAGACCGTCATGGTGGTGCCCTGGCCCACCACGCTTGTCACGTCGATGTGACCGCCGTGTTTCTTGACAATGTCATACGACAGCGACAGACCCAGCCCGGTGCCTTTGCCCACCGGCTTGGTGGTGAAAAACGGGTCAAAAATGCGTTTCAGGTTCTCGGGCGCAATGCCATTGCCCGTGTCCTGCACCGTGATCCAGACCTGGTGCTCGTCAAACCCGGTGCGCAAGGTGATGCGGCCCTTGTCCACCAGCGACTGCGAGGCATTGACCAGCAGGTTCATGAACACCTGGTTCAGCTGGAACGGGTAACACATGATCTGGGGCAGACCGGCAAACTCCTTGACCACCTCAGCCTTGTACTTGAGTTCGTTCCAGACCACCCGCAGGGTGCTTTCCAGCCCGGCTTCCAGATCGGCTGGCTGACGGGCAGATTCATCCACCCGTGAGAAATTCCTCAGGTCCTGCACGATGCGCGTCACGCGTTTCAGGCCATCCAGCGACTCACTCAGCAGCTCGGTGATGTCGTCACACATGAAAGCAAAGTCGATGTCTTTCTTGACCTGGGCAATCTCCTGGGCAGCCGGTGCGGCCAAGGTGCTCTCCACCCGCTCGTACGCGGCCAGCAGCTTGAGCAGGTGCAACACATAGGTCTGCAGCGAACCCAGGTTGGAGTTGACAAAACCCACCGGGTTATTGATTTCATGCGCCACGCCAGCCGCCAACTGGCCAATGGAGGCCATGCGCTCGGACTGCATCAGCTGCGCCTGCGTGGCTTCCAGCTCGTCGACCAGCTGCGCCAGGCGCTCCTTTTCCTGGTTGACAGTGGCGTTGAGCGCGTGCAGCGCGGCGGTGCGCTCCAGCACCCGCTGCTCCAACCGATCACGCGACTCGCGCAGGGCCTGCGCGTCCAGGGTGTGCTGGGTAATGTCCTGCACGCTGAAGACGCGGCCAATGATCTGCTCGTCCAAGTACTGTGGCCGGGAGCTGAGCTCGAACACCCGACCGTCCTGGTGGCGGATGGTGTCCTCGGTTTCGGCATGGTCCACCACCGCGTTCAGACGGGCGCGTACCAGGTCCTGCTCCCGCACCGAGGCCACGATGAACGCCAGCACCTGCTCGTCGTCCTGCGCCAGCAGCAACGCCTCGGGCAGCGCCCACATCTTGCTGAACTGGCGGTTCATGCTGTTGAGCTTGCCGTGCCAGTCCAGCACCAGAATGCCATTGCCGGTGGACTCCAACGTGGCACGCAACTGCGACAGGGTCTGCGCCAGCGCGTCCTGCACCTGGCGCACACCCTGCGCCTGGGTGGCCAGCACCAGCATCAGCTGGCGCCCGTCCTGCGCCAGCAAGCGGACCGATTTGGTCACGGTCAGCAATTCACCGTCGGCGCGACGGTACTGGCTCTCTTGGTGGTTGACCTCGGCCAGCTGACCGGTGCGCACGTCTTCCCAGTAAAAAACGTCCTGCAGCGCGCTCTCGATGTCGGTGATCAACAGGCGGGTCATCTGCTCGGGCGTGTAATCCAGCGCCAGGGCGACCGGTGCATTGACCTTGACAATTTGCAGACTGGCCGGGTCCACCAGCAGCAGCATCTCCCGGCTGCTGTCCAGCATGAGCTGGGCCAGGTCGCTCATGGACGGCTCGCTGGCGGGCGCTTGGCAGCGGCATCAAAGTAATAACTCACCCGCTTGCGCGGGCTGAGGTAGTGGTACACCTCGCGCGGCACCTGCGCCGGGCGGATGGCCTTGCTGATGTTCAAGTCCACCTGGGAGTCCATGTCCAGCAAAATCGCTTCTTCCTTGGGCACGTCGGCGTCGTACACCACCACAATCGGTTTCATCGGCCGCGTTGTGTTCACCGTGGAGACCATGCCGATGAAGCCGTTGGACAACTGCACGATGGTGCCCGGTGGGTACACCCCCAGGCAACGAATGAAGGCGCTCAGCAACTTGGGGTCGAACTTGCCGCGCAGTTTGGCAAACATCAACGAGAGCGCCTCGTGCGGGGTCAGCGCGTCGGCCAGCAACAGCGGGTTGCACAGCTCATCGTAATAGTTGGCAATCACCACCACACGCGCCAGCAGGTGGATCGCCTCACCTTTGAGCTTATGCGGGTAGCCCGTGCCGTCAAACAGCTCATGGTGCTGGCCAATGATGGCCATGGCCGCTGACGACAATTGCATGCGCTTGCCAATTTCAACGCCGTAAGTCGGGTGCAACTCGTAAAAATTGCGCTCGGCCGGCGTCAGCGGATCGGTTTTCAACAAAATTTTGTCGGGCACTTCCTTGCGGCCAATGTCATGCAACAAGGCGCCCACACCCAGCACACCCACCACCTCCACCGGCAACTTCAGATCGCGCGCCATCATCATCGACAGCATGGTGACATTGAGCGCATGAAAGTACAGCTCTTCACCCCCCAGCTTGTCGCCCATGACCTGAATGGCCAGCTCGGGCGCGCTGAGGATGGAGTCCGCGATTTTCTGCACCAGCTTGCTGGCCTGCTGCACGGTTTCAACGGGGCGGCTGTAGAGGTTTTTCTCGATGTCGCGCACGGTTTGCGCGGTGTCCACAAAAGCGCGCTCAATGCGCTCTGCCGTGTCACGGCGCTGCTTCATTTGCGCCATCATGGCGCGTTTGGCCAACATGGCCGGTGACGGCTCTTGGGGCGCCTCGGGTGGCGGGACAACCAGCGCCAGCGTGTTGTCTGACGCAAGCACCGTTGGCAGCGCCACGTCGCTCAGTTCCGGACTCAAGCGCAGGGCTTTGAGCCCCAGGCTGCGGATCGTTTCAATCTGGTCGGCGCTGGTGATCTTGAAGTGGCTGAACGCAAACGGATGGTCAAACCACTTCATGTCCAGGTGGACATACATCCCCACCTTCAGCTGGTCGGGCGTGATGGTGGTGGTTTGCACCATGCGCTCACGCAGCCCAGGTCACCGTGCCAGTCCAGGCGGTGGCCAGCACCACCAAGCCAAACACAATGCGGTAGTAGGCAAAACCGACAAAGCTGTGGGTGGAAATGAACGCCAGCAGCCAGCGGATGCATAACCACGCGCTGACAAACGACATCACCAGCCCCACAGCAAACATCGGCACATCAGCCAAAGACAACAAGGCGCGATCTTTGTACAGGCTGTAGGCGCCCGCGCCGATCAGGGTCGGTATCGCCAGGTAGAACGAAAAATCCGTGGCCGCCTTGCGCGACAAGCCCAGCAACATGCCACCAATGATGGTGGCGCCGCTGCGGCTGGTGCCCGGAATCATGGCAAAACACTGCACCAGGCCCACTTTCAAGGCGTCCATCGGCGTCATGGCATCCACGTCATGGATACGGGCCACCGCGGGGTTTTTGGCCTGGCGGCGCTCCGCCCACAAAATGATGAAGCCGCCAATGATGAAGGTGCTGGCCACCACCACCGGCGTGAACAGGTTGGCCTTGATGGCCTTGCCAAACAACAAGCCCAACAACACCGCCGGAAAAAAGGCGATCGCCACGTTCAACGCAAAGCGCTGCGCCTGCTGCTCAGACGGCAGCGCCACCACCGTGTCGCGAATTTTTTGCCAATACACCAGGATCACGGCAAAGATGGCACCGGTCTGGATGGCAATGTCGAACACCTTGGCTTTGTCGTCATCAAAACCCAGCAGCGCGCCCGCCAGAATCAAGTGTCCGGTGGACGAGATGGGCAAAAACTCGGTCAAACCTTCCACCAGCCCCATGATGGCGGCCTTGATCAACAGCACAATATCCACGCAATCTCCTAGTCTGATCAACGATTATCACAGCCTGCACAGTACGGCAACCCGCATTCACAGCAGAAACCGGGCCAGACCCCGCCCAGGCCAGGGTCGAATTTTCGTGGGATCATTAACGCCCATACCGAGCAAATTGAACCATGACCGACACGCTTGCCCTCCAATCCTTGCCGCTGTTTCCGCTGGGCACGGTCCTGTTTCCGGGCGGCTACCTGCCGCTGCAGATTTTTGAGGTGCGTTACCTCGACATGATTGGCAAGTGTTTCAAGACCGGCGCGCCGTTTGGCGTGGTGTCACTCAACCGCGGCAGCGAGGTGCGCCAGGCCCCCGGCGGCGCACCGGGGGGTGACAACTTTGCCGAGGAGATTTTTTACCCGACCGGCACCCTGGCCCGCATCACCCAGCTGAGCCGACCGCAACCCGGGCTGATGCTGATTCAATGCACAGGCGAACAGCGTTTTACCGTCAGCAACCACCACCTGATGAAACACGGCCTGTGGGTGGCCGATGTGGCCCTGCTGCCTGATGACCAGCAAGTCACCATTCCGCCCGACCTGAAGGCCGTGGCCAACACGCTGAAACGGGTGATTGACACGCTGCACGAGCAGCATCTGGAGGCCGAGCAAATGCCGATCCAGCCGCCCTACCAGCTCGACGACTGCGCCTGGGTGGCCAACCGCTGGTGCGAGCTGCTGCCCATGTCGCTGGAACTGAAACACCGGCTGATGGCGCTTGACAACCCGCTGGTGCGGCTGGAGCTGGTGAGCGACCTGCTGGAGCGCAACGGCATCCCGACCTGATTGCATAATGGCAGGTCTGGCACACCATCGCCCACAAGCCGTTATGTCACAGGTGACCCATCATGAGTATTCGCTACGCCAACGTCCTCAACCACCTGCCCGAAACCAAGATGCGGCTTTACCCCACCAAGGTGATCAACATCATTGGCGGGCCGGGCAGTGACAAATCGCTGTTTTCAGCGGCCATCGTGCTGCACCTGAGCCTGCACGGCAAAACGGTGGAAACCATTCCCGACTTTGCCAAGTCCCTGGTCTGGCAGCAGAACTTCGAGGTGCTGAAAAACCAGTATTTCATTGCCCAGCGCCAGTATGAGATGCTCAACCTGATTGACGGCCAGGTGCACTTTTTGATCACCGAATGCTCTTTGCCGCAAGTGCTGTTTTACAACGAAAACTACGCCGACAACATCTGCGACGTGGCCAAAACCCGCGAGCAGATCCTGGAGTGGTACCGGCAAAACGACAACGTCAACATTCTGGTCAAGCGCGGTAACAAGAAATATGTGCGCAGCGGGCGTTTTCAGGATGAAGAACAAGCCCGCGAGGTGGACCAGGGCCTGCGCGAGATTCTGGTGCGCGAGCGCTTGCCGTTTACCGAACTTCCGCCCGACCTCAAAGCCATCCACGCCTTTGCCGAAACGCTGATGGATTAACCCGCCGTCTGCGGCTTAACCGGCCCGCAGACCCACCGGCAGCCAGTTGGCAAAGTAGGTGGCGATGCGCTCTTCGTGGCGCTGCCACCAGATACCCAAAGCCACCAGCCCCAAACCAATCAGCGTCAGCACAAACGCAAAGACCAGGCTGTCGCCAAACACCCGGTGCGACAAATAGCCCAGGTAACCAGCCACGCCCAGAGCGCCCAGCACGGTGAACACCCGCCGCCCGATCACCGCCCCGGCAAACACCATCACCACGTTGATCAGGCAGTACAGCGCTTTGCCCAGCTCTGAATCCGAGTCGCGCCAGCTCAGGCCACCCCAAAACATCAGCGTGCCAAAGATGTACAGCCAAAAAGCATAGTCTTGCCGCCACTCGGCCTCCGTTGCCTGGCGACAACGCACATCGACCCACAGCGCCATGGCCACGGTGGCGATGCCAAACACCAGCGACACATCACGCATGAAGGCAAAGTCCCAAAACTCACCTTGCTGCATCAGGCCGTGCGCCACATCCATGCTCAGGTACCACAGCGTCACCGCAATCGGCATCACCATGAACGGCAGGCGGTAGCGCCACAACATCACCACACCAGCGGCCAACGTCACCAACTCCAGCGTGAGCCAGCGCCAGTTGATGTGGGTGTGGTAAGCCGAATAAGCCATCGGCCCGCCCGGTGGCCACCAGCCCATGCCGTGCTGAAAACACCACACCACCAGCGGCGTCAGCACCACCGCCAGCGTGGCCAAAATGCCAGCAGGCACCCGCAGCTGGCGGCTTGTCAGATGGTCGGCCACCTTCAGGCAGGCCACCAGGTACGCGGCGCTCAGCAGCATCAGGCCCCAGGCACCAAACGCGTCCCAGCTCAGTTGCATGAACAAGGTCATGGCGCCGATGGCGACCAAACCACCAAAGTAGTACAGCGTGTTGGTCAAACTGAAGTGCGGCGCGCTGGCGTACACACCGGCAGGCGCATCGGGCTGGGCCGCTTGCTGTGCCGCCATGCTTTGTTTGGCCCAACGCGCCCACAGCGCCTGTGCCTGCTGGCGCGTGATCACCCCGTCTTGCACCGCCAGCAACAAGTCGCGCTGCCCCACCTGCGCAACAACAGGCTGGGGTTTGCCTGGCAAGGCGACGGGAGGTGATTCAGGCATGGTGAACTCTGTGGTAACCGCACACAATGAGCGGCCACAAATCATAGCCACCCCAGGCGCGCCACCTAAAATCGGCACCATGAGCCACCCCACCCCACCCCAAAATAAAACAGCCGCTGACCCTGCGGCCACCGACGTCGTTAAAACCAGCAACTTTTTGCGCCAGATCATCGAATCTGACCTGGAAAAAGGCACCTACGCATCCCGCCGCTGGGCCGGCAGCCCCGGCGACGCCGCGCACCACGCTGCGGGCGAGCCCGACCCGGCCAAAATCCGCACCCGTTTCCCGCCCGAACCCAATGGCTACCTGCATGTGGGCCACGCCAAAAGCATCTGCCTGAACTTTGGCCTGGCGCGTGATTACGGCGGTGTGTGCCACCTGCGCTTTGACGACACCAACCCCGAAAAAGAAGACACCGAATACGTTGACAGCATCATCGACTCGGTGAAATGGCTCGGCTTTGACTGGAGCCAACCCGGCAACAGCCTGCCCTACCAGGCCAGCGACTACTTCGACTTCATGTACCGCGCAGCGGAATACCTGATCGAAGCGGGCCACGCCTATGTGGACGAACAAACCCCCGAGCAAATGCGCGCCAACCGTGGCGACTTTGGCAAACCCGGTGTCGACAGCCCATTCCGCAGCCGCACGCCCGCCGACAACCTGGTCCGCTTTCGTGAGATGCGCGACGGCAAGCATGAAGACGGCGCTATGGTCTTGCGAGCAAAGATCGACATGGCCAGCCCCAACATCAACATGCGCGACCCGGCCATCTACCGCATCAAACACGCCGAACACCACAACACCGGCAACAAGTGGTGCATCTACCCGATGTACACCTTTGCCCACCCGATTGAAGACGCGCTGGAGCAGATCACCCACAGCATCTGCACGCTGGAGTTTGAAGACCAACGCCCGTTTTACGACTGGCTGATGGACCGCTTGTGTGAAGGTGGACTGCTTAGCAGCCCCGCGCCGCACCAGTACGAATTTGCCCGCCTGAACCTCACCTACGTGATCACCAGCAAACGCAAACTGGCCGCGCTGGTGAACGAGAACAAGGTCAACGGCTGGGACGACCCGCGTATGCCAACCATTGTTGGCCTGCGCCGCCGGGGCTACACGCCTGCGGCGATCCAAGCCTTTGCCGAACGCATTGGCGTGACAAAAAGCGACAGCTGGATCGACTACAGCACGCTGGAAGGCTGCCTGCGCGAAGACCTAGAGCTCAAAGCCCACCGTGGTTTTGCGGTGCTGAACCCGGTGAAACTGGTGCTGACCAACTGGGACTCTGTCATGGGCGCTGGCCACCTGGAGCCCTGCACCCAGCCCGCCCTGCCCCACCCGCCCGAAGGTGTGGAAAGCCCCACACGCCACTTCACCATTGGCAAAGAAGTGTGGATTGAGCGCGAAGACTTTGAAGAAGTGCCACCCAAGGGCTACAAACGCCTGTTCCCCGGCAACAAGGTACGCCTGAAAGGCGGCTACGTCATCGAATGCACCGGCTGCACCAAAGATGCCGATGGCAACATCACAGAAGTGCTGGCTACTGTGGTGCCCGACACCAAAAGCGGCACCCCCGGCAGCGACAGCGTCAAGGTCAAAGCCGCCATCACCTGGGTGGGCGTGGCTGACGGCGTCAACGCCGAAGTGCGCATGTACGACCGCCTGTTCCTGGACGCCCAGCCCGACGCGGGCGGCAAAGACTACCTGGAAAGCCTGAACCCCAACAGCCTGAAAGTCATCACCGCCATCGTCGAGCCCTCACTGGCCAACGCCGCAGCGGGACAGAACTTCCAGTTTGAGCGGCATGGCTACTTTGTGGCGGATCGGGTGGACCATGTGACTGGTTCAAAACCCGTGTTTAACTTGGCGGTGGGGTTGAGGGACTCTTGGGGCAAATAACCCACCGGTTGGCCGTCTAGAGCCAACCCAAGACCGCCACACCCATCCAAACCCATTTGGATGGGACCATGACTGGAGCACTTCACAGCATGGGTGGCGACAAAACCGTCTTTCGGGATCTGGGTTTCCCGGAAGACGAAGCAGGAGCCTTGTTGCTACTGGGTGATCTGCCTACCCAGATTCGCAAAATCATCGGCCAACTCGGCATCCCAAGCCGAAGATGTCCAGCGCGCTGGTATCACGCTGCCGCACATGAACGACCTGTTCAGCAGCTGCACCCACAAATTCACATAGGATCCCTTGGTGAACACTGCCTCAAAATTGGGCTGCGTGGTAAAGCTATCGCTAAAGCGGATTACTTGATACAACGCAAAAGTCTCAGAGTCATTTCTGGAATAGTCGAGATTCACTGATCAACGACATGCCCGGCCAGAACGTCCAGCTTGAAAAACACGGGCACTTTATAGCAGATCGGGTGGATTATGTGTAGGGTAGTAAGCCGATATTCAATTGATGGCAGGGCTATTGAATAGTTAATGGAAGTGACAATTCTTTCAACTTGCCAATTCAATTTCCGGCAAAGATAAACAACAAGTATCAGCGGGAGAATTATATGAAAGATTTAGTTACTTCAATTGTGGGATTTGATTGGTCCACCCTCGCGGACTCAGCTTTTGATGCAACCATTGAATTCGCAAAAGAGGAAGCTGGCGACTTGGCCGAATTCGCAAAAGCACAGCTCAGAGACAAATGGAAAACTCTTGATTGGAAGGGATTACAATCAAAGTACAAGAGCAATCTTTTGGATGCATTAAGCACAACCAAAATTCTGGGAAACCCCACTCCGATAAAGATAGAAACCATCTATACAGATTGCTTTGTTTTTGATCGCCCATCCGCACTCACATATTTCTCGGGAGACATTCGTTCATTGGAAAAGAATGATCAACTCCCTCGAAATGAAGTTGATAGACTTTCTGCACTTGAAGTAGCTCTGACTGGCGAGAGTCTTTTCATTTTGGGAAAACCTGGTGCCGGAAAAACCACTTTTTTAAAATATTTGGCTATTCTTGCATGCAAGAATGAAATTAACAAATCCCCAATATTCATTCCATTAAAAGAATGGAGCGACTCCAACCTACCAATTGAAAAGTTTATCTCAAATCAATTTGACTTATGTGGATTTCCAAAAGCAGAACCCTTTGTCACAGCACTACTCTCAAAAGGTAACGCACTTGTGCTTCTCGACGGATTAGATGAAGTAAATGAAGAAGGTGGAAAGAGAAATCAAACAATCAAAGAGGTTGTAAATTTATCCTTAAAGTATAGGAAATGCCAATTTTGTTTGACTTGCAGAACAGCTGCGACAGACTATTCATTTGAGCGCTTTAAATACCTCGAAGTAGCAGATTTTACCGAGAACCAAAAACTCAGTTTTATTCGACAATGGTATGGATCTAAGTCTGGGCAACTCGATCGATTTCTTACTGGATGGAATGAAGTATCCAATGCAGGAATAAGAGATCTTGGCAGAACACCACTGCTAATAACTTTGCTATGTCTAGCGTTTGATGAAACTCTCCAATTTCCTACTCGCCAGGTCGATTTATATCGAGAAGCGATTGATGCACTACTCAGAAAATGGGATTCATCACGACTAATTGGTCGAGATGGATTCTACAAAAATCTATCATTTTCTAGACGCGAACATCTCTTAGAGTATATTGCTGCTCACTTTTACTTCAATTCTCAAACAATTTTTCCCAGAAAAAATATAGAGCACTATATCTTAGATTTCTTAAATCGCCTTCCCGATAAAGAGAAAAGTGGAAAATCAGATGCGGCAATTGTATTAAAACAAATAGAAGCACAGCATGGACTATTAGTAGAAAGAGCTAAGGATATCTACTCATTCTCTCATCTGACAATACAAGAGTATTTCACCGCCTCATACATAGCTCAGTCAAATGATAATAAAATATTGGAAGGCACAGTAGAAGTTGCACTTAAAGATCAAAAATGGCGAGAAGTTATTTTGTACACAGTAGCACTTCTACCGTCAGCCGATCCCATTTTAAAAAAAATGGTGAGCAAACTTCACATTATGCGAGGAAATGATGCCGGTGTTGTCAAATTTCTTGCCTATTGTTACTGCACGGCAATGTCACACAAAAACCCACATCACCATATCGATGGGTATCTTAGCGCAGACATTTCAGATCTTATAATTTCTGACGTTGAAAAATCGAAAAGCCTTCCATTAACCTCAGCGGAAGTTTCAAAAATTGCTGAGCACCTAACAAAAATTCGAGGCTTTTTAATCTCCAAAGAAGCAAAGTATGAGTTTGGAAATGCCTCAGCAATATTTATTACATCAGAAATAATTTTCTCCAGCAAGCCATTGCTTGCTGCAAAATTCTTGGGAGGACACAAGGCTAGACCAGAAGATTTCACATCGTATCTATATGCCTGCCGACTAATGATTGAATGTCTTGAAGTGGCAGTTTCAGATTCACGTTCGACTTATCTAACTAGCGTAATGTCTATTGACAATGAAACAATTCTCCACGCCGCAGGAATACGGTGAACTATCAAATATATAGAATTAACTATTTCAGTTTACTCAAATGACAAAGTTTCTAACGACCACCGGCACCAACTACCACCTTGAAGAATTGATCAAAGGCGCATCAGACCGCCTCATCCTGATCAGTCCCTTCCTCAAGCTCAACGACCGCATGAAAGAGCTGCTGGCCGACAAAAACCGGCTGAAGATCGACGTGCGTATCGTCTACGGTAAAAGCGAGTTGCAGCCGCAAGAGATTGAATGGCTGCGCGGCTTGACCTACATCCGCACCAGCTTCTGCAAGAACCTGCACGCCAAGTGCTACATGAATGAAGAGTTGTGCATCATCACCAGCCTGAATCTGTACGAGTTCAGCCAGGTGAACAACAACGAGATGGGCATCCTGATCCAGCGCAGTGAAGACACCCAGCTCTACAAAGATGCCTACGAAGAGGCCCAGCGCATCATCCGTATCAGTGAAGAAGTGCGTATTTCATTGGAGCGCGTCACCAACGAACCCGCCACAACCGCCGCGCCAACAGACTCCAGTGACGAGGCTGACGCCACAAACGACAAGTTGCCTTCCGGTAAGCTGGCGCAAAAGCTGGGCATGAAAGCCGCCGACCTGTTGAGCCACGCCACACAACATGGTTACTTGGCATTGAACGGCGACAAACATGTCGTCACGCCCAAGGGTGAGGCAGCCGGTGTTGAGTTCGTGGCCAAGGGTCGGTTTGGACCGTACTTCTTGTGGCCGCATGACTTTCAGCTGCACTGATTTGTGCCATCAATTAGCTACATTAGTTGCAGCTGCTAGCCCTTATTGAAAAAGGGCTAGGGCCACATTTCTTATAAATTTTCCAGAGGCTCTGACAACTGCCAACATCACGATGCCCCGCCCTCAAACCATCCAAGTCTATCTGCCCGCTGGTGAAACACGCGGCATGCGGGTGGCTGCGATTGCGGTGCCGGGCCGCTCGACCAGTCGCTAGATGACGTGGAAGACAGAACAAGGGAAGACGCCAATTTGTGCAAACTGGATAGCATTGCCATTGGACAATCGATTACAGCAAAAAGATTCGGTTGTCTTTATCACATGCGAATCCGGAAAATTCCATAAAAGTCATACAAATCAATAACTTGGTATCACATGGCAAACAAGTATTGGATTGCAGCGGTATTGCAGAGTCTTGAACAAAGCCTGGCTCCGGTGCCACATGAGGTTAACGAACTGGACTGGAAAGCCAGCCTTTCAGACCACAAAGACAGGCTGGCTGAGCACTTGATGGCATTTGCCAACCATCCCAATGGCGGTAGCTTTGTGTTTGGCGTTGCAAATTCTGGGCAACTGTTGGGCATTGATCAGGAAGCTGTGGCCCAAATTGCCAATACCCTGTCTAACCTTGGCCGTGATGCAGTCGAGCCACCGTTGGCCCTGGATCACGCAGTGGTGGAGTTCAAGGGTATGCCCATTCTTTTGGTTCACGTGCCTGAGCAGGCTGTGAAGCCCGTGCATCGACGCGGCAAGTCAATTGAAGAGTCTTGGGTGCGTTCCAGTGGCACCACCCGAAAAGCCTCCAGGCAAGAAGTTGGCGCGCTGATGCTCAACAGTGCAACCCCACGATGGGAGGAGTTGCGTGCCTCCTCACTATTACCACTAGAAGATGTTCTGAGGCAACTGGACGTAGCCGCCATTGCCAAGTTGCTGGAGCGCCCCTTGCCCGATGGCTCCGATGAGTTGGGCCAATGGCTTCTGGCCGAGGGCTTGGCCGTTGCCGATGGGCGTGGTTTCTACATCACCAACTTTGGGGCCATTGCCGCAGCCCGCAAACTGGATGAATTTGGCACGCTGGAGCGCAAACGCATCCGGGTTATCCGGTATCGCGGCACCAACAAAGTGGAGACGATTGACGAACTCCCCGGAAACAAGGGCTATGCCGTGGGCTTTGAAGGCTTGATTGGCTACTTGAAACGAGCCCTTCCGCACTCGGAAGTGATTCAGCAATCGCTGCGTACCGAGGTCAGCGTGTACCCCGAAATTGCCCTGCGCGAGCTCATTGCCAATGCACTGATTCACCAAGACTTCACCGTCACCGGTGCCGGGCCGATGGTAGAAATTTATGACGACCGAATCGAAGTCACCAACCCCGGAACGCTGTTGCCCGGCAAGCGCCCCGACCGCCTGATTGGCACCACGCCCGAGTCTCGCAATGAGATGCTGGCTTCTTCGTTCAGACGCTATCGCATCTGTGAAGAGCGGGGTACCGGTTTTCAAAAAGTGGTCGGGGCTATCGAGCTGTTCGGCTTGCCGCCACTGGTTTTCACGCTACAAGAAAATTCATTCCGCGTCACCTTGTATGCCCCGCGCAAGTTCTCCGAAATGTCACAAACAGAACGTGTTGAGGCGTGCTACCAGCACGCCGTATTGCAGTATTTATCCAGCAGCACCCTGACAAATACCACCGTGCGGGAACGATTCAAGCTACATGAAAAGCACCGAAACCAAATCACAAACTTGATTGGGGATGCCGTTGCGCTGGGCCGGATCAAACGAAAAGATGCTGGAAACGGCAAAAAATTTGCGGAGTATTTACCTTACTGGGCTTGAGAAATTGCTACGCTTTTGATACCTAATCATGCATATAGGAAAAGGGCCTAGCTCAATTCCCCTGATGCATTTGCAAGCTTGAAGTCGCAATTTGCGACTTCAAGCTGGGGTGGTCGACGAGCGCGCCCCGACCTGTGGCCTCACTCTAAATACGCCAATGGGCGTTTACGGAAACCCCAGCCCTGGTTATCCTCGCGCCCATGCAAGCCACCAACATCCTCAGTTTCTGGTTCAACGAGTTGAGTCCCCAGCAGCACTTTGCCAAAGACGCTGCGCTGGACGCCGCCATTCGTACGCGTTTTGGCGCCACGCTGGAAGCGGCTGCGCGGGGTGAGTTGGCAGCCTGGCGCGCCACGGCGGCGGGGCGGCTCGCCGAGATCATCGTGCTGGACCAGTTCTCGCGCAATGTGTACCGCGACACCCCGCGTGCCTTTGAGCAGGACGCGCTGGCGCTGACTCTGGCGCAAGAGCTGGTGGCCCGTGGGCAAGACCGCAACCTGCCGCTGGCGCAGCGCAGGTTTGCCTACATGCCCTACATGCACAGCGAGTCCGCGCAGGTGCACACGCAAGCCGTCGCCCTGTTTTCGCAGCCGGGTCTGGAAGACAACCTGCGCTACGAGTTGTTGCACAAGGCCATCATTGACCGCTTTGGCCGTTACCCGCATCGCAATGCCATTCTGGGCCGCACCTCCAGCGCCGAGGAACTGGCTTTTCTGAGCGAGCCGGGGTCGTCGTTTTAAGTTAGCGCCGCCAAAACGCTGCAGCTTTTGTAGCTGTTTGCCCTGATATCAAAAGGGCTAGAAGCCAATTTGGCATACAAATCCTGGCCATTGGCTAGCGCAAACAGCATTGGCCCGCTGGGGCTCCGTGAATGGGCTGTGGTGCTAAGGTTCGCCCCTTTCTTTGACCCACTGGACATTTGTCATGCTGTTTACCCCCTTGCAAGTTGGCCGCCTCACGCTGCCCAACCGTTTTATCCTGGCCCCCCTCACCCGCACCCGCGCTGGCTCAGAGCACCAGCCCAACGAGCTGATGGCCGAGTACTACGCCCAGCGCGCCAGCGGTGGCCTGCTGATCACCGAGTGCACCATGGTGCTGCCCAACACCTCGGCCTTTGTGGCCGAGCCCGGCATTTACTCTGCCGAGCAGATCGAGGGCTGGAAGAAAACCACCGCCGCTGTGCACGCCAAGGGCGGGCGCATCTTTTTGCAGATCTGGCACAGCGGGCGCGCGGCGCATGCCGACATCAACGGTGGCCAGGCCAGCGTGTCGTCCACCGCGGTGCCGATTGAGGGCGAGATCCACACACCCAACGGCAAGGTGCCCTACGCACCCGCCCGTGTGCTGACCGAGGCCGAGATTCCGGCCATCGTCGCGGGCTTTGCCCTGGGTGCCAAAAACGCCATTGAGGCGGGTTTTGACGGTGTGGAGGTGCACGGTGCCAATGGTTACCTGATCGACCAGTTCCTGCGTGATGGCGCCAACCAACGCACCGACGGTTACGGCGGCTCGATGGAGAAGCGCGGACGTTTCCTGTTTGAGGTGTTGACCGCGGTGACCGACGCCATTGGTGCGGACCGCGTGGGCCTGCGCTTGTCGCCACTGAACAGCTTCAACAGCATGATCGACAGCGACCCGATAGGGCTGACCAGCTACCTGGCCGACAAGCTCAATGCCTACCAACTGGCCTATTTGCACCTGATGCGCGCCGACTTCTTTGGTGTGCAACAGGGTGATGTGATGACGGTGGCGCGCGACAAGTACAAAGGTGTGCTGATTGGCAACATGGGCTACACCGCCGACGAGGCCATCCAAGCCATCACCGACGGCAAGCTCGATGCGGTGGCCTTTGGCACCAGCTTCCTGGCCAACCCGGATTTGCCCGCGCGCATCCAGGTCGGAGCCGCTTTGAACGCGCCCGACGCCAGCACCTTCTACACGCCCGGCGCCAAGGGGTATACCGACTACGCCACGCTGTAAGCCCCTGCGGCGGGGCGGCAAGCACCCCGCCCACGCCATCAACGCCACGCCTTGCGTGTAGGTAGGCAAGACCAGGCTGGACACGGTGGGCTGTGCGATCGAAATCAGCATCAACCTGCGCTCAACCGGGTTGGGTGTCTGGCAAGCCTGGGGTGGCTTGTAAACTTGCCTGCTTTGCACCTGACCCCGGAGAACGCATGTCCCACGCCAACCACCAACCCTTCGTGATCGGTGTTGCCGGGGGCAGCGGCAGTGGCAAGTCCACCGTCACGCGCCGGGTGCTGGCGTCGGTCGGGCCGGACATGGCCACCGTGGTGTACCAGGACGACTACTACCTGGACCAGACCGAACTGTCGTTTGATGCGCGGCGCAAAACCAATTACGACCACCCCGATGCGTTTGACTGGCCGCTGATGATGCAGCACCTGCAGGCGCTGCGCCGTGGCGAGCCCATCGAGATGCCCACCTACGACTTCACCGCGCACAACCGCGCCAGCCAGACTATTCACCTCCAACCCGCGCCGGTGATTGTGGTGGAGGGCCTGTTTGCGCTGTATGACGCCGAGCTGCGCAAGATGATGTCGCTCAAGATCTTTGTCGACACCGCGCCTGACGTGCGTTTTATCCGCCGCCTGCAGCGCGACATGGCCGAGCGCGGCCGCACAGCTGAGAGCGTGATCAACCAGTACATGGACACCGTGCGCCCGATGCACAAACAGTTCATCGAACCCACCAAACGCCACGCCGACGTGATCCTGCCCCACGGCGCCAACGACCCGGCGGTGGACATCCTCACCACCAAAGTCAAAGCCCTGATCCGGGATATGACAGGCAGCTAGCGCACTGACGCGGGCTTACCCACCATGTCCCGGCGCAGGCACCACCACGTCTATGTGATTGAGCTGTCCAAGGATGTGCTGTTTGAGCCGCGTTTTCGCAAGAACAACCCCCATTACGTCGAAGGCAAGCCTTGCGTGTATGTCGGCATGACGGGCCTGGACCCGGATGTGCGTTTTGACAAACACAAAGCGGGCATTCAGGCCAACAGTTTTGTGCAGAGATACGGCCTGCGCCTGCTGCCGGACCTGTACGAAGCGTTCAACCCCATGGGCTACCAGGACGCGGTGGACAAGGAGATCGACATCGGCATCGATCTGCGCTCAGCGGGGTTTGGGGTGTGGCAGGCTTGACTGGGCACCCTGGGTCAAACCTGTGTAGCATGCGCCCCATGAACCGTGAGAGGTCTCTGCCATGTCCAACCACATGCGCCTGTTCATGGAGCCGCCTGACCAACGCGTCAGCCTGAGCGAGACCGCGACCATCGCTCGACTGGTTTCGTTGTGCTCATGGAAGCCGTTGAACCGGTTTCACACGCGGCGCGGCCACCCTGCCGCAGCCTGAGTCAACCACATTGGCCTGCCCAATGAAGACGCGGCATGTCAACACCGTCTGTGAACCAACACCTGAGTAGGCACCCATGAGCACCGTCACCGTTCCTATGTGTCCCGTTGTGCATTTTGAAATGCCATACAAAGACCGCGAGCGCGCCCAGCACTTCTACGCCACCGCCTTCGGCTGGACCCACCAGTTTCTGGGCCCCGACATGGGCGACTACCTGTTGGTGGGTACCGCCCCTGCGGGTGCCCGACCACCGGTGCCGCCCGAGGCCGCGCTGGGTTCCATCAACGGCGGCCTGTTCCCCTTTCAAGCCCATGGGCCGATACAACATCCCTCAGTGGTGATCGCGGTGGAAGACATCCGCGCCGCCATGCAGCGGGTCACAGCGGCAGGTGGTGAGGTGCTCGGTGAACCCATGACGATTCCCGGTGTGGGCGAGTACGTGGCGTTTTGTGACACCGAAGGTAACCACAACAGCATGCTGCAGCCCGGCATGGAACCACCCGCCTGCAAAACCTGAACCTCCCAGGAGCATCCCCATGCGATTCATGATCATCGTCAAATCCTGCCCCGAGTTCGAAGCCGAGCTCACTCCCGAAGCGCCTGAGGAACTCATGGCGGAAATGGCCGCCTACCACGAAGAACTGGCGCGCGCGGGCGTGCTGCTCGACGGCAGCGGCCTGCACCCCAGCCGCACCGGCTGGCGCATCCACTACGACGCATCGGGCCAGCGGGTGGTGGACGGCCCCTTTGCACAGGCCAAGGAGCTGATCGCCGGTTACACGCTGATCCAGGTGCGTTCGCGCGAAGAGGCCCTGGCATGGAGCCGCCGTTTCCCCAACCCTGCGGGCCGAGGTAAAGAGGCCGTTATTGAGCTGCGCCAGCTCATCGAGTTGGACGAGTTCCCGCCGAGCGACGCGCTGGACAAGTTCAAGCAGATGCAAGCCAGCCAGAAAAGCTGAGCCTCGCACACCCACCGAAAACCAGGAGAACACATCATGTTCCGACAAATCTTCGTCAACCTGCCCATCAAAGATATGGCCCGCTCACAGGCCTTCTTCAAGGCGCTGGGCCTCACGTTCAACCCGCGCTTCACCAACGAGCAAGGCGCTTGCCTGGAGATTGGCGATAACTTCTACGCCATGTTGCTGGTGGAGCCCTTCTTTCAGGGCTTCACCAAAAAGCCGATCAGCGACGCCAACCAGGCCACCGAAGTGATCTTGGCCCTGTCGGTCGACAGCCGCGCCGAGGTCGACGACGTGATCGCCAAGGCCGTGGCCGCCGGTGCCACCACACCCAATGCGCCGCAAGACCACGGCTTCATGGTCCAGCACAGTTTTGCCGACCTGGACGGCCACCAGTGGGAGGTGTTCTGGATGGACGAAGCCGCTGCGCCCGCGCAGATGTGAGGCTGCATTCACACTCTGCTGTCCACCCTACCTCGCCTCAGATTAACAACAGGAGTGCCGTTGTCTGGCGGTGTGTTGGTTAACAGACCGCCCCGCGCGCCTGGCATGTAATGCACCTTTTGAGGAGATCCCATGACACAACACGCCACCGTCAACGACCACATGACCTACACCCCTGGCGACGGCGCACCGCTGGTGATTCCGGTCGGCCCGGTCGAGGTCGACCTGTCTGCCGCCAACAGCGCCACCCTGAGCTGGACCGCTGACAACGGCGCCGTGGGTCTGGCCGCCATTCCGCTGACGCAGTTCAACGAGTACCTGCGACAAAAGCGGATCACGCTCGCCAAGTAGCTCGCGCCAGCCAACGGGCGGGCGCACCGCAAAACCTGGCGGGGTTGGGTCCGTGGTGGGTTAACCTCGCGGCCTTATTGAAAAAGGATGCCTCTATGAAAAAACTCAACGTCACCATTCAGCTCGACATGTTGGTGCCAGACGACTGGGAACTGGTCCAAACCTCCGAAGGCGGGCACGTGATCGGCCTGCCCAACGGCCAGTTTCTGGACCTGGCCATCGAGCCGCTGTTTGCCAACGACCCGGAAGACACCTGGTCCAGCACCGAGGACGAAGAACTGCTCAACGACATTCTGGACCTGGTGGAGTCCGAAGAAGTGACCTACACCATCGTCACGCACTAGCCCGGGCCGCGTTCCACCCGGGTGATGTTTGACGACAGCCGATTGGTTTTTGCTGGCCGTCGGCGCTGCGTTTGACAAGCCCATGTGACTGACCGCACGGTCAGTCACGGCGGCGCTGACTACACTGTCCCGATGTCCTCAAGCTGCTTGTCATGTCCATCCCGCAGTGGTTTTTGCTGATTGGCGCCTTGCTGCTGGTGCGCGGCTTGACAGCGACGCTGTTGCAGCGCTCGGCTGTCACGTCGGCGATGGTCTACCTGGCCTTCGGGCTGCTGGTGGGCCCCAGCGCCCTCAACCTGTTCCATTTCAATCCGCTGCAAGAGTCCGCGTTGCTGGAAGCGCTGACCGAGGTGGCGGTGCTGATCTCGCTGTTTTCTGCCGGCGTGAAGATGCCCGCGCCTTTTATCCTGGCACGTTGGCGGGCCCCGATCCTGCTGGCCACGGCATCCATGGCACTCACCGTCGCGCTGGTGGCCGCGTTCGCCTACTACGTGCTGGGGTTGCCGCTGGGCGCGGGGGTGTTGCTGGGCGCCATCGTGGCACCCACCGACCCGGTGCTGGCCACCGACGTGCAGGTGCGCCACCCTGGCGACCGCGACCTGCTGCGCTTCACCCTGACCAGCGAGGCCGGCATGAACGACGGCAGCGCGTTTCCGTTTGTGATGCTGGGCCTGGGCCTGCTGGGGCTGCACGACCTGGGTGACTGGGGCACGCGCTGGTGGCTGGTGGAGGTGCTTTGGGCCACGCTCAGCGCCATCGCCATTGGCGTGGCGGCAGGCGCGGCGCTGGCCCGGGTCGGCTGGAAGCTGCGCCGCGCGCCACACCACCACCAGTTGATGGACGATTTTTTGGGCCTGGGCCTGATCGGTGTGGTGTATGGCCTGTGCGTGATGGTCGACGCCTGGGGGTTTCTGGGGGTGTTTTTTGCCGCTGTGGCGCTGCGCCAGACCGAGCTGAAACTGGCCAACGCCGCCCGGCCCGCCCCGCACGCCGAACCCCAGCCCACGGTGAGTGAGGGCTCGCTGATCTTCAAGGAACATCTGGAGCGCCTGTCCGAGATGCTGCTGGTGATCCTGATCGGTGGCACCTTGTTCCTCGATTCCTGGAGCTGGGCCGCGGTGGGGTTGGCGCTGTTTCTGTTTTTGGTGGCGCGGCCTGCCAGCGCGCTGCTGGGGCTGGCAGGCAGCGGCACGCCGTGGCGCATCCGCGCTCTGGCGGCCTGGTTTGGTGTGCGCGGGGTGGGCTCGCTCTACTATTTGATGTTTGCCATCCAGCATGGGCTGCCCGAGCCGCTGGCCCTGCAATTGACCCAACTCACCCTGATTGTGGTGACCCTGTCGATCCTGATCCACGGCATCAGCGTCAAGCCGCTGATGGGCTTGTTCTGGCGGCGTGGCACACCCCGTGCCCCAGTTCCGACAGAATCCACACCACCATGAACACACCCGACTTCAGCCCGTCTGCCGAGCAGAACAAAGCCCCGATCCTGGACAAGCTGCTGCAGTTGCTGCCAGCGCATGGCGCCGCGCTGGAGATGGCCTCGGGCACCGGACAACACGCCGCCTGGTTCGCCCGCCACCTGCCCGGCTGGACCTGGCAACCCACCGACCTGACGAGCGACGGCTTTCACAGTATCACCACCTATGCCGCGCAAGCCGGGTTGCACAACGTGTTGGCGCCGCTGGTGCTCGATGTGTGTGCCGACCCCTGGCTGAGCGCCGACCCCAGCACCGGCCAGGCCCCCCTGTTCGACCTGCTCTACTGCGCCAACCTGCTGCACATTGCGCCGTGGGCAGCGTGCGCGGGTCTGATGCGTGGCGCCGCCCGGCATCTGGCCGCGCAAGGGCGCCTGATCACCTACGGCCCCTACTTTGAAGCCGAGGTGACCACCACCCCGAGCAACCTGGCGTTTGACCAAAGCCTGCGCCAGCGCCACCCGGCCTGGGGCGTGCGCAGGCGTGAAGACGTGCAGGACGCGGCGGCGCAAGCAGGTCTGCGGTTGATACAACGCCACCCCATGCCCGCCAACAACCTGTTGCTGGTGTGGGACCGGGCGCCGGGGTAAACTTTTCCACCCTTCCCTTTGCCGTTACCGGCCACCGCGCACCCATGCTCAGCCCGCTTAAAGCCCTCTTGTCCAGCCTCTTTGTGTTTGACGGCACCACGCTCAATGACGACACCCACGACCTGCAACTGGCCACCGCCGTGCTTTTGGTCGAGGTGATGCGCGCCGACGCCACCTGCAGCGACGCCGAGCGCAACCGCACCCTGGCCACCCTGCGCCAGCGTTTTGCCCTGAGTGATGACGAGCTGGCCCGGCTGATGCAGCGCGCTGAAAACACCGCCCAGGGCGCCAACGACTTCTTCAGCTTCACCAGCACGATGAACGACCAGTTCACCCAGGCGCAAAAAATCCAGGTGGTCGAATACATGTGGCAAGTGGCCTATGCCGACGGGCATCTGGACGCCCACGAAAACCACCTGATCAGCAAGGTGGCGGGCCTGTTGCACGTGACCCACGGCGAGTACATCGCCGCCAAGTTGCACGCCAAAGCCGCCGTCCAGCCCCACTGAGGGGCGCGTTTAAACGGCGTTGGGGGCGCCCAGGCCCAGCGCCTCGTACACGCGGATGGCCGCATAGGCATCGTTGGCGGCATACACCAGCTGCGCTTCGGTCAGGCGCAGGTTGGCCCAGTTGCTGGTCGCGGCTTTTTTCGATTTGATGAAGCGCTGGTTGAACAGCACCGCCACCGCACCTTTGACACCCATGTCCTTGCGGTAGCCACGATCACGAAACACGGTATTGAGCTCCAGCACACCCATCGGCGCCACGCCCAGCTTGTGGATGATGCGTTTTCGGTCGTCACCCAGGCCAAAACCGGCCTTGGCATACCCCCCCAGCGCCAGCAGCTCGGCCGCCACCGCGCGGCAGTCGGGCTCATGCAACTGGAACACCCAGGCGTGCCGGGCGGTGGCCAACTGCAGGATGTGCGGCCCATCGGACAACTCGCCCACCCGAAACGTGGGTTTGGATTCGGTATCGAACCCCCAGGCCGGTGCATCTTTGAGCGCGGCAGCGGCCTCGCGCGCAGCATCGCCCGTACTCACCAGCGTGATCCGGTCCAGCCCCAGCCGCTCAAAGGCGGGCAACAGGGCGATGGCCTCTTTGTCTGGCGTGGTGTGGCGCGTGGACTGGGGTGACCGGTGTGGCCTGGTCGCGGGCTGCTCAGCGCTGTCTGGCATGGAACTCACGGCACAGCCTGACGTGCATGGTCAATTTTGAGGCAACGGTTTTGCACCGCCACCACACCTGCCGCGCGGGCGCGGGCCATGGCCGCGTCGTGGCAAATGCCCAGTTGCAGCCAAATCGCCTTCAGGCCCAGGGCCATGGCCTCGTCCACCACCGGGGGCACATCGTCGCTGTTGCGAAACACATCCACCAGGTCCAGCGCTTCGTGCTGCGCGGCGTCCGTCAGGGTGGCATACACCTTTTCACCCAGAATCAGCTGGCCACTGGCGGCGGCCACCGGATTGACCGGCACGATGCGCCAGCCCTGTGCCTGCAGGTACTGCGCCACGAGGTAACTTTCGCGGTGCGCCTTGGGCGACAAACCCACCACGGCCACGGTGCGGCAGTGCGCCAGGATGTGCGCCACGGCTTGGGCTTCGGTCAGGTGGGTCGCGTTGGGCGTCATGAAGTCTCCTGAAGAGGTGAAGGGGTTGACCGCGCCACATCGGCCGCCAGCAGCGCGGCCAGCCGCGGAAAAGCGTCCAGCGCATTGTGTGTGGTGGCGGCCGCCAGCGCCTCAGGGGTGATGCCGCGCAGCGCGGCCAGTTCCGCGCCAATGCGTGGCAACTCGGCCGGTGAATTGATGCCTTGCTGCTCACCGGCGGCGCGTTGTTCGGCTGATTTGTAGAGCCAGCGCGGCGGCATGTCCGGTGAATCGGTCTCCATCACGATGGCGTCCAGCGGCAATTCGGTGGCCAGGGTACGCAACTGCCGCGCCCGCTCATAGGTCACCGCACCCCCAAACCCCAGCTTGAACCCCAGCTTGGTGAAGGCCTGCGCCTGCTGCAGGCTGCCGTTGAAGGCATGCACCACACCACGCCAGCGCCCGCCCGGGCCAGCCACCTGGCGCAGGGCTTTCAGAATCGGGTCAACCGCGCGGCGCGAATGCACCACCACCGGCAAATCATGGGCACGTGCCAGCCGCAGTTGGGTATAAAAAAAGTCTTGTTGGCGCTCGCGCCAGGGGCTTTTGCACAGCTCAGGTAGAAAGAAGTCCAGCCCGATCTCGCCAATGGCCATCAGCCGCGGGTCGCCGTGGTGGCGCTGCACGGCGGCGGTGAGCTGGCTCAGGGCGTCGTCGGCGGCATAGGGCACATTCATCGGCGTGATGCCCAGGCAGTAACTGTCCGAGTTCTGGTGGGCCAGTGCGCGCACCGCCTCAAAGTTGGTCACCGCAATCGACGGCAGCACGCAATGCATGACCCCGTTGGCAGCAGCCCGTGCCCGTTGGCTGGGGGTGGTTGCCCCAAACTCGGGTGCATCCAGATGGCAGTGGGTGTCGATCCAGCGCATGGTGCCCCGGGTGGTGCTCAGGCCCAGATGGCCAGGTATTGGGCCAGTTCAGCGTCCTGGTTGACCACGTGCCGGTGCGCCCAGTCGGTCACCACGCCCACAATGGCTTTTTTGTTCATGTGGCCCTTGCCGACGTCCATGCTGCGATCGCGCAGGCGGGTCAGCAGGTGTTGGTGGTCCTGGGCGTGCGCCTGGGCGCCGGGGAAAGCCACCTTGGCCATCAGCGCTTCTTCCAGCTCAAACTGGGTTTGCATCTGTTTGAACAGCGTCACGATCATCGGGCGCAGCGACATCCAGTCTTCCGAGGTAGCGATCTGGTTCGCCAGCTCAAACAGCGCCTGTTGTGATGCGTCGATCTCGGCATTGCCAATTTTGTAACTCTCCAGCCATTCGATGCTCATACGTGCTACTCCAACTGTAAAAATTTGTTCGACCGGTCAGACGACCTGGGCGATGCCTTCGGCCAGCCGCCCCTGCACCAGGGTGAGCTGGCGGGCACAGCGCGCCGCCAAGGCCACATCGTGCGTCACCATCACAAAAGCAGTGCCCTGGGTGCGGGCCAATTCCAGCATCAAATCAAACACCCCATGCGCGGTGCTGCGATCCAGGTTGCCGGTGGGCTCGTCGGCCAACACACAGGCCGGGCGGGTGACCAGCGCCCGGGCGATGGCGACCCGCTGGCGCTCGCCACCTGACAACTCGCTGGGCCGGTGGTGCAGCCGTTCGGCCAGCCCCACATCGGTGAGGATTTTGGCGGCAGTTTGCGCCGCCTGCGCCCGGTCTGATCGCCTGATCCACAGCGGGATGGCCACATTGTCCAGCGCGCTGAACTCGGCCAGCAGGTGGTGAAACTGGTACACAAAACCCAGATGCTGGTTGCGCAGGCGGCCCTGCTCGGCCGCACTCTGGTGCGCCAGGTCTTGCCCGAGCAGCGCCACCGAGCCGCTGGTGGGTGCGTCCAGCCCACCCAGCAGGTGCAGCAGCGTGCTTTTGCCCGAACCGGACGCGCCGACGATGGCCAGCGTTTCGCCGGCAAACACGTCCAGGTCGACGCCCTGCAACACCGTCACGTCCAACCGCCCCTCGGTAAACCGCTTGGTCAGGCCGCGAGCGCTTAGCACCAGTTTTTTGAATTGATCACTCATAGCGCAAAGCCTCCGCGGGGTTCACGCGGCTGGCGCGCCAGCTCGGGTACAGGGTGGCCAAAAACGCCAGCACCAGCGAAATGATGGCAATCGGCACGATGTCGGCCTGCTGCGGGTCGCTGGGCATGCGGCTGATCAGGTACACGTCGCGCGGCAAAAAGGTGGCGCCCAGCAACTGCTCCAGCGCGGGCACGATCACATCAATGTTGAAAGCCACACCCAGCCCCAGCGCCAAACCGGCCAGCGTGCCGATCACGCCCACCATGGCGCCCTGCACCACAAAAATGCCCATGATGCTGGCCGGACTGGCGCCCAGCGTGCGCAAGATGGCGATGTCGGCGCGTTTGTCGGTCACCGTCATCACCAGCGTGCTCACCAGGTTGAAGGCCGCCACCGCCACGATCAGGGTCAGGATGATGAACATCATGCGTTTTTCAAGCTGCACGGCGGCGAACCATGTGCGGTTCTGGCGCGTCCAGTCACGAATCAACAGGTGATCGCTCAGCGTGTCGGCCAGTTGGGCGGCCACCTCGCGCGCCTGGTGCAGGTCTTTGAGGCGCACCCGCACGCCGGTCGGGCCTTCCAGCCGGAAGATGCGCGCGGCGTCGTCCAGATGCATGAGAACCAGGGCCGAGTCATATTCAAAGTGGCCGGAATCAAACGTGCCCACCACGGTCATCTGTTTCAGCCGCGGCACCACCCCGGCCGGTGTGACTTGCCCGCTGGGGGCCACCAGCGTGACTGAATCACCCGGCACCACACCCAACGACCGGGCCAGTTCGCCGCCCAGCACCACGCCAAATTCACCCGGAATCAGGCGCGTCAAGGCGGAATCTTTCAAGTCAACGGCCAGGTCGGTCACGTCCGGCTCGCGGGCCGGGTCAATGCCGCGCACCACGGTGCCTTTCATGTCCTCACCCCTGGCCAGCAAGGCCTGGGTGGCGATGAAAGGCGCCGCACCGATGACCTGCGGGTTGGCCTGCACCTCCCGCAGGGTGCGGGCCACGTCGGTCAAAGCGTCGCCGTTGGGGGCAAAAATCTCGATGTGCGACACCACGCCCAGCATGCGGTCGCGCACTTCTTTTTGAAAGCCGTTCATCACGCTGAGCACAATGATCAGCGCCGCCACGCCCAGCGCAATGCCAAGCATGGACACACCGGAGATGAAGGAGATGAACCCATTGCGTCGGGTGGCGCGGCCAGCGCGGGTGTAGCGCCAGCCAAGTGTGAGTTCGAAAGGGATGGGCATCGGGTCAGGGGGGTTGCGGCGGGGCGCCGACAGTTCAGCCGCTGATTATCCCGGACAATGCCCGCCATGCATCTGATCCTTCCTTACGCTGCCTCTGTGTCACAAGGTTATGCCGACACGCTGACCGGCCTGCGGCTGCCCCACCTGCAGAAATTGCTGGGCCAACTCACGCCCCAGGCACCCGACAGCGGCGACGAGTTCAGCCTGTCGCCCCCGCATGAGCGGGCCCTGGCAACGGCCTGGGGCATCAGCGCGCCCGACGGCCAGATCCCCTGGGCGGCGCTGCAAGCGCACCAGTGCGGCTTGGCGTCGGCGACAAGCAGCGCCTGGGCCGTCATCACGCTGTGCCACTGGCAGGTCAACACCGGCCGGGTCACGATGAGCCAGCTGCCGCTGCCCGCACTTTCGCAGGCGCAGTCCGAGGCGCTGCTGGCGGCCATGCGCCCTTACTTTGAAGAAGACGGCATCCGCCTGGTCCCCGGTGAGCAGCCCGGCTGCTGGCTGGCGCAGGGCGAGGTGTTTGCCGGCCTGGCCACCGCCTCCACCGACCGGGTGGTGGGCCGCGACCTGGCCGTCTGGATGACCACCAGCGCCCAGGCGGCACCGCTGCGCCGCCTGCAAAACGAGATGCAGATGCTGCTCTACACCCACCCGGTGAACGACGCCCGCGAGGTGCTGGCCCTGAGCCCGGTCAACTCGTTCTGGCTCAGTGGCACCGGCGCACTGCCAGCCAGTTACCAGCCGCCTGCCGAGTCAGTTCGGCCCGTGGTGTTAGACAGCCTGAAGCCGCTGGCGCTGGCGGAAGACTGGCCTGCCTGGGCACAAGCCTGGCAAGAGATCGACGCCACCCGGCTCCCGGCGCTGCTGGCCCAAGCCAGCCGGGGTGAGCCGGTGCAGCTGACCCTGTGCGGCGAGCGCAGCAGCCAGACCTGGATCACCCAACCTCAGCCGGTCTGGCACAAACTGAAAGGCCTGTTTGGCGCCCGGCCCCTGTCGGAAAGCTTCGAAAAGCTATAACCTTTGTAGCACCTGATCGTGCCGCGCAAGCTTCTTTACCTGATCGTTTTCATTGAAGGTTTCTGTTCGTTGGGGGCAGAGATCGTCGCCTTGCGCCGCCTGCTGCCGCATGTGGGCAGCGCGATTGTGGTCACGGCCCCCACCATCGGTTTTTTCCTGCTGGCGCTGGCGCTCGGTTACGCATCTGGCGCGCGGGTGACGACCCATTTTCAAAGCGTAGTGGCGCGCAACTTCCAAATATCCGCGGTGCTGGCAGGTCTGGGGTTGGCGCGTTTCACGGTGGACGGTCTGTTTACCGCTGTGCAGCCCACCTGGCTGGCGTATCTGCTGTTCATCGGCGGCGTGTTGTGCCCGATCGCCTGGCTGCTGGGGCAAACCGTGCCGGTGCTGACCAACCTGATGAAACATGCGCGCGCTGGCGAGGCCAGCGGGTATGCGTTGTACTGGTCCACGCTGGGGTCGTTTCTGGGGTCGGTCAGCCTGTCGCTGGGGGTGATGCAGTGGCTGGGGGTGTCGGTGGCGGTGCTGGTGTGCACGTTGTTGCTGGCGCTGGGCAGCCTGCTCTTGACCACCGGGTCCGGCGTGCGCTGGCCGCAGGGCGCCAAAGTGGGGCTGGTCTGCGCCTTGGCCACCGCCATCAACCTGTATCCTGCCACCGAGGTGCAGGAAACCGCCTATGCCGACTACACCGTCAAGCGGGTGATGCTGCCGGACGGCAACAACCCGCGCACCTTTTTCATCAACGACTCACTGGCCTCCATGATGGACGACAGCACGCCGCCGCGTTACGCCCGCTACGTGCAACACCTGCGCCGCATCCTGCTGGAGGAGTTGGGCTTGTATGACAAAGAGGTGCTGGTGCTGGGCGCCGGGGGCTTCACCCTGTCCCATCAGGAGCCGACCAACCGCTACACCTATGTGGACATCGACCCCGCCATCCGCCAGATTGCCGAGCAGCGCTTTCTGAAAGGCCCGATGCAGGGCAGCTTCATCGTGGACGATGCCCGCCACTTTGTGCGCAGCACCCAGCGGCGCTTTGACGCCGTGGTGGTGGATGTCTTCAGCAGCCACACCGCCATTCCCGGCCACCTGGTCACGCAAGAGTTCTGGCAGGACACCCGGCGTACCTTGGCCCCGCAAGGTGTGCTGCTGATCAACCTGATTCTGGACGGCAAGCTCGAAACCCCCTATGCCCGCAACCTGCTGGCCACCATCGAATCGGTGTATGGCCGCTGCGCCGTGGAGGTGTTGCACAAAGCCAAGCCGTTGAGCAATGTGGTCGTCAGCTGTTACAACAGCAGCCGCGCTGCGCAAGCGTCAACCTATACCGATGAGCGCAACCAGGCCGACACCGATCTGGCCATCTCGCACTGACCTCACGCCGTAACCCCCTATTTGGATTTTTTGAGTCGCCATGAAAATAATTGTCAGAAACGCGCCACCGCGCGCCGTTTGGGCGTTGGAAAAAGCGGGCATCCACCCGTTGCTGGCGCAGTTGTATGCCGCGCGGGGTGTGCTGGACCCCTCAGAACTGGACGCCGCGCTGGCGCACCTGCTGCCCCCCAGCAGCATGAAAGGCACACAGGAGGCGGCGCGCCTGCTGGCTGACGCGATGAGCCAGGACAAAAAACTCTGCATCGTGGCCGACTACGACTGCGACGGCGCCACCGCCTGCGCCGTGGCCGTGCGCGGCCTGCGCCTGCTGGGCGCCCAACACGTGGACTACATCGTGCCCGACCGCGTGCAGGACGGCTACGGCCTGACCGCCCCGATCTCGCAGCGCGTCAAAGCCAGCGGTGCCGACGTGTTGATCACCGTGGACAACGGCATCGCCAGCTTCGAGGGCGTGGTCACGGCGCGTGCGCTGGGCCTGCAGGTGCTGGTGACAGATCACCACCTGTGCGCTAGCATCAACGGCACCCCCGCCTTGCCCGAGGCCGACGTGATCGTCAACCCGAATCAACCCGGCTGCAACTTTCAGAGCAAGTCCATCGCCGGCGTGGGCGTGATGTTTTATGTGCTGCTGGCGCTGCGCGCCGAGTTGCGCCAGCGCGGCGCTTTTGCCGCGCGTTCGCCCGCGTCGCCAGCGCCAGACGGATCGATCCCGCCCGACACCCGGCCCGTTGAACCCAAGCTGGACGCGCTGCTGCCCCTCGTCGCCCTGGGCACGGTGGCCGACGTGGTGCGACTGGACGCCAACAACCGACGCCTGGTCGCGCAAGGGCTCAAACGGGTCAGAGCCGGGATGCTGCCGCCGGGCTTGGCTTCACTTTTTACCGCCTCGTCGCGCGATGCGGCGGTGGCCACCACCTTTGACTTCGGCTTTGCCTTGGGGCCGCGCATCAACGCTGCCGGGCGCCTCTCAGACATGACGCTGGGCATCGAATGCCTGCTGACCGACGACCCGAACCGCGCGCTGGAACTGGCCAAAACGTTGGACAGCATCAACCGCGAGCGCCGCGAGATCGAGGGCAATATGCGCGAGCAAGCCCTGCTGGTGGCCGAGTCGCTGTATGAAGATACCGCCGAGGCGCCGCCCGCCATCTGCGTGTTTGACGCGGATTTTCATGAAGGTGTGGTCGGGATCGTCGCTTCACGCATCAAGGACAAGTTGCACCGTCCGGCCTTTGTGTTTGCGCCCAGCGGCGCCACCGGGCACGGGCACGAGCTCAAGGGTTCGGGCCGGTCGATTACCGGTTTTCACCTGCGCGACGCACTCGATTTGGTGGCGAAACGCCACCCCGGTGTGTTGCTGCGTTTCGGCGGCCATGCCATGGCAGCCGGCTGCACCATTGCCGAGGACCATTTCGACACCTTCCAGCAAGCGCTGGCCGAGGTCGCCCGCGAGTGGCTCGATGCCGCCACGCTGCTGCGCCGCCTGGACACCGACGGCCCGCTCAAGCCCGAATACCGCCGCGTTGATCTGGTGGACGCGCTGCACCACGAAGTCTGGGGCCAGGGTTTTGCCGCACCCACCTTCAGCGAAGAAGTCGACGTGCTGTCGCAACGCCTGGTGGGTGAAAAACACCTGCAACTCAAGCTCAAACACCGCGGCGAACCGGTGGACGGCATCTGGTTTGGCCACACCGAGCCGCTGCCTGCGCGCGTCAAACTCGCCTTCCGGCTGGACGCGGACAGCTGGCGTGGCGAGCGCAAAGTACGCTTTCTGGTCGAAGCCGCCGAACTGCCTTAACCCACACGGCGCGGTCACGCAGACGGTCGATCAGCGCCTTGGACGGGTGTAGGGCTGATTTGCCGACAGCCCGCCCAGCGCGCGATAGCTCCCTAAAATCAGCCGATGATTCCCACCCTGAACGCTGACCTGCATTGCCACTCCGTCATCTCCGATGGCACCCTGACACCTGAGGAGCTGGCGCAGCGGGCCAAAAACAACGGCGTGACCCTGTGGGCCCTGACCGACCATGACGAAATTGGTGGCCAGGCGCGGGCCCTGGCAGCGGCTCAGGCCGTCGGGCTGGATTACCTGACCGGTGTGGAAATTTCCGTGAGTTTTCTGGACCAGACCGTGCACATCGTTGGCCTGGGTTTTGACGCCGACAACGCGCCGCTGCGCCAAGGCTTGCAACGCACCCGCGGTGGACGCGCGCAGCGCGCCCACGAGATGGCCGATGGCTTGGCGCTGGTGGGCATCCACGGCGCTTTTGAAGGTGCCTTGAAGTACGCGGGCAACCACGACCTGATTTCTCGCACCCATTTCGCCCGTTTTCTGGTCGAAACCGGTGTCTGCAAAGACACCTACGAGGTGTTTCGCAAATACCTGACCGACGGCAAACCCGGCTACGTGCCGCACCGCTGGGCCACCCTGAAAGAGGCGGTGAGCTGGATCCGGGAGGCAGGCGGCCTGGCGGTGGTGGCGCATCCGGCGCGCTACAAGTTCAGCGCCAACGAAGAATTTGCCCTGTTCACCGAGTTCAAGGGTCTGGGCGGCCAAGGCGTGGAAGTGGTCACCGGCAGCCACTCGGCCGCTGAGAGCGCGACCTATGCCGATGTGGCGCTGGAGTTTGACCTGGCGGCCTCACGCGGCAGCGACTTTCACTGCCCCACCGAGAGCCGCACCGATCTCGGCGACTTGCCCGCCCTGCCAACGCAACTCACCCCGATCTGGTCCTTGCTGCAAGACCGCATCCACAAGGCGCCCGCCGCCGCATGAACCTGGCCGGTCGGCCGCTTGGGCGGCATGAAGGCTGCTTGAGACGGACCCGCTGTGCAACCCCTCACCCCAGCTTGACATGAGCTCAGATTTTTGGCGCAGCCGCCAAGGCGGTGGCATTTTGCTGATCATGGCCGCCACGCTGTCGTTTGCCCTGGGCGACTCGGTCGCCCGCCACCTCACCCAGTTGGCGCCGGTGCTGATGCTGTTGTGGTTTCGCTATGCCTTTCAAACGGTCGCGACCCTAGTGATGCGTTTGCCGGTGCAAAAAGCCGGCCTGTTTGCCACCCCCAACCCAAGGTTTCAAGTCTTGCGCGGCGGGCTGTTGCTGGTCTCGAGTCTCTGCACTTTTCTGGCCTTGCAGCACCTGCCGGTGGCCGAGTTCACCGCCATGGTCATGCTGTCGCCGATGGTGGCCACCGCGATGGCGGCCGTTGTGCTGAAAAACCATGTGGCGCCACTGCGCTGGCTGCTGATGGCCGTGGGCCTGGGTGGCGTGCTGCTGGTGGTGCGCCCGGGCGGCCAGGTGTTTGGCTGGGCACTGGTGTTCCCGTTTGTGCTGGTGATCACCTACGCCTGGTTCCAGGTGCTGACCAGCCGCCTGAGCGCGGACGAAAACCCCTACACCACCCAGTTTTACACCGGGTTGGTGGGTGCGCTGCTGACCAGCCCTTTTTTGTTGTGGCACTGGCGCACCCAGGCGCTGCTGGACTATTGGCCCTGGTTCATGGCGTTGGGAGCGACGGCCACCCTGGGCCATCTGATGCTGATCCGCGCCTTCAACCGGGCCAGCGCGGTGGTGCTGTCGCCTTATCTCTACACCCAGATTGCGTTCGCCACACTGGCAGGCTGGGTCTTTTTCAGCCACGTGCCTGACGCGCTGGCCTGGGTCGGCATTGCCGTGATTGCCGCCAGCGGCGTGGGCAATGCGATGGTCTCGGTCCAAGAGGCAGGCCAGCGGCGACAATAGCGCCATGCCACAGCTTTTTGAGATCCACCCCGACAACCCGCAGCCACGCCTGCTCAAACAGGCCACGGCGCTGCTGGACAAAGGTGAGGTGCTGGCCGTGCCCACCGACTCCAGCTACGCGCTGGTCTGTCACCTGGACGACAAGGCCGCCGCCGACAAGCTGCGCCGTATCCGCGGGGTGGACGACAAACACCACCTGACACTGCTGTGCCGCGACTTGTCTGAGCTGGCCAGCTACGCGCAGGTCGACAACCAGCAGTACCGCCGCCTGAAGGCCGCCACCCCTGGACCGTTCACCTTCATTTTGCTGGCCACCAAAGAAGTGCCGCGCCGCCTGAGCCACCCGTCGCGCAAGACCATCGGCCTGCGCGTACCGGACCACAAAGTGCTGCAAGAGCTGCTCGCCCTCCACAGCACGCCGCTTTTGGCAACCACCTTGACAGCACCCGGCGAGGATCATCCCTTCAACGACGCCGATGACATTCGCGAGCATTACCGAGGCCGCATTGCGGCGGTGATCGACACAGGCGCCTGCCCACGCGAACCCACCACGGTGGTTGACCTGACCGGCGCCGAGCCGGTGGTCATCCGCGAAGGCCGTGGCTCGCTGGCCTTGCTGGGTTTGTAAGCACCGACATCACGCCATGGACATTGCCAACCTGATCCAGACCATCTCGATCTACGCCATTCCGGTGTTGCTGTCGATCACGCTGCACGAGGCCGCGCACGGCTACGCCGCCCGGCACTTTGGCGACGACACGGCCTACCTGGCTGGGCGCATCACGCTGAACCCGTTCAAACACATTGACCCGCTGGGCACGATCGTGATGCCGCTGGTCTTGTACCTGGCCACCTCGGGCGCCTTTTTGTTTGGCTACGCCAAGCCGGTGCCGGTGCGTTTTGGCAACCTGCGCCACCCCAAGCAGGACATGGTCTGGGTGGCGCTGGCCGGGCCGGGCGCCAACTTCTTTCAGGCGCTGCTGTGGGGCGCAGTGTTTTACCTGTTGCAGGCTCTGGGCGTGACTGAGCCATTTTTCATCGAAATGGCGCAGGGCGGCATTCTGGTGAACATCGTCATGTTTGTGTTCAACCTGTTTCCGCTGCCACCGCTGGACGGTGGCCGCATCCTGGTGGGCTTGCTGCCTTACAAACAGGCCATGCTGGTGTCGCGTGTGGAGCCTTACGGGTTCTTCATCGTCATGGCGCTGGTGCTGGCCGGTGTGGTCAGCAACCTGTGGCTGCGCCCGTTGATGGGCTTGACGTTCAAAGTGATCAACCTGCTGCTTTCACCCTTGATCATGCTGGTGAGATAGGCCTGCCAATATCCAACCAAGTCACGGATGACGGGTCAGACCCGCCGTGACAGCTGCCATCCCCCTCGTGTTTTGTTCATCTTTCTTCCGTTGACCTGCTATGAGTATTGAGCGTTTTCTGACCGGCATCACCCCCTCCGGAACCCCGCATCTGGGCAACTATGTGGGTTCGATCCGCCCCTCGGTGGCGGCCAGCCTGCGCAGCGATGTGCAGAGTTTTTATTTTCTGGCCGACTACCACGCGCTGATCAAGACCGACGACCCGGCGCGCATCCAGCGCTCTACGCTGGAAATTGCCGCCAGCTGGCTGGCCTGCGGTCTGGACCCGGACAAAGTGGTGTTTTACCGCCAGTCTGACGTGCCCGAGATCCCGGAACTCACCTGGTTTCTGAGCTGCGTGCTGGGCAAGGGCGTGCTCAACCGCGCCCACGCCTACAAGGCCGCGGTGGACAAAAACAACGCCGCCGGCCTGGACCCCGATGCCGACGTCAACGTGGGCCTGTTCATGTACCCGGTGCTGATGGGCGCCGACATCCTGATGTTCAACGCCCACCATGTGCCGGTGGGCCGCGACCAAGTGCAACACATCGAGATGGCGCGCGACATGGCCAACAGCTTCAACCACCGTTATGGTGTGCATTTCACCCTGCCCGAAGCCGCTATTGAAGACAACGTGGCCACCCTGCCCGGCCTGGATGGCCGCAAGATGAGCAAGAGCTACGACAACACCATCCCGCTGTTTGCCACGCGTGAGCAGTTGCAAAAACTCATTGGCGCCATCGTCACCGACAGCAAGGCGCCGGGCGAACCCAAATCGACCGAAGGCTCGGCGCTGTTCCAGATTTACCAGGCTTTTGCCAGTGCAGAAGAAACCCGCGCGCTGCAGCAAGCCTTTGCCGACGGCATCAGCTGGCGCGACGCCAAACAGCACGTTTTCGAGCGCATTGACCAGGAAATTGCGCCCCTGCGCGCCAACTACCTGGCGCTGATGGCCGACCCCGGCAAGATTGAAGCCATTTTCAAAGCAGGTGCCGCCAAGGCGCGTGCCATCGCCACACCGTTCATGACCGAGTTGCGCCACGCGGTGGGCTTGCGCGACCTGCGCGCCCAGGACGCTGCTACCGCCAAATCGGTCAAAGTGGCGCTGCCGGTGTTCAAACAATACCGCGAGGCCGACGGCCAGTTTTACTTCAAATTACAGAGCGCTGAGGGCAAGCTGCTGCTGCAAAGCGGCGCTTTTGGCTCACCCAAAGTCGCCGGTCAAAGCATTGCGGCGCTGCAAACCCAGGGCGCTGGCGCGCTGGCTGAACTGGCTGGCCTGGTGACGCTGGCCGAGGGCGTATCTGCGGCGGACATCGATGGCGCCTTGCAGGCGCTGCGCGAGGCCAAGGCCGAATCCAAAACCAAGTAGGCCGCTGCTACAATCTCGCGTTCGCGGAGAGATGGCAGAGTGGCCGAATGTACCTGACTCGAAATCAGGCGTACCGCAAGGTACCGTGGGTTCGAATCCCACTCTCTCCGCCAGTACAAGTCTTTCCAGCCCGCGCAGGCGGCCTGGAAAGCGCACAGAGAGCCTCGCACCACGCGGGGCTTTTTGCTTTGGACGCCTGACTGCGTCCCGGCCCGGAGACCGTTGGATGCGACATGGATTCAACGGTCTGGGGATGGTGTTCAAAACCCCACCGTTCAACCAGACTGAAGGACCCTGCCTTGCCTGGCAATAAGCTGGCCAAGCAGGGCCGCCTGAAATGCGACAGACCATGACTCTATTACCCGGTAGCTTCAAGTATCGATTGACCCTGATCCTGGCGGTGCTGGCCTTGTCTGTCGGCTTGCCGGGCTATCTGTACATCAGTCATACCTATGTGCGTGCCTTGGTGCAGGACCAAGGCAACTACCTGCACGGCATGGCTACGACGACCGCCAACGCGCTGTCAGAGAACCTGAGGGAGCGCCTGCGTGATCTGAATCTGTTGTCGCAGACCGCACTGTTTCGCACCGCAACGTTCTCCGACCCTGAGCTGACGGCCACCATCAACCGCATTCAGCAGGCGTATCCCCATTACTCCTGGATCGGCTTCACCGACACCCAGGGCACCGTGCGTGCGGCCACCGGCAATCTGCTGCTCAACGTCGATGTATCGCAGCGGCCCTGGTACCGGCGGGGCCTGTCCGGCAGTACGGTGGGTGATCTGCACACCGCGTTGTTGCTGGCCAAGTTGTTGCCAGCGCAGGATGCCAGCGCGGGACCGATACGGTTCATTGATTTCTCCATGCCGGTGCGCGACGCAGCGGGCCAGGTGCGCGGTGTGCTGGGGGCCCACGCCCATTGGCGTTGGGCCACCGAAGTGGTGTCTGCGACGACGCCGGCCAGCGCCTTGGCCAATGGCGTGGAGTTCTTCATCATCAACCGCGAACGCCAGATCATCTATCCCGAGCAACCGCCTGAGGGCATCCAGGTGCCTGATGCCCTCGCTACGGGGGCAAAGTTCGGATTGCACAACTGGGGCACGACCGAGCCCTACATGTACGCGCAAGTGGCGGTGCGCGAGCTCGCCCAAGCACAGACGCTGGGCTGGCAGGTGCTGGTGCGCCAGCCCGCCGCGGTGGCGATGGCGCCCGTGAAGACCCTGGAAAACGCGGTGTTGGTTGGCGCCCTGGCCATGGCGGTGATCCTGCTGTGCATGGGGTACTGGATTGCCCGGCACTTTGGCCAGCCACTGGAGCAATTGGCCGAGCGTGCGCGCCAGATCCAGCATGGCAACGAATCCCTGGAGTGGAATATTGAGGGCCGCAGCACCGAGGTGCGCCGTCTGGTGGACGCACTGCGCGGCATGGTGTCGACACTGATGCAGCGGGGCCAGGCCTTGGAACAGGCCAATGCCGTTCTGGAGCAAAAAGTGCAGGAGCGTACCAAAGCGCTGGAGCAAGCCAACGCAGCGCTGACATCCCAGGCCAGGCGCGATGCCCTGACGGGTCTGGGCAACCGGCTGGCCTGCATGGAGCGCCTGCATGACGAATTTGTGCGCCTGCGGCGCACCGGGGTTGCGTACTCGGTCGTGATGCTGGACATCGACCACTTCAAGCGTGTCAACGACACCTGGGGCCATGCCACGGGCGACAGGGTGCTGCGAGCGGTGGCCCACACGCTGGCGGCATCCGTGCGCGAGGCGGATTTTGTCGGCCGCTTTGGTGGTGAAGAATTCCTGGCCGTGTTTCCCGCGACGACACTGGACCAGGCGCTGCAGGTGGCAGACAAGATACGTTTGGCCGTGCAGGCCTTGCCGCTGCAGGATGTGGGCAGCGTGACCCTCAGTGTGGGTGTGGCCCTTGCCCACGCGGACGATACCAACAAGGAATTCGCGGTCGCCCAGGCGGATGCCGCGCTCTATCGCGCCAAGGAGAACGGCCGCAACCGCGTTCTGGCGTGAGGCTGTCCGCTCTTGATACCGAACTGGCTTGCGGTGCCCCCGATATCGGCTTTTTTCTTGGGTGCTGTCTGTAACCACCGGCACCAAAGCCGAAGCCTTTTCAGACAAGTCAAGTAGGTTAACCGTCCTCCAGTTTCAGACCCGCAGCAGTCGATACGCCAAGAGGGGTATTTACGTTGCGCTGTCGTTCACTTAAAGTTGCAACACCATGCCAGAAAAGCCCGCCCATCCAGCACAACCAACACCCGACAAATCGGGCTCCCCTCTTGACCCCGGCTTTCGGGAGAGGCGACGGTTTCCACGGCCTTTGCCCTTGCCTGAGGTCACGGTTGGCAACGGCGGTGATACGGAATGGGCTTTGTGGCTGGAACATGCCGAGCAAGCCCGACCGATTGACATCCAACTGGATTCGCCAGACCCGAAAAAACCGGCTGGGCCTCGATAAGGCCAGCGTCACACCCCGCTTGAGACCGACACCCAGCGAGCGCGGTGCGAGAAATGGCACCTCGACTCGGTCGGTATGCGCCCCCGGATGTCAATACGCCGGGCGCCGTTCACCGGCTCACGCCACCGCCACCAGACGCCCCTGCAGCAACCGCACCGAGCGGTCAGCCAGGTCACGGGCCTCGGCCTCGTCGTGGGTCACCAGCAGTGTCGCCATGCCGGCGGCTTGAATCCGGCTGCGAAATTCCTGCCGCAAGGCCACCCGCAAATCGGCATCCAGCGCTGAGAAAGGCTCATCCAGCAGCAAGACACGCGGTTGGGTGATCAAGGCACGGGCCAGCGCCACGCGCTGCTGCTCACCGCCCGACAGGTTCCAGACGCGACGCTGCGCCTGCTCGGTCAGTCCAAAAACACCCAGCATCTGCAGCGCCTGGGCGCGCGCTTCGCGCCGCGGCAGCCCTTGCTCGACCAGGCCAAACGCCACGTTGTCCAACACGCTCAGGTGAGGGAACAGCGCAAAGTCCTGAAACATCAGCGCAAAGCGGCGATGCTCGGGCGCCATCACGGTGATGTCCTGGCCGTCAAACCAGACACGGCCCGCATCCGGCGCCTGCAGACCCGCCACGATGTTGAGCAGCGTGCTTTTGCCGCTGCCAGACGACCCCAGCAGCGCCACCGTCTCGCCTGCGGCAACCTGCAGGTTCACATCCTGCAGCAGCGGGCGATGGGCGTAGCGTTGGTGGATCTGGCGCAGTTCAAGCATGTTGGGTTGGGCGCACGGCCCGTCTCATGTCAGGCATCAGGCGGTCGCCCTGTGCGCGGGGCCACGCGGCGTGGCGGTCTCGCACCGGCCACTCGATCAGCAAAAAGGCCACCAGCGCCAGCGCCATCAGCACACAGGCCAGCACCATCGCTGCCTCCAGATTGGCCTGCCCCGGGCGACCGAGCCGCTGGTAGATGAGCGTGGTGAGGGTGGCCCACTCCGGGCGCGACAAAAACAGCGTGACGGCGAATTCGCCCAACGCCGTGGCCGCGGCAAACGCCATCCCGCGGCGCAGCGCGGGCAGCAGCAGCGGCAGCGTCACGCGCCAAAAACAGCGCCACGGGCTGGCACCCAGCGTGCGCGCCGCCTGCCCCAGATGCACCGGCACACCGTCCAGCCCGGCCGAGAGCGACTTGGCCACAAACGGATACGCCAGCACCGCATAGGCCGCCAGCAGCAAAGGCAGACTGGCGGTGAGCGACGGGTACAGCAACAGCAAGCCAAACGCCACCGTCACCGGCGACACCACAAACGGCAGAAACGCCGCCGCGCGCCAGGCCACCGACGCCTGCGCCGCCAGGGCATGGGTCACACCCAGCAGCGTCGCCACCACGAGCGCCGCCGCTGAAAAGCGCAACGTGTTCCACAGGGCGGCAAACATTTCTGCATCAAAAATACCTGACGCACCCGCCCACAAAGCGATGATGGCTTTGACGACGATCGCCACAATCGGCAGCGCACACACCACAAACAACACGGCCAGCGCCAGGCCCAACGTCAGCCACTGCAGCGCGGTGTGTGGCCGATGACGCGCCACCGGCACCGGGCGCACCGGCGCGGCCAGACGTTTTTCCAGCGCGGCATAGGCCAGGGCCACCCCGCCGGTGAGCAGCAGCATCCACAAGGTCAGCACGCTGGCCTGACCCAATTGCAACTCGTAGGCGACCAGGGTGTAGATCTCGACCTCGACCGTGGCGTAACGCTGCCCGCCCAGCACCAGCGCCAGGCCAAACCCGGCAAAGCAGTACAAAAACACCAGGCACAGGCTCGACACCAGCCACGGTGCAATGGCAGGCCACTCCACCCGCCAGAAGGTCCGCCAGGGCGTGGCACCCAAGGAGCGCGCGGCAGCCACCTGGCGCGCATTGACCTGCCCCAGTGCGTCGACCCCGGCGCGAACCACCAGGCACAGGTTGAAAAACAGGTTGCCATACAGCAGCAGCCACGGCGTGTCTTGCAGGTTGATGCCCAAGGCGCCACTGATCAGCCCGTGCGGGCCCCACAGCGCCAGCACCCCCAGAGCGGCCACCAGCGTCGGCACCACAAACGGCAACATCAGCAGCCGCAACACCAGCGTGCGCCCGGCAAACTCAAAACGCGCCAGCACCCAGGCCAGCGGCAACCCCAAGCCCAGCGCCACCCCGCAGGTGATGGCCGCCTGCGCCAATGACCAGATCACGCGCCAGCGCAGGTAGTCGTCTTGCCAGGGTTTGAACAGCGCGACGGCCCCGGATGCACCGGCTTCACCCGTGAAACCTTCCAGTGCCAGCCGGGCCAGTGGCGCCAGCAGCATCAAAACCAGCGCAGCGGCGGGCCAAACACCGAGCCAGAGCCCGGCGGCGACACGGCCACGCTCACCGCCACGGGATCGTTTCATGGGCCAGGTGCCCCGCGGCTTACTTCAACACCACCTGGGTCCAGCGCGCCACCCACTTGCCACCCTGGTCGGCCATCACCTGCGGTGGCAAGCTCTCAAACGCCGCAGGTTCGGCGGCGTGGCGCATCACCGGGGCCAAGGGCGTCTTGGGCACGGCGGGGTACATCCACATCTCGGTCTGAAGCGCCTGCTGTACCGGGGCGGATCGCAAGAAATCGACGAATTTCAGGGCTGCGGCTGGTTGCGCCGTGCCTTTGATCAGCGCCACACCTTCCACCTGACGGAACACGCCCCCGGCCAGGTTCAGGCTGGCGGTGGGCGACTCGGTGAGTTTTTCTTTGGCGTAAAACACCTCGGCGGCCGGGCTGGTGGCGTAGCTCACCACCAGCGGGTGACTGCCCTGGTTGCGGGTGAATTCGGTGTAGTAGGCCTCGCTCCAGCCCTTGACCACTTTGAGACCGTTGGTCCGCATCTGCGCCCACCAGGCAAAGGCTTTTTCTTCGCCCATACCCGCGATGGTGGCCAGCAAAAAGGCGTGACCCGGGCTGGAGGTGGCCGGGTTGGGCACCACGAGCCAGCCCTTGTAGGCGGGCAGGGTCAGGTCTTGCAGGTTTTTTGGCAGCGGTGTGCCGGTTTTGGCCACCGCCGCCTTGTCGTAGTTCAGGGTCACAAAACCATAGTCCACCGCCGCCAGCGCGCCGCCCAGTTGCGCATCCACGGTGCCAGCCGCTTGCGCCAGCGTCGGCTCCAGCACACCGGCGGCCAGTGCCTTGCCGGCCAGGGTGTTGTCAATGCCAAACACCACGTCGGCCACCGGTCTGGCGCGGGTGAGGATGAGTTTGTTGAGCATTTCGCCGGCGTCGCCGCCTTTGATGATGGCCAGCTTGACACCGCTTTGCGCTTCGAACTGGGCCAACAGGGGCTTGGGCAGGACAAACGAGCTGTGTACCATCACACGCAACTCTTCGGCGGCGTGGGTCAGCGTGGAAAACGTGACCGCAGCCAGTGCAGTGCTGGCCAGGGCAAATAAACGACGTTGCATGAACACTCCCCTTAAAAGCGCCCGCGCTGCCAGGGCGCGGGTTCCAGGGGAAGGCCGGTGTCGGCCTCGTCCAACCCATCACGCTCCCTACGCTGGCATGATCCAGATCAGGTGTGGGGACTCTCTCAGCCCGGCAAAGCGCCAGACACCCCCGGTGAAGCGGCGGATTGTAAAGGGCGTGCAGCCGGGCAATCAGGCTTTGGCCATCGCCTCAGCCTGAATGGCGGTCAGCGCGATGGTGAACACGATGTCGTCCACCAGCGCACCGCGTGACAAGTCGTTCACCGGCTTGCGCAGGCCCTGCAGCATCGGGCCTACCGACAACACATTGGCCGAGCGCTGCACCGCCTTGTAGGTGGTGTTGCCGGTGTTGAGGTCGGGGAACACAAACACGGTGGCCTGGCCCGCCACCGCGCTGCCAGGGGCTTTCTGGTCGGCCACTTCCTTCACGCTGGCAGCGTCGTACTGCATGGGCCCGTCGATCACCAGATCGGGCCAGCGCGATTTGGCCAGTTCGGTCGCGGCACGGACCTTTTCCACATCGTCGCCCGAGCCCGAGGCGCCGGTGCTGTAGCTGATCATGGCCACCTTGGGGTCGATGCCAAAGGCACGGGCGCTGTCAGCGCTTTGTTTGGCAATTTCGGCCAGGTCTTGCGCGCTGGGGTCGGGATTGACCGCGCAGTCGGCATACACCAGCACCTGTTCGGGCATCAGCATGAAGAAACACGACGACACGATGCTGGACCCCGGCGCCGTTTTGATCAGTTGCAGGGCGGGGCGAATGGTGTTGGCGGTGGTGTGCACCGCGCCGCTCACCAGGCCATCCACCTCGTCCACCGCCAGCATCATGGTGCCCAGCACCACGGTGTCTTCCAGCGCCGCCAGCGCCTGGCCCGGCGTCAGGCCCTTGCTCTTGCGCAGGGCCACCATCGGTTCGACAAAGCGTTCGGCAATTTCGGCCGGGTCCAGAATCTCCAGCCCCGCAGGCAGCTCGATGCCCATGGCGTCGGCCACCGACTGGATCGCCTTGCGTTTGCCCAGCAGCACACAACGGGCAATGCCTTTTTCGGTGCAAATCACGGCGGCACGGATGGTGCGCGGCTCGTCACCCTCGGGCAGCACGATGCGTTTGTTGGCCGCATGTGCTTTCTGGATCAGTTGGTAGCGGAACGCCGGGGGGGACATGCGCGACGAGACGGTGTGGTCCAGCCCCTCGCAAATCATGGCCACATCGAGTTGCTCCACCACGTTCTCAATGACCTGGTTCATGCGCGTCAGGTCGTCCTGCGGCACGGCCAGGGGCAGACGGCTGATGCGACTGGCGGTCTCATAGCTGTCGCCGTCGGTGCGCATCACCGGCAAACCGCTGTGGAACGCCATAGCGCCAAAACGTTGTATGCGCTGGCTGATGAAGCTGTGGTGGGTCAGCACCAGGCCGGCCAGTTCGATGCCGTTGCTCGCCGCCAGGGCCGTGGCCAGCATCACATCGTCACGGTCACCGGCACTGATCACCAGCGCGCCGGGTTTGAGGCGCGGAATCACCTCGGTAACCGAGCGGGCGCACAACACGGTCTCGCGCACGCGGCGGGTGGCGATTTCACCTTCGATCATCACCTCAGCGCCCAGATGCCGGGCCACATCGAGCGTGCGCGGGGCGGACAGCTGCGGGTTTTCACGCACCACCCCAAAAATCGGCACGCCGTCGAGTTGGCTGGCCACGGCGGGTTCGTCAAAGTCGGAACCCACCCGGTTAAAAATCACGCCTTCCACCCGGCGCCCGGAATTGCGCACCCGGGCAATCAGGTATTGGGTTTGGGCAATGCCTTCGGGATGGGCGCCGCTGGCCACCAGAATCACATCGGCCTGCAGGCTGCGGGAAATGGCCACCGACAGCTGCGGAATGAAGGCGCGGGTCGGGTCGGCGTGGATGCCTTCCACCACCAGCACATCGGCCCCCTCAGAACCCGACATGGCCAGGCTGACGATGCTCTCCAGCACGTCATCCGTCTTGCCACTGGTCACCTGCTGGGTCACCAGTTGCATCGACAAGGGGTCGGGGGTGGAGGTGGCCTGACAAATGCTGCGCGCAAACAGCACCGACGGCTCGGCGTCCGGGGTGAGTTTGGTCACCGGTTTGACAAACGCCACCTTCAGGCCACGGCGCTGCAGGGCGCGCAACAAGCCCAGCGACACCGAGGTCAAGCCAACATTGGGTTCGGTGGCGGTCAAAAAATATGTACGCATGGGAAATACTCCGTTGGATGCAATGCAGCACCGATTATCTGAGGGTTAACCCTTGGTTTGTTGACGCCGGTTTGAAATTGACGCCAAGGCCGCCAGAGCAGCTTGCAGACGTTGCGGCCCCTCACCAGCGATGGGCACCACCCGCTGATGGTGTGCCAGATGATGCGCCAGAAGCTGGTGCACCGCCCACTGCGTTGCCGACCCGTCACGCTGCAAGCCATCGGCCACCCAGGGCAGATCGGGCTGTAACCACAGGGTCAACGCGTAGCGCCGGTGGTGGGCGTGGGCGGTGGCCAGCAGGCTGCCGTCGGCAAAGTACTGCAAGCTGTAAACCGCGGTCAGCAAGGGGCCGGTGTCAGCCAAAACCAGCGCGTCCTGCGTTGTGTCGACCCGGGCCAAAGCCTGTTCTTCCTGATCCAGCTGAGCCTGGAGCAGCGCGGCCTGCTCATGCTGCTGTGGCGTGCGCCCGCGTGCGGCGCACCAGTCGCGCAGCACCTCCGGCACCACCGAGCCGCCCAGGGCATCGGCCAGTTGCCGCACCAACACGGTCTTGCCGGTGCACTCGGCACCGATCACACAAATGACTTTTGGCGAGCCTGGCATGGCAGAAACTCGCGGATGTGCCGGATCAGGCCGGGCGCAGCACGTCCAGCCCACCCAGATACGGCCGCAGCACCTCGGGCACGGTGACCGAGCCGTCGGCGTTCTGGTAGTTCTCAAGCACCGCCACCAGCGTGCGGCCGACCGCCAGGCCGGAGCCGTTCAGGGTGTGCACCAGCTCGTTCTTGCCCTGGGCGTTTTTGAAGCGGGCCTGCAGGCGGCGCGCCTGAAACGCTTCGCAGTTGCTCACCGAGCTGATTTCGCGGTAGGTGTTTTGCGCGGGCAACCACACCTCCAGGTCATAAGTTTTGGCGGCACCAAAACCCATGTCGCCGGTGCACAGGCTCATCACGCGGTAAGGCAGGCCGAGTTTTTGCAGGATGGCTTCGGCGTGCTTCGTCATCACTTCGAGCGCTTCGTAGCTTTTCTCGGGGTGCACGATCTGCACCATCTCGACCTTGTCAAACTGGTGCTGGCGGATCAGGCCGCGGGTGTCGCGCCCGGCGCTGCCGGCTTCCGAACGGAAACACGGGGTGTGGCCGGTGAGCAGCATCGGCAGTTCCGCTTCAGCCAACACCACATCACGGACGAAATTGGTCAGCGGTACCTCGGCGGTGGGGATCAGGTACAGCGCGGTGTTGTCGGGCTGCACTTCACCCTCTTGCCCGCCCTTTTTGGCGGCAAACAAATCGCCCTCAAACTTGGGCAACTGGCCGGTGCCGCGCAGGGTGTCGCCGTTGACGATGTAGGGCGTGTAACACTCGGTGTAGCCGTGTTCCTGGGTTTGCACGTCCAGCATGAACTGGGCCAGCACCCGGTGCAGGCGCGAGACGGGGCCCTTCATCACGGTGAAGCGTGAGCCGGTGAGCTTGACCCCCATCTCGAAATCCAGGCCCAGCGGCGTGCCGACATCGACGTGGTCCTTGATCTCGAAGTCAAAGCTGCGGGGTGTGCCCCAGCTGCGCACCACCACATTGGCGTGTTCATCCGCCCCCAACGGCACACTCTCATGCGGCAGGTTGGGCACCGCCAGCAGCAGGGTTTGCAACTCGGCCTGGATCTGATCCAGCCGGGTGGCGGAGGCGTCGAGTTCGTCCTTGATACCACCCACCTGGGCCATGGCCGCAGCGGCCTCGTCATGTAAACCTTTGCCTTTGAGCATGCCGATCTGTTTGCTGGCCGCATTGCGCTGGGCTTGCAGCGCCTCGGTACGCATCTGGATGGTTTTGCGCTCGGCCTCGAGTGCGGTGAAAGCCTCCACATTCAGGAAGGTTTGCGGGTTCTTGCGGGTTTCCAGGCGCGCCACGGCGCTGGCCAGGTCTTTGCGGAGCAGGGTGATGTCTAGCATGATCTTGGAAAGTAAATCGGGCTCTAGCCCTTATGGAATAGGGGGTGAAGACTATGATTTGTACAGCATCAAGATCGGGCAACGGGCACAACAGCCTCGTCATCCATGTCCAGCCGCAAGCCCTTGGGCAGCGGGAACTTGACCGTCTCGGGCTGGCCCGGCATGGTTTGTACCGACACCGCACCGAGCGCCTTGATGCGCTCCACCACCTGGCGCACCAGGATCTCGGGCGCCGAGGCACCGGCGGTCAAACCGACGCGGCTGCAGCCTTCAAACCAGTGCGGCTGCAGGTCTTCGGCGCGGTCCACCATGTAGCCCGGCGTGCCCAGTTTGCGCGCCACTTCGGCCAGCCGGTTGCTGTTGGAGCTGGTCGGGCTGCCCACCACAATCACGATGTCGACCTGCGAACTCATGAGCTTGACCGCGTCCTGGCGGTTTTGGGTGGCGTAACAGATGTCCTGGTGTTTGGGCTCACGCACCATCGGGAACCGGGCCTTGATGGCCTGGGCGATGTGAGCGGCGTCGTCCACACTGAGCGTGGTCTGGGTCACCACCGCGAGCCGTTCGGTCTGGCGCGGGCTGACACGGGCCACATCGTCCACCTCTTCGACCAGGTGGATGCCGTGATCGAGCTGGCCCATGGTGCCTTCCACCTCGGGGTGGCCCTTGTGGCCGATCATGATGAACTCATAACCTTCTTTGGCGAGTTTGGCCACTTCCACATGCACCTTGGTCACCAGCGGGCAGGTGGCGTCGAAGATCTGGAAACCACGGAGCTCGGCCTCCTGCTGCACCGCACGGCTCACGCCATGGGCAGAGAAAACCAGCGTCGCCCCTGCAGGGACGTCATCCAGCTCTTCAATAAAAATAGCACCCTTGGCTTTGAGGTTGTCCACCACATAGGTGTTGTGCACGATCTCGTGGCGCACATAAATGGGTGCACCAAACTTGGCCAGGGCTTTTTCGACGATCTCGATGGCCCGGTCCACCCCAGCGCAAAAGCCACGCGGCTCGGCCAGCAAAATGTCATGAACAGCGGCGGTGGGCATGGTTACAGCACCCCGATCAGCTGCACTTCAAATTTCACCGGGTGGCCGGCCAACGGGTGGTTGAAGTCGAGCTTGACGGCATCCCCCTTGGCACCGGTGCGAAAGTCCAGAATCACCCCGGCAAACTGGCCCTGGCCGTCGGGCGTGGGAAAGTGCAGCACGTCCCCCACCGCATATTCCTCGTTTTCCACCCCCATGTCGATGAGTTCCTGGCGCGCCAGCCACTGCTGCATGTCGGCACTGCGCTCGCCAAAAGCGGCACCGGCAGGCATCTCGATGGTGGTGTGGGTGCCTTCGGGCAGGCCCAGCAAGGCGGCTTCCAGCGCCGGGGACAACTGGCCGGTGCCCAGCGTGAGCGTGGCGGGCGAGCCCTCAAAGGTGCTGACCACCACGCCTGCCGGGCCGCTCAGACGGTAATGCAGGGTCAAAAAAGAGCCGGGAGAAACGCTGGCGACGGTGCTTGTCATGCTGATCCTGTACCTGAAAGTGAAGTCGTGAAGGGAAAGCCCACCCAAGGCGGCGGACGCTCGATGCGCTGGCAAGCCCTACCACCCGCACCCGTGTGCCACCCGGCAAAGCCCCAATCCCCATCAGCCCGGCGCCTGAGCGCATAAACTGGCCGCATTGTAAAAGCCCCCTGCCCCGCGCCACCCCAGCCTGCTTGAAACCATGCCGCTCAAAGACCTGCCCCCCGATGCCCGCCCCCGTGAAAAACTGCTCTCGCGTGGCCCCGGCGCTTTGAGCGATGTCGAGCTGCTGGCCATCCTGCTGCGCACCGGCATCGCCGGCAAAGGTGTGCTGCAAATGGCGCATGAACTGCTGCAACTCAAACCCAAAAACGGCGCCGAGGCCGGGTTCGATGGCATCGCCGGGCTGCTGGGGGCCACGGCCGATGATTTGAAACGTATCAAAGGCTTGGGGCCGGCCAAACGTGCCGAAATCGTGGCCGTGCTGGAGCTGGCCCGCCGCGCCATGGCCCAGCGGCTGCAGGAGCGCACCGTGTTTGACACCCCGGATGCGGTCAAACACTACCTGCAACTGCACCTGGCCGCCCGCAAGCAGGAGGTGTTTGCCGTGCTGTTTCTGGACGTGCAAAACCGCCTGATCGCTCTGGAAGAAATGTTTACCGGCACCTTGACACAAACCAGCGTTTACCCGCGTGAGGTGGTGTTGCGCGCCCTGCACCACCAGGCCAGCAGCGTGGTGCTGTCGCACAACCACCCCAGCGGCACGGTGTTACCCAGCCGCGCCGATGAGATGCTCACGCAAACCCTGAAAACCACCCTGGCACTGATTGACGTGCGGGTGCTCGACCATGTGATCGTGGCACCCGGCGAGGCGCTCAGCCTGGCCGAGCGGGGGCTGATGTGACGGTCAAAAAGCAGCCCATCCAGGCCATCACCGTGCTGCGTGACCGCGCCACGCCCACCCAGGGCAGCCCCAACGCGCCCTCGCGCACCACGGCGGCGCCGCTCAAGGTCAAGGCCCTGACCGACCTGAAAATTGTCAAACGTGCGATCGCCGAGCAAGCGCAGCAGCGGGCTCTGCAGGCCAGCGCACAGGTCAAGGCCGTCCAACAAACCGCCACTGACCGCGACCTGTTCATCCGGGCTGCGGGCGCCGTCCAGCCCCTGCCAGACAAACGCCACGCGCTCCACCCCAAAACGCCGCCGGTGCCGCTGGCGATGCAGTTCCAGAAGGACGAAAAAGCGGTGCTCAAAGAAGCCATCAGCGACGAGTTTGATGTGAGTACCCTGCTCGACACCGACGAGCACCTGAGCTTTCGCCGCCCCGGCATTGGGGTGGACGTGACGCGCAAATTGCGCCGGGGCGACTGGAGCATCCAGCGCCAGCTGGACCTGCACGGCCTGCGCCGCGACGACGCACGCGAAACCTTGAGCCTCTTCATCCGCGAGGCGCACAAACACGGCATCCGGTGTGTGCGGGTGGTGCATGGCAAGGGCTTGGGCTCACCCGGCAAAGCGCCGATTCTGAAAAGCCGTGTGCACAGCTGGTTGGTGCAAAAAAACGAGGTGTTGGCCTTTGTGCAAGCCAAACCCGCCGACGGCGGCGCCGGTGCGCTGGTGGTGCTGCTGATGGCGTCCAGGGGCTAAGGCCCGCCACGCCGGGTTGCCAAGCGTTTTGAAACTGCCGCCTTGGTCTTGAAAGGACGGATCGCTGCTGCGCTGATGTCCATCAAACCGGGTGGGGATGTCGCAGGGTGGCCTGGCAGCACAGACACAAAAAAAGCGGCTTGCGCCGCTTTTTTTGCTGTGTCTGACCCGTCCTGCCAGAAGTTGACACATTTGCCGTCAAGAAAGGGCAGGTGTGATGGATACAGGAGTGAAGCGCACACAGCGCGACTACACGTTGGCTTTTAAGCTGTCGGTGGTGGAGCAAGTGG
>NZ_JAJCTH010000019.1 GCF_020594515.1 Rhodoferax sp. U2-2l
ACACGGAACGACCGCATTTATCGCTGAAAATGCAAACGCCCGATGTGGTGCATCGGGCGTCTATCGCCGGTTAACCCCGGCACTTTTCAACCGTTCTGAGTGTCAACGCAATTCAGGACGGGTCAGTGGGTTGCAAGGAACCCCTTGAACTGACCAAGTCGCCACCCCGGGCGACTTGAACACCTCGCTAACCCGCCCCGAACACCAGATTCGGCAGGAACAACACGCTGGTCGGCCACACAATCATGAGGATCACCAAACCGATCACAGCAGCCAACAAGGGCATGGCTTCCTTGATGTACTCGTCCATCGGGCATTTGAGAATGCCGCAGACGGTGAACATCGCCACACCCACGGGCGGTGTCATGCCACCCAGCGTGACGCAGGTCATCATCACCAGACCAAAATGCACCGGGTCAATGCCCACACGCTGGATGATGGGCATCAGGATCGGCGTCAGCAGCAACACAATGACGGTGGACTCCAGGAACATACCCAACAAGATGATGAAGGTGATCAACAGCAGCATCAAAGCAATCGGGTTCTCAGTGATACCCACCAAGAAAGAAGCCGCATCCTGTGGCACGCCTTCGAGCGTGATCATGTAACCAATCATCGAGGAGAACATGATGATCAGCATGATCATGCCGATGTCAGACACTGCATGGCGCAGCGCGTTGAGCAGTGCGTCAAGTGACAGTTCACGGTAGATCACCATACCCACAAAAATCGCGTAGGCCACCGCAAATGCACCCGCCTCCGAGGGGGTGAATATCCCGTAACGGATCCCCACAATCAGCAGAATTGGGAACATCAGCGCCCATTTGCATTCCCACATGCGTATCGCAATCTCTTTGAAGGTCGGGGGTTTGGCGAGCTCGGCGGTGTAACCACGGCGCCGTGCCACGATGTAAGCCACACTCATCAGCACAATGGTCATCAACACACCTGGCACGATACCGCCGACAAACAGGCGGCCGATCGATACATTGCCCATGAAGCCGTAGAGGATCAGCCCGATGCTGGGCGGAATGGTGGCGGTGATCAGTGAACCCACCGCGATCACCGCGCTGGTGTAGCCACGGGTGTAGCCCCGTTTGATCATGTCCGGGCCCAGAATGCGGGCCTCCATCGCGGCGTCGGCCACGGCCGAACCCGACACCCCACCCATCAAGGCGCTGAGCATGATGGCGACCTGCGCCAGGCCACCCCGCATCCAGCCCGTGAGCACGGTTGACAAGGAGATCAAACGGCTGGTGATGCCCGAAGCGTTCATCAAATGCCCGGCAAACACAAACAGTGGCACCGCCAGCAGCGGAAAGGACTGCGTTGCGGTGGCAATCTTCTGGATCGCAATCTCAGGTGGAACCGGGCCAAAAATGTAGAACATCACGGCCGAGATGCCAATCGCAAACGCCACCGGCATGCCGAGGAACATCAGCACCAAAAAGAGAAGAGTAAGGATGCCGCTCATATCGCCGTCCCGTCATGACCTTCAAGTGAAAGAACCTCGCGCCCGGTCAAACCACGCCACAAACGTGTGACAGCGGTGGCCAGCATCAGGAATGAACCGACCGGGATACACGCGGTGACCCAGCTGTAGCTGATACCGACGTCACCCAGCACACGTTCCACGTTTTGCAGCGTGAGCTTGGTGCCGTACCAGACCAGGAAACACAGGAAAAAGGTGATGGCGAACAACCAGGTAATGGCCAGCACCTTCCTGACCGAACGCGGAAACTTGCGGGTCAGGATGTCGATTTCGATGTGGGTGTTTTTCTTGAGCGCCAGATCGGCACCCAGCACACACGCCCAGGCAAAACTGAGTTGGGCCAGGTCCACCGCCCAGATGACGGGCACACCCGCCGTCCGGGTGGCAGCCCCGATCAGCACAAAGATGGAGGTGGCTGCAAAGAACGCCATGGCCAGGCGTTCCTCCAGCTTAAATAGCAGATGTGCCACAAAACGTCCTTACTTGGCCAGTACCGCGTTCACCTGCTTGCGCAGATCGGTGTAGCCCAGCTTCTCATAGACCACGCTGGTGGAGGCGATGAAGGGTTTGGTGTCGATGTCCACAATTTGCACCCCTTTTTCACGCATCAGCTTTTCATAGTTGCCAATGGAATCGATGGTGGCTTTGGACGCGGTATCACCAGCCTTGAGGGCTTCATCACCGACCACCTTTTGCAGGTCTGCGGGCAGCTTGTCGAACCAGACCTTGGAGCCGACCAAACCGGTGATCAGGCTGATGTGGCCGGTCTTGGTGATGTACTTCACCACCTCAAACAAACGCTGGCCATAGGTGGCAGGGGCCTGTGCTTCGGCGGCGTCGATGGCCTTCATCTGAAGGGCTGAATACACCTCTGCCCAGGGCATCGGGGTGGGGGTCGCACCCAGGCCACGAACGGTTTCCAGCCAGACCGGCGCACCAGGGGTGCGCATACGCACACCAGCCAGATCAGCAGGCACCTTGACCGGCTTCATGGTCAACAACTGGCGGTCACCCTGGTACCAGTTGAACGACAGGATCTGGTGGCCACTGGCAGCGCGCAGCTTCTGGTTCCAGTCATCCATCAACGGCGAGGTCACCACCTTGCGCATTTCGGTGTAACCATGTGTCAGGTAGGGCGCGCCAAGCACTCCAAACTCTTTGACAAACGGTGCCAGTCGGCCACCGTCCACCAGCACCGCCACCCCGGCACCGGAGCGCGCTTGTTCAAGCACGTCTTCGTCCGAACCAAGCTGGGAGCTCGGGAACAAACGGACAGAAATCTTGCCACCCGAGTTCTTTTCAACACTATCCTTGAACTGCTGCAGACCCTTGAACATCGGGTCATCCACGGTTAGGGACGAGCTCACGTTCAGGTTGAAATCTGCCGCATAGGCCGATGCGGCCAGCAGGACATTGGCGACCGCCAATGACAACAGTTTGATCTTTTTCATAAGTGTTTCCTCGATCGATGGTTTGTGTGGAACTTTGAGCCCCCGGGTGCCCCCAAAGGCACTGGTATGGTAGTATACTTTTTGCCAGGCCGCAATCGTTTTTGTGCTGATCCATGCCAAGGCACAAACCATCAGCGGACACCCAACCAACCTTTTCCTCACGATGGATATGAACAGGAGTTCTCGATGAAAATCATTGCTGCGCAAGTGATCGTGTGCTGCCCGGGGCGCAATTTCGTGACCTTGAAGATCACCACCGATGACGGCGTGACCGGCTTGGGCGACGGCACCTTGAACGGCCGCGAGTTGTCGGTCGCCTCCTACCTGCAAGACCACGTCTGCCCGCTGCTGATTGGCCGCGACCCGCAAAAGATCGAAGATATTTGGCAATACCTTTACAAAGGCGCCTACTGGCGCCGTGGCCCGGTCACCATGTCGGCCATCGGCGCGGTGGACATGGCCTTGTGGGACATCAAGGGCAAGCTGGCCAACATGCCGGTCTACCAGTTGCTGGGTGGCGCCTCCCGCGAACACGTGATGGTCTACAGCCACGCCACCGGCCGCGACATCCCTGAAGCGCTGGACGCCTTTGCCAAATACCAGGAAAAAGGCTTCAAGGCGATTCGCGCCCAGTGCGGCATCCCCGGCATGAAGTCAACCTACGGCGTCTCCAAAGGCGGCGCGTATGAGCCCGCCACCAAGGGCTGGCCTGAAGAACAGGTCTGGAACACCGAAAAGTACCTGAATTTTGTGCCCAAGCTGTTTGAGGCGATCCGCGAGAAGTTTGGCTTTGACACCCACCTGCTGCATGACGCCCACCACCGCCTGACACCGATTGAAGCCGCTCGCCTGGGCAAGGCGGTGGAAGACTCGCGCCTGTTCTGGCTGGAAGACCCGACACCGGCAGAAAACCAGGAAGCCTTCCGCCTGATCCGCCAGCACACCACCACCCCGATTGCAGTGGGTGAAGTGTTCAACAGCATCTGGGACTGCAAACAGCTGATCGAAGAGCAGCTGATCGACTACATCCGCATGACGATCACCCACTCGGGCGGCATCACCCACATGCGCCGTATTGCGGACTTTGCGGCCATGTACCAGGTGCGCACCGGCAGCCACGGCCCGTCTGACCTGTCACCGGTGTGTATGGGTGCCGCCCTGCACTTTGACCTGTGGGCGCCCAACTTCGGCATGCAGGAGTACATGGGTTACCACGAGCAGACCATGGACGTGTTCAAGTGCGGCTGGAGCTACCAGGACGGCTTCATGCACCCGGGCGACCAACCCGGGCTGGGGGTGGAGATCGACGAAGAGCTGGCCAAGAAATTCCCCTATGAGCCAGCCTATCTGCCGGTGGCCCGCCTGGAAGACGGCACCTTGTGGAATTGGTAATCGACCTGCCGGGCTGCTTCTGACGGTAAGTCAGTAGTGGCCCCTACCGGATCACTCTGACTCGAAAAGATCCGGAAACTGCGCGGCGATATTGGGCAGCGAGACAATGATCTCGTGTAAATGCGCGCGGATGGCGTTGGCAGCGGCCACCGGGTCGCGCGCTTCAATGCTGTCCACAATGCGGGTGTGCTGATCAATCAGCACAGACAGCGGCGTGGCGTCGTCCAGACTGAGGTAGCGGATGCGGTCCATCTGCGCCTTGATGCCTTCAATCACCCGCCAGGCATGGGCGCGGCGAACCGACAACGCAATGGTGCGGTGAAACTCTTCGTCCAGCGCCAGAAAATCCTCGGCGCGTCCATGCGCCACGGCTTTTTGCTGCGCAATCAGATCTCGCAGGTCTTTGACGGCGCTGGGTGTGGCAGATGTAGCGGCTTCCTGAACCACGGCCACCTCAATGGCTTCACGCACAAAGCGGGCGTCCAGCACATCGGCCACCGAAATCTTGACCACAAACGTGCCGCGCTGGGGCAGGATCGCCACCAGCCGCTCTTCGGCCAGCTTGATGAAGGCCTCGCGCACCGGCTGGCGACTCGTCGCATATTGTTTGGAAATTTCTGACTCAGATAGCGCCTGGCCAGGGCGAAACTCACCACGGATGATGGCACCACGCAAATGCCGGTGCAGCTGGGCGCCAATGGTGAGGGGTTCGACGTGCTTGAAAACGCGAACGGAGCGGGGAGACGAGCGCATGCCCCAAGTATCGCACCTCGCCTGTCGGTGGAGATCTTTCCTGCCACTGCGCCCGGTCAGGCCCGCGCCACAGTGCGCCGGCCAACCCCAAGCGCTGCCACCACGCTGAGCAGCAGCACGGCGGCAGCACCCATCAACGTGGCGCCGTACCAACCGCGGTCCATGAAAGCGCCAAACACCAGCGGCGAGATGGCAAACCCCGTGTCCAGCCCCGAATACACCAGCCCGTACACGCGGCCGGTCGCGCCCTTGGGCGTGGCTTTTTTGATCATCATGTCACGCGATGGGCCACCAATCCCCACCGCGAAGCCGGTGGCGGCCAGCACCACCATGCTCCAGGTCGGGCCAAACAGACCGGTGCCACACAGCGCCAGCAACACCGCCGCGGCTGACATCGACATCGCCACCACCCGGTCGCTGTGGCGCGAATGCGCCGCCACAAAACCGCCAACCAACATGCCCAGGGCGCCGCACAACATGTAGGCCGTGAGGGTGAAGGTTGCCGACTCAAAACTGATACCGTGCATCGCTTTCAAAATCGACACCGAAAAACTCTGCACCACCGCCAAGGTCATGGTGGAGAGCAAAAAGAAGGCAAAACACCACCACACCACCGGCAACTTCATGAACGCCAGGCTGTGCTCGGCCGGCGTATCCGGGTGGTGCACCGCCGCCTGGGTGCTGAGTTGGTCACGGTTGAACCACAACAGCGCGATGATGGCCAGGTACATCACCGCCGCCACCAGATACGCGGTACGCCAGTTGTAAAGACTGCTCAAGGTGGCAAAAAACACCGGCGCCAGTGCCCAGCCCAGGTTGCCAGTCAGCCCGTGCGCGCTGAAGGCATGGCCCAGGCGGGGTGCCGACACCCGCTGGTTCAAAATCGTGAAGTCCACCGGGTGAAAGGTGGCGTTGGCCAGGCCTGCCATGGCTGCCACCCCCATCAGACCGCCGTAACCCGTGACCTGTGAAGCCAGTAAACAGGCCAGCACAAACAGGCCCAGCGCCCCAAACAGCATCGGCCGCGCGCCAATTTTGTCCACCACAAAGCCGGCCGAGGCCTGGCCAATGCCGGAGACCACAAAAAACGTGCTCATCAAGAGGCCCAGCTCGGAGTAGCTCAGCCCAAACTCGGTCATGAACACCGGAAACAGCGGCGGCAGCAGCAAATGGCCAAAGTGCGAGGCCGCATGCGCCAGCCCAACCAGGCCGATGATGCGGGCGTCTTGCTGCAGGGAAACGGGCGTGCGAAGCGTGTGGCTGGCCGACGTCATGCTCAGGCCCGCTGCAGCCGCGCCAGCACCAGCGAATAGCTGTAAAACTTCTTGTTGCCGGGGTTCAGGGTGTGCACGCGCTCCAGCAGCTCACGCGCCTCAGCGGCCAGCGCCTCCTTGTAGCCCGCCTTGCTCATCTGGGCGATCAGCAGGCCGCACAGGTTGACCAGCATCACCTCGCTGGAGGGCAGCTTTTTGACGGCTTCACGCAACAAGATGACGCCCTGCTCAAACTGACCCTGTTTGGCCAGCATCACGCCCTGGTTGTTGATGTCGATGACTTCCTGGCGCGATGACTGGATCAGCGCCTGGCCCTCGCCCGCCAGGTTTTCAGCTTCAAAAATGGCTTCAATCTGAGATGACAGTTGGGCATTTTCGTGGTCATTGCGGACCGCCTGGCCCAGCAACGCGCAGGCTTTGTCCGTGTGGCCCAGCTTCAGTTGCGACGTGGCCAGCTCCATCATCAGCTCGGGGCTGAACTTATCACCCAACTGGGTCGCGATTTGTTCGGCACTGGCCAACGCGGCCTGGGCTCGGTCGGCCTGGCCCAGCTTCTGGTAGATACGGCTCTCGGCAGCGGCTGTTTGCAGCGCCGCCGCGGCGTTGTAACGGAAGTCGGTCTTGCTGCGCTTGAGCACGTTCAGTGCCTCTTGTGACTCACCCTTGTCCACCAGCAACTCGGCCAGACGGGTATACACCGCCGGATTTTTGTGGGCGGAAAATTCGCTGATCTTGATGGTCTTCTCAAACGCAGCTTGCGCCACATCGAGCTCACCGTTTTTCAGGGCGGTGTCGCCCAGCTTCTTTTGCCGCAGGGGCGAGTTGGGCGAGAGCTTGATGGCGTCTTGCAGCACCTGCTGCGCCCGCACCGTGTCGCCCAGCGTCTCATGGGTTTTGGCCAGCCAGTCGGCGGCCTCGATGTACATCTGGTTTTCTGCCAGCACCTGCTCAAACAGGGCCGCCGCCCCGGCGTGGTCACCGGTGTAAAACAGCACCTTGCCTAGCCCGGTTTTGGCCCAGGCCACACTGCGTTGCGCCAGCACCGTGTCATACACGACACGTGCGGCATCAAAGTCGCCCAGCGTCAGCAGCAGGTCGCTCTTGATGCGCAACACCTCTTGCGGACTGGCCGACTGCATGCGCAGCAACAAGTCACACTGCGCCAGCGCGGCGCCAAAGTCTTTGGCGCGGATGGCGTTTTCCACCGCGCCCAGCGACTGCTTGCGGGCAATCAACTTCTCCAGGCGGCTTTGCAGCAGCACCTGGTTGATGGGTTTGAGCAGGTAGTCATCGGGCTTGATCTCGGCCGCGCCCATCACCATGTCGGCGGTTTTTTCAGCGGTGACGATAACCCAGATAGTGGAGACACCGATCAGGTTGCGTGCGCGGGCTTCTTCCAGCACCTGCTGGCCGTTGGCACCCGGGCCCAGGTTGTAGTCACAGATGACGATGTCGTAGCGGCTGGCGGCCAGGTGGCTGATGGCGTCCTTGCCGTGGCAGGCGGTGTCGATGCGCGTCATGCCCATCGATTTGACAAAGTCGCGCAGCATGGTGCGCATGCTCTGAAAATCATCAACGATCAGGGTATTGGCTTGCTGAAGGGTGAGCGGCGTGGCCATTTTTCAGTGACCCCAAATCAAGGCAGGGTGACCACAAAGCAGCCGCCACCAAAAGCGCCGCCATTGGCGATTGTCAGCGTGCCGACGCGGCCATGGTTTTGATGCAGTTGCGCCACCCGGGCCGAAAAATAAAACCCCAGACCGGTGCTGCCGTTGGAGAAATTGACGCCTTTGCTGGCCTGGACACCCTGACCTTGCAGCATGTGGGCGGGGTAACCGACGCCGTTGTCCTCCACCCTCAGTGCCAATGTGCCGTCTTGCACATGGGCGGCAATGCGAATCTTGTCGTGGGTGTAGCTGCAGGCGTTGTTCAGCGCGTTGAGCAACACCCCGGCCATCAGGTCGCGGTCAAAGTACCCATAACAGGTGTCCGCACAGTCCACCTCAACGCTGATGCCCTTGAAGTCGAGCACCGCGCGCTGCTGCAGCACCGCCTCGGCAATCAGTTCTGCCACCGAGTGTTCCTGAATGTCCAGCGGGTAAGTGGATTTGCCGAACTTGTACAAGCTGAGCAACTGGATCAGGTTGGCGTTGACCCGGTGCGCCTGCGCAATCACCCCCACCAGGCTGTTGAAAGCCTCCAGATCGCCCCGCGCCTTGGCTGCGTTGGCGATGTACTCCAGCGCATGCACCTGCACATTCACCGAATTTTTCATGTCGTGGATGGACGAGGCCATCAAATCGGTGAAGCTGATTTCTTCCAGGCTCATGGTGCTATGTCTGGGCGGGCCAGGCGGCAAGTGATCGGGTTTCGATTCTAGAGACAAACCCAGCGCCCCAACAAGGACTTGGGTCCAGCACGCACCGCCAGCCGACTGCCGCCACACAGCGCCGACGCAGATGGCAGGCTTTTTTTGGCAGCGCTTGCCAAACACATGCATTGCGAGGACGATCTGTTTTTTCCGATGTTCAAATCACCGGCCCCCGTGGCCTGAAGTCCTGTCGACAACCTGCGCCGCAAGGCGGAAAGGAGTTCGCATGCCGTTCACACTCACCGCCCGGCACCTGGCCAGCATCGCCGGACGCACCACGCCCCTGATGGCGGACTTGGCCCACTGGATGAACCAGCTGTGCCAGCTGGTCGAGATTGACACGCCGCAGGAGTTTTGCCACTTTCTGGCGCAGGCCTGCCACGAGTCAGACCATTTTGTGACGCTGCGCGAATACGCCTCGGGCCGTGCGTATGAGGGCCGTGCGGATTTGGGCAACACCCAGCCCGGCGACGGCGTGCGGTTCAAGGGCCGGGGTATCTTCCAGACCACCGGACGCGCCAACTACCTGCAACTGGGCATCAAAAAAGGCCATCGTGACCTCTTCATCAACAACCCCGAGTTGCTGGAGCAGCCCGAATACGCGGTGTGGAGCGCCTGCGAATACTGGCGCACCCGCCGCCTGAACGACATCGCCAACCATGCCGACACGGATGTGTTGAAGAAAAAATACCGCGGCAAGGTCATCGACGTGTCACCCGTTGAATACATCAGCCTGGCCATCAATGGCGGCTACAACGGCATGGACGAGCGCAAGAAGTTTTATGCCCGAGCGCAACAGGTGCTGGTCGAACCCAGCGCCGTGCCCACGCCGCGCGGTCTGCCTGCCGCGCCAGCCAAGCCCAAAAAACGCAGCGCACCCGCACGCAAAAAGCTTGCTGTGCCAGCACGCCAATCACCGGCATCCAAGCTGGCCAGCTTGGCACCCGCGCCAGGCCAAACCATCCATAGTGGCACCCTCACCGCCATCAACGGCCACCTACTGACCGTGGTCATGGCCAAAGGCAAAAAACAGACGCTGGAAACCAGCGCACTGCGCGGCCTCAAGCCCGGCGTGCTGATCGCCTGGTGTGAGGAAGATTGCGGCCGCCTACGCATTGGCGAGCGCTGGCGGAAAGTGAGAAAAATCGCGCCGGTGCAGCGCTGATCAGCTCATAAAAACAAAACTTCCAGCACCTGTTGCCAAAGCGCTGGAAGCTTCCTTTTAAAAAGCCGGCAACAACCCCGGCGCAGCCCGGTTACACCGCTGCGCCCTGGGTAAAGTTGAATTGCCCGGGTGCCTGGATCGGATCAACACCCACCGCAATGGTGTCTTTCGGCGCAAACATGCCTTCGAGCAGCAGCTTGGAGAGCGGGTTCTCGATGCGCTGCTGGATCGCGCGTTTCAGCGGCCGGGCCCCAAAAATCGGGTCGAACCCCACCTTGGCCAGTTCGGCCACCGCCGCGTCGCTCACCTCAAAGCCCAGCTCCATGTGCGCCAAGCGGGCTTTCAGCACCGCAAGCTGGATCTTGGCAATCTCGGCAATGTGGCTGGCATCCAGGCTGTGGAACACCACCGTTTCATCGATGCGGTTCAGAAACTCGGGGCGGAAGTGGTTCTTGAGCTCATCCGTCACCGCGTCTTTCACATCCTCATAGGGTTGCCCCACCATGTTCTGGATCATTTGCGAGCCAATGTTGCTGGTCATCACAATCACCGTGTTTTTGAAGTCCACGGTACGGCCCTGCCCGTCGGTCAGGCGGCCATCGTCCAGCACTTGCAGCAACACGTTGAACACGTCCGGGTGGGCTTTCTCCACTTCGTCGAGCAACAACACGCTGTAGGGTTTGCGGCGCACTGCCTCGGTCAGGTGGCCACCTTCTTCGTAACCCACATAGCCCGGAGGCGCGCCAATCAGGCGGGCCACGCTGTGCTTTTCCATGAACTCACTCATGTCGACGCGGATCAGGTGGTCCTCACTGTCAAACAAAAAGCCCGCCAACGCCTTGCACAGCTCGGTCTTGCCAACACCCGTCGGGCCGAGGAACAGGAAACTGCCGGTGGGCCGGTTCGGGTCACTCAAGCCTGAGCGAGACCGGCGGATGGCGTTGGCCACCGCGCCAATGGCTTCGTCCTGACCCACCACGCGCTGGTGCAACTTGGTTTCCATCTGCAGCAGCTTGTCGCGCTCGCCTTGCATCATCTTGCTCACCGGGATGCCGGTGGCGCGGCTCACCACCTCAGCGATTTCTTCAGCCCCGACTTGCGTGCGCAGCAGGCGCGGCGCGGTGCCCTCGCCTTTGGATTCTTTGGCCTGGGCTTCTTTCAGGCTCTTTTCAAGTGCGGGCAGCTTGCCGTATTGCAGCTCGGCCACTTTGTTGAAGTCGCCCTTACGGGTGAGTTCCTCGATCTGGAATTTGAGCTTGTCGATCTGCTCGCGCAGGTCGCCACTGCCTTGGGCGCTGGCCTTCTCGGCTTTCCAGATTTCGTCCAGGTTGGCAATTTCTTTTTGCAGGCTGGTGATTTCGTCGTTGATAAGGTCCAGGCGCTTGCGTGAGGCTTCGTCCTTTTCCTTTTTCACCGCTTCGCGCTCAATCTGCAGCTGGATCAAACGGCGGTCGAGCTTGTCCATGACCTCGGGCTTGGAATCCATCTCGATCTTGATCTTGCTGGCCGCTTCGTCAATGAGGTCAATCGCCTTGTCCGGCAAAAAACGGTCGGTGATGTAACGGTTGGAGAGTTCGGCAGCGGCGACGATGGCCGGGTCGGTGATTTCAACGTTGTGGTGCTTTTCGTAGCGCTCTTTCAGGCCACGCAGGATGGCGATGGTGGCCTCCACCGAGGGTTCACCGACCAGGATTTTCTGAAAGCGTCGCTCCAGCGCAGCGTCTTTTTCAATGTACTTGCGGTACTCATCCAGCGTGGTGGCACCCACGCAGTGCAACTCACCCCGCGCCAGGGCGGGCTTGAGCATGTTGCCCGCGTCCATGGCGCCTTCGGCCTTCCCGGCCCCGACCATGGTGTGCAACTCGTCAATAAAAACAATGGTCTGACCTTCGTCCTTGGCCAAATCTTTCAGCACGTTTTTCAGCCGCTCTTCAAATTCACCCCGGAACTTGGCCCCCGCCAAAAGCGAGGCCATGTCCAGACTCAGCACACGTTTGCCCTTGAGCGACTCTGGCACTTCACCGGCCACGATGCGCTGCGCCAGGCCTTCCACGATGGCGGTCTTGCCGACACCGGGTTCACCAATCAACACCGGGTTGTTTTTGGTGCGGCGCTGCAGCACCTGGATGGCGCGGCGGATTTCGTCGTCGCGGCCAATTACCGGGTCGAGCTTGCCCGCGCGGGCGCGCTCGGTCAGGTCAATGCAGTATTTTTTGAGCGACTCGCGCTGGTCTTCGGCATCGGCGCTGTCCACATTTTGGCCGCCGCGCACCGCCTCAATGGCCGCCTCCAGGCTCTTGCGGGTCAGGCCGTTGGCCCGCGCCACATCGCCCAAGGCGCCCTTGGCATCGCTCAAAGCCAGCAAAAACAGCTCGCTGGCGACAAACTGGTCATTGCGCTTGATGGCTTCTTTCTCGGTAGCTTGCAAAATTTTGCCCAGCTCCGGCCCACCCTGCACCTGGTCTTGCCCGGTGACTTGCGGCAGCCGTTTGACTGCAGCCTCGGCGGCAGACAGCAGACCGGGCACGTTGACCCCGGCGCGTTGCAGCAGCGCCTTGGGACCGTCGGTCTGCTTGATCATGGCCACCAGCAGGTGGGCCGGCTCAATGTATGCGTGGTCATTGGCGAGCGCCAGCGATTGCGCGTCGGCCAGCGCTTCCTGGAACTTGGTGGTGAATTTTTCGATACGCATGGAACACTCCAATGGATTTTGTACTGCCACTTACATGGGGTGACCAACCCGGCTTTCAAGCGGTCAATGCCGCACCTGCCGTCACGGCCCGGTGGCCGGTCGCAGCGCTTCGGGGTCGGCCGGTGCCGTCGGTGCACGCAACTGGCGGCGCAAAATCTTGCCGATCGTGGATTTGGGCAACGGCTCATCGCGGAACTCGACGACCTTGGGCACCTTGTAGTCGGTCAGATGCTGCCTGCAGTGCGCGAGCAAGGCTTCTTGCGTCAGCGCCGGGTCTTTTTTGACCACGACGATCTTGACGACCTCGCCAGAGTGCTCGCTGAACATGCCGATGGCCGCGACTTCGGCCACACCGGGGTGCAGCGCCACGGCGTCTTCGATCTGGTTCGGAAACACCTTGAAGCCCGAAACAATGATCATGTCTTTCTTGCGATCGGTGATCTTGAAATAGCCGCGCTCATCCATGTAGCCCATGTCGCCGGTGCGCAGCCAGCCGTCGGGGGTAAACACCTGGGCGGTTTCATCCGGCCGGTTCCAGTAACCGGGCGTGACTTGCGGCCCACGGATGCAGATCTCACCCACCTCGCCGAGCGGCAGTTCGTTGTCACTCTCGTCCAGAATGGTGGCCTGGGTGGAGGGGATCGGCATGCCGACGGTCCCCGTCCACGCATCGATGTCCAGCGGGTTGGCCATCACCACCGGCGAGGTCTCGGTCAGACCATAACCTTCAATGATCGGCACGCCTGTGGCTTGCTTCCAGCGCCCCGCCACCACCTGCTGTACCGCCATGCCACCGGCAATGACCACCCTCAGGGCGCGGGTGTCCACTTCGGCAAATTCAGGGGCATCCAGCAACGCCCGGTACAAGGTGTTGACCCCGATGATGGCCGTGAAGGGGTGCTTTTTGAGGTCATGGATGAAGGCGTGCATGTCCCGCGGGTTGGTGATCAGGACGCTGTGGCCACCCATCTTGACGAACACCAGCATCGCCGTCAGGGCAAAGATGTGGTAGAGCGGCAAGGGGCAGACGACCACCTCCTGGCCTTCGCGCAAATTCTGGGCAATCCAGGCACTCACCTGCTGCACGTTGGCCACCAGGTTGCCATGTGTCAACACCGCACCTTTGGCCACCCCCGTGGTGCCACCGGTGTATTGCAGGAAAGCGATGTCGTCCGGCGTCAGCGCAACAGGCTGCAGGGTGTGTTCGCGTCCGTCGCGCAAGGCGGCGTTGAACTCGACGGCATCGGCGATCTGCCACGGCGGCACCATCTTTTTGACGAACTTGACCACCATGTTGGTGATCACCTCCTTGACCAGCGGAAACAAGTCACCCACCTCGGTGGTGATGACGACCAGACTCATCAGCGGGTTGCGTTCCAGCACCGCTTGCACGGTGTGGGCAAAGTTCTCCAGCACCACAATGGCGACCGCACCCGAATCCTTGAGCTGGTGCGCCAGTTCAGGCACCGTGTACTGCGGGTTGACGTTCACCACCACCAGACCGGCGCGCAGCACGCCAAACAGCGCCACCGGGTACTGCAGCAGATTGGGGCTCATGATCGCCACCCGGTCACCCTTGTGCAGACCCAGCTCACACTGCAGGTAGGCAGCGAAATCGCGACTCAGTTGGTCAAGCTGGGCATAGCTGATCGACGCCCCCATGTTGCTGTAGGCCGGCAGGTCGGCAAAACGCTCGCAGCTGCTTTGCAACACCTGTGTGAGCGAGGCGAACGCGTGCACATCCGCCTCGGCCGCCACCCCTTTCGGGTAATGGTTCAACCAGATTTTTTCCATGTTGACGTCTCCTTTGGCTTGTACTTGAAGCCCACTGCGCGCCAGCGCGAAGCCCGTCAGGTCAGGCTGCCAATCCAGTCCGGCATCCAACCCTGTACCGCAAAAGTCTAACGATTAGCCGCCCGAACAGCTTGCCAATTTGGGTAAGGGGAACTACTGACGCAGAGGCTCACCCGCCCATGTCTGCGTTGCTGGCCTTGATGCCCCACTTGGCCAGCGCTGCGTCGTCGCTGACACGGGCATCAACCCAGTGTGCGCCGTCCGGGGTGGCTTCTTTTTTCCAGAACGGCGCCTGGGTTTTGAGGTAGTCCATCAAAAATTCGCAGGCCGCAAAACTCTCGCCACGGTGTGCCGAAGTGACGGCCACCATCACGATCTGGTCCAGCGGCGCCAACAGCCCCACGCGGTGGATGACGCGCGCGCCAAAGATGTCAAACCTGGCATGGGCCGCGTCAATCATCGCCTCGATGGCTTTCTCGGTCATGCCGGGGTAGTGTTCCAGCTCCATGCTGAGAACAGAATTTGTCGCCGCCGGGCCGCCCCAAGGCGACGGTGCTCCTGAGGGGCTGAGTCCTGCGGCTCCAGATGAGCCTGCGCTTATCTGGACAGGACGAAGAGACATCGCCTCTGGCAAGGGCACGTCCAGCGCCGCACACGAAGTGGCAAGCGTGGGGGCATTCCTCTCGCGCACGGTGCCAATAAAGCTGCAGACTGCGCCGATACGACCGTCCTGCGCGCGAAGCAGGGCAAGCTCGGCCGCCACATCAAAGTCCTGGGTCTGAATGGTCACGCGTGGTGTTTGATGCATCAAAATTCACTCCAGCGTTTGTGGCATGAGCGTCAACAGCTATTGAAAATGGAAGCGCCTAACCGCCCGTGACGGGTGGGAAAAACGCCACTTCAGCGCCCTCGCGCAAGGCCACCGATTCATTCACCATCACCTGATCCAGCGCAAGCCGCACCGCTTTGCCGCGCGCCAGGCTCTCGGCATGCTCACCGCCAAGCGCAATGAGTTCGTCACGCAAGCCCGCCAAGGTGCTTGCCTGCGTGTCGCGTACCTCGGCGCCCAGACCGATGGCCTCGCGGATGGAGGCGAAATACTTCACAGTGACTTTCATGACAACACCTCGGCAAACGGGATAAAGCGCACCACATCACCTGGCGCAATGGTCTGGCCGGGCGGGTTGTCCACCAAGCCATCGCCCCACACTGCCGAGGTCAACACCCCGGCGCTCTGGTTGGGAAACAAAGCCAGCGTCCCGGTCGCCGTACGACGCACACGCAAGAACTCACGACGTTGATCGGCTCTGGGCCAGGTGAAGTCTGCCGTAGCAGCTATGGAAGTTGGAGCAAGATTGGAGACCCCCTGCAGCTTGAGCAAAAACGGCCGCACCAGCATCAAAAACGTCACAAAGCTCGACACCGGGTTGCCTGGCAGACCGATGAAGTGCGCCAACCCTTTGCCTGCAGTCGCGTCCGCTGCAGCACTTGCCTCCCCGGCCACACCCACACGGCGCACCTGGCCGTAGGCAAAGGGTTTGCCGGGTTTGATGGCAATCTGCCACAAATCCAGCTGCCCCAAGGCCTGCACCGCGGGTTTGATGTGGTCTTCTTCCCCTACCGACACGCCGCCGCTGGTCAAGATCAGGTCATGGTGTTGCGCCGCCTCGCGCAGCGCTTGGATGGTGGCGGCGCGGTCGTCGGGCACGATGCCCAGGTCACTCACCTCGCAGCCCAGCCGTTTGAGCAGGGCTTGCAAGAAAAAACGGTTGGAGTTGTAAATGGCGCCGGGTGGCATGCGTTCAGGCGGCACGTCGCCCGGCATCACCAGTTCGTCACCCGTGGAAAAAAGCGCCACGCGCGGAGAACGCACCACCTGCAGCTGGCTCATGCCAATACTGGCTGCCAGCCCAATGGAGGCTGGCGTCAGGCGCTCCCCTTTTGGGAGGATCACGGCGCCTTGGGTCACGTCCTCGCCACGGCGTCGGATCCATTGCCCCAACGGCACCGGCGCGCTGATCCGCACCGCACCATCGTCCTGCGGCGTGCAATCTTCCTGCATCACCACCGCGTCGGCACCCGGTGGCACAGGCGCGCCGGTGAAGATGCGCGCCACAGACATTGGCGCCAACGCGTGGCCGCTGCTGCCCGCCGCAATGCGCTGGCTGACCGGCAAGGCCACACCCGCGGCCAGATCGGCGCAGCGCACCGCGTAGCCGTCCATGGCGCTGTTGTCCTGCGGCGGCACTTGCAGGCTTGAGACAACGTCTTGCGCCAGCACGCGGCCATCGGCCGCCAAGGTGGGCACGGATTCGGTGTTGCTCAGGCAGGTGGCATGGCCCAGCAGTTCGGCCAGCGCGTCGTCCAGCGAGCGCAAGGGTGCGCGGGCCGGTGCGGCCAGGCCAGGCGTGGCAACTTGGGCGGGGGTCATGCGTACAGCTCCGGGTTGTAGATGAAGCGCTCACCTTGTGAGAGCAACCAATCGACCACAGCGCTGGGATTGTTCAGGTCCAGCACCGGCAGACCGGTGGGTGTGGGCAGATCAGACGGTGAATCGGTGGCGATGGCGACGACAAAATCGTCGCTCGGGTACAGCACGTTTTTGCCGGTGGCGGCGCGCCAGACCTCGATCTTGAGCAGGTCTGCCTCGCGAAAACCTTCCACCAGCACCCAATCCACCCCGTCGTACAGCTCGGCAATGAGGTTGTGCACGGTCAGTTCGCAGGGCTGCTCGAACTCGCGCAGCAGCGCCAGGCGCTGTGGCGAGGCCACCACCACCTCCAACGCGCCAGCCTCGCGGTGGCGAAAGCTGTCTTTGCCCGGCGAGTCCATGCCAAACCCGTGGCGCGCGTGTTTGACCACCGACACACGCAGCCCGCGCGCGCGCAACAGCGCAATGAGCTGCGCCACCAAGGTGGTTTTTCCCGCGCCCGAATAACCGGCGAACCCTAGGACATGCATGCTTGATCGCTCTTGGTTAAACCGCTGTCAGCCCATGTCCATCAAGGGCAGCAGCATGATGTCAGGCACACGTCTTGGCAATGAAGTCTTTGACAGCGGCAGCGTCCGCAGCCATCTCGACGACCCGCTTGGGCAACGCTTCAATGCCATCGAACTTGGGCGGCCGATCCGGCTCGCGACCGGTCGCCTCGACGATGGTCTCGGAAAACTTGATCGGCAGTGCGGTCTCCAGCACGATCATCGGGACACCGGCTTGCAGGTGCTCGCGGGCCACCTTGACACCGTCGGCGGTGTGCGGGTCGATCATCATCGCGTGGCGCTCAAACGTGTCTTTGATGGTGGCCAGACGGTTGGCGTGGGTGCTGGTGCCGCTGACAAAACCATAACGCAGGCGGCAGTCGTTGAAGGCCGGGTGCTGGCTCAGGTCAAACCGGCCATCACGCGCCAGCGCATCACCAAACAGCGCCTTGACACGCGCACCGTCTCGGCCTAACAGGTCAAAAATGAAGCGCTCGAAGTTGCTGGCCTTGGAGATGTCCATCGACGGGCTGGACGTTTCATGCGTGTCGCTGCTGGTGCGCACACGGTAGACACCCGTCTGGAAGAACTCGGCCAGCACGTCATTTTCGTTGGTGGCCACCACCAGTTTGGCCACGGGCAAGCCCATCATGCGCGCCACATGGCCCGCGCAGACGTTGCCAAAGTTGCCGCTGGGCACGGCAAAACTCACCTTCTCAGAATTCTTTTCAGTGGCCTGGAAGTAACCGGCAAAGTAGTAGACGACTTGCGCCAGCAGGCGCGCCCAGTTGATCGAGTTGACGGTGCCAATCTTGTAACGGCGCTTGAAGTCCAGGTCATTGCTGACCGCCTTGACCATGTCCTGGCAGTCGTCAAACACGCCGTCCACCGCGATGTTGAAGATGTTGTCATCCATCAGGCTGAACATCTGCGCCTGCTGGAACGGACTCATGCGGCCAGCCGGGCTGGTCATGAACACACGCACGCCTTTTTTGCCACGCATCGCGTATTCGGCGGCGCTGCCGGTGTCGCCACTGGTCGCGCCCAGGATGTTGAGCTCTTCGCCACGGCGCGCCAGTTCGTATTCGAACAGGTTGCCCAGCAGCTGCATCGCCATGTCCTTGAACGCCAGCGTCGGGCCGTTGGAGAGAGCCTCCAGCCAGATGCCGTTGTCCAGATGACGCAGCGGCACGATCTCGCCGGTGCCAAACACCTCGGCGGTGTAGGTCTTGGCGCAGATGGCGCGCAGGTCGTCAGCCGGGATGTCGTCGATATAGAGCGACAGGATCTCGAAAGCCAGCTCAGCGTAACCCTGCACGTGGTAAACCTTGCGCCAGCGACTCAGGGTGGCGTCATCCACCTGGGGATAGGACTCGGGCAGGTACAGGCCACCATCGGGCGCCAGGCCTTCGAGCAGGATGTCACAAAACCGCTTGGGGCTGTGGTCGCCGCGGGTGGAGAGGTAGTTCATCAGGCCAGTTCCTCCTTGCGGATGCGGGTGATGGGCTCCAACACGCTCGGCAGGGCCTGCATCTGGGCAATGGCGGCGTTCATGCAGGCTTCCACACAGTCGTGGGTCAAAATGATCACATCGGTTTGTGGCACCTGGCCAATACTTGCCTCGCCGCTGATCTCGTCAGCCTCGCGTTGCAACACCGCGTCGATGCTGATGCCCGCCTCGGCCAGGATGCCGGTCACCTTGGCCAACACACCGGTCTCATCGGCCACCCGCAGGCGCAGGTAATAACTGGTGACCACTTCGCTCATCGGCAGCACCGGCAGGTCGCTCATGGCATTGGGCTGGAAGGCCAAATGTGGCACGCGGTGCGCGGCATCAGCGGTGTGCAGGCGGGTGATGTCGACCAGGTCGGCAATCACCGCGCTGGCGGTGGGTTCACTGCCCGCACCCTTGCCGTAATAGAGCGTGGTGCCGACCGCGTCACCCTGCACTACCACGGCGTTCATGGCACCTTCCACATTGGCGATCAAGCGTTTGGCGGGAATCAGGCAGGGGTGCACACGCAGCTCGATACCGTCGGCTGTGCCCTTGGTCGCGTCGCCTTGGCGACGCCTAGTTATTCCCAGCAGCTTGATGCGGTAGCCCAGTTGCTCGGCGTATTTGATGTCGGCGGCGCCGAGTTTGGTGATGCCTTCAATGTAGGCCTTGTCAAACTGCACCGGCACACCAAAGGCGATGGCGCTCATGAGTGTGGCCTTGTGGGCGGCGTCGACACCTTCGATGTCAAAGGTCGGGTCAGCTTCGGCGTAACCCAGCGCCTGGGCTTCCTTGAGCACCACAGCAAAGTCCAGGCCCTTGTCGCGCATTTCGCTCAGGATGAAGTTGGTGGTGCCGTTGATGATGCCGGCAATCCACTGGATGCGGTTGGCAGTCAGCCCTTCGCGCAGCGCCTTGATGATCGGGATGCCACCGGCCACGGCGGCCTCAAACGCCACCATCACACCTTTGGCGGACGCTGCCGCAAAAATCTCGGTGCCATGCACTGCCAGCAGCGCCTTGTTGGCGGTGACCACATGTTTGCCTGCGGCAATGGCTTCCAACACCAAAGCTTTGGCGATGCCGTAACCACCAATCAGCTCAATCACGATGTCGATGTCGGGGTTGGCGATGACCGCACGGGCGTCGCTGACCACGTTCACACCGGGTCCGACCAGCTCCTGGGCGCGCGCCACATTGAGGTCGGCCACCATCGTGATCTCAATGCCACGGCCAGCACGGCGTTTGATTTCTTCCTGGTTGCGTTGCAGCACATTGAACGTGCCTGAACCCACCACACCGATGCCGAGCAGACCAACTTGAATAGGTTTCATGATTTTCAATAGTTACAGGTTAAATTAGCCTCTGGCCCTTATGCAATAAGCGCGAGTAGCTCTAAAAAACAGAGTGAGTCAGTTGCTGTGGCGCTTGCGGTAGCCTTCCAGAAACTTGGCAATCCGACCGATGGCCACACGCAAATCTTCCTCATGTGGCAAAAACACAATGCGGAAATGGTCCGGCTGCGGCCAGTTGAAGCCGGTGCCCTGCACCAGCATCACCCGTGTTTCACGCAGCAGTTCCAGGAAAAACTGGCGGTCGTCGGTGATCGGGTACAGCGTCGGATCCAGCTTGGGGAACATGTAGAGCGCAGCCTCAGGCTTGACACAGCTCACGCCGGGGATGGCGGTGATCAGCTCATAGGCCAGGTCGCGCTGTCGGCGCAGGCGCCCGCCCTCACACACCAGGTCGTTGATGCTCTGGTAACCGCCCAGCGCGGTCTGGATCGCCCATTGGCCGGGGACGTTGGAGCACAGCTTCATGTTCGAGAGCATGGTCAGGCCCTCGATGTAGTCTCCGGCGGCCTTCTTGTTGCCCGAGACCACCATCCAGCCGGCGCGGTAACCGCAGGATCGGTAACTCTTAGAGAGCGAGTTGAAGGTCAACGTCAGCACGTCTGTCGACAGGCTAGCCAGCGCCGTGTGTTTGACACCGTCGTAAAGCACCTTGTCGTACACCTCGTCAGCCAAAATCACCAAGCCGTGTTCACGGGCGATGGTCACAATACCCTGGAGCAGTTCATCGCTGTACAACACACCGGTCGGGTTGTTCGGGTTGATCACCACGATGCCCTTGGTCCGGGGTGTGATCTTGGCGCGGATATCGTCCAGGTCCGGCATCCAGCCATTGGCCTCGTCACACAGGTAATGCACCGGTGTGCCACCCGACAGGCTGGTCGATGCGGTCCACAGCGGGTAGTCGGGCATCGGCAGCAGCAGCTCGTCGCCGTTGTCGAGCAAGGCGTTGGTGGCCATGGTGATGAGTTCACTGGCGCCATTGCCCAGGTAGATGTCGTCGAGCGTCACACCCACAATGCCCTGCTTCTGGGTTTCGTGCATGACCGCCTTGCGCGCCGCAAAAATGCCCTTGCTGTCCGAATAACCCGCCGAATTGGGCAGGTTGCGGATCATGTCCTGCTGGATCTCTTCGGGCGCATCAAAACCAAACACCGCCAAGTTGCCCAGGTTGAGCTTGATGATCTTCTGGCCTTCATCTTCCATCTGGCGCGCCGCGTCCATGATCGGACCGCGGATGTCGTAAAGCACATTGGCCAGTTTGGCTGATTTGCGTATGGTTTTCAAAGTCCCTCCGGGAGTGGCTGCACGTGGGCGAAACTTATAATTTGACCACAAGTGTTTGGCCGTTTGTCCGCGTTGCCGTCACTCGTTTGGTCCAAGCCGATCTACGGCCCCTGTAACTTCTGCAACACGATGAAAATACACCCTGACAAGATCAACGTCCAGTCGATCTGGGGCTATGGCCCAGGCTGGGTGCAGGTAGCTGACCAGAAAATCACCCACAGTGTCATCATTGGCTCACGCGGCGAGCGCATCAACTGGCTGTGTGAACGCTTTGAGGATCTGACGACCGGCCATTTCGATCAACTGGCCGAATTGCGCACCGAGCTGGTCATCTTTGGCAGTGGCGACAAACTGCGATTTGTCAACCCGGCCCTGTCCCGTGCGTTGATCGAGCAACAAATTGGCCTGGAAACCATGGACACACACGCCGCTTGCCGCACTTACAACATTCTGGCCTCTGAGGGGCGCTGCGTCGCTGTGGCACTTCTAATGCGTTAAAATCCAAGGTTGGCAGTCGGGGGCGCCGCAGCGCTATAACAAAAGGATAGTGCCCACGACTTGAGAGACTGACGCATCCTGTCACACGAGACCGAAGCACCATGGCGATTGTTGTCAATAAACCCATCCCCGAATTTGAATCCAATGCCACTGGCGGTATCCGGGTCACCAACACCTCCCACCTTGGTCACATTGTTGTCTTGTATTTTTATCCCAAAGACAACACCCCAGGTTGTACCACCGAAGCCATGCAGTTCCGCGACAGGTACAAGGATTTTGTCAAGGCAGGCGCCACGGTGTTCGGCGTGTCGCGCGACAACATGAAGTCGCACGACGATTTCAAGCAGAAGCTGGAACTCCCGTTTGAGTTGATCGCCGACACCGAAGAAAAAATGTGCCACATGTTTGGTGTGGTCAAAAACAAGATCATGTACGGCAAAAAGGTCAAGGGCATTGAGCGCAGCACCTTCCTGATCGGTGCCGACGGCTACCTCAAGGAAGAATGGCGCGGCCTGAAAGTGCCAGGCCATGTGGACGAGGTGCTGGAGGCCGTCAAGACGCTCAAAAAAGCCGCGATACCAGCTTGATCCGTCCTTGCTGCTGAGGTTGAGATTTTGTTTCCAACGAATCCCCGCCTTGTATCCTGGTCAAATGGCTCATGCATAATGATTTGAATGTTGCTGACAGTTTCGACCGATTCTTTTGAAACAGCCGCCGTGGTGACATGGCGGCTGTTTTGCTTTTAAAGCTACCTTTAACTCACTTCGAGAGTTTTCATGCCTTTGCCCTCTGCACCCACCAAACGCGCTGCCTTGTTGTCACTGCAAGAGTATGAAATACCCGCCAAACCGCGGCCCAGGGCCAAATCTGCCAGCAAGGGCGAGGCACCCAGTCCGCCAGCAGTGCAGACCAGCACGTCCCCTGCTGATCTGGTTGACGTAACGGCATCGCCTGCGCCCGCGCCGACGCGTTCGCAGGCACCGAAGTCTTTCAAACCAGCCACAACCACACCAGCGCCCACGGCGGTGACCGCCACGCCACCTACCGCGGCGACCAAAACGCCCGAGCGCGTGAAAGGCAAAGCCAAGCGCCCGGTGGGACCCAAGCGCCTGTTTGTGCTCGACACCAATGTGCTGTTGCACGACCCCACCTGTCTGTTCCGTTTTGAAGAACACGACATCTTTTTGCCGATGATCGTGCTCGAAGAGCTCGACGCCCACAAAAAAGGCATGACCGAGGTGGCCCGCAACGGCCGCCAGACCAGCCGCTCGCTGGACGCGCTGGCCGAACATCAAGGTGGCGACATCACAACCGGCCTGCCGCTGGACGCCACCGGTCACCCGGAGGCCCGCGGTCGCCTGTTCTTCCAGACGCAGCTGCTCAACTACGACCTGCCGCTGAGCCTGCCCCAAGGCAAGGCTGACAACCAGATCCTGGGGGTGGTCGAAGCCCTGCGCCAGCAACATGCGCCGCGTGAGGTGGTGCTGGTGTCCAAAGACATCAACATGCGCGTCAAAGCGCGCGCCCTGGGTCTACTGACCGACGACTACCAAAATGACAAAACACTGGAAGACGGCGATCTGCTGTACTCCGGTGCTTATGCGCTACCCGCTGATTTCTGGATCACCCACGGCAAGTCGGTGGAAAGCTGGCAGCAGGGTGCCCAAACGTTCTACCGCATCAGCGGTCCGGTGGTGCCGCAGTTGCTGGTGAACCAGTTTGTCTATTTCGAGTCACCGGGTGAACCCAGCCTGTACGCCAAGGTGACTGAAATCCGGGGCAAGGTGGCGGTGTTCAAAACGCTACGCGACTTCACCCACCTGAAAAATGCGGTCTGGGGCATCACCACCCGCAACCGCGAGCAAAACTTTGCCATGAACCTGCTGATGGACCCGGAGGTCGACTTTGTCACCCTGACGGGCACCGCCGGCACCGGCAAAACGCTGATGGCGCTGGCCTCGGGCTTGACGCAGGTGCTCGACGAGCGGCGCTACACCGAGATCATCGTCACCCGCGCCACGGTCAGCGTGGGTGAAGACATCGGCTTTTTGCCGGGCACCGAGGAAGAAAAAATGGGCCCGTGGATGGGTGCGCTCGATGACAACCTGGAAGTGCTGGGCAAAACCGACACCGCCGCTGGCGAATGGGGTCGCGCTGCCACCAACGAGTTGATCCGCAGCCGCATCAAAATCAAGAGCATGAACTTCATGCGCGGGCGCACCTTCCTGAACAAATACGTGATCATCGATGAGGCGCAAAACCTGACGCCCAAGCAGATGAAAACGCTCATTACCCGCGCCGGCCCCGGCACCAAAATCATCTGTATGGGCAACATTGCGCAGATCGACACACCCTATTTGACCGAAGGCTCCTCCGGCCTGACTTACGCCGTGGACAAGTTCAAGGGCTGGGCGCACAGCGGGCACATCACTTTGGCGCGGGGTGAGCGCTCAAGGCTGGCAGACTTTGCCAGTGAAGTGCTTTAAATTGAATAACTACTAGCCCTTACAAAATAAGGGCTAGAGGCTATTTCATCTATCAACCTGATGATGAGTGGGCCTACCTGGACCCGTCTCAGCAGGCCTAGAAGTCACCGGTGCCGCCGCTAGCCAAAGACTCAAACTTGGTGATGTTTTTCAGGAATGCCAGCTTGACAATCCCGGTCGGGCCATTACGCTGCTTGGCAATGATCACCTCGGCCACACCAGGCTCTTTGGAGGTTTCGCGGTTGTAGTAATCGTCGCGGTAGATGAACATGATGATGTCGGCATCCTGCTCAATGGCGCCGGATTCGCGCAAGTCGCTCATCATGGGGCGTTTGTCAGGACGCTGCTCCACGCTTCGGTTGAGCTGCGACAAGGCAATCACCGGGCATTTGAGCTCCTTGGCCAGCATTTTTAAACCCCGGGAAATTTCACCCAACTCGGTGGCCCGGTTTTCACCATCGCTGCCGTTGGAGCCACTCATCAACTGCAAATAGTCCACCACAATCAGGCCGAGCTGGCCGCATTGCCGCGACAGGCGCCGCGCATTGGCGCGCAACTCGCTGGAGGTGAGGCCCGCAGTTTCATCAATGTGCAGCGAAATGGTGCGCAACTTCTCAATGGCTTCTGTCAGGCGCGGCCATTCGTCGTCGGTCAGCTTGCCCGTGCGCAGGTGGCCCTGGTCGATGCGGCCAATGGAGCCCACAATACGCACCGCCAACTGGGCGGCACCCATTTCCATCGAGAACACCGCCACCGGCAGGCCCTCGTTCATTGCCACATGCTCGGCAATGTTGATGGCAAACGCCGTCTTGCCCATCGATGGCCGTGCGGCCAGCACCACCAGGTCACCCGCCTGCAGGCCTGCGGTCATGCGATCGAGGTCGTAAAACCCGGTCGGCACACCGGTGACATCGTTCGGGTTGTCGGCCATCTCCTGGACACGGTCGAGCAAATCGACCACCAGCGTGTCCATGCTCTGAAAGCCTTGCTTGGTGCGCGCACCCTCTTCGCCAATGTTGAAGATCTTCTGCTCGGCCTCGTCCAGGATGGACGCCACAGGCCGACCCTTGGGGTTGAAGGCGTTGGCCGAGATTTCTTCGCTGGTGGAGACAAGCTTGCGCAGGATCGAGCGGTCACGCACGATCTCGGCGTAACGGCGGATGTTGCCGGCACTGGGCACGTATTGCGCCAGCGCGTTGAGGTAACTCAGGCCACCAATCTCCTCTGCCTTGCCCGCACTTTGCAGATGCTCATACACGGTGATCACGTCAGCCGGTTTGGACGCGTTGATCAGCAACGCCATGGCAGCGAACACGGCACGGTGTTCGTAACGGTAGAAATCCTGCTCGGTCAGCACATCACTCACCCGGTCCCAGGCGGCGTTGTCCAGCAACAAGCCACCCAAGACACTGGATTCAGCCTCAATGGAGTGCGGCGGAATGCGCAACTGTGCCACCTGGCGATCTGGTATCTGGTCGTCGTGAAGCGCGGAAAAAACAGCGGACATGGGTGATTCCTTGGAGTCCTGAATGCTAGTGCCTGCCAGTCAGGGTGTCGAGTGAGAAGCTGGGGGCGACCTCTGTAAAACCTGTGTACAAGCTGTGCAAATGATGTCTGCACGACAGCACCAAAACAAAAGCCGCCGAGGTGTACACCCCGGCGGCTTTGACACAATCGTGTGAAGCTTAAGCGGTTTCGCCGTAAACCGACACAGTGATGTCCACCACCACATCGGTGTGCAAGGCAACGCCTACCGTGCTATCGCCCACCACCTTGATGTGGCCATGTGGCATGCGAATTTGTGACTTGGCCACCGCAAAGCCAGCTTTGGTCAGCTCTTCAGCGATGTCCGCATTGGTGACGGAACCGAACAAACGGCCATCCACACCGGCTTTTTGGGTCAGTTTGCAGGTGGTACCTGCGAGCTTTTCGCCCAAAGCCTGGGATTCGGCCAGCTTTGCGGCAGCTGCTTTTTCAAGCTCAGCGCGGCGGACTTCGAATTCTTTCTTGGCGGTTTCCGTGGCGCGACGGGCGCGGCCAGACGGAATCAGGAAGTTGCGGGCGTAACCGTCTTTGACTTTGACGATTTCACCGAGGTTACCAAGGTTCACCACCTTGTCGAGCAGAATGATTTGCATGGTAGGTAGTCCTTAGATCTTGTGCTGATCGCTGTATGGCAGCATGGCCAAAAAGCGGGCGCGTTTGATGGCAGTGTTGAGCTGGCGCTGGAAAATCGCACGGGTTCCGGTCAGGCGGGCCGGGATGATCTTGCCGTTTTCAGCAATGAAATCACGCAGCGTGTCGATGTCTTTGTAGTCAATCTCTTCCACACCGGTCACGGTGAAGCGGCAAAAGCGCTTGCGCTTGAACAGCAGGTTTTGTGCTGGGCGCTTGGGGCGCTTGTCTTTGTTGTTGAAACGTTTTGGTCCGGCCATGATGGACTCCTTAAATATTTGGAAATGCGTTACTGTTGAGCAAATTCTTGAATGTGAAACACAACGTGCTTTGCATGACGTGGTGTGGCCACAAACCCTTTGAAATTCCAGCTGCTACCGATGTCTTGTTTGGCCAGTTGTTCGGCAACTGCACCAAATGCCACGGATTTCATGATCGCTTTGACTTGTCTGAGTTGCCCGGCTTCTGTCGTCTCGGATTGATGCTCAAGTCGGCAGTTGACGGCAGGAACTCCTGACGGCGTGTACCGCAATGTTTCAATTTCGAGGATGCTGGCAGTCAGGCTCAGTTGGTTGTCAAAACGCACTGTTTGCTGGAAGTCTGCGGGCTCAAGCCTGGTATTCAGCTTGCTGTGTCTTGCGGGCGTCTTCGCGCTCGACCGTCTTCATCATGGAAGAGGGGCCGGTATCGGCCTTTTTCTTCAACACGGTGAGGTGGCGCAACACGGCGTCGTTGAACTTGAACGCATGCTCCAGTTCAGCCATCACAGCCTGGTCGGCTTCGATGTTGACACACAGGTAGTGGGCCTTGGCCAGCTTGTTGATCATGTAGACCAACTGGCGGCGACCCCAGTCTTCGACACGGTGCACTTTGCCACCGCCAGCGGTGATCATGCCCTTGTAGCGTTCCAGCATGGCGGGAACTTGTTCGCTCTGATCCGGGTGGATCATGAGGATGATTTCATAATGACGCATTGAAACTCCTTGTGGAAGTACCTCGACTGAGGCGAAAAACCACCCCCAGCGTCTGATTGGGGTGTGGCAAGGTTAGCCAAAGATTATAGCTTTTTAATCACTTCGTCCTGCACCTCAAGGTGGACGTGGTTCGGCAAACGGGTCATCCAGCTCACCAGCACGGTGACCGTGATGCCTGCAGCCACACCAAACACACCGGCCGAAATGGGTTCAATGCCGAACCACTGACCGGATGACGCCGTCAGTCCCAACCAGCTCCTGACGCCCGGCACGTTGATCAGCATGTAATACAAGGTCAGCCCCAGGCCACTCAACATGCCAGCAACGGCGCCCTGCCGCGTAGCACCACGCCAGTAAATGCCCAGGATCATCACCGGGACAAACGCTGCACCCGCCAGGGAAAAAGACGCCGACACCAGAATCAGGATGTCTGCGGGACGCTGCGCTGCCACGTAAGCCGCCACCAAGGCGACCAGCAGCAAAGCAAATTTGGACAACATGACACGCCGAACGGCACCGGTGCGGTCACTTTTTCCCTTGTAAAACAAGTCGTACGCCAGTGCGTTCCCAATGGTCAGCAGCAAACCATCCGCCGTGGACAAGGCAGCGGCCAGACCACCCGCAGCCACCAAACCGGAAATCACGTAAGGCAAGCCGCCAATTTCGGGGGTGGCCAGCATCACGATATCCGCGCCAAGTCGCAACTCGGCAAATTGCAAAATCTGGTCCCCGTTGATGTCACTGACTGAAATCAGCGATGGCTCCAGCCGTGTCCACTGCGCTATCCAGGTGGGCAATTCGTCAAACCGCTGCCCCACCAGATGCTCCATGATTTCGAACTTGACGAGCACCGCCAGGGCCGGTGCAGCCAAATACAGCAAGGCAATAAAAACCAGCGACCAGGTGGCTGAATTGCGCGTTTCTTTCACCGATGCTGTGGTGTAGAAGCGGGTCAGCAAATGGGGCAGACCTGCTGTGCCGATCATCAGACAAAACATCAGCGCCAGGAAATTGATCCGCGATGTCTCAAAGCTCATCTTCTCCTCACGAGTCCCATCAGGGTCCCCTGCGAACGGGTGAGTGTGTGGGGGCATGCCTGCCAGGGGCTTGGCCAGGTCCTGGTTCTCATGCATGGCGCGCGTCCAGCGCTCCCGGGCGCTGGCTTCGTCACGCGGCAAAGCGGCCATGGTGCGACGCGCGGCCACAATGCCCGCCTCGTCAGCGTGCGACTGGGTCAGACGCTGGATTTCGTCACGTTGCCGCTTCCTCTCGATCTCCAATGACTCGGGCAGGTTGCGGATCTTCTCGGCGTAATCCTGCGCCCGCCGGGCATATTCGTTGATCACCGCCAATTCGGACGACGAGATCATCAACTGGCGCTCCATCTCAGCAATTTTTGGCAATTGCTGACCGTAAATCATGGGCGCCATCGGGTTGCCAAGCTGCTTGTAAGCCAGCCACGACACGGGAATCAAGAAAGCCAGGATCAGCACTACATACTGGGTGACTTGCGTCCAGGTCACTGCCCGCATACCCCCCAAAAATGAACAGACCAACACGCCGCCCAAACCCAGCAGGATGCCAATTTCAAACTGCACGCCGGTCAGCCGCGAGGTGATCAGGCCCACGCCATAGATTTGCGCCACCACATAGGTAAACGAACACAGCACCGCCGCCCAGGCGGCAATGATGCGTGGCCAACGCCCGCCAAACCGGCGTCCAAAAAAATCCGGTACCGTGTACAGGTTCATTTTTCGCAAATGCGGCGCCACCAGCAATGCCACCAGACAGAACCCGCCGGTCCAGCCCAGCACATACACCAGGCCCCCTGGCTGCGAACCGGACCCGGAAAAACCCTGCAAATACAGCCCACCGGCCATGCTGATGAAGGACGCCGCGCTCATCCAGTCGGCAGCAACGGCCATGCCGTTGTACATCGCCGGGATGCGGCGACCCGCCACGTAATACTCAGAGGCTTTGGAGGTCCGGTCGTAAATACCAATCAAGGCATAGAGAAACACCGTCGCAAACAAAAAGATGGCCCCAACCCAGATCTTTTTCAGGCCGGCACGCTCCGCCAGTCCAAGGGCCACCACAAACAGCAGAAACAGGACGACATAGGCCAAAAATCGCTTGTGAATGCGCCGGGTGTATTTGGCAAAACCTGGGTCAACCAACAACGGGTCGTTGTCCGCACGGTTGGCGAACCAAGCGTAGCCGCCCACCACCAAAATAAAAACCATCAAGCTGCCTTGCGCAGCAAACCAGTACGAAATGGGCCAGCCAGCCAGCACCTGACGCAAATCGTGCGCAAAAAAAACGACGCCGAACGACGCCAGAAACCAGACCAACAAAAACCAAGCCTGCAAGCGCGAGAAGCTGGTCGTGGGTTGGGGTTCAGAAAAAGACACCTCTGGGTTCATCATCCGATGATGATGGCACCCGGTGGTGCCAAGCTCTATAGGTGTTTGCTATTGACTCGCCAGGCTTTGCCAGGTGGCCACCACGGTATCCGGGTTCAATGAAATCGACGAGATGCCTTGCGCCATCAGCCAGACCGCAAAATCTGGGTGGTCACTGGGGCCCTGGCCGCAAATACCGATGTACTTGCCCTGCGCCAGACAGGCACGGATGGCCTGGCTGATCAGTGCCGTGACGGCCGGGTCGCGTTCATCAAAATCTTTCGCCAGCAGTTCCAGACCCGAATCGCGATCCAGACCCAGCGTCAGTTGCGTCAAATCGTTGGAGCCGATGGAAAAGCCGTCAAAGTATTCCAGGAACTCGTTGGCCAAAATGGCGTTGCTCGGGATCTCACACATCATGATCAGCTTGAGGTCGTTGTCGCCCCGTTTCAGGCCATGCCCGGCCAGCAACTCTGTGACTTTCTTGGCCTGACCCAAGGTGCGGACAAACGGCACCATCACCTGGACATTGACCAGCCCCATGCTTTCGCGGACACGCTTGATCGCTTCACACTCCATGGCAAACGCCTCGCCAAAATCAGCGCTGACATACCGTGCTGCGCCACGGAAGCCCAGCATCGGGTTTTCTTCTTCCGGCTCGTAGCGGCTGCCACCGATGAGTTTGCGGTATTCGTTGCTCTTGAAATCTGACAGTCGCACGATCACCGGCTTGGGCCAGAACGCTGCGGCAATGGTGGCCACACCTTCTGCCACCCGGTCCACATAAAAAGCCCGCGGTGAGGCGTGGCCACGTGCCACCGACTCGACCGCAATTTTCAGGTCTGCGTCAATGTTGGGATAGTCGAGGATGGCTTTGGGGTGCACGCCGATGTTGTTGTTGATGATGAACTCCAACCGCGCCAGGCCCACCCCGTTGTTGGGCAACTGGCAGAAATCAAAGGCGAGCTGCGGGTTGCCCACGTTCATCATGATCTTGACCGGAATCTCGGGCATGGCGCCACGTTGCACTTCGGTGATTTCAGTCTCCAGCAGGCCATCGTAGATGAAGCCGGTGTCGCCTTCCGCACAACTCACCGTGACCAGCATGCCGTCCTTCAAGACCTGATCCGCGTTGCCGCAACCAACCACAGCGGGGATGCCCAGCTCGCGGGCAATGATGGCGGCATGGCAGGTGCGACCACCGCGGTTGGTGACAATGGCTGAGGCACGCTTCATCACCGGCTCCCAGTTGGGGTCCGTCATGTCGGTGACCAGAATGTCGCCAGCCTGTACACGGTCCATTTCGCTGATGCTGTGCACCACCTTCACCGGGCCGGTGCCGATCTTCTGACCGATGGCGCGTCCTTCAGCCAGCACGGCGCCTTTGCCCTTGAGCTTGTAGCGGTGCTCCACTTTGCCAAAGGCCTGACTTTTGACGGTCTCTGGCCGCGCCTGCAAGATGTACAGCTCGCCGTCCAGCCCGTCCTTGCCCCATTCAATGTCCATGGGCCGGCCATAGTGCTGCTCAATCACCAACGCGTAGGCGGCCAGTTTTTGCACGTCGGCATCGGTCAGCGAATACCGGTTGCGCAACTCGGTGGGCACATCGGTCGTTTTCACGAGCTTTCCGCTGGCCGCTTTTTCTTCGGGCGTGGAGAACTGCATCTGGATCAGCTTGGAGCCCAGATTGCGCCGGATCAGCGCCTGCTTGCCAGCCTTGAGCATGGGTTTGTGGACATAAAACTCGTCCGGATTCACCGCGCCCTGCACCACGGTCTCGCCCAAGCCATAGCTGGACGTGATGAACACCACATCGTCAAACCCTGACTCGGTGTCCAGCGTGAACATGACCCCGGCGGCGCCCAGATCAGAACGCACCATGCGCTGGATACCGGCGCTCAGTGCCACATGTTCGTGGGCAAACCCCTTGTGAACGCGGTAACTGATGGCCCGGTCGTTGTAGAGCGAGGCAAACACTTCGCGGATTTTGTGCAAAACGTCTTCAATGCCGGTGACATTGAGAAAGGTTTCCTGCTGGCCGGCAAACGAGGCGTCCGGCAGGTCTTCCGCCGTGGCAGAAGAACGCACCGCGAACGATGCCTCGGTGTTGGTGCCGCACAGCACCGCAAAGGCCGTGCGGATCTCCTGCTCGAAATCGGCCGGGAAGGGCTGGTTTTCCACCATGGCCCGAATCTCGGCACCCGCAACGGCCAGCGCATTGACGTCGTCGGTGTCCAGTTTGGCCAGGCGCTCATTGATTTTTTGGCTCAAATTGCCAAACGCCAGAAATTGACGAAACGCGTGGGCGGTCGTGGCAAAACCTGTCGGCACCTTCACGCCTGTGGGCAGGTTGGAGATCATTTCACCCAGACTGGCGTTCTTGCCGCCGACCGAGTCAACGTCGGTCATTCTTAATCTCTCAAACGGAACGACCAGATCAGTCGGTGCGAAAAGTGCTGTCATGTGAGAACTCCAGAAGTTAAAAAAACTGTCCTGACACCCTTGACAGGTTCAAAGGTCGTCAACGCCCAGCCCGACTCACTGCGTTGTTGTGTTGTTGTGCTGCTTCGGCAAGGCTGCGCGGCTAATTCCATGAAAGATAATAATTGTAGGCTTGCGGGCGATCGAAAGCCTTCGCGTCTGGCGCCCGAGCGCGCGCATTCGCCCAGCCGTTACCCATCTGAATGACCCCTTACCATGCCCAACCGCACTGTTTTTTTTATTTCTGATGGCACCGGCATCACCGCTGAAACGTTTGGCAATGCCATCCTGAACCAGTTCGAGGCGAACCTGCACCGCGTCCGCCTGCCTTTTGTCGACAGCGTGGATAAAGCCCACCAAGCGGTGCGGCAGATCAACCACGCGGGTGTGATTGACAACAAGCGGCCGCTGGTTTTCACGACCCTGGCCAACCAGCAGGTCCTGCAGGTGATCACGCAAGGCTGTCAGGGCATGCTGATGGACATGTTCAGCACCTTTGTGGATCCGCTGGAAAAGGAGCTCAACCTCAAATCCAACCACCGCATTGGCCGCTTCAGTGACTCCAGCAAAAGCGAGGAGTACCAGTCCCGCATCGAAGCCATCAACTTTTCGCTGGAACACGATGACGGGCAATCCAACCGTGACCTGGAGGGCTCTGACGTGATCCTGGTGGGTGTCAGTCGCAGCGGAAAAACCCCGACATCGCTCTACCTGGCCATGCAATACGGCCTGAAAGCGTCCAACTACCCGCTGATTCCGGAGGACTTTGAACGCCAGGACCTGCCCCCAGCCCTCAAGGCGCAGCGCAAAAAGCTGTTTGGCCTGACCATCCAGCCTGAGCGGCTCAGCGAAATTCGCAACGAACGCCGCCCCAACTCCAAATACGCGTCGCTGGCCAATTGCCGCTACGAGGTCAAAGAGGCTGAAAACATGATGCGGCGCTACGGCATCCGCTGGCTGTCCACCACCACCAAATCCATTGAAGAGATTTCCACCACCATCTTGCAAGAGCTGCGGCCAGAGCGGCTGACCTACTGACAGTTTCCGGCCCGCCATGGCAGACAGGCTGGCGAAACGACCAGCCGCTACACCCGAAAAAAACAAGTTTGAGGATCTTCTACATCAGCGTTGGCGTGGCGTGTTTTCACCTCGCGCTTTTGGGATGGGTTCGGGTCAACCAGCCCGCCAACCAGAGCGTCACCGTGCTGCCGGCCGTGCAGGTCCGGCAGATCGAGGCAGTACCGCGCCAAATGCCCCAGCCCGCCCCCATCACCCCAAGTCGGCCCGAACGGGCCCCCGTTCCACCCAAGAAAGCCGTGCCACCCCAGCCAATGCCTGCGCGATTGCCTGACCCGGTGCTCAGGACACCTAACGGCCCCTCCTGGCCATCACCAGCGCCCCCAGCCAACGACGCGCCAGCTCCATCGGACAAGGCAACAAGCGCCGGGACGACGCCCCACCCACCGTCCTCAACGCAAGCAACAGTGTCCGCCAAGGGCACCACCTTGCCATCCAGCCAGGCCGACTACCTCAGCAACCCGCCGCCGCCCTACCCGCCGCTGAGTCTGAGGCTCAACGAGCAGGGCAAAGTGGTTGTGCGGGTGTTGATCGGCAAGGACGGTCTCGCGCTGGATGGCAACATCGCCCAATCCAGTGGCTTTGACCGGCTGGACCGCGCGGCTTTGAAAGCGGTCATGGCATGGCGCTACGTGCCCGGGACCGTGGATGGGCAAGCACGGGACATGTGGTTTGATGTGCCAGTCCATTTCAAACCACCACGCTGACAAACCGAACGCGCTTGAACAGCCAGCGCAGCCATCGCCGACGCGTTTAGAAGCCAGACGACCTAGAAGCAACCGCCGTTGATATTGAACCTGCCGGACCTGCTTGATGGACCGCTCGCACGCCACAGCGTGCGACAACTTACCGCGGCGTGATCCGCTTGGGCTCCACATCCGTGACTTCCGTGACATCGGTGGCCGCCACATCCACCACGCTGCCAGGCGTCGGCGCAGCGCGGCCAGACTGGCCAAATCCACCCTGGTTAAAGCGCTGCCACACCGCTTGACGGTTCACTTGAAAGGTCCACGGACTGACCGGCTGGCCAGTCAGCTTGGCCCACAGCGCCCGCAGCAACCACACTAGCAGCACCAGCAAACCGGCTGCCAACAAGCTGGCAAAAAACACCAGCCCGGCCAGCAGCAGCCCCACGCGCACCACCCAACCCAACAATTTCAACAACACGTCACTCAAAACATCACTCCTTGTGAACCGGGTAAATGGGGAACCCCGGCGGCATTGCAAGCCACTTTACGTTGCCGACACAACCGGGGCGCTTGCACCCAGCGCCAGCGTCTGCCCGCGCACCCGGCGCAGCACCGCATAAGGCGGCAAACCCTGCAACATGCGCCGACCATACGGCTGGCTCAGCAGGCGCTTGTCGTAACACACCACCCGGGCCTGGTCGGTCTCGGAACGAATGGCGCGGCCGGTCCATTGCAGCAGACGGATGCCCGTGGCAGGCACCACCAGCTCGGTAAACGGGTCGCGCCCTTCGCGCTTGAGCCACTCGGAGCGCGCCTCCTCCACCGGGTCGGACGGCGAGGCAAACGGCAGCTTGGTGATGAACACGGTTTCACACAGCTGGCCGGGCAAGTCCAGCCCCTCGCCAAACGACTGCATGCCAAAAATCACGGAGGGCTGGCCCGACTCCACCCGCGCCATGTGGGTACCCAGCAGCCGCGCGCGTGACAGTTGGCCCTGCACCAGCACCACCCCCAGCAGGGTGGCATCCAGCGCATCGACTGCCGCTTTCATCTGCACACGTGAGGTAAATAACACCAGCGCCCCGTGTGGCACCTGGCGCAAATCAGCCAGCAAAGCCGCCACCATCTCGCGGGTGAAACTCTCCACGTGACGCGGATCGGCGACCGTGTCCACCACCACCAGTTCACCCTGCGTGCGGTAGTCAAACGGGCTGTCCACCGCCAACGTGGTCACATGGCCGACCTGATCCAGCCCGGTTTCAGCCAAAAAGTAGTCAAAGCTGCCACAACTGGTGAGCGATGCCGAGGTGACCACCGCACCCCGCACCTGGTTCCAGAGGTGTCGGCGCAGCAAATCACCCGGCACAATCGGACAGGCATGCGCGCTCAAGGACACCAGGCCACTGCTGGTGTCAGACTTGAGCCATTTGGCCATCGGCTGTGCCTCATGCGCGAGCAACATGGCGCTGGTGTTGAGCACACTGTTGAGCTTGGGCGCCATCTGGCCCAGCCGGGCGTATTGCACAGAGTTTTGTGCGGCTTGCGCCGGGTCTTCTTTGGCGCGGGCTTTGAGTTCGGCACCCAACGCCTCCAGCACCTCTGACAAGCCCCCCGCGTGACCATGGATCAGCTTCATCGGGTCAGTCAAGGCTTGCGGGAGCACGCCATCGGGGAAACGGTGCACGATGTCGTAACTGGCGGTCACGCCACGCAGCAGGTCCATGGCGATCCGGCCTGCGTCCAGCAGCGCGGTCTTGAGCTGCTGGGCCAGCGTGGTGACGTCCTGCTCCACGGCCACACCCATTTTTTCAGCCACTTCGTGCAGGATTTTGGGCAACTTGTCGAGCCAGCGCAGGCCGGTCAAGTCCATGGCGCCAGAAAACTGGTCCAGCGCCACGGCGGGCAGGTGGTGGCCTTCGTCAAACACCACCAGGCAGTTGTCGAGTTCGGGCAGCGCCTTCATGCCCAGAGAAGCCAGCACTAGGTCGTGGTTGGCCACAATCACCTGCGCCTGCGCCAGCAGCGTGCGGGCGTTGTAGTAGCTGCAGTTGCGAAACAGCGGGCAATGCCGCGCGGTGCAGGTGTGGCGCTCGGCCGCCACGGTGGACCAGTCGCGCGGCTCGGGCTGCTCGGCCAGGCTGTCGCGGTCGCCATCCCAGCGGCCAGACGCCAGCGCGTTGGCCAGCGTGTCGTACAGCGCCATGCGGCGTTCTTCGGGGTCTTGCCAGTCCTGACCCTTGAGCTGTTTGGCAAACGCGTTGGTCGGTGGTGGTGCGTCTTCGTCCGTGCCGAACAGTTCACTGCTGTCATCGCCACCGCTGCCGACCAGGCGCTCCAGCTTGAGCTTGCACACGTACCGGCCGCGGCCCTTGGCCAGCGCGTAGACAAACGGCGTCTCCAGCACCGCGGCCAGCGCAGGCAGGTCTTTGGTCATGAGTTGCTCTTGCAGCGCCACCGTGGCGGTAGAGACCACCACCCGCGTCTTGCGCGCCAGCGCAAGGGCCACCGTGGTGGACAGGTACGCCGCGGATTTACCCACACCCGTGCCCGCCTGGATGACGGTGATGGCCTGGGCGGGGTCGGCGTGCTCCCCCAGCGTGATGCCGTGCAGCTCGGCGGCAATGCGTTCAGCCATCTCACGCTGGCCGACGCGCGCGCGAAAGCCCACCGTGGCGGTGACCATCTGGTCAAAAGCAGCCAGCGACAAGGCGGCCAAAGGTTGATCAGTCACAACAAATTCTGTCCGGTTAATGAAAAAGGTCAGCAGCCACGCCGTGCTGCCTGGCTAACTGACACGGTTCCCAGCTACCCCGGACGATGATAGAAGTTTTTGTATTTGCACACCCCGGGTGGTGACCCGGGGTAAACCTGATCGGCAATTCAGGATCCGAATCCAAGAGAGGTGCCGGGCCACCCCGGGCGCGGTGCTGGATGCGCTGGCTACCGGATGAGATGCGCCAGGTCGGCAACCGCTGGCGCGGTTGCCTGAAGGTGCGCCAGGTCAGAGACGCTCAAAGATCACCGCAATCCCTTGCCCACCGCCGATGCACATGGTGGCCAGGGCGTATTTGCCGCCGATGCGTTGCAATTCATACACCGCTTTGGTGGCAATGAAGGCCCCCGAGCAACCCACCGGGTGACCCAACGCAATGGCACCGCCATTGGGGTTGGTTTTGGCCGGGTCAAGTCCCAGGCCCTTGTTGACGGCAATCGCCTGGGCGGCAAAGGCTTCATTGGCTTCGATGACATCGATCTGGTCCAGGGTCAAGCCAGCCTTTTTGAGCGCCAGCTTGGTGGCGGGGATCGGCCCCTCACCCATGATCTCGTTGGGCACACCGGCAATGGCGTAGGACACGATGCGCGCCATGGGCTTTTGACCCGCTTTGGCGGCCACATCAGCCGCCGCCAGCACAAAGAAAGCGGCACCGTCGTTGATGCCCGAGGCGTTGCCCGCGGTCACGGTGCCATCCTTCTTGAAGGCCGGTTTCATTTTGGCCAGCGATTCCAGGGTGGTGTTGGCCTTGCCGTGTTCGTCCACTTCAAACACCACGTCGCCCTTGCGGGTTTGCTGGACGATCGGCACGATCTGTGACTTGAAGCGCCCCTCGGCAATCGCCACGGCGGCGCGGCGCTGTGATTCGCAGGCAAAGGCGTCTTGTTCTTCGCGACTGATGTTCCACTTGGTGGCCAGGTTTTCGGCCGTGATGCCCATGTGGCCGACGCCAAACGGGTCGGTCAGCACCGCCACCATCATGTCAATCGCTTTGGCATCGCCCATCCGGGCACCCGAACGCAGTGCCGGCATCATGTAACTGCCGCGCGACATGACTTCCACACCGCCACCGATGCCGTAGTCAAAATCCCCCAGCATGATGTTTTGTGCGGCAGAGACAATGCCTTGCAGACCCGACGAACACAGGCGGCTGACCTGCATGGCGATCGAGTCCATCGGCAAGCCAGCCTGGATCGAGGCCACACGCGACACATAACCATAACGCGCATCGGTCGGAATCACATGACCCACCACGGCATTGCCAATTTGTTGCGGATCGACACCTGAGCGGGCGATGGCTTCCTTCATCACAATGCCGGCCAACTCAGCGGGCTCCATGCTGGACAACGAGCCACCGAAGGCGCCAATGGCGGAGCGGGCGGCGCTTAATACAACTACGTCTTGGGTCATCAAAAAACTCCTTGGATAAAACAATTTGGAAGCCGACCAATCATGCCCTATATCAGTCACCGAATCAACGCCGTCGCATTCAACACGTTACGCAGCACCCCAATCGGCCTTGCCCAGGGCATTGACCAGAAACTCGATCAACAGGCGCACCTTGGCAGAGACATGGTGTCGAGTCGGGTACACCGCGTAGATGCCAAACTCTGCGGCGCGAAACTGCGGCATCAAGGCCACCAGGGCGCCGCTGCGCAAGTCCTCTTCCACCAGAAACGACGGCTGCAAGATGATGCCTTGGTGCTTCAACGCGGCGGCTCGGCAGGTGTCGCCACTGTTGGTGCGTAGCACGGGTTGCACCTGCACACTCACCTCGCCCTGCGGTCCTGCAAACAGCCACTGATCTCCCGTGGCCAGCAGGCTGTAGGCGAGTACGGCATGCTGGCCAAGCTCGTCGGGATGCGAGGGGCAACCATGAACCGAGAGATACGTCGGCGAGGCACACAGCACCAGGCGCGTGGCGGCCAGCTTGCGGCTGATCAGCGATGAGGTCGCCAGGTGGCCAATGCGCACCGCCAAGTCGTAACCTTCTTCCACCAGATCGACCACCCGGTCCGACAGCGTGACGTCCAGCGTGACCCGGGGGTGCTGCGCCATGAAGTCGGACCACAGCGGCGCCAGGTGCAAGATGCCGAAGCTGTACGGCACATTGACCTTCAGCAAGCCGCTGGCCTGGGCCGAGCGGGCGGTGATCTCGGCTTCTGCCTCGTCCAGTTCGCCCAGCAGCGCTTTGCAGCGCGCGTGGAAGGTTCGTCCCTCTTCGGTAAGCGACAGCTTGCGGGTGGTACGGTGCAGCAGGCGCACACCCAGGCGCGCTTCCAGGTCCGCCACATAACGCGACACGGCGGCCTTGGACATCGCCAGGGCCTCGGCCGCGCGCACAAAGCTGCCCGCATCCACAACCGCGGTGAAGGTCTGCATTTCCAGGAACCTGTCCATTCATCCCTCCAATAGGAACTATCCATTCTATTTATCTGCATTTATGCACTCGTTAGAAACAAATGCCAGGCCGTCAGGAACTTGAGCGCCACCCAAGGGCGAGCCAAAAGCCCTACCCGGCGTCACTGGCTGGCCTGCGCATCCGCCAAGACAAGCGCATCTGCAAGAACCCGACGCACCCCCCGGCCAGCCACACACGCTGCGGGCACCACCAGCCTGTCGTTCCAGCGCGATCTCTAAAATCGCCCCATGACACTCCCTCCCGGCAACGGCCCCTGCGCACACCCCGTGCCCTATCACACCGCTTTCCTCGAACACGCCTTGGCCCTGGCGCAAAGCTGTCTGCTGCTCACCGCCCCCAATCCGCGGGTCGGCTGTGTCATCACCAGTGCTGACGGCCAGCTCCTGGGCCAGGGCCACACCCAAAAAGCGGGCGGCCCGCACGCCGAAATCATGGCACTGCGCGACGCCGCAGCCCGTGGCCACGCGGTTCAGGGCGCCACCGCCTACGTCACGCTGGAGCCTTGTGCGCACCAGGGCCGCACCGGCCCGTGTTGCGACGCACTGATTGCCGCAGGCATCCAAAAGGTGGTGGCCACCCACACCGACCCGAATCCGCGCGTGGCCGGCCAGGGGTTTGCGCGCATGCGTTCGGCTGGGATCGACGTGCACGTTTTGGCGCCAGATGACCCTCTGGCGATCGCCTCGCGCGAGCTGAACATCGGATTTTTCAGCCGCATGATCCGCAAGCGGCCATGGGTCCGTATGAAGATCGCCGCCTCGCTGGACGGTAAAACAGCGCTGACCAACTGCACCAGCCAATGGATCACCTCGCCCGAGGCGCGGGCGGACGGCCACGCCTGGCGCGCACGTGCCTGCCTGATGCTCACGGGCATCGGCACTGCGCTGGCCGACAACCCCAGGCTGGACGTGCGGTTGGTGGAGACACCCCGACAGCCTGCGGTGGCGCTGGTCGACAGCCACCTGGCCCTGCCGCTGGATGCGGGCTTATTTCTACCCGGTCGCCCCATGTACCTTTGGGCTGCCGACCGACCAGACGACAAATCTTCAGCCCTTGAAACGCGCGGCGCCCAGGTGTTTGTGCGGCCCGATGGCCACGGCAAGGTGGATTTGGCCGCCATGCTGCAGGACATGGCCGCGCTGGAAATCAACGAACTGCACGTGGAGGCTGGCCACACGCTCAACGGTGCGCTGATATCTGCGGGGTTGGTGGACGAATTTCTGATTTACCTGGCGCCCAAGCTGCTGGGCCTTGGGCGTGACATGGCCAGCTTTGGCCCCTTGACCGCGTTGTCGCAAGCCGTGCCGCTGACGTTTGTATCCACCCAGATGGTGGGGCCAGACCTGCGCGTGCTGGCCCGCGTGGCCGGGCGCGACCGGTTTTGACGTGGCTTCTGTCATGCCGGGCACCGCCCCGGGCCCCATCAATTCGGGGTCACGGAGGGTGGATCCAGCCCGCCATGACAGCCAAGGGGTCGCCAATGACAACGCCGAAGCTGCTGCACCACCCATGGCAGCGCCAATAACCTGCGAAAATACCGGCATGTTTACAGGAATCATCACCGGCCTCGGCCGTATCTCTGGCGTCCAGAACTTGGGCGACTCCGCCAGTCATGGCAAACGTCTCACCCTCACCTGCCCCGCACATTACCTCGACGATGTGGTGTTGGGCGACAGCATTGCGCTCAACGGCGCCTGCATGACGGTGACCTCGCTGGACGCCGCAGCGCAGCAGTTCACCGTGGATATCTCCGCCGAGTCACTGGACAAAACCGCCGCGCTGGACGCGGTGGGCGGGGTCAACCTGGAAAAAGCCCTGCGTGCCAATGATCGCCTGGGCGGCCACATGGTGTCCGGCCATGTGGACGGCATCGGCCAGGTGACCCGCTTTGAGCAAGTGGGGGAAAGCTGGGTGCTGCAGATTTTGGCGCCCGCTGCCATGGGCAAATACCTGGCTTACAAAGGCTCGATCACCGTCAACGGTGTCAGCCTGACCGTCAACAGTGTGCAAGACCTTGCTGACGGCTGCCAGGTGACCATCAACCTGATTCCGCACACCCTCCAGAACACCACCCTGGGCACCCTGGCGGCTGGCAAACGGGTCAATCTGGAGATTGACCTGATCGCACGCTACGTTGAACGCATGCTCAGCCCGGCCGCATCACACGCCGCTTAAGCCGAGACTGGCTTTTTCCCTTTTTTTGAAAATTTTTTGCCTATGACAACCCTGCAACCCGTGGCCATTTCCCCCGTCGAAGACATCGTGGCCGACATCAAGGCTGGGCGCATGGTGATCCTGGTCGATGAAGAAGACCGCGAAAACGAAGGTGACCTGATCATGGCCGCCGACCACGTCACCGCCGAGGCGGTCAACTTCATGGCGCGTTATGGCCGTGGCCTGATCTGCCTGACGTTGACCAAAGAACGCTGCGAACGCCTGCAACTGCCGCCCATGGCCGCGCGCAATGGCGACAAAAAAGGCACGGCGTTCACCGTGTCCATCGAAGCGGCCGAAGGCGTCACCACCGGTATTTCCGCCGCCGACCGGGCCCGCACCGTGCAGGCCGCCGTGGCCAAAAACGCCCAACCCGACGATCTGGTGCAGCCTGGCCACATCTTCCCGCTGCAAGCCGTGGATGGCGGTGTGCTGATGCGCGCTGGCCACACCGAGGCCGGTTGCGACCTGGCCGCCATGGCGGGCTGCGAACCGGCGGCCATGATCTGCGAAATCATGAAGGACGACGGCACCATGGCCCGGCTGCCGGATTTGCAGCTGTTTGCCGCCGAACACGGCCTCAAGATCGGCACCATTGCCGACATGATCCACCACCGCAGCCGGGTCGAGTCCTTGGTGGAGCATGTGGGGCAGCGCCCGTTCAACACCGCTTTTGGCCAGTTCACCGCCCACGCCTTCAAGGACAAAGCCGCCCATGGCGTGCACCTGGCGCTGGTCATGGGCGAGTGGACGGCTGACGACACCGTGCTGGCCCGCGTGCACGAGCCACTGTCGGTGCTGGACGCGCTTGAAAAAGGCCGCGCCATGCATTCCTGGAGCCTGGAAGCCAGCCTGACCCGCGTGGCCGCCGAGGGCAAAGGCGTGGTTGTTTTCCTCAACTGCGGCGAAAGCGGCGCCCAGCTGTTGGCCCAGTTTGAAGGCACGGCACGCGCCAGCCACGGCCCCGAGCGCGGTCGCCTGGACCTGCGCACCTACGGCGTGGGCGCGCAGATCTTGCGCGAATGCGGCGTGCACAAGATGAAGCTGCTGGGCAACCCGCGCCGCATGCCCAGCATGGCCGGTTACGGCCTGGAAATTGTGGGCTATGTCGCGCAGTAGCCACCCCACCTGATTGGATCACCCATGCTGATTGCAAACCAAGGCGCGCTTGACGCCGCCAACCCCCTGTTGAACGGCGCCAAAATGAGCATCGGCATCGTGCAGGCGCGCTTCAATGCCGACATCACCGATGCCTTGGCGCAGGCCTGCCGCGCCGAACTCATCGCCCTGGGTGTGGCCGAGGAGCACATCACCCTGGTCCAGGTACCTGGCGCGCTGGAAGTGCCGGTGGCCTTGATGGCCCTGGCCGAGAGGCGCAAATTTGACGCGCTGGTGGCGCTGGGCTGCATCATCCGCGGCGAAACCTACCATTTTGAACTGGTGGCCAACGAGTCAGGCGCGGGTGTCAGCCGCGTCTCGCTGGACTACCAGCTCCCCATTGCCAACGCCATCCTCACCGTCGAAAACATGGCCCAAGCCGTGGCCCGCCAGACCGACAAGGGTCGTGACGCGGCACGTGCGGCGGTCGAGATGGCCAACCTGCTCGAAAGTATTGAATGAGTGAATCAAGCCACCCCGGCCCCAACAAACGCCCACCCCGCCAGCCCCGCAAGGGCCTGACCAGCACCGGCGCACGCAAAGCGGCCAGCAAATCCGACCGCTCCCGCGCCCGTGAATTTGCCCTGCAAGGCCTCTACCAGGTGCTGGTCGGCAAAAATCCGCTGGACGATGTGGACGCCTTCACCCGCGACCTGGCCGGGTTTTCCAAAGCCGACGCGGTGCATTTTGATGCGCTGTTGCACGGCTGCACCGAGCACGCGGCTGAGCTGGACGCGCAGATTCAACCCGCGCTGGACCGCCCTTTGACCGAGATCTCGCCGGTGGAACACGCCTGCATGTGGATCGGTGTCTATGAGTTGGCCCACTGCCCGGACGTCCCGTGGCGCGTGGTGCTCAACGAGTGTATTGAGCTGGCCAAGGAGTTTGGCGGCACCGACGGCCACAAGTATGTGAACGCCGTGCTCAACAGCCTGGCCCGCCAGCTGCGCGAGGCCGAAGTGGCAGCCGACCGCACCTCGGGCCACAACAAGTCTGCCTGACCATGAACGTGTCCGAGCGCGCCCAGCGCATTGAGCCGTTTTATGTGATGGAGGTCGCCAAGGCCGCGCAGGCCTTGGCCGCCAGCACGGCTGACTCGGCCCGGCCGATGATTTACCTGAACATCGGCGAGCCCGATTTCACCGCACCGCCGCTGGTGCAGCAGGCCGCCAAGCGCGCCATCCGCGACGGCCTCACGCAGTACACCCCAGCCACCGGCCTGCCTGAATTGCGCGCGCGCATCAGCCAGTGGTATGCGCAGCGTTTTGGTGCGAGCGTGCCCGCACACCGGATCGTGATCACCGCCGGTGCCTCGGCCGCGCTGCAACTGGCAACCCTGGCGCTGATCAACCCGGGTGACGAGGTGCTGATGCCCGACCCCTGCTACCCGTGCAACCGGCACTTTGTGACGGCAGCGGATGGCAAAGCGGTGTTGATCCCCACCACGGCGGCCGAGCGCTTTCAGCTCAGCCACCACAAAGTGGCCGCAGCATGGCGCCCCCAGACGCGTGGCGTGTTGCTGGCTTCACCCTCCAACCCCACCGGCACCTCCATTGCGCTGTCAGAACTGCAGCGTATTCATGAGGTGGTACGTGGGCATGGTGGCGTATCGATCATTGACGAGATTTACTTGGGCCTGAGCCATGAGGCCGAGTTTGGCCAGACTGCGCTGGCCCTGGACGACCAGATCATCAGCGTCAACAGCTTTTCCAAATACTTCAACATGACCGGCTGGCGCCTGGGCTGGCTGGTGGTGCCGGACGCGCTGGTGCCGGTGATTGAGCGCCTCGCGCAAAACCTGTTCATCTGCCCCAGCACCATCGCCCAGCATGCCGCGCTGGCGTGTTTTGAGGCCGAGAGCCTGTTGGAATACGAGCGTCGCCGCCAGGAGTTCAAGGCCCGGCGCGATTTTTTCATTCCCGCGCTCAACGCCCTGGGCCTGACCGTGCCGGTGATGCCCGATGGCGCCTTCTACGCCTGGGCCGACGGCTCAGCCGCCTGTCAGAAGCTGGGCGTGCAAGGCAGCTGGGACCTGGCGTTTGAGTTGATGAACCGGGCCCGCGTGGCGGTCACGCCCGGGCGCGACTTTGGCCACTTTGAAACCGGCCGTTTCATCCGGCTGTCCACCGCCAACTCGATGGCGCAACTGCGCGAGGCGATTGACCGGCTACGCGCTGTGCTGGCATGAGCCGCGTGGCTGCGCCGCCGTCGGGCGCCGAAGCAGCACCGTTTGGCTGGCCGGTTCGGGTGTATTGGGAAGACACCGATGCCGGTGGCATCGTCTACTACGCCAACTACCTGAAGTTTTTTGAACGCGCCCGCACCGAATGGCTGCGTGAGCGCGGTATCCACCAGCAAGCCCTGAAGCTGGAGACCGGCGGCATGTTCGTGGTGAGCGAAGCGCGGGTCAAATACGTGAAGAGCGCCCGGCTGGACGATGAACTTTGGCTGACCACCTCACTCACAGAGTCGGGCCGCGCCGCCATGACCCTTCATCAGCAGGCCCATTTGAAACACGCGGGCGCGCCTGTGTTGCTGTGCGAAGCCACCATCCGGGCCAGTTGGGTCAATGCGCTCGGTAAACCCACCCGAATTCCCCAAGTTATCCTGGACAAGCTGTTATGAATCAAGACCTTTCTATCCTGAGCATGGTGCTCAATGCCAGCCTGGTGGTGCAACTGGTGATGTTGTTGCTGATGGGCATCTCCATTGCCAGCTGGGCCGCCATCTTCCGCAAGCTGTTTTCTATCGGCAAGGTCAAGGCGCTCAACGACAGCTTTGAGCGTGAGTTCTGGTCAGGCAGCAGCCTCAACGACCTGTTTGCCGGTGCCGCCAGAAACGCCAAAACCTCCGGACCGATGGAACGCATTTTTGCCAGCGGCATGCGCGAATACCAAAAACTGCGCGAAAAACGCATTGCCGACCCCGGCACGCTGGTGGACGGCGCCCGCCGCGCCATGCGCGCCAGCCTGCAGCGCGAGATGGACGTGATCGAAACGCACCTGTCGTTTCTGGCCTCGGTGGGTTCGGTGTCGCCGTATGTGGGCCTGTTCGGCACCGTCTGGGGCATCATGCACTCGTTCACCGGGCTGGCGGCGATGACCCAAGTGACGCTGGCCACGGTGGCGCCGGGCATTGCCGAGGCGCTGGTGGCCACGGCCATTGGCCTGTTTGCCGCCATTCCGGCAGTGGTGGCCTACAACCGCTTTGCGCGCGACATTGACCGCATCGCCATCCGGCTGGAGACCTTCATTGAAGAGTTCACCAACATCCTGCAGCGCAATGTAGGCGCGCAGGCCGTGAGTCACTGAAGCAGGAGCCGCACATGCCAGCCGTTGCAAGCCGGGGTCGGGGCCGCCGCACCATCAACGAGATCAACATGGTGCCCTTCATCGACGTGATGCTGGTGCTGCTGATCATCTTCATGGTGACCGCGCCGCTGATCGCCCCCAGCATGATCGACCTGCCCAGCGTGGGCAAAGCGGCCAAACAGCCGGACCAGGTGGTGCAGATCATCATTGGCAAAAACGACAGCCTCGAGATGAAACTCAAGGACACCACCACGTCCATCACCCTGAAAGAAGTCGCCAGCGCGGTGAAGCAGGCGCAGGCCGGGGCTGACAACCCGGCAGTGGTGATCAGCGCCGACAAAACCGTCAAATACGAAACCGTGGTGAAGGTCATGGACACGCTGCAGCGCGCCGGGGTGGCCCGCGTGGGCCTGTCGGTGCAGCTGGCGAACTAAGAGGCTGACCATGCACGCAGGCGCCGACCGGCTCGAATTTGCCCCCCCGCCCACACCCGGCCTGCTGCGCGCGCTGGGTCTGGCGGTGCTGGCGCATGCGCTTCTGCTGGTCGCCCTCACCTGGAGCGTGGCCTGGAAGCACGACAACCAGATCATCAGCGCCGAGGCCGAGTTGTGGTCTGCCGTGCCCGCCGAGGCCGCGCCACGCCTGGCCGAGCCACCACCAGCACCCGAACCGCCGCCCCCGCCACCACGCCCCAAAGCCCCGCCCGTGGTGACGCCACCCGCCCCGCCCAAGGTCGACATTGCGCTGCAGCAGGAAAAGCTGCGCAAACAGAAAGAACTGGCCCGGCTCGAAGAGATCAAACAGGACAAACTCAAACAACAGCTGGAAAAAGAGCGCCTGGAGAAAGACCAGCGCGACAAAGCCCGCCTTGAGAAGCAGAAACAGGACAAACTCAAGCAAGACAAACTCAAAGCCGAGCAAGACAAACTGAAAGCGGAAAAGGCCCAGCAAGCCGCCCAGGACAAAAACCAAGCCGCGCTGGAAGCCAAACAACTCGAAGCCCAGCGCCAGAAAAACCTGCAGCGCATGGCGGGTCTGGCTGGCGCCACCGGGGGTGCCAACGCCACCGGCAACGCCTTGAAATCGTCCGGACCATCAGCCAGCTACGGTGGGCGCATCCGCGCACGCATCAAGCCCAACATCGTTTTCATTGAGGAAATTGTGGGCAACCCCACCACCGAGGTCGAGGTACGCACGGCACCGGACGGCACCATCGTCGGTCGCAAGATCACCAAGAGCAGCGGCAACAAGGGCTGGGACGACGCGGTGCTTCGCGCCATCGACAAGACCGAGGTGCTGCCGCGCGACGTCGACGGCAGCATGCCAAGCGCCCTGTTGCTGGTGTTCCGACCCAAAGACTGAGCCCTCACTCTTTAAAAAATTGGGCCGTAGCCCATTTCTACGTATAAATTTCCTGCCCACCCAGACGGAACTCGTCGGCCTTGTTTTGCATGTCGGCACTGATCTGCGTGTCAGCCAGCGCAACGCCAGCGCCCACCGGCGCCGCCGCTGACTGGATGCGTGCGAACTCACGCACTTCCTGCGAGATCTTCATCGAGCAGAACTTGGGCCCACACATCGAGCAGAAATGTGCCAACTTGGCGTTGTCTTTCGGCAAGGTTTCGTCGTGGAAGGCCATCGCGGTATCCGGATCAATCGCCAGGCGGAACTGGTCTTCCCAGCGGAACTCAAAACGCGCTTTCGAGATGGCGTTATCCCACATCTGCGCGCCGGGGTAACCCTTGGCCAGGTCGGCCGCGTGGGCGGCGATCTTGTAGGCGATCAGGCCCTGTTTCACGTCGTCGCGGTTGGGCAGGCCCAAATGTTCCTTGGGGGTGACGTAACACAACATCGCGGTGCCGTACCAGCCGATGTTGGCCGCGCCCATGGCTGACGAGAGGTGGTCGTAGCCGGGTGACACATCGGTGATCAGCGGCCCCAGGGTGTAGAACGGCGCCTCAAAGCACGCGCTGAGTTGTTTGTCGACGTTCTCCTGGACCATCTGCAGCGGCACATGGCCGGGGCCTTCGATCATCACCTGCACGTCGTGTTTCCAGGCAATCTGGGTCAGCTCACCGAGTGTGTGCAACTCGGCAAACTGGGCCTCGTCATTGGCATCGGCAATGGAACCGGGGCGCAGGCCGTCACCGAGCGAGAAGCTCACGTCGTAGGCTTTCATGATCTCGCAGATGTCTTCGAAGTGCTCATAAAGGAAACTCTCTCGGTGGTGCGCCAGGCACCACTTGGCCATGATGGCGCCGCCGCGCGAGACGATGCCGGTGAGCCGGTTGGCGGTGAGTGGCACATAGGCCAGCCGCACCCCGGCGTGGATGGTGAAGTAGTCCACGCCCTGCTCGGCCTGTTCGATCAAGGTGTCGCGAAAAATCTCCCAGTTCAGGTCTTCGGCCCGGCCGTTGACTTTTTCGAGGGCCTGGTAAATCGGCACGGTGCCAATCGGCACCGGCGCGTTGCGCAGAATCCACTCGCGGGTTTCGTGGATGTTGTCACCGGTGGACAGGTCCATCACCGTGTCAGCGCCCCAGCGGATGGCCCAGACCAGCTTGTCCACCTCTTCTTCCACACTGGAGGTGGTGGCCGAGTTGCCGATGTTGGCGTTGACCTTCACCAGAAAGTTGCGGCCAATCACCATCGGTTCACTCTCGGGGTGGTTGATGTTGCACGGGATCACCGCGCGCCCGCGCGCCACCTCGTCGCGTACAAATGCCGGGGTCACCAGTTGCGTCATCAACGCACCAAAGGCCTGGCCGGGTCGGGGTAGCCGCTCGGTGGCCAGGCGCTCGGCCAGTTGGGCGCGCACCAGGTTTTCACGGATGGCCACAAACTCCATCTCGGGCGTGATTTGGCCAAGGCGGGCGTAGTGCATCTGGGTGACGTTGGCACCCGCCTTGGCCCGGCGCGGGCTGGGCAAACGGGCCAGGCGCAAGGCACTCAAGGTCGGCTCAGCCAAGCGCTGCTGGCCGTAGCGGCTGCTCAGGACGGACAAGGCCTCGGTGTCCTGCCGCTCGGCGATCCAGCCGCTGCGCAGCGGCGGCAGACCACGGCTGATGTCAATGGCGACCGCCGGGTCGGTGTAGGGGCCAGAGGCATCGGGCAGGCGCAAGGGCGGGTTGGGCACGCGGCGGGGTTCACTCTGTGTCGGGTCGCTCTTGACCAGCGTGTCGCCAAGCGCCACCTCGCGAAACGGCACCCGGATGTCGGGGCGCGAACCGGCGAGGTAAATTTTGGACGAGCCCGGAAACGGGGTGCGGGTGATGCCGCGGGTGATTTGTGTGGTGTCGACGGTGGGTGTCATGGCGGTCTCCAGTAGGTCAAGAAAAGCCTGCCTGGAGTGCCGGGGTCAACCTGGGAAGATCTTGTGAGCCGCCCTCAGGTGCACCGATGCCAATTGCGTTGTTCCCTACGCGGGCATGACCCCGATCAGGTTCAGCGGGTTCCACAGGAGTGGTCTCAGCCTCGACTTTCGTCTCTGGCGCCCCGACAAGCCTGTTCAGTGTAAACGCAGCCGCGCAAGGTGGGCAAAACTGCGGGGCGCTTCAAACCGATGTGGCCATCTGCCAAAACCACATCCCCTTATTTGATAGCTGCTCGCCTTTGAAAAATAAGGGCTAGAGACCCATTTCAGTCATAAACAATGGCAGCGGTGCCGGGCGCCACCTGCGCCCACCAGCTGGCCAGGGCCGCGTTGCTGGGGTAAAAACGGGCGCGTTCACCGAGCTGCAGTTCCACTGCCGCAGCGCCCTCATCACCCTGACAGGTCAGCGCCATGCGCACGGGCAAACCAATCACCGTTTCACCCTGCTCGGTCTGCTCGCGCTGCGCCGGGTAATCCTTGATCAGCCGCGCTACATCGGGCGCCCTGGCCTGCGCCTGCTTGGGCAGGGTCACCCGCAGGAACTTGCCAAAACGGCAGCGCGCCTGCTCCAGATCCCAGATCTGGGTCACCGTGAGCTGCATGCCACCCGAGAAGCGGTCGGGTTGCTGTTTGCCCATGACGATGACGAGTTCGTCGTCCTTGAGCAGATTCTTGTGGGCGTTGATCAGCGCCTCGTCAGCGCGCGCTTCGATCACGCCCGACTTGTCGTCGAGCTTGAACAGCGCCAGCTTGCCGCGCTGGCCGTTGATGACCCGGAAATCGGTGATGATGCCTGCGAGCAGCTGTGGCTCACGGGTGTCGATCAGGTCGTTGATGGGGCGCCGGGCAAAACGGCGCACCTCGTCGGTCACCTCGTCAAACAAATGGCCTGACAGATAAAAGCCGACCGCGGTTTTCTCAAAGGTCAGACGCTCTTTGATCCCCCAGGGCGTGGCCTGGACCAGCTCGGGCTCCTGGGTGCTGGAGCCCACCTCGTCTGGCCCCCCCATGTCAAACAGGCTGCATTGGTTGGCGTTGGCCAAGGTGGCCGCGCCAAACTCGAAGGCCAGATCGACGCTGGCCAGCAGGCTGGCGCGGTTGAGGTGGATGGCGTCAAAAGCCCCGGCCTTGATCAGCGCCTCGACCGTGCGTTTGTTGATGCGGCTGCGGTCAACCCGGGCGCAGAAGTCAAACAGGCTTTTGAACGGGCCGCGTGTGTCACCCAGCGGCCCCACACCTCGGCCCTCGCGTGCCGCCACAATGGCTTCAATCGCCTGCTGGCCGCTGCCTTTGACGGCACTCAGGCCATAACGGATGACTTTGTCAGAGACTGGCTCAAACCGGCTGACACCCCGGTTCACATCCGGTGGCTCAAACGTCAGGCCCATTTTGATGGCGTCTTCCAGCAAGACCTTGAGCTTGTCGGTGTCGTCCATTTCCACCGTCATGTTGGCGCAGAAAAACTCGGCGGTGTAATGCACCTTGAGCCAGGCGGTGTGGTATGCCAGCAGAGAGTAAGCAGCCGCGTGTGACTTGTTGAAGCCGTAGCCGGCAAACTTCTCCATCAAGTCAAACACTTCGTCAGCCTTGTCCTGACTGATGTCGTTTTTGGCAGCGCCATCGCGGAAGATCTGGCGGTGTTTGGCCATCTCTGCCGCGTCTTTTTTGCCCATGGCGCGGCGCAACATGTCGGCGCCACCGAGTGAGTAGCCGCCCAGAATCTGCGCGGTCTGCATCACCTGCTCCTGGTAGACCATGATGCCGTAGGTCTCAGACAACATGTTGGCCACCAGCGGGTGCGGGTACTCGACCACCTCACGCCCATGTTTACGCGCCACAAAACTCGGGATCAGGTCCATCGGGCCGGGGCGGTACAACGCATTGAGCGCAATCAGGTCTTCCAGCCGGGTCGGTTTGGCGTCACGCAGCATGCCCTGCATGCCACGGCTTTCAAACTGGAACACCGCTTCGGTTTTGCCGTCCTGAAACAGTCGGTAGGTGGGTTTGTCATCGAGTGGCAGATTCTCAAACGCAAAGTTCTCCTGACCTTTGTGTCGCTTGACGATGAACTCGCGGGCGATTTCCAGGATGGTCAACGTGGCCAGGCCCAAAAAGTCGAACTTGACCAGGCCGACGGCCTCGACATCGTTCTTGTCGTACTGGCTCACCGCCGATTCGCTGCCAGGTTGCTGGTAGAGCGGGCAGAAGTCGGTGAGTTTGCCCGGCGCAATCAGCACCCCCCCGGCGTGCATGCCGATGTTGCGAGTCATGCCCTCCAGTTTGCGCGCCAGCTCCAAGAGGGTGCGCACATCTTCTTCCTTGGCCTCACGCTCGGCCAGGATCGGCTCCGCCTCGGAGGCGTAGACCATCTTGTCGTCTTTGGGTCGGTCTGGCGGCGGCAACTGCAGGGTCACGGCGACACCCGGCTTGTTCGGAATCAGTTTGCTGATGCCGTCACAAAAGGTGTAACTCATGTCCAGCACCCGGCCCACGTCACGGATCGCCGCGCGGGCCGCCATGGTGCCAAAGGTGGCGATCTGGCTCACTGCGTCCTTGCCGTATTTGTCCTTGACGTAGTCGATCACGCGGTCACGGTTGCCCTGGCAGAAGTCGATGTCAAAGTCGGGCATCGACACCCGCTCGGGGTTCAAAAACCGCTCGAACAGCAGGTTGTATTGCAGCGGGTCCAGGTCGGTGATTTTGAGCGCGTAGGCCACCAGCGAACCGGCGCCGGAACCCCGCCCGGGCCCGACCGGGCAGCCGTTGTTCTTGGCCCAGTTGATGAAGTCCCCCACGATCAGGAAGTAGCCTGGGAAACCCATTTTCAGGATGGTGACCAGCTCGAACTCGAGGCGTTCGACATAACGCGGCATCTCGGCCTCGCGCTTGACCGGGTCGGGGTACAGGTGCGCCATGCGCTCTTTCAAGCCCTCATGCGAAGCGTAACGGAAATACTCGTCGGCCCCCATCACCACACCGTTGACCGGTGGAATCGGGAAGTCCGGCAGCTGCGGCTTGCCCAGCACCAGGCTCAGGTTGCAGCGTCTGGCAATCTCGACGCTGTTGGCCAGGGCGCTGGGCACATCGGCAAACAGCTCGGCCATCTGGGCCGCAGTCTTGAAGTGTTGCTCACGCGTGAAACGGCGCACCCGGCGCGGGTTGGCCAGGATTTCGCCCTCGGCAATACAAACCCGGGCTTCATGGGCCTCAAAGTCTTCGGGTGCTGCAAACTGGATCGGGTGAGTCGCCACCACCGGCAACTGCATGCGTTGCGCCAGCTGCACCGCAGCGGCCACCTGTGGCTCGTCTTCCGCTCGCCCGGCGCGTTGCAACTCCAGGTAAAAACGGTGCGTGAACACGTTGGCCAGTTGCATCGCGGCATCAAACGCCCGTGCTTCGTCGCCTTGCAGCAGCGCTTGGCCTACCGGTCCGGCCTGCGCACCTGAGAGGCAAATCAGCCCGCCGTTGAGCTCATTGAGCCAAGCTAGGCTGATGCTGGCCTGGGTTCTAGTGCCGTTTTGGGTCCAGGCGCGTGCCAGCAGCTCGGACAGATTCAAATAGCCCGCAGTGTTTTGCACCAGCAACACCACGCGGGAAAGTTGCGCGGCGTCCTTGCCCAGGCCTTCAAGCCAGATTTCCGCGCCGATAATCGGTTTGACACCGCGTTTGCGCCCCTCTTTGTAAAACTTGACGGCACCAAACAGGTTGCTCAGGTCGGTGATGGCCAGCGCTGGCTGCTGGTCCGCAGCGGCAGATTTGACGATCTCATCAATGCGGTTGGTGCCGTCGATGACGGAAAATTCGGTGTGAAGGCGCAGGTGTACAAACATGGTCCCCATTGTAGAAACGCAGTTGGAGCTTCTGAATTGAAAATTCTGGTCGTGGACGATCATGCACTGGTGCGTGCCGGGCTGTGCCAGGTGCTGCAAGGGCTGGCTGCGGACGAAGTCACCGAGGTCATTGAAGCCCCGGACTGCGCGCGTGCCTTTGAGCTGGCAGCCAGCCACCCCGACCTGGATCTGGTGTTGCTGGACTACCACCTGCCCGACATGAACGGTCTGGCCGCCTTGAGCATTTTTGGCGAGCGCCACCCGGAGCTGCCGGTGGTGATTCTGTCGGGCTCGGCCAACCCCAGCATCGCCCAGCGGGTGCTGGCCCAAGGGGCGGCCGGGTTTGTCACCAAATCGGGCCTGAGTGACGAACTCTTGCACGCGCTGCGTCAGGTGCTCAGTGGCGAGGTGTATTCACCCGCCGAGTTCCGGCCTGCGCCCAACACCGAATCAACGTCGTCCGACATCAAGGCGCCTGTTTTCACGCCGCGTCAGCTGGAAGTGTTGCAACTGCTGCTGGGTGGCTGCAGCAACCGCGACATCAGCGAACAGTTGTCGCTGTCGGATGAAACCGTCAAAAACCACGTCAGCAGCATCTTGCGGGGTTTTGGTGTCAAAACCCGTACCCAGGCCGCCCTGGAGGCCGGGCGCTGGGGTTATGACAAGGCAGCGCCCGTCGGACGCTGACCCGGCGGCGCCATCAGCAGATGCCGCAACAGGCTGCGCAACTTGGCCGGGCGCACGGGCTTGTGTAACAAGGTGAGTCCGGCAGCCTGCACCGCCTGGATCACCGCCGGATCGGTGTCACCACTCATCAGGCAGGCCGGCGTGGTCTGACCCAACTGCTGCCGTAACTGCTGCACCAGTTGCAGGCCGGTGAGACCGTCCTGTAACCGGTAGTCGCTCACAATCACATCGGGCAACTCGCCCTGTGCCAGGCACTGCAGGGCCGCGACCGGGCCATGGGCCGTTGCCACCCGCATGCCCCAACTCTCCAGTAATCCGGCCAGGGCGCTGCATGCCAGGGTGTCGTCCTCGACCACCAGGGCCGATCGGCCTGCCAGATCATCGGGCGCCGCCTTGTCCCTGGCCATGTCGTCCGCCAGAAACGGTTGGCTGGCCACCCAGGGCAGGCTCAGCGTGAAACGGGTTCCACGCCCCGGTTGGGACGCCAGCGTCAGCGAATGCGACAGCAAATTGACCGTGCGCTGCACGATGTTGAGCCCCAGCCCCAGGCCTTTGGTGCGGTCACGCGCCGCATTGCCCACCTGGTAAAACTCGGCAAACACCGCTTGCTGGTGCTCCGGCGCGATGCCGATGCCGCTGTCCCACACCTGCAACACCACCTGCCCCGAACCGCGCCGACGCGCCGCCACCAGCACACCACCCCGTTCGGTGTAACGCAGCGCATTGCCCACCAGATTGAGCAACACCCGGTAGATGAGCGTGGCGTCACTCATCACCCACAGATCGGTGGGGCGCAGGCGCAGGCGCAGGCCTTTCTCAGCCGCTTCGGCGCTCAGGTCCTGCTGCAATTGGTCAAACAGGGTGGCCAAGGCAAAAGGTCGCTTGTTCACCTGCACGGCGCGGGCCTCCAGGCGGGAAATGTCCAGCAAGCCGTCCAGCAGGTTCTGCATGGCGCGCACCGAGGCCTCCAGGTTACCGATCAGCGCACCGGTCTGGGCGTCATGCGGCAGCTGTGCCAGGCGCGAGACAAACAGCCCCAGGGCATGGGTGGGCTGGCGCAGGTCGTGGCTGGCCGCCGCCAGAAAGCGCGATTTGGCCAGATTGGCCTGCTCGGCTTCGTCTTTTTTCTCACGCAATGCCTGCGTGGCCAGCGCCACCTGCTGCTCCAACTCGCCGCGCGCCTGCGCCAGCCGGTCCGCCATCAGGTGAATATGCCCCTGCAACACCTGCAGCGGATCATGGTCGGTGTCACGGTCGCGCAACTGGTCCGCCGCCGCAAAATCGCCCCGGCCAATGCGCTCCACCAAGCGGGTGATGCGGTTGATCGGGCGGATCACCCCGCGGCTCAAAAACACGGCCAATGCCATGCCAAAAAGCAGCCCCACACCACCAATCACACCGCCGGTGATCAGCATCCGGGTCTTGCGCGCATCCACACTCTGGCGTGAGAACACCATCACCACCTGGCCCAGCTGGTTGGGTTGCCGGTCTGCCTCGACCGCGTTTTTTTCAAACAGGTCATCGAGCTGGACTTCACTGGGGTACACCGGTTGCACCAGCCAGTCCAACCCCGCCTGCCGGATAAACCCCTGCTGTTCTGAGGCACTCATGGCCGGCGTTGGCACGGGCCCGGCCTCACCTGCGCTGGCCAGGGTCTGACCCCGGCTGTTCATCACCACCACCCGGCGCACATCGGCCTCATGCAGGGCACCCGCCGCCAAGGCCTGCAGTTGTTGGCCGTTGCCGGCAAACAGGCCGTACTCGCTGGCCAACGCCATTTGTCGCACCACCGAGCGGTTGTGCTGCTCATACGACGTCTGCAAATCGTCAAAACGCACCGTCAGAAAAGCGGCCGCCAGCAGGGTGGTGATCAAGGTCAGCGGCAGCAAGGCGGCCAGCAACATGCGGGTACGTATATCCAGTGTTTTCATGGCAGGCGCTCCTGACGCCGCAAGGCCTGGCGCAACACGTCCACATCGAACGACCAGCCCAGGGACCGTGCCACCTGGGTGTTCACACCAACCTCGAAATCATTGGGCTCCATCGCCCGATCTGGCAGCGGTCTGCCGCGCAAGATGCCCAGCACCACCTCAGCCGCCTGTTGGCCCGCCTGCACCGGCGTGGTGTACAGCGCCAGCAGCGCACCGGCGCGTACATAAGCCGGGGAAAACGCCACCATCGGCACACGGGCGCGAAAGCTGGAGAGCAAAATATTCTGGATGGTGCTGCTGTTGAACACCAGCGGGTCAGCCAGGGCCAGCAACACATCACTCTGGGCCAGCAACTGCGGCAGGCTTGCGGCCAAATCGTCTAGGTTGTTCACGGTCACGTCCTGCAGACTCATCTCATGGGCCGCCGCCACAACGCGCAAGTTGGCCGCAAAGGCAGACGATTCCGGACCCAATACCACCGCCAGGCGCCTGGCCTGCGGCAGCGCCAGGCGAACCAGCGCCAGCTGACGGGCCAGCGGCTGGTCCAGATAAATGGCGCTCACCAGGGCTGACCCGGCCTTGCCGCTGCTGCGCAGGAGGCGCTCAAAACTGCGGCGCGGAATCAGCGCGCTCACCACCGGCGACTTCACAGGGCCGGCCAGCAGAACCCGCGTGGCTTCACTGCCCAGCGCCACACACACCGCCGGGCACAGAGGCAAGCCCGACTGCTGGCGCAAAACCAGTTCGGAGGCAAAAACCTGCGAAATATCCGAACGCGCCACGCCCTGGCGCACCAGCGTGTCGACCACCGCCTGCGCCGCCTGGGCATAGGCCACCGCGGTGTCGCTGCTGACAATGACCACCCGCACGGAAGGCCCAGAACCCTGCGCGCGCGCCACGCCGCCAGTCAGGCCCAAGGCCCAACACAGCAACAGGAGGCGCAGCGCACGGGTCATGGGCAGGGTCAGTCTTCCAGACGCAGGGTGATGAAGGCCTGCTTTTGAAACAGGTGCTCGCGCTTGAAATCTGCGTAGGCCGAGCCCAGGTTCTGCACCACCAGCGCCAGTTCACCGCGGCGTGCGCCCCAGCGCATGGCTTTGGCCAGGCGCAGGTCGGTCCGGGTGCGCGCTTGCGGGCGGTCGGCCACCAGACCCATCGCGCTGTTCTCGGAATGCAACAGCGTCAGGTCCAGCTGACCCGGCAATTGCTGGAAATAGGCCAGTGAGCTGGCGCGCCTGGGTGTGGCGGCGTTGATTTCGTCATCCCCCGGCGCAAAGTGCGAGTTGTCGATCCATGTCTGGTTGAAGATGATCTGCGCGCCTTGCCATGGCTGCCATTTGACCTGGTATTCGGCGCCTTGCAGGTCAAAGGCCGGGTTGTTGGCGTAGTCTTTGCCGATCCGCCCGCTGCGAATGTCGATCAGCTTGTCAAACCGCTCCTGAAACAGCCGCACATCCACCGCGACGCCCCAGGCAGAGAAATCGCCCAAATAACCCACTTCTTTGGCCAACAGCGTTTCGGGCACGGTCTGGCCGGTCGCCTGGGTGTCCACCTGCACACCCAGCAAGGGAACATCAAATTGCCGGTCGGCAAACTTTTCATAGGTGCTGGGCGGCCGGAACGCCTTGGACACGCCCGCACGCAGCGTGTGGCCAGGCGCCAGGTGCCAATTCATCATCAGACGCGGTGCCAGAGTGTTGCCGGTGACGCTGCTTTTTTCGGCCAGGGCACCCGCATTGAGCAGCCAATCGGGCGCCAGCCGCCACTCCAGATTGCCAAACAGGCGCAAGAACTCGGTGTCAAAGGCTGCACTGGTGTTGTACAGCGGCGCCGAGACAATCCGTTCGCTTCGGTATTCGCCACCCAGCACACTGCGCAGTGTGTTGCTGTGGCGCTGGGTGTACTGCACCGACACCGCGTTGCTGCTGGCACGGCCGTCGGCATTGACGCTATAAAAATCACTTGGGGTGAACGCCTGAAAACACGCCGCTTTATAGGGGTCCTTCAAACCTGGGCAGAGGTTGAGCAGACCAACCGGAAACTCTTCCCGGTAACGCTCCTGGCTACGCGACAGCTTGAACGCCACATCTTCTTCGCTACTCAGCGCCAGCTTGTAATCCAGTTGGGCGTAGGCCGAATCAAAACCAAAGGGCCGTTGCGGGTCAAGCGCCCAATTGGGCTGACCGCGACCCGCATCCAGGTTCAGGGCCCCCAGTCGCAGCTGCACCTCGTGACCAGGCGCCGGGTACAGGTCTGAGCGGAAGTTCACCCGGCTCACCGAATTGCGGTCATAAGCGCCTTCCAGACCCTCATCGGCCCGGCGGTCAACACTCAGCCTGAAGCTGCCAGAGCCAACGCCCCAGCCCACGCTGGCCAGCGCGTCATGGATGCCGTTTTCGCCAGTGGTGACCGCCCCCCGCGCACCCAGAGAGTCAGCGGTGTGGCGCGTCACGATGTTGATCACCCCCAAAAAGGCGCGGGCGCCATAAGCCGCCGAGTTGGAGCCGCGCAACACCTCGATGCGCTCAATGTCGTCCAGCGCGACCGTCTGCAGGCCCGGCGCAATGCTCCCAATGAAAAACGGCGAGTATGCCGAGCGACCATCCACGAGCAACTCCACCCGGTTGGAATAGCGCCCGAAGATGCCGTGGTAACCCACCTGCGGCGCCACACTTTCAAACGCATTGCTGACCCGAAACCCCGGCACCAGCCGCATCAGATCGGCCACGTCGCGCGCGCCGGAGCGGCGGATCATGTCGCGGTCCAGGATCGTCACCGCACCGGGCGTTTCGTCGAGGCGCTGCGGCAGGCGCGACACGCTCAGCACAATCGGCATGTCGCTCAGGAAATCGTTTTCAGACACCGACGTGACATCCTGTGCCAGGGCCGGGGCGAGGGCCAGCAGCCCCCCCGCTGTGAGGACGGCTGCATACAAGAGAGCTCTCGCCCTGGCAAGGGCGGGTGAAGTGGGCCACATGGCGTTCCAATCGTTCTGGTTGTTTTCCCAGATTTTGCCCTGCGCCACCCCCTGCCAACTGACACACGTCACAGAAGGAACAGTTGTCAGCTCACAGGCCACTCTTCAGTCAGCCAGGGCAAACACCAGCACTTCGGCATCGACCGCGTCGCGCAGTGTGAGCGCGGCCTCGTCGGCCAGCAGCGCGGCGTCACCGGTATGCAGTGTCAGGCCATTCACCACCAGCTCGCCGCGCACCAGGTGCACATAGGCCTTGGTCACACCGTCCAGCGCCAGGGACGCGGTTTGACCGGCATTGAGCAGCCCCGCGTACAACCGGGCATCGGCGTGGAGCGTGACCGAGCCGTCTGCCCCGTCGGGTGACGCCACCAGCCGCAGGCGACCCTGCTTGTCAGCATCCGTGAACATCTTTTGCTCATAACCGGGCGCGATGCCCTGCACATGGGGCTCGATCCAGATTTGCAGGAAATGCGTGTCGGTAGCGGCATGGTTGAACTCGCTGTGCTGCACACCCCGGCCCGCACTCATGCGCTGCACCTCGCCCGGCTGGATGGTTTGCACGTTGCCCAGGCTGTCTTTGTGCGCCAGGGCGCCCGACATCACATAAGAGATGATCTCCATGTCGCGGTGACCATGCGTGCCAAAGCCCTTGCCGGGTGCAATGCGGTCTTCGTTGATCACCCGCAAATTGCCCCAGCCCATGTGCGCGGGATCGTGATAGCCGGCAAATGAGAAGCTGTGAAACGACTTGAGCCAGCCGTGGTCGGCGTAACCGCGTTCTTGCGAGGGTCTGAGCGTGATCATGGGGCACCTGTTCAAAGGGGAAAACTTGACTTTAACTTTGCCAGCGTGGTGGCGGGACCAAGCGCTTTGATGGCATCATTCAAACGTTTCGAACAAAAAACCACCCAACATGCAAATCGCCCGCAAAGTCCTGACCCCCGACGCACTGGCCATGTTGCAAACCATTGCCGACACCGGCAGTTTTGCGGCGGCCGCGCGGGCGCTGGGCATGGTACCCAGTGCGCTGACCTACCGCGTGCGGCAGATGGAAGACGCGCTGGATGTGTTGCTGTTTGACCGCAGCTCGCGCCAGGCGGTGGCCACCCCCGCCGGGCTGGAGCTGCTGCGCGAGGGTGAACGCCTGCTGCAAGAGATCGACGCCGTGGCCAACCGCGTCAAACGTGTGGCCACCGGCTGGGAGCCGCAGTTCACCATCGCGGTGGACAGCATCATCGCCAAGACCACCGTGCTGGAACTGTGTGAACGTTTCCTGGCCGACGCACCACCCACCCGCATCCGGCTGCGCGACGAAACCCTGTCCGGCACGCTGGAAGCACTCACCAGTGGCCAGGCTGACCTGGCGCTGGGTGTGGCCGACCTGACGCAAAACACCGGTCTGCACAGCCAGCCGCTGGGTGATGTGCCGTTTGTGTTTGCGGTGGCGCCGCACCACCCGCTGGCCGGTGCCGCCGAGCCGCTGTGTGATGAAGAACTGCGCCAGCACCGCGTGGTGGCCGTGGCCGACACCGTCAGCCGGGGTCGCGGCATGAGCATCGGGCTGCTGGGCGGCCAGGACGTGCTGACCGTGGCGACCATGCACGACAAGCTCGACGCGCAGATGCGCGGCCTGGGCTGCGGTTTTTTACCCGAATCGATGATCGTGGACCACCTGGCCACCGGGCGTCTGGTGGTCAAAACCACCACCCGGGCGCCCCGGGTGATCAGCGTCGACTACGTCTGGCGCGCCACCAGCACCACGCCCGGGCGCGCGCTGCAATGGTGGCTGAACGTGCTGAGCAGTCAAAACACCCGCGCGGCGCTGCTGCACCGGCACCGGGGCGTGTAAAGTCGGTCCCATCGGCGTCGACACGCTTTCCATCTCAAATACAACACGACGCCCGCGTTTTTTACCTCTGGAGAACAACACATGAACAAATCCCCCCGCATCCGCCAACACATCGCCATCATCGGCGCGGGCATGGCGGGTGTCACCTGCGCACGCACGTTGACGCAGGCCGGCCACACCGTCACCCTGTTTGAAAAAAGCGCGGGCCTGGGCGGGCGCATGGCCACCCGCGACAGCGCTTTTGGCTCGTTTGACCACGGCACCCAGTATTTCACCGCGCGTGACCCGCGTTTTGTGATGGCGCTGGAAACCTCGCCCACCCTGGTCAAGCGCTGGAGCGCCAACGCGGTGCAAGTGATTGACGAAACCGGCCAGGTCAGCACATCGGCCTCGCCGGTCAACGAAGCGCACTGGGTCGGCGTGCCGGGCATGACGGCGCTGGTGGCCGGTTGGGCGCAGGAGCTGAAGGCGCCCAGCCAGATTGAGCTGCAAACCCGGGTGACCCTGATCGAGCCCGATGCGGTCAAACCCGGCCACTGGCAACTGCGCACCGAAGGTCCGGATGATGCGCGCCACGTGTACTCTGGCTTCAGCGCTGTGTTGCTGGCCATCCCCAGTGCGCAAGCGCAAAGCTTGCTACAAACCTCGAAGCTGGCCGAGGCCTGGATACCGCGGCTGGGCGAGGTCGAGATGGCGCCGTGCTGGACGCTGATGCTGGCTTTTCCGCAGGCCATGCAACCCGATCTGTCCACGCTGGGCCCGCAGTGGAGCGCTGCACGCAGCAAACACCACCGCATTGCCTGGCTGGCGCGCGAGTCCAGCAAACCCGGCCGCAGCCCGATCGAGCGCTGGACCGTACAAGCCAGCGCCGAATGGTCCAAGGAACATCTGCAGGACGACCCGGCGCGGGTGGAAGCCAAATTGCTCAAGGCCTTTGGCGAGGTCACCGGCATCCACGCCGAACCCGCCCATGTGGACAGCCAGCGCTGGCTGTACGCCAAAACCTCCCGCCCGCTGGGCCAAAGCCACCTGTTCAACGCCGACCAGGGGCTGGGCGTGTGCGGTGACTGGTGCCTGGGTTACCGGGTGGAAAGCGCCTTTGTCTCCGGGCTGGAACTGGCACTCTCGGTGGTGTGAACCCCTACACCGGTCGCTTCGCGCCCTCGCCCACCGGGCCATTGCATGCAGGCTCGCTGGTGGCGGCGCTGGCCAGCTGGCTGGACGCCTGCGCCCACGGCGGCCGTTGGCTGGTGCGCATCGAAGATGTGGACACCACCCGCTGCCTGCCCGGGTTGGACCGCATCATCCTGGCCCAACTGGCGCAATGTGGCCTGCACAGCGACCTGCCTCCGCTCTACCAGTCACAACGCAGCGCCGCCTACCAGCAGGCGCTGGAGGCGCTGGTGCAGCGCGGCTTGGCCTACCCCTGCGCCTGCACCCGCCAACAGATCCAAGCCGCGCTGGCGCAACACGGCACCGCCAAACCACGCCATGGCGAGCTGATTTACCCCGGCACCTGCCGCAACGGCCTGCACGGCGCTACGGCGCGGGCGTGGCGGCTGCGCACCGACCTGGCGCCCCCAACATCAGCCCTGACATCGTCGGTAAGCTGGGTTGACCGACGCCTGGGCGCCCAGCAGCAGGACGTGGCCTTTGACGTAGGCGACTTTGTCTTGAAACGCGCCGACGGCTGCTTTGCCTACCAGCTCGCGGTGGTGGTGGACGACGCGGCACAAGGCATCACCGACGTGGTGCGCGGCGAAGACCTGGCCGACAACACCGCGCGGCAGATCCTGCTGCAACGCGCGCTGGGCCTGCCCACGCCGCGTTACCTGCACACACCGCTGGTGCGGGGTGACAACGGCGAAAAACTCTCCAAGCAGAACGGCGCGGCGGCGCTGAACCTGCAAGACCCTTTGACCGCGCTGAACCAGGCCGCCCAGGCGCTTGGCCTGCCGCCACAGGCGGGCCCGGTGCCTGAAGCGTTGTTGTTCTGGAACCGCCAGTGGCAGGCCCTGTGGCAAGGGCGACAGGTTGCGGTTCCCAAAATACAAACGCCTGCACATAATGCGCTCGGGAGTACTCCAAAATGACACACCCTCTGGAAGCGACACTGTCCTTTGCCCGCGAGCCTGCACACTCTGTGACCGAGGCCAGCGAAGCCATTGTCGGGTTGCTAGGCTACACGGCGCGGCAATTTCTGGACGGATCGGTGCAATGGCACCAGCTGGTGCATGCCGATGACCAGGACATCATCGATTGGCTCTTTTCCCCAGACCTGACCCCCAGCCAGGGCATCTTCAACATCCGACTGCGTCACGCCGATGGCCGCATTCGCTGCCTCAAAGGTCACTACACCCTGACGCTGCCTGCAGACCAACCCGGCGACCTGCAACTTCGCCTGACAGACGTCAGAACCTTGCACCATGGCAGCCCGGCCATCTTTCTTCCCAACTTCATGGCGATGATGGAGAACACGGATGACTTCATCTACTTCAAGGACCGCAACCACGTTTTCACCGCAGCCAGCCAGACACTGGTGAGCGTCACCAAGGCCGCCAGACACTGGACAGACCTGATCGGTAAAACCGATTACGACGTGTTTCCCGAGGCTTATGCCGATTTGTATTACCGCCTGGAGAAACAGGTGTTTGTCGGCAACCCCATTGCCCACGAAGTTCAGGGCTACCTGGCCAACGACGGCCACGCCGGCTGGGTGGACAACCGCAAGTACCCCATGACCGACGCCCAAGGCAACATCATCGGCCTGTTTGGCATTGCCCGAGACATATCCGACCTCAAACGCGCCGAAAATACGCTGCTGGAGAGCGAACACAGCTTCAAGACAATTTTTGAGCAACTGCCGTCCATCTCGGTCCAGGGCTATGACCGCCAACGCCGGGTCATTTTCTGGAACCAGGCCAGCCAAACGCTATACGGATACACCCGTGAACAGGCACTGGGAAGTCAACTCGAAGACTTGATCATCCCGGAGCCGATGCGCGACACCGTCATCGGTTTGGTGGACGCGTGGTCCCGTGGCGGCCCGGCCATTCCGTCGTCTGAATTGACCCTGCAGAGCGCCAGCGGTGCACCAGTGGAAGTGTTTTCCAGCCACGTCATGGTCAACAACCACTCCGGCGCACCAGAGTTGTATTGCATCGACATCGACATCTCCGAGCGGAAAAAGGCAGAGGGCGCCATGCGCGCCAGCGAAACGTTTTTGCGCACCATCATTGACGAGATTCCTGACCCCTTGGTGCTCAAGGACGAGCATGGCAAGTTTCTGCTGGGCAACCGGGCCGTGGCGAATTTGTACAACACCACGCCCGAGGCCATGGTTGGCAAGGACGACGGCGACTTTGGCGTGCCTGCCGAGCTGGCGGCGTTTTTCCGGCAAAACGTGCTGGACATCATGGCCAAGGGCGACACCCAAGTGGTGTTTGAGGACAGCCGCGACGCCACGACCGGCCAGACCCGCCACTTTCGCTCCATCAAAAAGCCTTTCAAGAACGCTGAAGGCCGCAACCAGATTCTGGTGATAGCGCAAGACGTGACCGACCTGGTCACCGCCCAGCGCCAGGTGGCCGAGAGCGAGCAGCGCCTGCAACACGTGCTGGGCATCACCCGTGAAGGCATCTGGGACTGGCATGTCCCCACCAACCACGTCCAGCACAACCCGCAGTGGTACCAGACACTGCTCTACGCCGAGTCCGAGATTGCGCCCACGATAGAAGCGTTCACAACACTCATCCACCCAGATGACCGGGAGGTGGTCCACACCCGGATCGGCCAGCTGATCAGCGGCGCCACGTCCGCCTACTATTCCGAACACCGCATGTTGCGCAAGGACGGCCAGGTGCTGTGGGTGCAAGACCGTGGCCAGGTGGTGGAGCGGGACCCGCAGGGCCAGCCGGTGCGGGTGATAGGCAGCTTTGCCGACATCAGCTACCAGAAAGAGCATCAGAACTTCCTGGAACGCATCGCGCACTACGACACCCTGACCGGGCTACCCAATCGCGTACTGCTGGCCGACCGCATGCAGCAGGCCATGGTGCAGGCCAAGCGCCGTGGCACCCTGATGGCGGTGGCCTACCTGGACCTGGACGGCTTCAAAGCCGTCAACGACCGCTACGGCCACACCGTGGGTGACCAGCTGCTCACCTGCCTGGCGGGCCAGCTGCGAGCCATCATGCGCGAAGGTGACACCATGGCCCGACTGGGCGGTGACGAATTTGTCGCCGTGTTTGTGGACTTGCCCGAAATGCACAGCAGTGTGATGCTGATCAACCGCCTGCTGGAGGTGGCCGCGCGGCCCGTTGTGCTCCATGACGCGAGCCTGAAGGTCTCGGCCAGCGTGGGCGTCAGCTTCTATCCGCAGTCGGACGACACCGACGCCGACCAGTTGCTGCGCCAAGCCGACCAGGCCATGTACAGCGCCAAACTGGCGGGCAAAAACCGCTATCAGCTGTTCGACGCCGAACACGACCGCAGCCAGCGGGTGCGCCATGAAACACTGCAGCGCATCACGCAGGCGATGGCAGATGAAGAATTTGTCCTGTATTACCAGCCCAAGGTCAACCTGCGCACAGGCGAGGTGTTTGGTGCCGAGGCGCTGATCCGCTGGCAACACCCCCAACAAGGCTTGTTGGCGCCGGGCCGGTTTCTGCCCGACATCGAGAGCCATGCCATCAGCCTGGAGCTGGGCGAATGGGTGCTGCATACCGCCATGAAGCAATTGGCGGCGTGGGTGGCACAGGGGCTGAATCTGTCAGTGAGTGTCAACATCTCCGCCCACCACCTGCAACAACGCGACTTCGCCAGCAAGCTGCACAGCCTGCTGGCAGCCTACCCCGGGGTACCGCGCGATCACCTGGAACTCGAGGTGCTGGAGACCACGGCACTGGAAGAGCTCGACAACGTGGCCAGCGTCATCCGCGACTGTGCCAGCATGGGGGTGGGCTGTGCGCTGGATGATTTCGGCACCGGTTACTCCAGCCTGACCTACCTGAAACGCCTGCCCGCGCAGGTGCTCAAGATCGACCAGAGTTTTGTGCGCGACATGCTTGACGACCCCGAAGCCCGTGCCATTGTGGAAGGGGTGCTCGGGCTGGCGCGTGCCTTTGACCGCTGGGCGGTTGCAGAAGGGGCCGAAACCTTGGCCCACTGCGAGATGTTGTTAAACATGGGGTGTGACCTGGCGCAGGGCTACGGCATCGCCCGACCCATGCCCGCCGACCAGATGCCCGCCTGGGTGGCAGACTGGACAAGCCGGGTTTGAAGATGCAAAAACGGCTGTCATCCTTGGCTGTCATCCGGGGCACCGACCCAGCATCCACGCATTCGGGGCATGGCGAGCAGATCGCAGCCCACCCTGACCGACATCAACGCACCAGTTGCTGGTGGCGCACAAACACTTCAAATTCAGGCACCGGCAGCGGCTTGCTGAAGTAATACCCCTGCACCTCGTCACAGCCCTGCAGGCGCAGAAAAGCCAGCTGGCCCGCCGTTTCAACGCCTTCGGCAATGGTTTTCACGCCCAGGCTGGTGGCCAGGTTGATGATGGCGGTGACGATGGCCTTGTCATCCGGGTTGTCGCTGATGTCACGCACAAAACTCTGGTCGATCTTGAGCTTGGAGACATTGAACTTCTTCAGGTAGTTCAAGCTGGAATAGCCGGTGCCAAAGTCGTCAATCGACAGGCGGATGCCCTGATCACGCAGCTGGTTCATCAGCGCAATGGCGGCCAGCGGGTTGTCCATGGCCATGGCCTCGGTGAGTTCCAGCTCCAGGTACTCGGGCGGCAAGCCAGCCTCGTCCAGAATCTGCGTCACCATGGCCACCAGATTGGGGTGGCGGAACTGCACCGCCGACAGGTTCACCGCCACCACCATCGGTGCCATGCCCGCCTCGATCCAGCGCTTGAGCTGTGTCACCGCGCTGCGCAACACCCATTCACCCATGACCAGAATCTGGCCACTGTCCTCGGCCACCGGAATGAACTCAGCAGGCGACAAGCTGCCCAGCTCCGGATGCCGCCAGCGCAGCAAGGCCTCCGCCCCGATGATGTGACCGTCCTGCAGCGACAGCAGCGGCTGGTAATGCAAGCTCATCTCGCCACGCGCCAGGGCAAAGTGCATGGCGTTGACCAACTGCAGCTTGCGCGCTGCGTGGGACTGCATCTCCTGGGTGAAAAATGCAAAATTGTTGTGACTGGCCTGCTTGACGCGGTACATCGCGGTGTCGGCGTTTTTGGACAAAGTCTCAAAGTCCAGCCCGTCATACGGGTACAGCGCGATCCCGATGGACAAGGTGCTGACCAGCTCAGTGGTGTCGATCTTGAACGGTTCGTGCATGACGGCCAGCAGCTTCATCGCAATCTGACTGGCACTCTCCTCGGTCACCGAGGGCAACAGCAAAATGAACTCATCGCCGCCCATGCGCGACAGCGTGTCACCAGCGCGCAACGCGGCGCTCAGGCGCTGGGCCAACTGGACCAGCAGGCGGTCGCCCGTGCTGTGGCCCAGGGTGTCGTTGACATTCTTGAAGTGGTCCAAATCCAGAAACATCAGCGCAAGGCCCTCGCCACTGCGCTGCGCCAGTTGGCGTGCAAAGTCAAAACGCGCCTGCAACTGGCTGCGGTTGGGCAGGCCGGTGAGCTGGTCAAAGTGGGCCAGCTGGGTGATGCGTTCGTCCGCGCGTTTCTTCTCGGTGATGTCGCGGGTGATGGACAGAAAACAGTCCACATGGTCCAGACGCACCACGGCAACCGACATCAGCACCGTGATCAGCGTGCCATCCTTGCGGCAAAACTCTGCCTCCAGGTTGTTACAACAGCCCTCACGCCGCAAGCTATCGAGCATGCGGGTACGGTCTTCCAGGCAACGCCAGATACCGAATTCCAGCGAGGTTTTGCCAATCACGTCAGCGCGGCTCCAGCCGGTGAGGCGCTCAAACCCTTCATTCACATCAACGTAGGTGCTGTCAGACAAACGATTGATGTTCACCGCATCCGGGCTGGTGTGAAACGCCTTGCGGTAGCGCTCTTCGCTGTCGGCCAGGCTCAGCAGCGTGCGCCGACGATCCACCTCATCGGCAAAACGGTCCAGCGCGAAGCTGATGTCCATCGCCATTTCGAGCAACAGCGAGCGGGCCGCCTCATCGAAGGCATGGGGCTCGCCGGCATAGACTGTCAACAGGCCCGCCAGCTGGCCACGGCGACGCAGCGGCAAGGACGCGGCAGAACCCCAACCATACAGCTTGGTCCGGGCGTGGCAGACCTGGGCGGTCGGGTCATTGGCAAAGTCCTGAAACCAATAGGGTTCACCGTCACGCAAGGCCCGGTCAGACGGCCCCAGACCCTGGGCGCTGTCCGTGTCTGAGGCGATGACCAGGCCACTGAGGGCGTCAGCGCCCTCCCCCGACCAGGCCGCTGGCTCAATCATGCCGGTGGTGGCATCCATCAGCCCGATCCAGGCCAGCTTCATGCCACCAAACGTCACGGCAGCATCACAAATGGCGGGAAACAGTTCGGCCTCCGACTGGCAACGCACAATGGTCTGGTTGCACTGGCTCAGGGCGGCATACAGCTGGGTCAGGCGCTGCAGCTTGCGCTCGGCCAGGATGTGGGACGTCACGTCACGCGACAACACAATGAAGCTGACCGGCTGCCCCGGGCCGTTGTCTTTGCGTGACACCGACAGCTCAAACCAGGTCACGCCGCCAGGCAGCTTCAACTCGATGCGATGCCCGTGTGAATAACCCCGGCTATTGGCCTCCTGCAGTGCGGCCATGCATGCTTCGGCGGTGGCGGCTGGCAGCACCTCACGCATCGTCCTGCCCAGGAAATCCGCAGCCGGCGCGGCCAGCAGATCGGTGCGCGGCGAGTGGTAGTCCAGGTACCGGCCCTGCGGGTCCACCTCAAACATCAAGTCCGGCAAGGCATCCAGAATGGCCAGCAAGTGGCTCTCGGCCCGCACCACGGGCACGGCGGCCTGTGCTGGCAGGCTCGGCGCGTCGGGCGCTTGATTGAAGTCAAAAGGGTCGGTCATGGTGGTCGGCCCATTTTCATCGCTTTTTCCGGCAAATCTACAATCCGGCGCATATTGACTGCCCACACCATGACCCAAGACGCCGCCCCAGACTCCGCCCCCACCCACGCCACGCCCGAGCGGCGCGCCATCCGCAGTTTTGTCAAGCGTACCGGGCGCACCACCGCCGGGCAGACCAAGGCGCTCAATGAACTGGGGCCGCGTTTTCTCGTGCCTTACCAGTCAAGCCCGCTGGATTTTGCAGCGGCTTTCCAACAACCCCAGTCACCCCAGCCACTGGTGCTGGAGATTGGTTTTGGCATGGGCGAGGCCACCGCCCACATTGCCGCGCTGCTGCCCGACACCCACTTCCTGTGCTGCGAGGTGCATGACCCCGGCGTGGGCGCGCTGCTCAAACGCATGGGCGAACAAGACCTGAAAAACATCCGCATTTGCGCGCACGACGCGGTGGAGGTCATCGACCACATGCTGCCGCTGCAGTGCCTGGACGGTGTGCACATCTTTTTTCCTGACCCGTGGCACAAGGCGCGCCACAACAAACGCCGCCTGATCCAAAGCCCGCTGATCGCCAAGCTGGCTGCGCGCATCAAGGTGGGCGGTTATATCCACTGCGCCACCGACTGGCAGGAATATGCCGAGCAAATCCTGCAAGTACTGAGCGCCGAACCCTTGCTGAAAAACACCGCGCTGGCCACCCACCCGGAATTGTTGGGCTACGCCCCCAAGCCACATTACCGCCCGCTCACCAAGTTTGAAAACCGCGGCCTGAAACTGGGCCACGGCGTGTGGGACATCGTTTTTGAGCGGGTTTAAGCCGCCTGTCCGCAACGGCATCGGCCCCAGTTGCGTCGCCCTGCCCGGTGGGCCGTGGCCGACCTTGATCGATTTTTTGACTCAGCGCTTTCCCAACGTCAGCCCGGCCACCTGGTTACAACGCATGGCCCAAGGTGATGTGCTGGACGAATCGGGCACCGGCATCACGCCAGAGCGCGCCAGCCAGCCGCCCTACCCGGCCCACACCCGCCTGTTTTATTACCGCGAGGTGCCGCATGAGCCGCCGATCCCGTTCGAGGCGTTGGTGCTGTACCAGGACAAGCATCTGCTGGTGGTGGACAAACCGCACTTTTTGCCGGTCGTGCCCTCCGGCGGCTACCTGAGTGAGACGGTGCTGGTGCGGCTCAAGCGCCAGCTGGGTCTGGACGACCTGGTGCCGATTCACCGCATTGACCGCGACACCGCCGGCTTGGTGATGTTCTCCAAGCGCCCTGAGTCGCGCGCCGCCTACAACGCGCTGTTCAGCCAGCACCGGGTTCAGAAAACTTACCACGCCATCGCACCCTGGCGTGCGGATATTCCGATGCCGCAGGTGCGCCAGAGCCGCATCCAGGAGGCCGGGCATTTCATGCTGCAGCACGAGGTGGATGGCCCGGTCAACGCAGTGACCCACATCAACGCGCTGGAGGTGCGCGGCACACTGGCGCGCTACGAGCTCAAACCCGTGACCGGCCAGCGGCATCAGTTGCGGGTGCACATGCTGGCGCTGGGCTTGCCGATTCTGAACGATGGTCTGTACCCGGTGCTGACGCCCGAGGGTCAGCTGGACCATGCCAAACCACTGCAACTGCTGGCCAGAGAGTTGGCCTTTACCGACCCGGTGAGTGGTCAGGCGCTGCATTTTGTGAGCCAGCGCGAGTTGGTGTTCTGAGCGACTTGGGGCACAAAGGCCCGCCGAACGGGGGTAACGTCAAATATCAATTGATGATGCCCACGTTTTCAGCATTGACCCGCGGCGCGCGTCGGGTGTCCAACTCCGCGGCTGTCCCCCGAAAGCGGCCTGCGGCCACTTTCTCCTCCTTGATTTGGCAAAACCCCAAGTCCACGCTGCGTCGGACACCCAACACACGCCGCTGACCACCGTTGGGGGCATTTCATAAATCGAGGTGTTCATGATGTTCACCTTGTTCGTTAGGGACGGCACTCTACGCGGCCTTTTCTCAAAGGCCACCAGCGCGCCTAAACTGCTTGGCTGTGGTTGCGATTGACAACCCCGCCCTGCGCTGCTCCGGCAACGCGACCTGAAAAATAACTGAGGACGACGTCATGACCCCCTACCCCCACCTGCTTTCGCCGCTGAACCTGGGCTTTACCACGCTGCCGAATCGCGTCCTCATGGGCTCGATGCACGTCGGGCTGGAAGAAGTCAAGGACGGTTTCAACCGCATGGCCGCGTTTTATGCCGAGCGTGTCAAAGGCGGTGTGGGTCTGATCGTGACCGGTGGCATCGCCCCCAATGACCGCGGCCGCCCGATGCCCGGTGGTGCCCGGCTGACCACCGAGGCGGAGGCCGACAAACACCGTGTCGTGACCCATGCGGTGCATGAAGCAGGTGGCAAGATCGCCATGCAGATCCTGCACTTTGGCCGCTACGCCTACCACGACCAACTGGTGGCGCCCAGCGCCCTGCAAGCGCCGATCAATCCGATGAAACCCAAGGCGCTCAGCACCGAGGAGGTCTACCAGACGGTGGACGACTTTGTGCGCTGCGCGGCGCTGGCCCAAAGCGCAGGGTACGACGGCGTGGAGATCATGGGCAGCGAGGGCTACCTGATCAATGAATTCATTGCCGCGCGCACCAATGCGCGCGACGACGAATGGGGCGGCAGTTATCACAACCGCATCCGGTTCCCGGTGGAAATTGTGCGCCGCACGCGCGAGGCCGTGGGCGCCAATTTCATCATCATCTTCCGCCTGTCGATGCTGGACCTGGTGGAAGGCGGCTCCACGCTGCCTGAAGTGGTTGAACTCGCCCAGGCGCTGGAGAAAGCGGGCGCCAGCATCCTCAACACCGGCATCGGCTGGCATGAGGCGCGCATTCCCACCATCGCCACCAAAGTCCCCCGCGCCGCCTGGGCCTGGGTGACCAAACAGCTCAAAGGCACGGTGACCATCCCGCTGGTGGCCACCAACCGCATCAACACGCCCGAGGTGGCCGAACAGCTGCTGGCGGACGGCTTTTGCGACATGGTCTCGATGGCGCGCCCGCTGCTGGCCGACCCCGAGTTTGTCAACAAGGCCGCGCAGGGCCGCGCCAACGAGATCAACACCTGCATCGGCTGCAACCAGGCCTGCCTGGACCACACCTTTGCGGGCAAGGTGACCAGTTGCCTGGTGAACCCGCGCGCCTGCCACGAAACGCTGATGCCCCTCACCCCCGCCGCCCGGCGCGACAAGATCGCCGTGGTCGGCGCGGGCCCGGCCGGCCTGGCCTTGGCCACCGCCGCCGCCCAGCGCGGGCTGGACGTGACGCTGTTTGACGGCGCCGCAGAGATTGGCGGCCAGTTCAACATCGCCAAACAGATTCCGGGCAAAGAGGAGTTTTTTGAGACCCTGCGCTATTTCGGCAAGCAGATTGAACTCACCGGCGTCAAACTGCAGCTGAACCACCGCGTCAGCGCGGCCGAACTCATCGCCGGCGGTTACAGCGACATCGTGTTGGCCACCGGCGTGACACCGCGCACCCCGCCGATTGACGGCATAAACCACGCCAAAGTGCTCGGTTATCTGGACGTGCTGCGTGACAAAAAGCCGGTGGGCCAGCACGTGGCGCTGATTGGTGCGGGTGGCATCGGGTTTGATACCGCAGAATTTTTGCTGCACAGCGGCGTGAGCCCAAGCCAGAGCGCCCTCAAGTTTTTCACCGAATGGGGCGTGGACACCACCTACGCCGAGCGCGGCGGCCTGAAAGAACCGCATCTCGAAGCCAACCCGCGCAAGGTGGTTCTGCTGCAGCGCAAGGCCAGCAAGGTCGGTGAGGGCTTGGGCAAAACCACCGGCTGGATTCACCGCACCTCGCTGAAAAACCGCCAAGTCGAGATGTTGGCCGGGGTGACTTACCGCCGGATCGACGACGATGGCTTGCACATCACGGTGGGTGAGCGCGAGATGACGCTGGCGGTGGACAACGTGGTGATCTGCGCCGGCCAAGAGCCGCAACGCGAATTGCAGGCCGAGTTGCTGGCGGCTGGCTGCCGCGTGCACCTGATTGGCGGCGCTGACAAGGCCGAGGAGCTGGACGCCAAACGCGCCATCCAACAAGGCACCGAACTGGCGATGAAGCTGGGGCAAGCCAGCGCACTTGCCACCAGCACGCCCACCCTGCCGTCACAGATTTTGCCCCTCTCGTCCACATCCGGCCCTGACAAAAGCAGCAGCATGGTGTACGACACCCTGAACGTCAGCCTGACTGACCACATCGCCACCATTCGCCTGAACCGCCCCGACAAGGCCAACGCCATGAACCTGGCCATGTGGCACGAGCTTCGCCGCGCCTTCCAGTGGGTCGATGCCACGCCCGAGGCCCGCGTGGCGATTCTGGAGGGCGAAGGCAAAGCCTTCACCGCCGGCATCGACCTGCAGATGATGATGGGCCTGGGGGACCAGATCCAGAACGACTGCGAAGCCCGCACCCGCGAAAACCTGCGTCAGGTGATCCTGGATTTGCAGGACACCCTGACTTCTCTTGAGCGCTGCCGCAAACCGGTGCTGGCCGCCATCCATGGCGCCTGTGTGGGCGGCGGCATCGACCTGATTTGTTGCGCCGACATGCGCTACTGCGCCAGTGATGCGAGCTTTTGCATCAAGGAAATCGACATCGGCATGACCGCCGACGTGGGCACCCTGCAGCGCCTGCCCAAACTGATTGGTGAAGGTTTGGCGCGCGAACTGGCCTACACCGCACGCCGGTTTGGCGCGGAAGAGGCCTTGCAGATGCGGCTGGTCAACCGCGTGTTTGACTCGCGCGTGGCCTTGCAAACCGGCGTGCGCGAGATCGCTGCCACCATCGCCGCCAAGTCGCCCTTGTCGATCAGGGGTGTGAAGGAAATGATCACGTATGCCCGAGACCACTCGGTGGCCGACGGCTTGAACTATGTGGCCACCTGGAACGCCGCCATGCTGCTCAGCAATGACCTGCAGGAAGCCATGATGGCCAACATGGGCAAGCGCCAACCGGTGTTCAAGGACTGAACCACCCAGGCAGCTTCTGGACTGGGCACTCTAGCGGGTTAGGGTGCGTTGACTAGGCTTCCTCCAGACAATAAAGGGACATCCAGTCACTCTTTAGGAGCCATCATGAGCACCAAAAAACTCGCCACTGTCACGTGCCACGTGATCAGTTCATACGGCAACACCGCGTCCAACGTGATCCACGCTTACCGCTCGGGCGGCGAGCGTGTGGTCAAGCTGCTGGACCGGCGCTGGAACGGCGCCTTGCGCCAGTCCCGCTCGCAACTGGCCGCCGGTGTGGCCAAAAATGCCACCACCTTCCAGCAGGCCATGCACAAATACTCGCTCAAGGGTCTGACACTGTCCTCGGGCGGCGCGCAGGGCCTCGTCAACCAGGTGGTCAAACTCGCCGATGCCGGGGTGACCACCTTGTCCGCTGGCGCGAACCGCCTGGAAGACAAAACCGGTGTGCACGTGTTGAGCACCCTGGCCCAGGCCGTGTTGCCTGGCGCGCGCCTGCTCGACACCCTGGCTGGCCGGATCGAGCAAACCTCGGCCAACCTGGCCACACGCATTGCGGGTGACAACGTGGTGATCAGCGTGGCCAAGCGCGCTGCCTCTGCAACACGCAAACCGCGCACGGCGGCCCGCACAGCAACCCGCAAGCCACGCCCGGCCGCCGCTGCTGCCGCAGCCGCAACAGCCGCCTGAGCGCACGGGATTCAACCTGCCAGACTGTCCCGTGGCTCAAATATGCACGGAATAGTCTGGCAATACTCCCACCCTTGACCCTGCCCGGACACAGGCACATACTGCACTGAGCGGGGCTTGTCTGCCTTGGTTCTGATGACGCCTGATGAGGCAGACCCCTTGACGGTTTCGACTTGTTCAACTCAGGGTCTGCATCATGAAAACCACACCCCAATACGTCTATCGCTTTGGCAGCAGCCGCACCGAGGGCAGCGCCGACATGAAAAACCTGCTCGGCGGCAAAGGGGCCAACCTAGCCGAGATGTGTCGCTTGGGGCTGACCGTGCCCGCAGGTTTCACCATCAGCACCGAGGCCTGCACTGCTTTTATCGAGCTGGGGCGCGACAAGGTTCTGACACTGATCCAAGACGAGGTGTTGCAGGGCGTCGCGTTTGTCGAGTTGGAGATGGGCCGCCGCTTTGGCAACGCGGCTGACCCGCTGCTGCTGTCGGTGCGCTCCGGCGCCCGCGCCTCCATGCCGGGCATGATGGACACCATCCTGAACCTGGGCCTCAACGACGATGCCGTGCTGGGCCTGGCGGCCCGCTCAGGCAACGACCGCTTTGCCTGGGATTCCTATCGCCGCTTCATCCAGATGTATGGCGACGTGGTGATGGGGCTCAAACCGCTGTCCAAGGAAGAACACGACCCGTTCGAGATCATCCTGGACACCCTGAAAGAAAAGCGGGGCGTCAAGCTCGACACCGATCTGACCGCGCCCGACCTCCAAGAACTGGTGCAACGCTTCAAGGCGTTGATCCGTGCCCGCACCGGCCACGACTTTCCGACCGACCCGTGGGATCAACTCTGGGGCGCCATCTGGGCGGTGTTCGAGAGCTGGAACACCCCGCGCGCGCTGGTTTACCGCGAGCTCAATGACATTCCCCAATCGTGGGGCACGGCGGTGAACGTGCAGGCCATGGTGTTTGGCAACCTGGGCGACCAAAGTGCCACCGGCGTGGCCTTCACGCGTGACGCGGGCACCGGGGAAGACCTGTTCAACGGCGAGTTTTTGGTCAACGCCCAGGGCGAAGACGTGGTGGCGGGCATCCGCACACCACAACAGATTTCGCTGGTGGGCTCACGCCGCTGGGCAGAGCTAGCGCAAGTGGGTGAGGCGGAGCGCGCCAGCCGGTTCCCTTCGCTGGAAGAACTCATGCCCGGTATTTACGCGCAGTTGCTGCACTTTGAGACCACGCTGGAGAACCATTTCAAGGACATGCAGGACATCGAGTTCACCATCCAGGAGGGCAAGTTATGGATGCTGCAAACCCGCAACGGCAAACGCACCGGCTCGGCCATGGTGCGCATCGCCATGGAGATGCTGGACCAAGGTTTGATCGACGAAAAAACAGCCATCCTGCGGGTGGCACCAGACCGGCTCAACGAGTTGTTACACCCGGTGTTTGACCGGCAGGCGCTCATTGATGCCACCCCCATCGCACGTGGCCTGCCCGCCTCGCCCGGCGCGGCCACCGGCCAGATCGTGTTTTTTGCCGATGAAGCCGAAGCCTGGGCCAAGAAGGGCAAGGCCGTGATTCTGGTGCGCCAGGAAACTTCGCCCGAGGACCTGCGCGGCATGAGTGTGGCCAAAGGCATCCTCACCGCGCGCGGTGGCATGACCTCGCACGCGGCGGTGGTGGCGCGCGGCATGGGCAAATGCTGCGTCTCGGGCGCTGGGGCAGTGCATGTGGACATGAAGGCACGCTGCATGCGCATCGGCACCACCGATTACCTGGAAGGCGAGTGGATCTCCCTCAACGGCACCACTGGCGAGGTCTATCTGGGCAAGATTGCCACCCGCGACGCCGAACTGAGCGGCGATTTTGGCAAACTGATGGCGCTGACCGACCAGCACAGACGCATGGAAGTGCGCACCAACGCCGACACGCCCGACGAGGCCCGCATGGCACGCAGTTTTGGCGCCACCGGCATTGGCCTGTGCCGCACCGAACACATGTTTTTTGAAGGTGAACGCATCACTGCCGTGCGCGAAATGATCCTGGCCGACAACGAGGCCGAGCGGCGCAAGGCACTCACCAAACTGCTGCCCATGCAGCGCGGCGACTTCGAGGGCCTGTTTGAAGCGATGAGCGGCCTGCCGGTGACGATTCGCCTGCTGGACCCGCCGCTGCACGAGTTTTTGCCGCACGACGAGGCCAACCAGCGCCTGATGGCAGCCGACATGAACGTCTCGCTGGGCAAAGTCAAGATGCGGGTGGAAGAGTTGCACGAGTTCAACCCGATGATGGGCCACCGGGGTTGTCGGCTGGGCATCAGTTACCCGGAAATCACCGAGATGCAGGCGAGAGCCGTGTTTGAGGCGGGTCTCAACATGCGCGCCAAAGGCATCGACGTGAAGGCTGAAATCATGGTGCCGCTGGTGGGCACCGTGCGCGAGTTCAACCTGCAGGCCGACGTGATCCGCCGCACCGCGGCCACCGTGTTTACCGAGCGCGGCGAGACCCTGCCCTATATGTTGGGCACCATGATCGAAACGCCACGCGCCGCGCTGGTGGCCGACAGCATCGGTGCGCAGGCCGAGTTTTTCTCGTTTGGCACCAACGACCTGACGCAGATGACCCTGGGTTTCTCGCGCGACGATGCGGGCACCTTCCTGCCCGACTACATCAAGCACGGGGTCTACGAGCACGACCCGTTTCGCAGCATCGACCAGGTGGGTGTGGGTGCGCTGGTGCAGATGGCGGTGCAAAAAGGCCGCAGTGCGCGCCCCGACATCGAGGTCGGCGTGTGTGGTGAACACGGTGGTGACCCGGCCTCGGTGGCCTTTTTCCACCGCGCCGGGCTGGACTATGTGAGCTGTTCACCCTACCGGGTGCCGATTGCCCGGCTGGCGGCGGCCCAGGCGGCGATCACCGGTTAGGGCATCCGCCCTCTCCTTTTGGGAGAGGGCTTGGGTGAGGGATGCGTACACAGCTTGCTCTGCGACATTCCCCCGCGTCAGCGTGTTGAAATGGGTCGCCAATTTATACTGCCCGCCACTTTCAACACCCACCGACACACCATGAATGTCCGACCGCTCACCCTGCCCCTGATGACTGCCCTGGCCTTGACGCTGGCTGCCTGCTCCAAAACGGGCGAACCGCCTGCCAGCACCACCGCAACAGCCGCACCCGCCGCTGCCACGGCCCCCATGAGTGGCTCGTTGTATGACACCGCCGCCACCGGCAAGGGCTTCACCGTGGGCGCGATGATGAGTGCGCAACCGGTCTACGTGTTGTTCGAGCCCCAGTGCCCGCACTGCGGTCGCTTGTGGGAAGCCTCCAAAGAGCTGCAAAGCAAGGTGAAGTTTGTCTGGATTCCGGTGGCCTTCAACCAGGGCAAGAGCCTGGCGCAGGCCGCGACCCTGTTGTCAGCCACCAACCCGCTGGAGACCATGAACGAGCATGAAAAATCGCTGCTCGGCGGCACCGGCGGCATTTCGGCCTCCAGCAGCATCCCGCCCGATCTGGAGGCCGGCATCAAAGCCAACACCCAGTTGTTGACGACGCTGGGGCAGGATTCGGTGCCTTTTTTGGTGGCCAAGAACCGTCGCACGGGTGAAATTGTCAGCCACAGCGGCGCTATGGACACCGCGGCGCTGGCCCAGCTGCTGGGCGTGGAATAAGCGCGGCTGGGGCGGCTTACGCGTTGAGGGTGCCGCCCAGCAAGTCGGGCAGCCGTTCACGCGTCATCTTGAAACCACAGGCTTGGGCGTGACCGCCACCGCCCATGCTCTCAGCCAGCGGGATACAACTGAAGCCTGAGCGCGACCGCAGACCACACTTGACCAGGCCTGACTTGTCCACCGCCCACAGCAAAGCAAAGGTTCCCGACTTCTCACACAGGATGTCACCCACCAGGCTATGAAACACACTGGGCACATTGGCCATCAGGCCCGGCACACCGTTGAAGGTGAGCGGCTGCGCCGCTTCCGCCATGCCCTGCGCCAGTTTGACGAACTTCTCGTCCATGGCCCGACCGCGCTCAATGAACAGCTGCAAGTCTGCACCCTGCAGACCGGCAATCACCTGCCAGCGGGCAAAGTCAAACGCCTCCATGTCCAGCGCCGCAAGAAACCCTGCGCTCTCGGGGTATTGCCAGACCCAGATGTCGCGGTCTTCCACGTACTTGACCAGGTCAGGCACCGGCAGCTGCGGGTGAAAAAACTCCCAGGCCAGGCGCGAACCCGACTTGCCCATGTCAAAGTGCACCACACCACAGCGGCACTGAAAACCGGTCAGCTTTTCGGCCGCACTCAAATGGTGGTCCAGCACCACCAGTTTGGCCGCCACCGCCTCGATCTGGCGCAGCAGCGGCTCGGCAAAAGAAAAATCCAGAATGTAGACCGCGCGCCCCGACACATCGGGCAAATCTGCCAGGGTTTTCACGTCGCCATGGTCCAGCGCCAAAAACTCGGCCTGACCGTCGTAGTACAACCAGGCCGCCAATGCGGCGGCGAAACCGTCAGGACAACTGCGGCCGTGGTAGATCACCAGGGGCCTGGGATCTTTTTTGTCAGGGGAAACCGATAAATTCAAAGGCATGGTGATCACTCTTTCAAACATCCGACAAACATCAACGCTATTCTATGAGTAGCTAGCTACCCAGCATCAATCGCCACTGATCGCGCTTCCACTCACACCTGACCCACCCCATGAGCACGCCCCATGCCCCGCCATTTTTCACCGGCCACACCCTGCCTGACGGCCAACCCTTTGACGCCTGGACCGAGCAGCCCCTGCTGATGTCGCTGGAAGCGGGCGGTCTGGATTGGCCCAGCTCCTGCCGCAACGGCACCTGCCGTACCTGTATCGGCAAGCTCGAAAGCGGTCAGATTCGTTATGAGACCGCCTGGCCCGGGGTCAGCGCCGAGGAAAAAGCCGCGGGCTACCTGCTGCCCTGTGTGGCTTACCCGTGTTCAGATGTGACCCTGCGCCGGCTGGACTGACGCACGCGCTTGGGCGCAGCCACCCAAGTCAGCGCGAAGCTGGCCGTGGCACCTGCTTGAAGCGGATTTTGCGGTCCAGCTCGATGGCGTCTTTTTTCAGCTGGCGCTGCGCGTCCAGCGTCTGCCCGGCTGCCAACCACCGGGCAAATTCTTCCGGGGTTTCCAGCGTGATGCGGCCCATGACGGCCGAGCGGAAGTCGTAAATCACGATCTCTGCGGCTTTTTGCCAGTTGACCGCTTTGCCACCTTGCAAGGCGCCGCGCTGGCGGCCAATGGCTTCGAGCGCCTGCTCGTCGGTCATGGCGGCCACATCGGTGATCTTGAAACGGGCCGCCAGCAACTGCGGGTAATGGGTCTTCAGGGTGTCGAGCAATTCCAGCGCCACCTCCTGCTCGTCAAAGGCGTTGCGGCCCACCGCGCCGCTGGCGGCCAGGTTGTAGCCGCTTTTGGCCACGATGATGCGCGGCCAGAGCATGCCCGGCGTGTCGTACAGGTAAAAGTCGGGCGCCATCGCAATGCGCTGCTCCAGCTTGGTGACACCCGCCTCGTCCCCGGTTTTGGCGGCGCGTTTGCCCGCCAGCGTGTTGATCAGGGTGGATTTGCCCACGTTGGGAATGCCGCAAATCAGCACCCGCATCGGCTTGGCCAAGCCACCGCGGTTGGGCGCCAACTCGTGGCAGGCGGCAATCAGCGCCTTGGCCGGTGCGCTCACGCTGGCGTCCAGCGCGATGGCGCGGGTACCCGGCAAAGCGTTGTAATGCGCCAGCCACAGCGCGGTGCGCTCGGGGTCGGCCAGGTCCTGCTTGTTCAAGACCTTGAGCGCCGGTTTGCCCTGGGTCAGCGTGGCCAGCATCGGGTTGGCGCTGGACCCCGGCAGGCGCGCGTCGAGCAGTTCGATCACCACGTCGATGGCCTTGATACGCTCGGCAATGGCCTTTTGCGTCAGGTGCATGTGGCCCGGAAACCATTGAATCATCGCCATCAGGCGTACTCCCCATGTTGGCACACCACCACCCGGTCGCGGCCTGTATTTTTGGCGCGGTAGAGCGCCGCATCCACCTGCTTGAACATGCCACCAGGCGCGTCTTGCGGCGCCAGCGAGGCGACCCCGGCACTGAGGGTGACGGGCCGTCCCAGCCCAAAATCATGCTGCCGCACGGCCTGCGCCAGCCGCTCCGCCAGGGATTTGGCCTGCTCGGCCGAGGTGTCCGGGCACAGCAGCAAAAACTCTTCGCCACCCCAGCGGATGACGTGGTCGATGGTGCGGGCGCACTGCTTGAGCAGACCCGCCGTCTCTTGCAGCACCCGGTCACCGACCGGGTGACCCAATTCGTCGTTGATGCGCTTGAAATAGTCAACGTCCAGCAGCACCACCGACAAGGCCATGCCATGGCGGCGCGAGCGCGCCAGTTCGCGCTCGTACAACGCGTCGAAATCATGCCGGTTGCGCAGGCCAGTGAGCGCGTCGGTCAACGTGGCCTGCTGCAGCTGCAGATTGAGCTTGCGCAGGCGCCGGATCCAGAACGCACTGGTCAGCAGCACCGCCAGCAACACCCCGGCCAGCGCCCGAAGCCACCGGGTGTCCAGCGCTGTGACCACATTCAGGCGCACATGCTCGTCCACCACCGCCTGCCGCTCGGCGGGGGTGATGCTTTGCACCGCCTGGTTGAGGCGGTCGCGCAGCTCAGGTTGCGATTTGCTGACGCCAATGCGCAGCTGGTTGGCGTAGCCCGGCAGCTGCCCGGCAATCTTCAAATTGAACCAGCCTTCGCGCTTGATGGTGCTGGCGGCCACGATGAGCGAGCGCAGGGTCAGGTCCGCACGGCGCTCATTGACGGCGGCCAGCGCTTGCGCTTCTGTGTCCACCAGCATCAGCTTGAGCTGCGGAAAATCGCGGCGCAAGCGTTCTTCGACCGACGTGCCTTTGGGCAGCACCAGGGTTTGCCCCTGCAAGGCGGCCGGGTCGGCAATGAACGGGTGCTCTTCGCGGCTGATGAAGACGTTTTCGTCGGTCAGCAAGGGGGCGGTGAACAGCAGCCAGGCATCACGCTTGGGGCTTTGGTTCAGAAAACTCAGCAGCTGGCAACGTCCGGCTTGGGAGGCCGCCAGGCTCTCTTCCCAATTGGCGGTGGGCACCAGCGTCAGACTCAGACCGCTGCGCTGTGCCACCAGCTTCAGCAAATCGGCAGCAATACCCACATGTTGGCCTTGCGCGTCGATCTGCTCGAACGGCGGCCAATCGGGGTCAACGCAATAGGTGACTTCACCGGGTAAATGGGGAGCCGCAGCGCCCTGGGCCGCCAGCGGACTGGACGCCAAAGACGTTGGTGCGGGGGCGGAGGCCAACACCGAGGCGCACAGCAGCCAGCCCAGCGCCACGCTGCACACACGCCAAGGGCGGCAGACCTTAGTCATCTGTCACACCCCGGCGCTGCGCCTTCAGGGCGCTGTTCTGGCGCTTGGCCTGCTGGCGGCGCAGTTGCGAGGCGCGCGTGGGCCGGGTGGCTTGGCGCACCTTGGGTGGCTGGGCCACGCTGTTGACCAGCTCGTGCAGGCGCGTCAGGGCGTCAAAACGGTTGGACTCCTGGGTGCGGTGGTTTTGCGCCTTGAGCACCAGCACGCCGTCCTGGGTGATACGGCTGTCGTGCAGGGCCAGCAGGCGCGTTTTCACGTCGTCAGGCAGGCTGCTGGCGGGGATGTCAAAACGCAGGTGGATTGCGCTGGAGACCTTGTTGACGTTCTGCCCACCTGCGCCCTGGGCGCGGATGGCGGTGATCTCCACCTCGGTCAATGCAATCTGCAACGCTCTCATAAATACAGCTATTGGCGCTTGAAAGATGGACGCCTTGAGTGCTTACAAAGCCAACGGGCCAGCGGGTAGCGGCTGGGCGCTTGGCTGCTGCGGCGCAGCCTCGGGCGGGTTGACATACCGCGCCACAAAGGCACCCACCGCGCTCTCGGGCAGCGGCAGCCACACGGTGTGACCACTGCCAGGTGCCACGGTCATCGGCTGGGCGTCCACATTTTCCATCGACGTGAGCAAGACATCGCTGTTGCCAGCCGGGTGGATGATTTCCAGCCAGTCCCCGACGGCAAAGCGGTTGCGGACATTGACCTTCATCAGGCCGCGCGCCGCGTCAAATTCAAGCGCATCCCCCACATACAGGCTGCGGCCCGACTCAGAGTAACCGCGCAGGTAGTTTTGCGTGGCCTCAGGGGTGTGGCGCTGGAAAAAGCCGCTGGTGTAACCGCGGTTGGCCAAACCTTCGAGCTGACCCAGCAAGGCCGGGTCCAGTTCGCGCCCGGCCACCGCGTCGTCGATGGCGCGGCGGTAACTCTGCACCGTGCGCGCCACGTAGTACGGACTTTTGGTGCGGCCTTCGATCTTGAGTGAATCCACCCCAATCTCGACCAGACGCTTGACGTGTTCGATGGCGCGCAGGTCCTTGCTGTTCATCACATAGGTGCCGTGTTCGTCTTCTTCGATCGGCATGTAGCTGCCTTCGCGCTGGCTCTCTTCGATCATGTAGACCTCATCGGCAGCGGGTGAGCGCGCGATGGCGCCCTGTTCCCGCTCGTGTGCGGCTTGCTGGGTCAGCACGTCGCCCGAGGCATCCACCACAGCTTTTTGGGTTTTGTAGTCCCAGCGGCAGGAATTGGTGCAGCTGCCCTGGTTCGCGTCGCGGTGGTTGAAATAGCCTGAGAGCAAGCAGCGGCCCGAGTAGGCGATGCACAGCGCGCCATGCACAAAGACTTCCAGCTCCATGTCGGGGCAGGCCTGGCGGATTTCTTCCACCTGGTCCAGCGACAACTCGCGCGACAAAATGATGCGCTTCAAGCCCACCTTTTGCCAGAATTTGACGGCTGCCGAGTTGACGGTGTTGGACTGCACCGAGAGGTGGATTTCCATCTCGGGCCAAGTTTCACGCACCATCATGATCAGGCCGGGGTCGGACATGATCATCGCATCGGGCTTCAAGGCGATCACCGGCGCCATGTTGTCGATGTAGTGCCGGATCTTGTTGCCATGCGGGAAGATGTTACTCACCAGGAAAAACCTGGCACCTTTGGCATGCGCCGTGTCGATGCCCTGTTTGAGCACCTCGATGTCACCAAAGTCGTTGTTGCGCACCCGTAAGGAATAACGCGGCTGGCCCGCATAGATCGCGGTGGCACCAAAGGCCAGCGCGGTTTCCAGCATGGCAAGCGAGCCGGCCGGGGCCAGCAATTCAGGGATTTTCATGGTCAAACACTCGCTCAAAAGGTGGGGGGGTCTGGTGCGTGCCGGAAGTCGTCAACTCTCATCAATAGAGCTATCTACTTAGCAGGTATAAGGGCCAGAGCCCGATTTGTCATCAATGATTCAGCGCCAGCCGAGGTGGCCGTCCCGCGATTCAAGCCTGTGCGGCAATCGGCGACAGGCTGTGCACCACGTCACCACACTGGGCGCGGTGGCGCAATGCGTGGTCCATCACCACCAGCGCCAGCATGGCTTCGAGTATCGGTGTGGCGCGAATGCCCACACAGGGGTCGTGGCGCCCTTTGGTGACGACTTCTGTGCTGTGCCCGGTGGTGTCAATCGACTCGCGCGGGCTCAGGATCGAGCTGGTCGGTTTGATCGCCACCGACACTTCCAAATCTTGCCCGCTGGTGATGCCACCCAGCGTGCCACCGGCGTTGTTGCCCTTGAAACCGGCGGGTGAGAGTGAATCACCGTGGCTGCTGCCCAACTGGGCCACGCTGGCAAACCCGGCGCCAATCTCGACACCCTTGACGGCGTTGATGCCCATCATGGCGTAGGCAATGTCGGCGTCCATCTTGTCAAACAGCGGCTCACCCAGGCCAACCGGCACGTTGGACGCACTCACTCGCAACCTGGCGCCGCAGGAGTCGCCCCGCTTGCGCAGCGCGGCCATGTAGTCCTCCAGCTTGGAGACATCGGCCACCGGGGCAAAAAACGGGTTGTTCGACACATGCTCCCACGACTCGAAGGCAATCGGCAATTCACCGACCTGGGTCATACAGCCACGAAAGACGGTGCCGTATTTCTCGGCCAGCCACTTCTTGGCCACCGCACCGGCGGCCACCATGGGCGCGGTCAGGCGCGCGCTGCTGCGGCCACCACCACGCGGGTCGCGGATGCCGTATTTCTGGAAATAAGCGTAGTCGGCATGGCCGGGGCGGAAGGTTTGGACGATGTTGCCGTAATCTTTGCTGCGCTGGTCGGTGTTCTTGATCAGCAGGCAGATCGGTGTGCCGGTGGTTTTGCCCTCGTAGACGCCGGATAGGATTTCCACCGCATCGGGCTCGTTGCGCTGGGTGACAAAGGCGCTGGTGCCGGGGCGACGGCGGTCCAGATCGGGCTGGATGTCGGCCTCACTCAAGGCCAGCCCAGGCGGGCAGCCGTCAATCACACAGCCAATGGCCGGGCCGTGGGATTCACCAAAGTTGGTGACTGCGAAAAGTTGTCCAAAAGTGTTACCGCTCATGGGCGCGGATTATCCCAGAGCGACTTGCGCGGTGCGCAGCACACCCAAAAACTACAGCGTCGGCGCTTTGGCGGGGTCTTCGCCCTCGCCTTCGGGCCAGTCGTGGATGTAGGCCTTGAGCATCTTGTTCTCGAAGTTCTGGCTGTCCACCACGGCGCGGGCCACATCGTGGAAGCTGATCACGCCCATGAGCATCTTTTTGTCCATCACCGGCATGTAGCGGGCGTGGCGGTCCAGCATCATGCGGCGCACTTCGTCCATGTCGGTCTGGGTGGTGCAGGTCAGCGGTGCGTCGTCCATGGCGGTGCGCACAATGGTGGTGCCGATGTTGCCGCCGGTTTTGACCAGGATCTGCGTGAGCTCGCGCACGGTGAGCATGCCCACCAGGTCGCCGTGCTCCATGACCACCAGAGAGCCGATGTCGCGGTCAGCCATCAGCGCCAGCGCTTTCATGAGGGGCTCGGCGGGAGACACTGTGTAAAGGGTGCTGCCCTTGATGCGCAGAATGTCGGCAACTTTCATGTGGTTCCTGGTCCTATGGGGGTTGGGTTGGCGGTCAGCGCGCCATCTTAATGGCAAATACGTTGGCGTCAATCCGGGCTCCTGCGGTGGCTGGTGGCGCAAAATGTCGGCTGCTCACGCCCCCTTTCAGACAAGGACCCGCCATGCCCGGCTACGCAGACCCTGGTTTTGACACCCTCGCCCTGCATGCAGGTGCCGCCCCCGACCCCACCACCGGTGCCCGCGCAGTGCCGATTCACCTGAGCACCTCGTTTGTTTTCGAGAGCAGCGACCACGCCCAGGCGCTCTTTAATCTGGAGCGCGCCGGCCACGTCTACAGCCGCATCAGCAACCCAACCAATGCAGTGCTGGAGCAGCGCATCAGCGCGCTGGAAGGTGGCATCGGTGCCATCAGTACCGCCAGCGGCCAGGCGGCCCTGCACCTGAGCATCGCCACGCTGATGGGTACTGGCAGCCATATCTTGGCGTCAACCGCGCTGTATGGCGGCAGCCAGAACCTGCTGCACTACACGCTGCGCCGTTTTGGCATCGACACCACCTTTGTGAAACCGGGTGACATCGACGGCTGGCGTGCGGCGGTGCGGCCCAATACCCGGCTGTTCTTCGGCGAAACCGTGGGCAATCCGGGGCTGGATGTGCTGGACATCCCCACGGTTGCCGCCATCGCGCATGAGGCGGGGGTGCCGCTGCTGGTCGACTCGACGCTGACCACGCCCTGGCTGATCAAACCGTTTGAGCTGGGTGCCGACCTGGTTTACCACTCGGCCACCAAGTTTTTGAGCGGCCACGGCACGGTGATTGGCGGGCTGGTGGTGGATGGCGGCAGTTTTGACTGGGACAAGTCCGGCAAATTCCCCGAGCTGACGCAAGCCTACGACGGCTTTCACAACATGGTGTTTTCAGAGGAATCGACCGTGGGCGCGTTTTTGCTGCGCGCGCGGCGCGAGGGCTTACGCGACTTTGGCGCGTGTTTGAGCCCGCACTCGGCCTGGCTGATCTTGCAGGGCATGGAAACCTTGTCGTTGCGCATGGCGCGGCACATGGAGAACACGCACAAAGTCGTCGAGTTTCTGGCCAATCAGCCGCTGGTGACCCGTGTGGGGCACCCGCTGTTGGAAAGTCACCCCAGCCATGCGCTGGCGGCCAAATTGTTGCCACGCGGCGCTGGGTCGGTGTTCAGTTTCGATTTGAAAGGCAGCCGCGAGCAGGGCAAGGCCTTTGTCGAAGCGCTCAAGATTTTCAGCCATCTGGCCAATGTGGGCGATTGCCGCAGCCTGGTGATTCACCCGGCCAGCACCACGCATTTCCGCATGACCGACGAGGCGTTGGCGGCGGGTGGCATCACCCAGGGGACGATTCGGCTGTCGATTGGCTTGGAGGATGCGGACGACTTGATTGACGATTTGAAGCGGGCGCTAAAGGTAGCTGAGCGGGTTTGAGTGACACTCATACTTTGTTTGCATACCAAATCCATGCAGTCATTGGAGCGTTTAAGCCTTGTGTGGCAGCGGGTGGGGTATGGGGGTGCGCCTCATACGCGTTGCTTTTTGAAATCGGCGCACCCCCATACCCCACCCACTGCGGCACGCGCTCCAGTTCGCGAGCTTTCAACAGCCGGGATACCTGAGTGGCTGGACCTCATCTGTGCGCGCACCAAACGACCGTCACAGGTCATGTGGGCTCAGGCAGGGGGCCGATTTCAAAAAGCAACGCGTATGAGGCCCCCTGCCTGAGCCCGCATGGCCCACCCCAAGCACCAGAACGTCCAAGAATGGCCCCGGTCTTCAACCCCAGTCCAGATTGCAAAGCGTCAAATAACGACGATAAACACAACCGTCAGCCCCTGACGTCAAAGGGCTAAAGGCACATTTCAAGGCACACCCCATGTATCTGACCGTCAACCAGGCCCAAATCTACTGCTACACCGGCGGCAAGGCGTTTGACGCGGCAAAGCCGACCGTCGTGTTCATCCACGGCGTGCTCAACGACCACAGCGTCTGGATTTTGCAGAGCCGTTATCTGGCGCACCACGGCTTCAATGTGCTGGCCATTGACCTGCCCGGCCACGGCAAAAGCGCGGGTGAGGCACCCAGCTCGGTGGAAGAAGCGGCCGATGTCATTGCTGCACTGCTGGACGCGGCGGGCGTGCAGACGGCGGCGTTGGTGGGCCACAGCTGGGGCTCGCTGATTGCGCTGGAAGCGGCAGCGCGGTTGAAAGAGCGCGTCAGCCACCTGGTGCTGGTGGGCACCGCTCACCCGATGCGTGTGTCGCCCGCGTTGCTGGAGGCGTCCAACCACAACCCTGAGCAGGCGATCAAACTGGTGAACGTGTTCTCGCGCAGCACCCTGGCGCCGCCGCCGTCCGCGCTGGGGCCGGGCACCTGGGTGTATGGCGCCTCCATCGCGCTGGCGCGGCGTGTGCTGGCCAGCAATTCCAAAGTGAACGTGTTTCATCGGGGCTTTGTGGCCTGTGACCGCTATGCCAACGGCGAGTTGGCCATGGCGCAGATCACCTGCCCGGTGTTGTTTGTGCTCGGTGCGCTGGACCAGATGACGCCCCCCAAAGCCGCCCAAAGCCTGATCACGGCCGCGCGCGTCCAAGAAAAAAGCGCCCAGGTCATCCAGTTGCCCGTGGGGCACAACCAGATGACCGAGGCGCCTGAGCCGCTGTTAGCTGCACTCACCGGGTTTTTGACGACCCGGCCGGTGGCTCATCAATAGCGGTAACGCACGCCGATGGAGGTCATGCCAATGCGCTCATCAGCGCCACCGGCGAACTTCATTTTGTGGGACTCGTATTGCAGCAGGGCGGACCATTGCGGGGTGAACGCATATTCCACACCCATGCCGTAGGACACGCCAAAGCCGTTTTCAGAACCGGTGGCAACGCCTGAAGCGGGGCTGGCAGACACGTCGGTGTCACTGTAGGTGGTACCGATCTTGCCCAGCACATTGAACTCAGGCGTGATCGGGAATTTGCCGACCAAGCTCAGGTTGATGCCGCGGGCACGTGTTTCGCCGCCAGCGCGGTTGATGGAGCCAAAGTCGGTGTAGCCAAGTTCCAAGCCCAGGTTTTCGTTGAAGTAGCTACCGATGTGGGCGCTGTAGGCGGTGTCGCCATCGTCGCGGTCCGGGAAACCGAAGCCGTTGTCCACTGAGTAGTCAGAGCGGCCGATGTTGAAGTCGGCGTAGCTGGCGCCCACAGCGACCATCGGGCCGGTGCGGGTGGTGTTGGTTTGGGCTTGTGCGCCCGCAGCCAGGGTGAAGGAGGCAGCCACAGCCAGCAGGCCGGTGGTGATGCGCAGGGATTTTTTCATGGGGATTCCTTGGTCGTTGCGTGATCGTCATGGCGGTTAGCCACAGCGCTGGCGCCACAAACAGGATGTGTCTGTGAACGTTGGGCAAGCGTAGTCGGCGCCGCAGATCAGGTCTGTTCGCCCGCACACAGACGCTTTTTTGCAACAGTGGCCAAAAAATAGGAACTTTTACAGCGCACTGCGCAGGTTCAACACGGGCCAATGGCCGTTTTGCCATAAATGCTCGGTGCTGGCTTCACGTTGCAGCAGCAAGGCATTGAACAGCGGCTCCAGCAACGCCGTATCCGGGTCGGCCAGCAACACCAGGCGCGCGCCAGCGTCTGGCTGTTCTTCCTCCAGCTGGCCCACCCAGTCCATCTCCAGGAGCGTTTCCACCACGGGTTCGAGCTGCAACTGGTCAACCCGCAGCAAGCCGCTGAGCTGCGCCAGGCTCAGCCCTTTTACCGGGGTGTGGCGCACGCGTTCCAGTTGTTGCAACGTTTCCAGCGCCAGCAAAAACTGCCAGCCGTGGGCGCGGGCACGGCGCTGCACACCGGTCAGCAAGCTGGGCAAATAGGCCGCAATCACCGCCCCCAGCAGCACAATCACCCAGGCCACATAAATCCAGACCAGCAAAATCGGCACCGTGGCAAAGGCACCGTACAGCACCGAATACGTCGGCACCTTGCCCAGGTACAGCACCAGCAGGCTCTTGGCCAGCTCAAACCCGGCCGACACAAACAAGCCGCCCGCCAGCGCGTGGCCCCAGCGCACATGGGTGTTGGGCACATAGTGGTACAGCGCGCCCATGCCGCCTGCCAGCAGCAAAAATTGCAGCGCATCCAGCAAAAATTGCAGCCCGCCAGGCAAAGCGCCCACCAGCCCCTTGGAGGCCGACAAGGCGTAGGACGTGAGGCTCAGGCTGCCCGCCAGCAGCAGCGGCCCCAGCGTCATCAGCGCCCAGTACACCAGCACGCGCTGGCCCAGTGGGCGCGGCTTGCGTACCCGCCAGATGCCGTTCAAGGTGCGGTCAATCGTCAGGATCAGCGCCAGCGCCGTCATCACCAGCACGCCCAGCCCCACGCTGCCCAAGCGGCTGGCCTTGCCGGCAAACTGCGTCAGGTAGCCCAGCACCTGGCGCGCAATGCTGTCGGGGATCAGGCTCTGAATCAGCCATTGCTGAAGGATCAACTGAAACTTGGCAAACATCGGAAACGCGGTGAACACCGCCAGCAGCACGGTGAACAGCGGCACCAGCGCAATGGTGGTGGTGAAGGTCAGGCTGCTGGCGGTGAGCCCTAGGCGGTCTTCACGGAAGCGCTCGCGCAGGGTCCAGGCGGTGTTTTTCCAGGGAAAACGGCTCAGCTGCTCCAAAAGTGCCTCCAGCGTCGGGATGCGGCTGGGTCGGTGGGGCGTCGGATCGGTCATGGCCGCTATGATGCCATCCCGATGCAAACACCCAACCCGCTTCCTCCAAACCGTCCGTCCCCGTCCGTCGCGCTGACCCGTTATCTGGCGGTGGGCAGCCTGCTGGGCCTGATCATCCTGGGCCTGGCCTGGGAACTGGTGCTGGCCCCCGTGCGCCCGGGTGGCTCGCTGCTGGCGCTGAAGGTGCTGCCGCTGTGTTTCCCGCTGTTTGGCCTGCTGAAAAACCGCATGTACACCCACCGCTGGGTCACGCTGATGGTGTGGCTGTATTTCACCGAAGGTGTGGTGCGCGCCTACAGTGACCGCCCGCCCAGCAACTACCTGGCCATGGTGGAGATTGCGCTGTGCCTGCTGCTGTTTGCTGCCAGCGCGATGCACATCCGCTGGCGCTTTCGTGACCTAAAAAACGCCGCCGTGGCGTCCGCGCCCGATGCAAAGCCTCTTCCGTGACTTGAAAGCACTGGTCGGTGACGCCCATGTGCTCACCGACGGTGATTTGAGCGCCTGGGAGCAAGACTGGCGCCGACGTGCGCGCGGTCGCTGTCTGGCGGTGGTGCGCCCCGGCAACACCGCAGAAGTTGCCAGCGTCGTCAAAGCCTGCGCCGCGTATCAAGCCCAGCACCCCGCGTGTGGCTTGAGCCTGGTGCCGCAAGGCGGCAACACCTCGCTGGTGGTGGGCGCCACGCCGGATGATTCGGGCCAGCAAATTGTGCTGAGTCTGCAGCGTCTGAACACGGTGCGCGCGGTGGATGCGGCCAATTTGACGATCACCGCAGAAGCCGGTTGCATCCTGCAAACGGTGCAAGCGCGTGCGCAGGCCGAAGGTTTTTTGTTCCCGCTGAGCCTGGCGGCCGAAGGTTCTTGCACACTGGGTGGCAACTTGGGCAGCAACGCCGGCGGCACCCAGGTGCTGCGTTTTGGCAACGCGCGTGAGTTGTGCCTGGGCCTGGAAGTGGTCACCGCGCAAGGTGAGGTCTGGAACGGTTTGAGTGGCCTGCGCAAGGACAACACCGGCTACGACCTGCGGCACCTGTTCATCGGGTCGGAGGGCACGCTGGGCGTCATCACCGCCGCCACCATGAAGCTGTACCCGTTGCCCGCCGCGCAGTTGACCGCCTGGGCCGTGGTGCCGTCGATGCAAGCCGCCGTGACCTTGCTGGGCCTGGCGCACCTCCATTTGGGCGCCGGGCTGACCGGGTTTGAGGTGATGGGCCAGTTTGCCTTGAGCCTCGTGGACAAACATTTCAGCCACTTGCGCGTGCCGCTGTGGACCGAGGGGCCGTTTTGTGTGCTGCTGGAAAACTCGGACCACGCGTCCGAAGCCCACGCGCGCAACCAATTTGAGGGCTTGTTGGAGGCCGCGATGGCGGACGGCTGCGTTACCAATGCGGTGATCGCCGAGAGCCTGGCGCAGGCCAAAACGTTGTGGCATATCCGCGAGAGCATCTCGCTGGCGCAGTCACAAGAAGGCCTGAACATCAAACACGACATCTCGCTGCCGGTCTCCAGCATCCCCGCGTTTGTGCAGGCCACGGATGCCGCACTGGCGCAGGCCATCCCCGGCGTGCGACTGGTGAACTTTGGTCATTTGGGCGACGGCAACCTGCATTACAACGTGCAGGCGCCGGTGGGCAGCGACCCGGCAGCCTTCTTACGCGACTTTGAACCCGCAGTGAACCGGCTGGTGTTTGACTCGGTGGTTCAATTTGGCGGCTCGATCTCGGCCGAACATGGCGTGGGCAGCCTCAAGGTCGACCATCTGACCCATTACAAATCCCCCGTGGCGCTGGGGCTGATGCGCGCCATCAAGCGTGCGCTGGACCCGCACAATCTGATGAACCCAGGGCGGGTGATCACTATTTGAGGTCGCGGGGTTTGTAGGAAAATCGCGACCCTATGACCTCTGCCCCCATCCACTCCCAATACGAAACCTTCCTGCGCCACGTCAACACCCACGGCGTGTTCAAACCTGACCGCACGGGCACCGGCACCAAGAGTGTGTTTGGTTACCAGATGCGCTTTGATTTGAACGAGGGTTTTCCGCTGGTCACCACCAAAAAGGTGTTTCTGCGCGCCATCATTGTGGAGCTGCTGTGGTTCCTGCGCGGCGACAGCAACGTCAAATGGCTGCAGGAACGTGGCTGCACCATCTGGGACGAATGGGCCCGCCCGGACGGCGACCTCGGCCCGGTCTATGGCGTGCAGTGGCGCAGCTGGCCCACGCCTGATGGCGGCCACATCGACCAGATCCAGCAGGTGATCGACACGCTCAAAACCAACCCCGACAGCCGCCGCATCATCGTGAGCGCCTGGAACGTGGCCGAACTGGACCAGATGGCGCTGATGCCGTGCCACGCGTTCTTCCAGTTTTATGTGGCACCACCCACCACACCGGGCGGGCGCGGCAAACTCAGTTGCCAGTTGTACCAGCGCAGTGCGGACATCTTTCTGGGTGTGCCCTTCAACATTGCCAGCTACGCGCTGCTGACCCACATGGTGGCGCAGCAGTGTGACCTGGACGTGGGTGACTTCATCTGGACCGGCGGCGACTGCCATATCTACAGCAACCACCAGGCGCAGGTTGACTTGCAGCTGAGCCGCGAGCCTTTGGCCTACCCCACGCTGCTGATCAAACGCCGGCCTGCCAGCATCTTTGACTACCAGTTTGAAGACTTTGAGGTGCAGGGCTACAGCTGTCACCCCGCCATCAAGGCGCCCGTCGCCGTTTAAATCGTGCCTTTGACGAACAAGGTGCCCCTCGCGCACCTGGCCCTGCTGACCATCATTTACCTGGCTTTCATCAGCCTGGGTTTGCCTGACGGCGTGTTGGGGGTGGCGTGGACGGCGATGCAGCGCGACCTGAACCAGCCGCTGGCTGCGGTGGGGTTGTTGACGATCACACTCACCCTCAGTTCCGGGCTGAGCACGGTGGTCAGTGGCCGGGTGCTGGCCAAGCTAGGCACCGGGCCGGTGGTGATGATCAGCGGTTTCCTGACCGGCCTGGCGCTGCTGGGGTTTGCTTATTCGCCCGGTTTTGGCTGGTTGTGGCTGCTCTGCGTGCCGCTGGGGCTGGGCGCTGGCGCGGTGGACGCCGGGCTGAACTACTTTGTGGCGGCGCATTATTCGTCGCGCCACATGAACTGGTTGCATGGTTGCTGGGGCATTGGCGCCACGCTGGGGCCGTTCATCATGGGGGCCGCGCTGGCGTCACCAGGCTGGCAAAGCGGCTACCAGACGATTGCCAGCCTGCAGCTCGCGTTGGCGGTGGTACTGCTGTTGTCGCTGTCGTTATGGCGCCGCGAAAACGCCAAGCCACCGGCCGAAGTTCACAGCGCGGCGCAGCAGGCGCGGCTGAAGCCGGTGTCCATCACCGCCACCTGGCTGGCGCCGCTGGGCTTTTTGCTTTACGTGGCGGCGGAAGCGGGAACGGGGTTGTGGGCGGCCAGCATTCTGGTCAACAGCCGTGGCACCAACGCCGCCACCGCCGGGTGGTGGGTGGCGATGTTTTTTGGCGCCATCACCGCCGGGCGCTTTGGCGTGGGGCTGGTGGCCAACCGGCTGGGCAACCGGCGCTTAATCCGCCTGGGCATTCTGACCGCGGTGGCGGGTGGTGGGGTGTTTGCCATTCCCGGCCTGCCAGCCGCGCTGTCGCTGGCGGGTCTGGTGCTGATGGGCCTGGGCTGTGCGCCGATTTACCCCTCGATGATGCATGAAACCGCAAGCCGCTTCCCGGCGGACCTGACGGCCAAAGTCATTGGCCGTCAGGTTGGTTTGTCTTATGTGGGCAGCGCCGGTGTGCCTGCTGCCTGTGGTTTGCTGGCGGCGTATGCCGGGTTGCCGATGGTGATGCCAGCGCTGGTGTTGGTGCTGCTGGCCCTGCTGCTGGTCACCGAGCGGCTGAACCGGCTGACCTGATCAGGCAGCAGCGCAGGCTGACAATACCTGCCCAACCCACCCACGCCCTACGGAGCCCCACCTGATGCAACTCAAACTCATCTTTGCCCGCGCCAGCAACGGTGTGATCGGCCACAACAACGCCCTGCCCTGGCACTTGCCCGAAGACCTGGCGCACTTCAAACGCACCACTCTGGGCTGCCCGGTCATCATGGGGCGCAAAACCTGGGACTCGCTGCCGGCCAAATTCCGCCCGCTACCGGGCAGGCTCAACGTGGTGGTCACGCGCCAGCCCGACTGGCAGGCCACGGGTGCATTGGTCGCCCATTCCGTTGACCAAGCCTGCCAGCTGTGCCCGCCCGACAGCACCGCCTGGGTGATTGGCGGCGCCGAGTTGTACGCCTTGGCCGAACCCCTGGCCACCGAGGCCGTGGTCACCGAGATCGACCAGGCCTTTGACGGCGACGCCTTGGCCCCAGCGCTGGGACCGCAGTGGTTTGAAACCAGACGCCTGCCGCAAACGGCTGCCAACGGCATGACCTTCAGCTTGGTGACCTACCGGCGCCAGCCCCCGTTGACAGTGTGACATCCTGGCCATCCCCCCTGAAAATCAGGACGACCGTGCCGACAACACGTCGCCCCGCCCACCAACCCACCGATTCAGCATGAAACTCGCCACCTGGAACATCAACTCGATCACCGTACGCCTGCCCCAGGTGCTGGACTGGCTGGCTGCCAACCCGGTGGATGTGCTGGCACTGCAAGAGCTCAAACTCACCGACGACAAGTTTCCGCACGATGCCTTCGCCCAGGCGGGTTACAGCAGCCAATGCTTCGGCCAGAAAACCTACAACGGTGTGGCGCTGCTGTCGCGCACACCCGCCAGCGCGGTGGTGAAGAATATTCCGGGCTTTGACGACGACATGGCACGCGTGATCAGTGCCAGCTTTACGCTGGACCCCGCCGCGCCCGCAGGTGGGTCAAGCAACCCGGCCAGCGTGCGCGTCATCGGCGCCTACTTTCCCAACGGCCAGGAGCCCGGCAGCGACAAGTTTGAGTACAAGATGGCGTGGCTGAGTGGCCTGCGCGCCTGGCTGCGCACCGAGCTGCAAACCTACCCGAATCTGGTGCTGATGGGCGACTTCAACATCACCTTTGACGACGCCGACGTGTGGGACCCCGAAGGTATGCGCGACCAGATCCACTGCACCGACGAGGAGCGTTACCACCTGCAGGCCCTCATCGCGATGGGTTTGACCGACACGCACCGCCTGTTTGCCCAACCGCCCAAAAGCTACTCGTGGTGGGACTACCGCGACATGGCGTTTAGGCGCAACCGTGGGCTGCGCATTGACCACATTCTGGTTAGCCACGCGCTCAAGCCACGCGTGCAGGCCTGCCACATCGACAAAACCCCGCGCAAGAACGAGCGCCCCAGCGACCACGCGCCGGTGGTGGTGGAGCTGGCGCCCAACGCCGCCTGAGCGCCCCAGCGCACAGCCGTCCGCATTGACAGGGTGTCAACCAAACGTTACATTGCTAACCGATCAGTCATTAACTCATGCCCTTGTCTTTTGCCGCAGATGCCACCCTGACCAACGCTGCTTCCGCCCGACGCGTCCGCCGCAAAGATGCGCGTCCCGGTGAGTTGCTGGCAGCCGCGCTGGATCTGTTTGTGGAAAAGGGCTATGCGGCCACCCGTGTCGAAGAGGTGGCCAGCCACGCAGGGGTGTCCAAAGGCACCTTGTTCCTGTACTTTCCCAGCAAGGAAGAGCTGTTCAAAGCCGTGGTGCGCGAGCACATTTCCGGGCACTTTGCGCTCTGGAGCGATGAAATCGAGCGTTTTGAGGGCAGTTCACACGAGATGCTGCGCTACTGCCTGAACAGCTGGTGGCAACACATCGGCGCCACCAAGGCCTCGGGCATCCCCAAGCTGATGATGAGCGAGGCGCGCAACTTTCCCGAGCTGGGGGCGTTTTACCAGCAAGAGGTGATTGAGCCCGGCAGCGCGCTCATCACCCGCATCCTGCAGCACGGCATCAGCCGCGGCGAATTCCGGCCGATGGACCTGAAATACGGCGTCTACATGGTGCTGACACCGATGATGTTTCTGGCCATGTGGACCCATTCGCTGGACGCCTGCTGCGCCCCGCCCGCCCGCATCGAGCCTGACAAATACCTGGCCGCACAACTTGACCTGTTGTTGTGCGGCTTCAGCGCTGCCGGTGTCCCGCCGGCGCTGGCACCTCTTTCAAATTCGGAGCACCCCACTGCATGAAACCCTGGATCAAATGGACGGCTATTGGCCTGGTGATCGCCATCCTGGCGGGCGGCACCGTGCGCACCCTGTCGGCGCGCAAGGACAAAGCGGCCGCGCTGGAAGCCCAGCAAACGGCGCAGCAGACGCAGGTGTCGATCGACCTGGTAAGCAGCGACATGATGACCGCCACCCAGCGCGAGCTGCCGTTGAATGTGGCCATTTCAGGCACGGTGTCGGCGGTAGACACCGCCACCATCAAGGCCAAAGTCGCCGGTGAGTTGCAAGGCCTGAAGGTGCGCGAAGGTGACCCGGTGCGGGCGGGCCAGGTGCTGGGCCAGATCGACCCGACCGAGCCGGATGCGCGGCTGCGCCAGGCACGCCAGCAGGCCCAGGCGGCCAAGGCCCAGGTGGACATTGCCCAGCGCACCCACGACAACAACCAGGCGCTGGTGGCCCAGGGCTTCATCTCCAGCACCGCGCTGAACGTGTCGCAAGCCAATCTGGCCGCGGCGCTGGCCACTTACGCCGCAGCCCAGTCAGCCGCCGATGTGTCGGCCAAGACGGTCAACGACGCGGTGCTGCGCTCACCGATAGACGGCTTCGTGTCGCAGCGGCTGGCCCAGAGCGGCGAACGGCTGGGCATTGATGCCCATGTGCTGGAGGTGGTGAACCTGAACCGGCTGGAGATGCAGGCCGAGCTGACCGTGGGAGACGCGCAGCAGGTCAAGGTGGGGCAAACCGCCCAGCTGCGCATCCAGGGTCTGGCCGAGCCGGTGGCCGCGCGCGTGGCGCGCATCAACCCCAGCGCCTCGGTTGGCAGCCGGGCGGTGGTGATTTATCTGGCGATCGCGCCGGGCAGTGCCTTGCGCCATGGCTTGTTTGCCGAAGGGCTGCTGGCCACCGGTACCGTGACCACGCTGGCCGTTCCCCTGAGCGCCGTGCGCACCGACAAACCCAAGCCTTATGTGCAGGTGGTGCAAGGCGACGTGGTGCAACACGTCACGGTGGCGCTGGGTGCGCGCAGCGAAGTCGACGGCCAGACGCTGGTGGGCGTCACCGGGCTGGCGCCAGGGGCCACCGTGCTGGCTGGCACGGTCGGGGTGTTGCGTGAAGGCACGCGGGTGAAGGTGGCGGCGGCGGCGCAAGGGGCAGTTTGAATGTGGTTTACCCGAGTCAGCCTGACCAACCCGGTTTTTGCCACCATGATGATGCTGGCGCTGGTGGTGCTGGGCCTGTTTTCCATCCAGCGCCTGCAGGTCGATCAGTTTCCCAACATCGACTTTCCGGTGGTGGTGATCAGCACCGACTACCCCGGTGCCTCGCCCGAGATTGTGGAGAGTGAAGTCACCAAAAAGATCGAGGAAGGTGTCAACGCCATTGCCGGTATCAACGCCCTGACCTCGCGCTCGATGGAAGGCCAGTCGGTGGTGATCATCGAATTCGGCCTGCACATGGATGGCCGCAAAGCCGCCGATGACGTGCGCGAAAAGGTGGCGTCGATCCGGCCGCAGCTGCGCACCGAGGTCAAAGAGCCGCGGGTGCTGCGCTTCGATCCGGCCAGCCGGGCGGTCTGGTCGTTGGCCGTGATGCCTGACGACGCGGTGCCCGGCCAGGCGATGAACCCGGTGGAGTTGACCAACTGGGCCGAGCAGGTGTTCAAAAAGCGGCTGGAAAACGTGCGCGGCGTCGGCTCGGTCACGCTGGTGGGCGGCAGCAAACGCGAGATCAACATCTACCTGAACCCGGCTGCGCTGGAGGCCTTTGGCATCACGCCCGAGCAGGTGGTGACCGCAGTGCGCAACGAGAACCAGGACTACCCGGCAGGCACCATCCGCTCAGCCGAGCAGGACCGCGTCATCCAGATCGCGGCCCGGGTGCAGCGGCCGGAGGACTTCGGGCGCATCATCATTGCCCGCAAAAACGGCGCACCGGTGCGGGTGGACCAGGTGGCCACCGTGTCGGACGGCGCCCAGGAGATCGAGAGCCTGGCGCTGTACAACGGCCAGCGCACGCTGCTGCTGAACGTGCAAAAGTCACAAGACGAGAACACCATCGCGGTGGTGGACGGCCTCAAAAACACCTTGCAAACCATGCAGTCGCAGCTGCCACCCGGCGTGAAACTGACCCAGATCACCGACAACTCGCGGCAAATCCGCGTCTCGGTGGCCAATGTGAAGCAGACGCTGATTGAAGGCGCCGGGCTCACCGTGCTGATCGTGTTTTTGTTCCTGAACTCCTGGCGCTCCACCATCATCACCGGGCTGACACTGCCGATTGCCTTGATCGGCACGTTTTTCTTCATGAACCTGTTTGGCTTCACCATCAACATGATCACCATGATGGCGCTCTCCCTGTGTGTGGGCCTGCTGATTGACGACGCCATCGTGGTGCGCGAAAACATCGTGCGCCATGTGCAGATGGGCAAGGGGGCGTTTCAGGCGGCGATGGATGGCACCCAGGAGATTGGCCTGGCGGTGTTTGCCACCACACTGTCCATCGTGGCGGTGTTTTTGCCGATTGGTTTCATGGGCGGCATCATCGGCAAGTTTTTCCACGAGTTTGGCCTGACCATCGTGGCGGCGGTGCTGATTTCGATGTTTGTCAGCTTCACACTCGACCCGATGCTGTCAAGCATCTGGCACGACCCGAGCATCGAGCCGCATGGCCAGCGCCACCGTCCGGTGTCGTTTTATGACCGCACCGTCGGCCGCATCACCGCCCTGTTTGACCACGCCACCGACGCACTGATCGACCTGTACCAGGCCATCCTGCGCCGGGCGCTGGTGCACAAGCTGGGCACGCTCGGGCTGGCCGTGGTGGTGTTTGCCACCAGCATCGTCATGGTGCCGCTGCTGGGCACCGAGTTTGTGCCCAAGTCCGACTTTTCCGAGACCAGCGTCACCTTCAACACGCCGGTGGGCTCGTCGTTGGAGGTCACTGAAGAGCGCGCGCGCCAGGTGGAAGGCATCATCCGGTCCTTTCCCGAGGTCAACTACACCCTGACCACCATCAACACGGGCAACGCCGTCGGCAAAATTTACGCCAGCATCTACATCCGGCTGGTGGACCGCGATCTGCGCAGCCGCAGTCTGGAGGAGATGTCGGTGATCTTGCGCCAGCGCCTGCGCCAAGTCCCCGGCATCACCGTCACCCACGTGGGGCTGCTGGACCCGATCGGCGGCCAGAAGCAGATTGCGTTCTCGATCCAGGGCGCCGACATGGCTGAGCTGGCCCGCCTGACCGACATCGCGCTGGACAAGATCCGCAACGTGCCGGGCCTGGTGGACCTGGACTCATCCCTCAAACCCGACAAACCCACGCTGGATGTGCAGGTGCACCGCGACGCCGCGTCCGACCTGGGCCTGAGCGTGGCGCAGATCGGCAACGCCCTGCGCACACTGGTGGCCGGCCAAACCGTGGGCAACTGGCGCGCGCCAGATGACCAGACCTACGACGTGAATGTGCGCCTGGCACCCGACGCCCGCAACCAGCCGACTGACCTGGACAACCTGCCGTTCACGCTGGGAACCAACGCCGACGGCAGCACGCGTGTGGTGCGCCTGGGCCAGGTCGCCAGCGTGGTGGCCTCAACCGGCTCGAACCAGATCAACCGACGCGACCTGACCCGCGAGGTGGCCATCTCCGGCAACGTCTCCGGCCGGGCTGCCGGCCAGGTGTCGGCTGACATCAAGTCCGCCATGGACAGCATCGCTTTGCCACCGGGCTACAGCTACAAGTTCAGCGGCTCCACCAAAGACATGGGCGAGGCGTTCAACTACGCCGTCTCGGCGCTGGTGCTGGCGATTGTGTTCATCTACATGATCCTGGCCAGCCAGTTTAAGAGCTTCTTCCAGCCGCTGGCACTCATGACCGCGCTGCCACTGACGCTGATTGGGGTGGTGCTGGCGCTGATGTTGTTCAACTCCACGCTGTCGATGTTCTCGGTGATTGGTGTCGTGATGCTGATGGGGCTGGTCACCAAAAACGCCATTTTGCTGGTGGACTTTGCCATCCGCGCCCGCGAATCCACGCTGGATGACGACGGTCATCCGCAACCCGGCCTGTCGCGCCACGAGGCCCTGCTACTGGCCGCGCGGGTGCGGCTGCGCCCGATTTTGATGACCACGCTGGCGATGATTTTCGGCATGGTGCCGCTGGCCTTTGCCATGACCGAGGGCTCGGAAATGCGCGCCCCGATGGGCCAGGCAGTGATTGGCGGGGTGATCACCTCGTCGCTGCTCACGCTGGTGGTGGTGCCGGTGATGTACTGTTACATGGATGATCTGGCCAGTTGGCTGCGGCGCGTGCTGGGCCCCAAAACCGTGCCAAGCCTGCCATCCCAAACGGGTTAAGACAAGGTAAATCCCGGTAAAGCCATGGCGCAGACCCGGGTCTTTCAACCCATGCCAGTTAAAATTGGTGAAGACCCTTAACATACCCCCCGGAGTAAAAGATGAATCTGCTAAACATCGAACAAGCCCGCTTCAACATGATCGAGCAACAGATCCGCCCGTGGGATGTGTCTGATGCTGCGGTGCTGGAGCTGTTGAACGTGGTCAAACGCGAAGACTTTGTGCCCGCCGCCTACAAAGCCATGGCGTTTGCCGACATGGCCGTGCCCCTGCCTGCTGAGCAGGTGATGCTGCCGCCCCGCATCCAGGCCCGTTTGCTGCAAGACGCCGCCGTCCAGCCCACCGACAAGGTACTGGAGATCGGCACGGGCAGCGGGTTCACCACCGCCATGCTGGCCAGTCAGGCGCAGCGTGTGATTTCGCTGGAGATCAACCCCGAACTGGCCGACCTGGCCCGCGCCAACCTGCAGCGCGCCAACATCCACAACGCCGAAGTGCGCTGTGCCGATGGTGCTCGAGGCGCAGCCGCTGATGCCCCTTTTGATGTGATTTTTCTCGGTGGCTCGGTGAGTGAGGTACCACAGGCGCTGCTGAGCCAGCTCAAGGTGGGCGGCCGTCTGGTGGCGATCGTGGGAACCGAGCCGATCATGCACGCACAAGTGATCACCCGCACCAGCGAGAGCAACTTCAAAACCGACGAAAAATGGGACGACAACGCCCCACGCTTGGTCAACTTCCCGCAGCCTTCCAGCTTCAAGTTCTGAAGATGATTGACCAGGTCCGCCCCGCGCAACTCCCGGCCTGGCTGGCCTCAGTCCGAGAATTCGGCAGTCCGGTCGTGCTGGACGTGCGCGAGCCGTCCGAGCTGCAGTTGGCCAGCATCCAGGCCGACGGCTTTGAGCTGCTTGCCATCCCGATGGGCGTGATTCCGCCACGGCTCAGCGAATTGAACCCGAGCCAGCCCGTGGCCTGCTTGTGTCACCACGGCGGCCGCAGCATGCAGGTGGCCTCGTTCCTGAAAGCGCGTGGCTTCGAGCATGTGGCCAACATCGCGGGCGGCATCAACGCCTGGTCCGCCGAGGTGGACCCGACGGTGCCACGTTACTGATTTTTGCTTTACCCACGGGACCCCCATGAACACTCTGCGCCTGCTTCCCCTCACGCTCGCCATCACAGCAGCGATGACCCTCCCCGCACAGGCGCAAAGTTTGGTGGATTTGTACCAGTCGGCCAAGGTCTATGACGCCAGCTACCAGTCGGCCAAGTCACAATATGACGCGACGCTGGCCAGGGGTGAGCAGGCCAAGGCCGGGCTGCTGCCCACAGTCGGCCTGGGGCTGGGTGCCAACCGGACCGACGTCAGCAGCAACACCGCCCAGTTTGACCGCGGCGGCTTCGGCAACCAGAGCGCCACCCTGAGCGCCTCCCAGCCCTTGTACCGCCCGGCCAACGTGGCCACCGCCGAACAAGGCAAAAAGCAGGCGGCGCTGGCCCAGGCGCAGCTGCTGGCGGCGGATCAGGATTTGATCGTTCGCGTCAGCCAGGCCTACTTTGACGTGCTGGCCGCACAGGACAGCCTGGACTTTGTCAAGGCGCAGAAGTCAGCCGTGTCCGAGCAACTGGCCTCGGCCAAGCGCAACTTTGAAGTCGGCACCTCCACCATCACCGACACCCGCGAAGCGCAAGCCCGGTTTGATCTGGTGCTGGCACAGGAGATTGCGGCAGAAAACGACCTGCGTGTCAAAAAATTGGCGCTGGATCAAGTCTCCGGGCGGATGGGCGCAGCACCCAACCCGCTGCTGGCGCCCGTGGCCCTGCCCGCCGTCGTGCCTGAAGACGTCACCCCCTGGGTGACCCAATCTGAAGAAATACACCCCGTGGTGCAGCAGGCGCGACTGGCGCTGGAAGTCGCCCAGCTTGAAACGCAAAAGGCCCAGGCCGGCCACAAACCCACGCTGGACTTGACCGGCAGCTACAACATCACGCAGAACAACGGCTCTACCAACACATCAGCGGACTACCGCACCAACGCCGCCACGGTGGGTTTGAACTTCAACCTGCCGCTGTTTGCCGGTTTTGCGATCCAGAACCGCATCAAGGAAACCGTGGCGCTGGAAGAAAAATCACGCGCCGATCTGGATGCCGCCACCCGCAATGTGGCCCAAGGCACCCGCGCCGCCTTTTTTGGCGTGCAATCCGGCTTGGGCCAAGTGAAAGCACTTGAAGCCGCCGAAGCCTCCAGCCAGAGCGCCCTGGATGCCACCAAGTTGGGGTACCAAGTGGGCGTGCGCATCAACATCGACGTGCTCAACGCCCAAACCACCCTGTTTGACACCAAAGCGCGGCTGGCCAAGGCGCGTTACGACGTGCTGCTGGGCAACCTGAAACTGCGCCAGGCGAATGGGTCGCTCAAGGAAAATGATCTGAACGCTGTGAACGCGTTGCTCGTCAAGTAACCGTCACCACCTTGCGCCTGGGTGCCAGCGCTTGGCGCATCCATCAGCAATTTCGCTTTCAATTGGTCGGAATTTGAGTTTGAACAGGTCATTGACCTTTTAGCTCAACAACATGGTCATAGCCTTTACGTTGCCATCTACACCGCCACTGTTGCACTTTGAACGAATAATGTCCACTGCACCCTCACTGTAAGCGGGCAGCCACCCCATCTTGACCACAGTACCAAAGCTGTGGCAGTTGCCGGAAATCAAACAACTTGAATTTGCGGCTGCCAGCGATGAGGCAAGAGTTCATGAATCTGACTGGCACGCTGAG
>NZ_JAJCTH010000020.1 GCF_020594515.1 Rhodoferax sp. U2-2l
TTCTTTTTTCGCTTTATTTCTTGTTCGTGTCTTTGTTGTTGTTTTTGCTACATTGGTTTATCACTTTTACGATTTGTTTTGTGTTTTTTTTTTTCGAGCCGTAGATGGCATACGAGATGGATTCTCGTTATTGTAGTTCAGTCTTGTGCTCTTCCGTTCTTCTCTGGCTCTGGTTCTGGCTCTGGCTCTGGCTCTGGCTCTGGCTCTGGCTCTGGCTCTGGCTCTGGCTCTGGCTCTGGCTCTGGCTCTGGCTCTGGCTCTGGCTCTGGCAAATCAAGTGTCACATCCGGCAGCAACAGTTCAATCGGATCTTCCGTCTCTTCTTCAACCTGCGCTGGCGGAGCAGCTTGCCTGTGCGCCAGCACATCCTCATCTTCCAACGCCCATGAGGCCAAGGGGTCGTCCTGCAACTCTGGCACCGGTTCGGGCGCCTCGACCTGGGTCGGCGGCGCCAAAGCAGCGGGTTCGGCGGCAGTCTCCGTGGCGGGTTCGGCAGCAGGCGCCAGGAAGTCACCAAAGTTGCTCAGCAGCGTTTCGCGGAAATCAAGCATCCGCTTGTCACTGAAATCGTTGATTTGTGTCGCCATGAAGTCGGCAGACTCGGCAACCGGACGCAGCACGTCGCCGTCGGCCAACGTGTCGGCCGGGGCCGCAGGGGCAAGCGGCGCAGGCTGCAACACATCTTCAACCGGTTCGGCGGCTTCTACCGGCTCGGTCGCTTCAACCGGCTCAACCCGCGGTTCTGGTGGTTCCACAGCCACCCACTGCGCCGGGGCAGGCACCTCGGCCGGTGCACCGGCCCCCGGCAGCGCCACATCAAGCGCCACGCCATCCACACGCAAACTGTCCGCCGCGCGACGGAACGGCAAGGCGCGCCAAGGCACATCCTGACCGGCTTCGATGGCATCAATCCACTGACCCAAGCCTTGCAAGGCCTGCTGCGCCAGCCGAACCAGTTCCGGGCTGGCTGGCAATTGCTGCGGCAGCCAGGCGTTGAGCAGCTGCTCCATAGCCCAGGCGGCCTCGCCAAACTCGTTCAGGCCGACCATTCTGGCACTGCCCTTGAGCGTATGGAACGCGCGTCGCAGGCTGGTCTGCTGGGCCATGTCGGCACTGTTCTGCCGCAAGGCCTTGACCGCGCCCAGACCGGTCTGGGTCACCTCACGCGCTTCGTCCAGAAAGATGCTGCGCAACTCGGCGTCATCCTCTTCTTCCTCATCCGCAGCGGCGACCACCGCTGGCGCAGCCACCGGTACGGCGACACGGACCGGTTCAGGTGCCACCACGGGCGCTGCCAATACCTCTGGCACCTCAGTCGCCTGCGGCGCGGTCACCGGCGCACTGACGGGCTCAGTCAGCTCTGGCAGCGGGGTCTTTTGCCGCCCCATCACCGAGCGGAATTCACCGTCCAGCTCGTCGTAGACAAACAGCTTTTTGGCCAACTCGCGCTGGTAACTCAGCATGTCGATCAGGAAACCCAAGGCGCCCAGGCTGTTGCCCAGTTTGTCAAAAACCACCTTGTGCGCCTGCGGGTCCGCCACCGGGCTGATCAGGAACCGCTCCACACTGTCGCGCATGCGCAAGGCGGCCAGCGCCGCTTGGTCCAGGCCCAACACCGAGAACACACCACGCATTTGCGCCAAGCGGCCCGGCACCTCGTGCAACGGAAGTTGGTCGTCCGGGCGGCGGAAAAATCCGTCCAGCGCGGTTTCAACCTCACCGAGCGTGGTGCGCAACTCATCGACCACGCTGCCCATGACCTGGCGGTCACTCACGCGGCGGTACAGCTCCTCCATCCAGGCGTCCAGCGGCTCGGATGGGCCGCCCGCGAGCACGTGATCGAGCCGCTGGGCCAAGCGGTTGCCGCGCTGCACGGTCTGAGCGCTGTCGGGGTCCAGGTCTTCGTAGGCGGCTTCCAGGTACAGCACCGCGGTGGCCACTTCCATCGCCAGGGCGGTGGCCGGGGCCTGGCCTGAGCGCGTCACAAAATCCATGGCGCGCACCAGGGCCGCAGCCAATTCGCCGTTGTCCGGGTGCAATTTGACGATCGAGTCCGCCACCAGACCAAACTGGTCAGACGCCGCCTTGAGGCGGTTGACGTCCCCGCCGCTCAAGGCCGACCAGGTTTCGGTGGCTGCAGCCACCCGCTTGCGGGCCTGCGCCAGCACGGCCGGGTCAAAACGACCGAACTGCGGTTTGTCGTAGTCGATACGTACCGGCGCGGTGAAACCGTAGGCCTGATGCACCGCGCGCAGGGCCGGTGTGTCATGCACGGGCGACAAGACCGCCTGGGCGCAGAAAAACAGCAAATCGCGCACCAGCCGCTCGGAAATGTTGGCCTCGCCCCGGGCCAGGGTGCGGTACTGCAGCAGCACATGGCTGGCCGCGCGCTTCTCGTACACGTCGCTGGCACACAGGCCAAAGGCCACCACCTCAAAGTAGGCGGCACACACCATCCACCAGACGCGCGGGTTGAGCTCGGTCTGGTTGGCGGCAAACCCCAGACTGATCTCGCGCATGGCCAAAGCCGACGGCGGGTGAGCGGTTTTCACCACATTCAGAATAAAGCCGTCAATGCGTGAGCGCACCGCCGAGTCATACGGCAAGCGCCGCGCTTGGGGCGGCACCGCCACATCGATCCAGCGCCAGTCAAAGGCCCACAGGTCAGCCGGGTGGATGCGGTCGTCGTTGGTCAGCGCCAGCACATCGCGGTATTGCGGAAACAGCGCCACCGAGGACAGCGTCTTGCCCTTGAGCACCGCTTCCAGGTAGTCGGTCAGGGCAAAACTGGCGCGCTCGACCTTGAGCGCGGCCTCGTCGCTGCAAAACTCGGGCCGCTGGACAAACTTGTTGACCAGCGCCTCCATGGCGCGCAGCATCCGCGCCGGCACTTCCAGGCCGACCATTTCCAGCGCCCCCACGGCCTGGTGCAGTTGCTGGCGGGCAATGCGCAGGTGGCTGGCGTCCAGCGCGGCCAGGTCGGAGCCGCGGGACAGTTCGGCGTCACGCACAAAACGCCGCAGTGCCTGGGTGGCGCCATCCAGGGATTTGCGCAACTCATCGAGCACCCAGGCCAGTGGCCCCAGATCGTGCGCAAGGGTGGCGTTGTCAACCGTTGTTTCAGCAGATGGCATGGCTCAACCCGTCAAATGAAATGGAGATGATGCCCATCAGGCAATGCGAAAACGCGCCACCGATTGCCGCAATTCCTCAGCCACCTTGGACAGCTCACGCACTTGCGCCGCCGTGGAACGGGTGCCTTCCCCCGTCTGCTCGGTGACCGCAAAAATGTGCTGGATGTTCTCAGCCACCTCGTTGGCCATGTTGGCCTCGCGCAACGTGGCGCCGGAAATCTGTTCGATCAACTCGGCCAGCCGCCGCGACACCTGGTCGATCTCGGACAGCGCCGTGCCCGCACGGTCGGACAGCTTGGCGCCCTCGACCACACCCTGGGTGGAGCGCTCCATGGCGCCCACCGCATCCTGCGTGTCGGTTTGAATGGCTTTCACCAACGCCGAAATCTGCCGGGTGGCGTCGGCCGAGCGCTCGGCCAGGCGCTGCACTTCTTCGGCCACCACCGAGAAGCCACGCCCGGCCTCACCGGCCGAGGCCGCCTGGATGGCCGCGTTGAGCGCCAGCACGTTGGTCTGCTCGGTGATGTCGGAGATCAGTTCGGTGATTTCACCAATCTCTTGCGAGGATTCACCCAGGCGTTTGATGCGTTTGGAAGTGTCCTGAATCTGGTCGCGGATCGCGTTCATGCCGCCGATGGCGTTTTGCACCGCCTGCAGGCCCACGTCGGCCGCCTGCAGGGACTGACGCGCCACGCTGGCCGACTCCTGGGCCTGGGCCGACACCAGGTTGATGCGCTGGGCCATGTCCACCACCGATTGGCCGGTTTCACGGATTTCGTGCAACTGCTCTTGCGACGCGGCCAGCAGCTCGGTGGAGGTCAGGTCCACCTCCGCCGTGGTGCTGGCCACTTTGGCGGCGGTGTTTTGCACGTTGCCCACCAGCGAGCGCAGTTCTTCCACGGTGTAGTTGACCGAGTCGGCAATGGCGCCGGTGATGTCTTCGGTGACCGTGGCCTCCTGCGTCAAATCACCCTCAGCCACGGCTTGCAGCTCGTTCATGAGCCGCAAAATGGCGGCCTGGTTGGCATCGTTGACACGTTTGGCGTCTTGCTCCTGGCGCTGCGCTTCCTGGCGCAACGCGTCGGCCCCCGCCTGCCGCTGGCGGCTGTCAAGCAGCTGCACATAAGACAGGCCGACCGCACTGAGCAGCGCCAGCAAGGCCGCCAATACCAGCGCGCCCAAGGCCAGGGTGCCCAGGCCAGCTTGTGACGACAGGTCGCCCTGCAACAACTCCAGTTCCTTGCGCAGCGCATCGCTGTCGGCCACGATAGCCACTTGCGCTTGGCGCGCTGCCACCAGACCCGGCTGGTTGCCCAGAACCGTGCTGACCTGGGTTTGGGTGTCTTCAAACAGCTTGAGCAAGGCACTCAGTCGCTCACGCGTCTGGGCATCGCCCGAGGCGCTCAGCCGCAGCTCGGCATTGCCATCGAGCAGACCGCTGGCCAGGCGCTTGAACGCCTCCAGGTCTTGGCCCAGCAGCGCCACGGTCTGGGCACTCGCCCCGTCCAGGGTCAAAAACTCGTTGGCAGACTTGCCAATGCGCTGCGTCAGCATCACCAGTTGGCCTGCGGCAGCCACTTCGGTGGCCGGCGCATTCTGCTGCAACGTCAGGGCCGACACGGCTTCCGCCAGGTCCAGCAGTTCTGACGACTGGCGGTTGATCAAACGCAACGAGGTGCTGGTCTGGGTCAGTGTCTTTTGCTGCGCCATCACCGTGGCAGCGTTCTTTTCAGCGCGGTCCACCAAGGGCGTGATTTTGCTCAGGGTGTCCTGGTAGGGCGCACGCACCGGCGCCAGTTGCAGCTCGGCGTCACCGTTGACCAGACCACGCACCGAGCGGGTCAGCACGTTTGAACTCTCGGCCACCTCCGGGAACGCCTTGGCATCACCCACCAGCGCTTGCGACACCGACTTGGCCAGCCGCTGGGACTGCATCAGGGACTGGCCGGTGGACTTGAGTTGCTGCGCGCCGCGATCGCTGTCATGGAGGGCGAACAAGGCCGCCCCCACCAGCAGCACCAAGGCCAGACCCAAAAGAATCGACAGGGTCCGCTGGTGCCGGGCCACCGTCTGGCGGCCCAGCAACGGCAAGGCGATGGGCTCAAGATCCGCCTTGACCGGCGGCGGGACGCGCGGGCTGAGGTCTTCCAGCGACACCTGGCGGGTCACCCCCGACGGGAACTGCGACGCGGCCTGCTCGGACGACAGATCGGGCATCCCCAAACTCAGGCCCGAATCCAGAACCGAGTCCTGCGGTTTCTTCCTGAACAGGTTTTTCAAATCATCCACGACAGCCATAAGGTCACCCCAATGAGAAATTCAACGGCCAATGCTCAGGAACGCGGGCGTCTGGGACAGCGCGTACAGATCGATCTCCTGCCACGGCCGGCCCTCCCTATCCAGAAAACACTGGCCAAAATAAGGCGGCGAACCCGACGGCGCGGGCTCGGCTGACAGGAAGGCTTCTTGCCGACGCAGCCCCATCAAACGGTCGACCACCAGCGCGCCATTGACACCGGCGTCCGCATTCAGGGTGACCAGCCGCGCCTGCGCCCAGGCTGACTCATGGCGAACCGGCGTGGCCGCCGGTTCGATCAACCGCGCCAGATCCACCACCCCGAACAAGCCACCGCGCAGGTTGGCCACGCCGCAAAACCAGGCTTGGGTGTAAGGCACCGGGGTGATGGGGCTCAGCGGAAAAATCTCGCCCGACTGCGACAGCGGCAGCAGGTAGGGTCGCCCCGCCATGGTCACCGCCAGCCAGGCCACCGCCACCGCCTGGGTCTGGACCGACGCAAGCCTGCCTGCCAGACGGGTTTGGAGGTCTCTGAGGGCTTGTTTCTTGGTCATTGAGGTGCGAATGTCAGCCCAACGCCTTGATTTTTTCCATCAGTTCCTGGGCGTTGACGGGTTTGGTGATGTAGTCACTGGCGCCCTGGCGCAAACCCCAGACCCGGTCGGTCTCCAGGTTCTTGCTGGTACACATGATGATCGGAATATCCGCATATTCCGGCTTGCGGTGGATGAAACGGGTCAGCTGAAAGCCGTTTTGCCCGGGCATCACCACATCCATCAGGATCAGGTCCGGCTTGGCATCGGCCAGGCATTTGAGCGCCGCTTCACCGCTCTCGGCGGTGCGCACCGTCAACCCATGCACATGCAGCAGGTTGCTCAAAAACATCAACTCGGTTTTGGAGTCATCCACAATCAACACATCGCGAATGGTCACGCCGCATCCCCTTGTAATGCAGCGGCATGCTGCGCCACGGCCTTGAGCAACTGGTCTTTGGTGAACGGCTTGGTCAGGTAGTCCTGCGCGCCCACCATGCGGCCACGTGCCTTGTCAAACACCCCATCTTTGGACGACAACATGATCACCGGCACACCGCTGAATTTGACATTGCGCTTGATGATGGCGCAGGTCTGGTAGCCGTCCAGCCGGGGCATCAGGATGTCGCAAAAAATCAGGTCGGGATGGTAGTCACTGACCTTGGACAAGGCATCAAAGCCGTCCTCGGCCAGCATCACCTCATGCTGCCCCGCTTTCAGAAAAATCTCGGCGCTGCGCCGGATGGTGTTGCTGTCATCAACCACCAGGATTTTCAAAGGCGATCCGGTTGTATTCACCCGATGCATCTCCAGAGTTGATGTTGAAACGTGTACTGGACCGACGGTCAGATCTGCACCATCTCGAAATCTTCCTTGCGTGCCCCGCAGTCGGGACACGCCCAGTTCAAGGGCACCTGGTCCCACGGGGTGCCCGCTGGTATGCCGCTGTCCGGGTCACCCACCGCCTCATCATAAATCCAGCCACAGATCAAACACATCCAGGTTGTCGACGGGGTCACGGGTTGGGCACCTTTGAAACGGGTTAAATACAGAGCTGCTATTCCATACAGCCAGCCACCTGCACGCTATTCTGCCTCAAGAAAATTGCCCAACCACGCTTTTCGGACCCTCACCGGGCGCGGTCAGCCAGCCCGTCCGAGAGACAATGGGGGTTCGCGTCACCTGATGTGCCCCATCTGCCGCTGGCAGCACGGCACCGCAGCGACGTTTCCCCGATGTTTCACTCAAGTTCATTTTCCATGACCACTTCAACCGACCTCAACCAGACCCTGTTCGAACGCGCCAAACATGTGATTCCCGGTGGCGTCAACTCACCCGTGCGCGCCTTTCGCGCCGTGGGCGGCACCCCGCGCTTCATCAGCCGGGCGCAGGGCGCGTACATCTGGGACGCCAATGGCCAGAAATACATCGACTACATCGGCTCCTGGGGCCCGATGATCCTGGGCCACGGCCACCCGGCGGTGGTGGAGGCGGTGCAAAAAGCGGTGCTGGAAGGTTTCTCCTACGGTGCCCCCACCGAACGCGAGGTGGAACTGGCCGAAGAAATCCTCAAGATCATGCCCAGCATGGACATGGTGCGTTTGGTCAGCTCCGGCACCGAGGCCGGTATGAGCGCGATCCGCCTGGCCCGTGGTGCCACCGGCCGCAAGACCATCCTCAAGTTTGAAGGCTGTTACCACGGCCACGCCGACGCGCTGTTGGTCAAGGCCGGCTCGGGCCTGGCCACCTTTGGCAACCCCACCAGCGCCGGTGTGCCACCCGAGGTGGTGCAGCACACCATGGTGCTCGAATACAACAACGTCGAGCAGATCGAAGCCGCCTTTGCCGAACACGGCAACGAGATTGCCTGCATCATCATCGAGCCGATTGCCGGCAACATGAACTTTGTGCGCGCCAGCGTGCCGTTCATGAAACGCTGCCGCGAGTTGTGCACCCAGCATGGCGCGCTGCTGATCCTGGACGAGGTGATGACCGGCTTCCGCGTGGCGCTGGGTGGCGCCCAAAGTGTCTACGCCCAAGCCATCCCCGGCTTTGAGCCCGACATGACGGTGATGGGCAAGGTGATTGGTGGCGGCATGCCGTTGGCGGCTTTTGGCGCCAAACGCGCGGTGATGGAACACCTGGCGCCGCTCGGTGGTGTCTACCAGGCCGGCACCTTGTCGGGTAACCCGGTGGCCACTGCCTGCGGTCTGGCCACGCTCAAGGAAATCAGCCGACCCGGTTTTTACGACGAACTGGGCCGCAAAACCCAGGCGCTGATCAGTGGCCTGAAAGATGCGGCTGCCGCCGAAGGCGTGGCCTTCAGCGGCGACAGCCAGGGCGGCATGATGGGCTTCTTCCTGCTGGACACCCTGCCCAGCACCTACAGCCAGGTCATGAAAACCGACGGCGCCAAGTTCAACCAGCTGTTCCACGGCCTGCTGGACCGCGGCGTCTACATCGCGCCAGCGCTGTATGAAGCTGGGTTTGTGAGCGCGGCGCATACCGATGAGGACATTGCCAACACGGTGGCAGCGGCGCGAGAGATCTTCAAGTTGCTTCCGAAGTAATCGCAACCAGCCCTTTTTGAATAGGGGCTGGAGACAAATTTGATACAAAAAAGCGGTCGATGGCCGCTTTTTTTGTGAGTCCACGCCATCACCCTGCGTCTTGCCCTGCGCCGTGCAGATCGTGGGGTAGCCGTTCTCCGGCTTGCCCGCGGGTGAAGATGTGGGTTGACTAGATGCGCCACCTGCTTCGCCAAGCGAAAAGCGCCTGCACCCGGTCAGCCCAGACCCCGTCTTCAACAGTTTTGACCACGACGCGTGAGCAGCTTGAGGCTGATGGCTGTCAGCCAGGTCGCCGAAATGCCCGTCAGATTGGCGTTCGGTGTCAACCGTTGGATTTAGTGCAACATCAGAGATACCTGGTCCAAAAGGTTTTAGCTATCGGCGTTACCGGTTGACAACTTGTGCTCATGCAAGGCGTCTGCGTTGGATCAAAACCGGATGGCAGATTTCTCAGATCAATGGTCGTTGACCCTGTCCACGTCGTCGTGGCGTTGGTGCCCCCACGTTGGTTGGCCACTTGTATCCTGCCAACGATGGTGGTGTTGCCGGTGGTCGATAACAGATTGCCTGCGATGACACTGCCATAAATCTCATTGGAGGCGCCGACACTGATATCCCCTCCCACGTAATTTCCATTGAGATACCCACCCGCGACAAGTGCAACATTCCCGATGGAGGACGGTTTATAAGTTGACCCGTCGCACAAATCGGAGGGATAGATACCGTAAAGCCGTGTCGCAGTCGTGATGCCCTGGGCTGTTCGATTGTCCGTACAGGTTCCGGTAAAACCCGCATAGTTGGGGGAATAGACCTTGGTACTGCCTGAAGTGGTGATGTTCCCGGTTGCCGCAAAGGTGTTGATGTAAACCCCGTTGCCCACATTGAGCCCGCCCTCAAAGTAGGCAAACCCTGGGGCCATGGTCTGACCTCCAATTGACCACGCACCATTGGCGTATGTGAAACATGAGTTGTTCGCGCTGTAGCCTTGACACAAAGTCTTGTAGGGTGACACGGGTTCTGTGCAATCTCCGGACGCATCGACCGCTTTGCACAAATAGTCCTTGTATCCGTTAGAACCAATGTTGCCGATGTAGTAGCGCCCGTTGTCAATGGTGCTCACGTTTCGGACGGTAACGACCTTTTTCCCGGTGACGGGTTCAATCTCAAAGACATAATTTGCGCTGTTCTTGAGCGTGTACACGTCAACAATTGCGGACGGAACAAGGACGGGTGAGATGACCGGTGCATTGACAACGGGGATATTCACCGTGTAGCTCGGGTCCCTGGTAACGTTCATCACAGGATCCCAGGCTTTGACAACCGGTCCTGAAATTGCGCCGACAACCACACCAGACACCACTTTTTGCTGGCCCGTATAGGTGAGGCCGCTGCCACCGGTCAAAGCGCCCTGCACGCCCAGTCCATAACCGCTGCTCAACACTATTTGCCCAAGTGAATTGAGCGTCTGCACATTGCCATTTCCGGACAGCGTTGTTGTCCCGCGTGAATTAATGACCGTGGGGCCATTCTTGCCTTGATACACCACATTCCCATTGGCGTTGATGGTGCTCGCACCCTTGGATGAGGTCCAGTTCACGGCGCCTTCGGTATTCAATACACCACTGACCGTCGCGCTGCCGCCTGTCACGGAGACATCGCCCTTCGTGATGATTGAGCCGGCACTGGCGCTGCCGCCCGTGAGTGACACATCCCCATTGGCTTTGATGGAACCGATGGACGACGCAGCACCGCCTTTGAGGAGCACGTCTCCGACAACTTCAATCTCTACAACGTTGGCTGCGCCCGACAGGGTCAGATTGCCATTGCTGCAGATTCGATGGACCGTGATCGCGCTGCCGATCACCACATTGCCAGTGGCACAAATCTCATTGACCCCCGAGACCGAGCCAGACAAATCCACGTCACCATCTACCAAAAAGTTGGCGCTGGTGCCACCAACCACCGTGACGTTTCCGGTCATCTTCAGGTGACTGTTGACGTTGACTGTGGCCAACCGCGGCGGGGTGGAGCCACCACCGCCACTCGCTGCCAAGAGGGTATAGATCGCCTGAATGGTCGCCGTGGTATCTGCACCGCTGCCGGTGATATGGACGGTGATACGACGGTTGGCACTGGCATCCGTCACGATGGAAACCAGCTTGGCCGTCAGATGATCAACACCGGTAATGGACAGTGTTTTGCCATTGGGCAGACCAGCGAGTTCAGTGGACAGCGCGGTCAGTTGCGTGGCAGTCAGGGTTGTCAAATAGAGTCGGATGATCTCGACACCGTCCCATGCACGTGCGGTGGCCTGGGTGTTGGCGTGCAGGGCAAGTTGCTGTTTTTGTGCCGATCGGATGGCATTGATACCAACCGCGGTCGAGGCCAACAGCCCAACCGCCATCAGTCCGACCATCAGGGTGTTGACAACACCGGCTTGTTTTCTGATGTCCATGGTCGATCAGTTTTTACAGATATTGGGGATGCACACGTCGTTGGTGACGGTCACGGCGTTCATGCTTTGCCCGACTGTTGTGGTGACCAAGAGCACCTCGGCAGGTGCACTTCGCCCATAGGGCGCGCAGGGCGCCATTTGGGCACTGAAGCCGAACTTCTTGTCCGCGTTGAGCGTTCCTGCAGAAACCACATCCTTGATTTTGGCCGCCGTCCACGTCAGCGTGCTCCATTGCGTTGCGTCGGAACAGGCAACCTCTTGCAGCAGTTTGAGACCACCGCCTTGGCTGACGATCCCCGAACACTGGTCGGTTGTGCCGTCTTTCCAACGCCAAACCAACGCATTGCCGGCGGCCAGCGCTGTATTGATGGTGACCCCGGTGCCCGTGAGAACCCCCGACTCACTGATGGCCGCACCACTCAGCATCACAAAATCACGATTCACAGTGCCAGCACGCCCTGGTGTTGATGCACCTTCGCAACTATCCGTGTTGGCCTCAACGCCGAACCCGGCTTTTTGCATTTCCATTTGCGCCACGACCAGCCCAAGCGAAATCTGGCCGTCAATGCGGTTGGTACTCTTGGTTTGAACCGTCTGTTTGGCTTGTACCTTGTAGAGATTCACCATGGACAGAAGTGAAAAAAGGCCAATAAAAAGGCCCACCATGAGCGAGATCAGCGACATACCCCGGCATCTGCTTGGATTCATGCATCATCCTCCGGTATGAACGCTACCCTGGTCAACGGCAACGGTGCCCGATCCTCCAAACAGCGTGGCAGAAGTCACCGAGAGCCGGATTTCTTTCTCCGCTGCGGTCCCATTGGTTGGCACGGCAACACCATTGATCACTATGCTGTTGTTGACTCGATTCGTGCAAGTGACGGTGACCGCAAGCGATGTGCTAGCGACGGTGATCGGGGCTGGGGCCGTGTGACACAGAGATGGGCCCGATCCTTGCAGGAGCTGTCTTAACTGGATGGACGCTGTTTGCTGCATGGCGCTTTGGCGCTGAACCACAGTCGCCTTGGCTGAGACATAGACAGGCCCAATACCCACAATACTGACCAACACCATGGCCATCATGGCGTCAATCAGTGCATCACCTCGCTCTTTGCGTCGAAAGTGGCGTTGCGAAACATCCTTGCCAAACGGCTTAGAACAGATTTTTCTGGACACTTTTGCCACCTCGATTCACGGTTACCTGAGTTTCTGTGGTGCATGAGGTACCCGCTAGGACAGCGTCTATCGGGTAGCCCCTGTTGCCAACCCCGACACAGACAAAAGCCGCTGATGCGTCAGCGGTTTTGATCGTCGTGTTGGAACCTCCTGCCACATTGGCTTGCCACAACGCATCTTCACCGCACGCACTGGGTAGTCCCGCGTGAACATAGATCGCGCCGTTGCTGACGCAAAGCACAGCGGCCGGCGCCGCCGTATCTACGCTGCCCTCGGAATTTCTGATGGCAATGGCGCGTGCTTGAGCGTATCCAGCCTCCATTTGAGAGACGCATTCATTGATGCGCGCGTCATCGACCCAGCCGGAAGTCAGGGGTACACCAGCCATCAAAATGACGGCCATCAGCGCCAAGCCGACCATCAACTCGACCATGGTGTAGCCGACGCAGCGGCGTGAGGATATAGGCCAAGTTTTGCCCCGGATCGGGGTTGGCCACCCCACCTTGTCAACAAGAGATGTGTTTGACATCAAATCCACAAGGAACCGAAACCACAGTTTGTAGAGGTCCGGTCATTGACGCTGTTGATGGTCAACTCACAGCTTGAGAGGTCGCCTGAGCCTGTTGCCTTGAGTGTGTAGGTGTTTCCTGAGACGCTTTGGATGATGTAGGTGAAGTTGTTTTGTGCTGGTGCCCAACCGCTAAAACGTGCCTTGGTCGTGCTTGTGTCCGTTGTCACCGCAGGATAGGCCAACTGCTGCTGGTAGTGGTTTTCCATCTGCAACACAAGCGCGGCCAGATCGGCTTGCGCCGCGCGGATTTTTTGCTTCCTGACATAGCTTGAGTACGATGGCAGTGCAATAGCGGCCAAGATAGCAACAATCGCCAGAACCACCATGATTTCAATGAGCGTAAAACCGCGCGTTTTGTTGTTTTGCATGAATTTGAACTGTGGCTTTGAAATTTCTACTCTTCAGCTGACCAGCCCTCAGACCATTGGGCGGCTTGATGTTCTGTGACACGACATGGCTTTAGCGGTCTGCGTCGCTCGCCCAGAACCAGTCTGGCACACCACTGGAAACGTTTTACCGGCGACTTCTGTCGAGGCGCAACGTCTGAGCCATTTGCAGCACGCTCGCTTTCGATCATTGCCATCCGGTACCATGAATTAGAGACAGTCGGGCGGAACGGGGATTATGCACCCCCGCGTGACAAAGTTGATCACTGCACGAGGCTTGATAGGTCGTCTGGCTCTTGAAATTGGCTCGCCCGAAAACGGGCATTGGTAGCCGTCGGCAAACGCTGCACACTGGACATCCAATGAGCCTTGAATCGGTATCTTTGAGCCGTCACCCGTCACGCTCACCAACTGGAGATGGGTTGGGATGGCGGCCGATTTGGCGGCGCCGAGACTTCGTTTTCTGGGCCTGTGACAGGTGGAGGCCGCCGCCCCAACCCATTGCCTGCCACCCACGCACGTCGCAGCAACGCCCCAGGCCTATGCCAGCCTGAGAAGCGCCAACAGCACAAAACTCAGGCCAGCATCAAGCCGTCAACAAACCAACTCAGTGCCTGAAATGCCGCACGCCGCTAAACACCATGGCCACACCACGTTCGTTGGCTGCGTCGATCACTTCCTGGTCGCGCATCGAGCCACCGGGTTGGATGATGCAGGTGGCGCCTGCGTCCACCACCACGTCCAGGCCATCGCGGAACGGGAAGAAGGCGTCGCTGGCCACAGCCGTGCCCGCCAGGCTCAAACCAGCCGCCTGCGCCTTGATACTGGCGATGCGGGCCGAGTCCAGGCGGCTCATCTGGCCTGCGCCCACACCCATGGTCATGCCGCCTTTGCAGAAAACGATGGCGTTGCTCTTGACGAACTTGCCGATCTTCCAGGCAAACAGCAGGTCTTGTAACTGCTCGGCGGTCGGTTGCACCTTGGTGACCACTTTCAGGTCGGCCAGGGTCAGTTCATGGTTGTCGGCAGTTTGCATCAGCAGACCGGAGCCGACACGTTTGATGTCCATGGCGTTGCGACCATTGGCCCAGTCGGTGGCGCCACCGGGCGGCAGCGCGATCTTGAGGATACGCACATTGACCTTGGACTTGAACACAGCGAGTGCCTCGGGCGTGAAGTCCGGGGCCATCAGCACCTCGATGAACTGCTTCGACATTTGTAGCGCAGCAGCCTCGTCCAGCGTGCAGTTGAGGGCGATGATGCCTCCAAAGGCGGAGGTCGGGTCGGTCTGAAACGCTTTGCTGTAGGCCTGCAGCGCATCCACCCCCACGGCCACGCCGCAGGGGTTGGCGTGTTTAACGATGACGCAGGCGGCGCCGTCTTTCGCGGCATCAAAACTCTTGACACATTCCCAGGCGGCGTCGGCATCGGCGATGTTGTTGTAGCTGAGTTCCTTGCCTTGCAGCTGCACCGCAGTGACCAGCGAGCCGGGTGCCGGGTACAGGTCGCGGTAAAAGGCGGCGCTTTGGTGCGGGTTTTCGCCGTAACGCAGGTCCTGCAGTTTGATGAAGTTGCTGTTGGCCTGGGCCGGGAACAGCGCGGGCACCGGGGCAGTCACCGCTTCGTCAAAGGTGATGGCGGACAGGTAGTTGCTGATGGCGGCGTCGTACTGGGCCACGCGGTTGAAGGCCGCCACGCTCAGCGCAAACTTGGTGGCCAGGGTCAGCTTGCCGTCGGCCTGGAGTTCGGCCAGCACCTGCGGGTATTGCGACGCGTCGGTCAGGATGCCCACGTCTTTCCAGTTTTTGGCGGCGCTGCGCACCATGGCCGGGCCACCGATGTCGATGTTCTCAATGGCATCTTCGAGCGTGCAACCGGGTTTTGCCACGGTGGCCTCAAACGGGTAGAGATTGATCACCGCCAGGTCGATGGTGTCGATGGCATAGGCCTTGAGCGCGGCCATGTGTTCGGGCAGATCGCGACGCGCCAGCAGGCCGCCGTGCACCTTGGGGTGCAGGGTTTTGACACGGCCATCGAGCATCTCGGGGAAACCGGTGACACCAGCCACCTCGGTCACCGGCAAACCGCTGTCGGCCAACAGCTTGGCGGTGCCGCCGGTGGAGATCAGCTTGATGCCCAGCGCGTGTAAGGCCTGGGCAAATTCGACGATGCCGGTTTTGTCAGAGACGGAAAGAAGTGCGTTCATGGTGTCGGGGTGGTTGGAAAGGAAAGTGGCCTGGGTCTACAGATAAAAACTGGTTACGACCCTTATCAATAAAGGGCTGGCAGCTATCAATCGATGAGCTTGTGCTCGAGCAGTTTCTTGCGCAAGGTGTTGCGGTTCAGACCCAGCCATTGCGCCGCTTTGGATTGGTTGTTGTCGGCGCGCTGCATCACCACTTCCAGCAAGGGCTTTTCAACCACGCTGATGAGCATGTTGTACATGCCATCGGGCTCGCTATGACCCAGGTCGCTCAGGTAGCCCTCCACGTTGGTGCGCACACATTCTGCGATGTGCAGGGGTTTCATCGGGTTGTCTCCATGTTCAAGGGGTTGGTGCTGGACACCTGCACCGGCAGACGGTCCATGCGCGCATGCAGCGCATCAAAAAAGTAGGCCACGGCGGCCAGTTGCAGGTCGCTGTCGTCCAGCGTGTTCATGTGGGCGCGGAAATCCTCGCCGTCCGGTAGCGCCTTCACATACCAGCCAATGTGTTTGCGGGCGGTGCGCACGCCCAGGTATTCGCCATACAGCGCGTAGTGGTCCTGCAGGTGGTCCAGCAGCAAATGCTTGACCTCAGCCACCAGCGGCGGCGCCAGCAAGGTGCCAGTGGCCAAGAAATGCCCGATCTCGCGAAAGATCCACGGCCGACCTTGCGCCGCGCGGCCAATCATCAGCGCGTCGGCGCCGGTGGCGTCCAGCACCGCGCGCGCCTTGTGCGGGCTGTCAATGTCTCCATTGGCCACCACCGGCACACGCACCGCCGCCTTCACCGCGGCAATGGTGTCGTATTCGGCCTGGCCTTTGTAACCCTGCTCGCGGGTGCGACCGTGCACGGTGAGCATCTGCACCCCGGCCGATTCGGCGGCGCGGGCAATCTGCACCGCGTTTTTGTGCGACTCGCTCCAGCCGGTGCGCATCTTGAGGGTGACCGGCACGCCGTGGGGGGCACAGGCCTGCACCACCGCCTCGACAATCTGCAGCGCCAGCGCTTCGTCTTGCATCAGCGCCGAGCCGGCCCACTTGTTGCACACTTTGCGCGCCGGGCAGCCCATGTTGATGTCGATCACCTGCGCGCCGTGGTCGATGTTGAAACGGGCGGCGTCGGCCATCATGGGCGCGTCGGTGCCGGCGATTTGCACCGCAATCACACCCGATTCGCCAGCGTGGTCGACGCGCCGGACGGTTTTGCTGGAATTCTGCAGATCAGGCCGGCTGGTCACCATCTCGCTGACCGCATACCCTGCGCCCAGGCGTTTGCACAGCTGACGAAACGGGCGGTCTGTCACACCGGCCATGGGCGCCACAAAATAGGCGTTGGGCAACAAATAAGGGCCGATGTTCATGCAGGAGGAAGGAAAAGTACCGTGGAATCAAAGCGTTTTGCCGACGCACTTCACTGACCGGCGCAGGCGGGCAAGGGATATGGGTCGGGATGGAGGGGCATTCTAGCTGCTCAAAAAAGCGGCACCGCGGTCCGCCTCGTCGCGCACCCATCGTCTGGTCTGTCCTCACGGACTTTGGGGACGGGTGGGCATTCCTATACTCTCGCACCCATGGATGTCTGGCTTGACCCTCTTCTTAGTTGGCTGGCCCTGCCAAAATTCGGCTTGAGCAGCCTGTTTGTGGTGTCGTTCGTGTCGGCCACGCTGCTGCCCATGGGGTCCGAACCAGCGGTGTTTGGCCTGATCAAGCTCAGCCCACACCTGTTTTGGCCGGCCGTGGGGGTGGCCACGGTGGGCAACACGCTGGGCGGCGCCGTCACTTGGTGGATGGGGCTGGCGTCACACAAAGTGGTTGACCGCTACCAGCACTCGCCGCATCACCTGCGGGCGCTGGTCTGGCTGGAAAAGCTGGGCCCCAAAGCCTGTCTGCTGGCCTGGCTGCCGGTGGTGGGTGACCCGCTGTGCGGGGTGGCGGGCTGGCTCAAACTGCCGTTCTGGCCCTGCCTGGCCTACATGGCGATCGGCAAGTTCGCCCGTTACCTGACGATGACCGCTGCGCTGCTGGGGATGTTTGGCGGCTGATCAGGCCCGGCGTGCGGCTAACGCACTTCCAGGCTGCTGCGCCTGCTCTGACTTCTGCAGCGACAGCAAGCCCTGCATCACATCGCCCACCACCATCACGCTGGGGCTGGCAAGCTGTTCACGCTCGATGGTGCTGCAGAGTTGGTCCAGCGTGCACACGGCATGGCGCTGGCTGGGCAGGCTGACGTTCTGGATGATGGCGACCGGGGTGTGCGGGCCCAGGCCTTGCAAAAGCGCCTGCTGGATGGCACGGGCGCCACGCACGCCCATGTAGATCACCAGCGTCAGGCGGGCCACCTGGGCGGTGTGGGCCAGCAGGGCAAAGTCGGTGCCGCTGCTGCCGGGTTTGGCGTGGCCAGTGACAAACACCACGCCGTGGGCGTGGTCGCGGTGGGTCAGCGGCACCCCCAATGAGGTGGCGCCCGCCAGTCCGGCGGTGATGCCGTTGAGCACCTCGACCGCGACGCCTGCGGCTTGCAGGTGTTCCACTTCTTCACCGCCGCGGCCAAACACAAATGGGTCGCCGCCTTTGAGGCGCACCACGTGTTCGCCCTCAGCCACGGCCATCAGGATGAGTTTGTCGATGAAGGCTTGCGGGGTGGATTGGCAGCCACCGCGTTTGCCCACGCGCACGATGCGGGCGCTCTTGGGTGCCAACGCCACCACCGCGTCGCTGACCAGGTCGTCCACCAGCAGCACGGTGGCGCCCTGGATGGCTTTGACGGCCTTGACGGTGAGCAGCTCGGGGTCACCCGGGCCGGCGCCAACCAGGGTGCAGCGGCCGGGATGGGCCGCAGATGTCGGCCATGCAGCAGCCCCAGGCGAAGGGGTGGACGCCGCCGCGCGGTGGGCTGCACGGTTGACGATGCTGAGGGTGGTTGGCTTCATGAGGGTGTCCGCAGGGTGTGGCAGAGCTGCACGATGTGGCGCACTTGCCGGGTGATCGGTTCTGGCACGGGTTGTTGCCCGGCCAGCACGGCTTGAATCCATAACGCGGTGGTGGGGGCGTCGGGTGCGGGCAAGCTCGGCAGTGCGGCCAGCGCACCGGCCTGCACGTCTTCGACCTGACGGGCATGACCCTGGTGCAGGGCGGTCATCGCCGGGGTGCGGCGCGCATCGGCGACCGGCTCGCCCTCGGTGCCGCGCAGCAGCAAGGCGTTGGCCTGGGTCAGTTCCAGCGTGGCGGCCATCGACACCGCATATTCGGGGTGGGTGTAGCTGCCCACCACCACGGCAGGATGGGTGCAGGGGTTCAGCAGTTTGACCAGGCTGTGGGCGCTGTTGCGCAGGCCCACCACTTGGCGCACATCCAGCAGGCGCTGCAGGCCCGGGCACAGCAGCGCGGTTGGTACCCACTGCACGCTGCCAGGTACGGTGTTGCCGATTGCGGTCTGCGCTGCGATGCCCAAGGCTTCCAGCACGCTTTGGGCTGAAACGCGACCGGCTTCGGTGCTGCAACCATGCACCACCACCGCCAGGCCCTCGCGCGCCAGCAGCAAGGCCAGCAACGGGGTCAGCACCGGCAGCTTGCGTGCGCCGTTGTAGCTGGGCAGCACCACGGTGGGGCCCGCAGCATTGGGAATTTTGTGCAGCCGGGTGTCCAGCGCGTCCAGAAACCCGGCCATCTCCACTGGCGTTTCGCCCTTGATGCGCATGGCGATGACAAAGGCACCCAGCTCCAGGTCCGTCACCGCGCCGTCCAGTACCTGACCCATCAGGTCCGCGGCCTGGGCGCGGTTCAGCGAACGCGCGCCGTCCCTGCCGCGGCCAATGTCCTTGATGTAATTTTTGATGCTCATGGGCGCGATTGTCCGGGACGGTTGATAACCATACGTTATGAGTTTATGGGCGCGCGCGGCGACGCCTGCCGCATCAGGCGCTGCAACTGCGGCACACAAGAGCCGCAATTGGTGCCGCATTTGAGCGCGGACTGCAACGCCGACAACCGGTCTGGCGGCGCGGCATCACAGGTGCGCAGAAAGCGGTCAATGGCCACGTCGGTCACGTTGAAGCAGGTGCAGACCTGATGCCCGTTGGCGGCCACCGGCACCGGCGGCACGCGCCCCGGCGCCAGCAGCGCCTGGCCAAATTGCTGCGTCGGCAAGCTGTCTTTGAGCAGCGTGCTGATCCAGGCCTCGGCGCCGGTGTCGCCCGCCAGCATGAAGCCCTGCAGCAGCGTCTGTGCGCCGTCATGGTGCAGGTTCAGGGCGCGGCGCTGGCCACGCTTGGTGTCGCAGTAGCGCAAGATATCGACGCCATCCAGACCCAGCGCCGCCTCCACTTGGCATAACAAGCCTTCGCCCGGCGATGTGGCGTGGGCAGCGCGAAACAACACACCGGTGCGTTCACGCCCAAACGGCACGCAGGTGGCAAAGGCCAGTTGCGGCATCAGCGCCACCAGCTTTTGGCGGGCGGTGTGGGCGGATTCAGGTGGCAACCAGGCCAGCGCCAGCAGCGTCCAGGGCAGGTCAAGCTTGTCCACCTTGACAGCGGCGTGTTTGAACTCGGGCTGTTTGGAACTGGGGCAACAGGCCGAGCTGGTGAGCGCATTGACCCCGGCCAGCGGCTGGCCGTCGGTGCCTTGCCCGCTCAGCACCTCGCTACCCCAGTGCATGGCCATGAAAACCTGTGTCGGCGCGAGTTCGTCACTGGCCTGCACCGGCACCAGCAGGCTGCCGCGTTGGCTGGCGACGCGCACCAGATCGCCGTCCGCCAGACTTTTGCGGGCCATATCCTGCGGGTGCATTTGCAACACGGGTTCGGGCACATGGCCAAACAGGCGGCCCAACGTGCCGGTGCGGCTCATGCCGTGCCACTGGTCGCGCAGGCGCCCGGTGTTGAGCGAAAACGGGTAGGCGGCGACGCGGGCCTCGGCCAGCGGCTGCCAGGCCACGGCGGCAAAACGCGCCCGGCCGTCGGGGGTGGGAAAGACACCGTCTTCGTAGAGCCGGGCCTGGCCGAGGTTTGGGTAGCCCGACGCTGGTGCCACCGTTGCGCCTGCGGCTGTGGCAGTGCGCACGTCGAGGGGCTCCGCGCCTCTGACCGGATGGGGACTTGGCAACGTGGATAGCCTGACTTGGCGCGCGACCGTCTGATCCGTACACGGCCATTGCTGCGGGCCGTGGCTGTCGAGCAGCGCGTAACTCAGGCCGGTGATGTCCAGGTCGCGGCCCCGGGTGCTTTCGCGGTGCTCTTGCCAGATTTGTTCGGCGCTGCGGTACGGAAACAGCGTGGGCTGGCCAGGGCGCAACGCCGCTTCGAGCCGCTGGCCGATCTGCTGGGCGATACGCCAGTCAGGCCGTGGGCCGTCGTTCGGCAAATTCGGGTGCACCGGAGCGGGCACGGCGGCGCGCATGCGACTGATGCGGCGCTCAGAATTGGTGACGGTACCGTCTTTTTCACCCCAGGTGGTGGCGGGCAGCAGCAGGTCGGCGTAGTCGCAGGTGGCGGTGGTGGCAAACGCTTCCTGGACGATGACAAATTCAGCCCGCTGCAAGGCGCGGCGCACGGTGGTCTGGTCGGGCAGGCTTTGCGCGGGGTTGGTGCAGACGATCCACAGCGCTTTCACCTCGCCGTCTGCCGCCGCCTGGAGCATCTCGATGGCGGTGCGTCCGGGTTTTTCGGGCACGCTGGGCACGCCCCACAGCGCAGCGACTTCGGCGCGGTGGACCGGGTTGGCCAGGTCGCGGTGGGCGCTGAGCAAATTGGCCAGGCCGCCCACTTCGCGCCCGCCCATGGCGTTAGGCTGGCCGGTCAGGCTGAACGGGCCGGCGCCCACCCGGCCGATTTGCCCGGTGGCCAGGTGCAGATTGATGAGCGCGGCGTTTTTGGCGCTGCCGCTGCTGCTCTGGTTCAGGCCCTGGCAGTACAGGCTAAGCGTGGGGGTGCGCGCGCGGCCATCGCGCCCGGTGAAGAACGTGCCACGTGGCACGCTGTCGGCTGCTTCACCCACCACCGCCCCGGTAGCGTCGCCTGCCGCAGCCGCCAGACTCGTCACATCCAGCCCGGCGAGCCAGCGCGCGGCAGTCAGTAAATCGGCTTTGGGCAAACCGCACAAGACCGACACGTGCTCAGGCGTGAACTCGCGCACGGCGGCTTTGAGCGCCTCAAAACCGCTGGTGTGTGCTGCGATATACGCCGCGTCGACCCAGCCCTCCCACAACATGATGTGCAACAGGCCGTGAAACAAGGCGATGTCGGTGCCGGGCAACAACGGCAGGTGCAGGTCGGCCTGGGCCGCGGTGTCGGTGCGCCGCGGGTCGGCCACGATGATTTTCATGGCCGGGTTGGCGGCCTTGGCGTCTTCAATGCGGCGGAACAGGATCGGGTGCGCCCAGGCGGTGTTGCTGCCGGCAAGAAACAGCGTTTGCGCGTGCCCGATGTCGTCGTAACAGGCTGGTGGCGCATCGGCGCCCAGCGTCATCTTGTAGCCCGCCACCGCACTGCTCATGCACAGCCGAGAGTTGGTGTCGATCTGGTTGGTGCCCAGCAGGCCTTTGACCAGTTTGTTGAACAGGTAATAGTCTTCGGTGAGCAACTGGCCGCTGACGTACACGCCCAGCGCGTCGGCGCCATGCTGCTGCACGATGCTGCTCAGACGCTCGGTGGCATGATCCAGCGCCTTGGCCCAACTGACCGGCTGGGGCGCCGCACCTCGGCTGGCACGGATTTGCGGCATGAGCAGCCGGGTCTGGCGCGCCAACTCAGGGGCGGCGGTGTGGGCCAGCGTGGCGCCTTTGGTGCACAGGCGGCCCAAGTTGGCCGGGTGGTCCGGGTCGCCGCGCACACCGGTGATCTGCGTGCCCTCCGACTGGATGATGACCCCGCAGCCGACGCCGCAATAGGGGCAAACCGAGCGTGTTTCCGTCATGGCGTATCTTTCTGGCGCAAGGAGACGCTTGAGTGACGGCTTCAGGCGCAGGCGCCAGCCGCCGCACCGGGCCGCCCCCCCAAGCAAGGCTGTGCCCCCTCGGGGGGCAGCGACCCACGTAGCGGCGGAGCGTGGGGGTCGACAGTGTGTCGGGTGGGGCCGGCTACCGGGCGCGTCAGGTCGGTGGCGTGGCTGGCCAGCTCGGCGCTGTTCAGAAACACCAGCCCGATTTCCAGCTTCACCGCGAACTTGGGTGTACAGCCCACATCGGGTGCCGCCGCCTGGCCAGTGCACAACCCAATCGTCCAGTTGTGCAGCGGGCAGGCCACGCTGCTGCCAAACACGATGCCCTGGCTCAGCGGGCCGCCCTTGTGCGGGCAGCGGTCGAGCAAGGCAAACACCTCGTCCTGGTCGTTGCGGAACACGGCCACGTCCAACCCGTGGGTGCGGGTGACACGGCGGGCTCCCAGCACGGGGATGTCTTCGAGGCGGCAGACGACTTTCCATTCGCTCATGATGTTCTTTCAATTTACTATATGTTTTATAGCTTCTTTAGCAATAAATACGGGGCCAGGAGCTTGAGTGGCAGTGGGTTCTGCGCAGGTTAAGGAGGAGCCCGCAGGGCGGGGCTGAAATCCGCGGCTCCGAGCCTGCCAGCGCAGGCTCGGACGGATTGAAGAGCCGTAGCCTCTGGCTGAGGCATGTCCACGGAGCAGAATCCGCTGCCGCCCAGGCTCCGGGGAATATCGGTGGTATGCATCAACCTGGGCTCACGCGTTCACCGCTGCAAACTGCCGCGTGTCCACCGCCGCCTTGTCAAACTCAAACCACGGGTCAGGTTCGCCGTCCAGCGCAAACTGCAACTGTTCCCACAGCGCCTTACGCCCCGCAGCGTCTTCCACGATGCGTTTCTTGACGTAATCCAGACCCACACGGTTCACGTAGTGCACGGTGCGCTCCAGGTACCAGCCCTCTTGCCGGTACAACTCGCAAAACGCGCCAGTGAACTCCATGACTTCGGCCGACGTTTTGACCTTCACCAGAAAGTGCGCCACCTCGGTTTTGATGCCGCCGTTGCCCGCCACATACATCTCCCAGCCCGAATCCACGCCGATGATGCCCACGTCCTTGATGCCGGCCTCGGCGCAGTTGCGCGGGCAACCGCTCACGGCAAATTTCACCTTGTGCGGCGCGTACATACGCCACATGGCGCGCTCCAGGTCTTTGCCCATCTGGGTGCTGTCTTGTGTGCCCATGCGGCACCATTCGCTGCCGACGCAGGTTTTCACGGTGCGCAAGGCCTTGGCGTAGGCGTGGCCGCTGGGCATGCCGATGTCTTTCCAGACGTTGACCAGATCCTCTTTTTTGACGCCCAGCAAGTCGATACGCTGGCCGCCGGTGACCTTGACGGTCGGGATGTTGTACTTGTCCACGGCGTCGGCAATGCGGCGCAGCTCGTCCGCCGTGGTCTCGCCGCCCCACATGCGCGGGATCACGCTGTAGGTGCCGTCTTTCTGGATGTTGGCGTGGCTGCGTTCGTTGATGAAGCGGCTTTGCGGGTCGTCTTTGGCGTCTTTGGGCCAGGTGCTGATCAGGTAGTAATTCACCGCCGGGCGGCAACTGGCGCAGCCGTTGGGCGTTTTCCAGTCCATGAAGCTGAACACGTCAGCAATCTTGAGCAGCTTGTTGGTGCGAATGGCGTCGCGCACCGCCTGGTGGCCGTGGTCAGTGCAGCCGCACATGGCTTTCATCTTGGGCGTGGCCGAGTAGTCCGCCCCGGCAGTGAACATCAGCAGTTGCTCCACCAGCCCGGTGCAGGAGCCGCACGACGCGCTGGCCTTGGTGTGTTTGCGCACCTCATCCAGGGTGAACAGGCCTTTTTCGCGGATGGTTTTGCAGATGGTGCCTTTGGTGACACCGTTGCAGCCACAGACCTCGTCGGTATCAAGCATGGCCGCGGCCTTGTTCTGGCCCTGGTGACCCACGTCACCCACATTGCTTTCACCAAACATCAGCCGGTCGCGGATGTCGGCAATCGGGCGGCCGTCGCGCAGCAGCTTGAAATACCAGCTGCCGTCCACCGTGTCGCCGTACAGGCAGGCACCCACCAATTTGTCGTCTTTGAGCACCAGCTTTTTGTAGACCCCGCCCTTGGGGTCGCTCATGATGATTTCCTCAAAACCTTCGCCGCCGACAAAGTTGCCCGCGCTGAACAAATCGATGCCGGTGACCTTGAGTTTGGTGGAGGTCAGTGAGCCGACATACCGACCAATGCCAAACTGCGCCAGGTGGTTCGCCGCCACCTTGGCCTGCTCAAACAGCGGCGCGACCAGGCCATACGCCGTGCCCCGGTGCGCCGCGCATTCCCCTACGCTGTAGATGCGTGCGTCGGTGATAGTTTGCAGGGTGTCGGTGACCACAATGCCCTTGTCGCAGTGCAGGCGCATGCTTTGCGCCAGCTCGGTATTCGGCCGGATACCGACCGCCATCACCACCAGATTCGCCGGCACCACGCTACCATCTTTGAAGCGCACAGCTCCCACCCTGCCTGGGCTGGAGGTCGATTCGGAGGGCAAGAAACATTCGGTCTGCGCACCCATCAAGAAGTTCAGGCCACGCTCTTCCAGCGACTTTTGCAGCAGCTTGCCGGCCACCACGTCGAGCTGGCGCTCCATGAGCGTTGGCATCACATGCACCACACTCACCGTCATGCCACGGCGCATCAGGCCGTTGGCGGCTTCCAGGCCGAGCAGGCCGCCGCCAATCACCACCGCGTGTTGGTAGTTTTTGGCCGCGTCGATCATGGCATTGGTATCGGCGATGTCGCGGTAGGCAATCACGCCTTGCAGGTCTTTGCCCGGCAGCGGCAGCATGAAGGGGTTGGAGCCGGTGCACAACAACAGGCGGTCGTAACCGGTGCTGATGGTTTCACCGGCGGCATTTTCAGCGTGCACGATGCGTTTGACGCGGTCCACCGAAGTCACGCGCCAACCGGCGTGCAACGTGATGTGGTTGTCGCTGTACCACTCAAACGGGTTCAGGATGATTTCGTCCAGCGTCTGTTCGCCGGCCAACACCGGGCTGAGCAAAATGCGGTTGTAGTTGGGGTGCGGCTCGGCGCCGAACACGGTGATGTCGTACAGGTCCGGGGCGATCTTGAGCAACTCTTCCAGCGTGCGGACCCCGGCCATGCCGTTGCCGACCATCACGAGTTTGAGTCTGGTTTTGGGTTCTACGCGCATGTCCATGGGGTTCTCCTGAGTGTTGGGGTTGTCATTGCGGGCTCGACCCGCAATCCATGGATCCCGGATCGCGTCCGGGATGACAGCCAAAGACCGTGACGACAAAGTGCCAGGCCGCTTTTCATGCCGCTTTCTCCACATGCGCTTGCCGGGTGTACAAAAAGTCGATCACGGTCTTGCGGTAGTGCAGGTACTGGGCGCTGTCGGCCAACTCAACCCGGCTGCGCGGGCGCGGCAGTTCCACCGTCAGCACCTCACCAATGGTGGCGCTGGGGCCGTTGGTCATCATCACGATCTTGTCGGAGAGCAGCACGGCTTCGTCCACGTCGTGCGTCACCATCACCACCGTGCTGTGGGTGCGTGCCACGATCTCCAGCAACTCGTCTTGCAGCTTGGCGCGGGTCAGCGCGTCCAGCGCGCCAAAAGGTTCGTCCATCAGCAGCACTTTGGGCTCCATCGCCAGGGCGCGGGCAATGCCAACGCGCTGTTTCATGCCGCCCGAGATTTCACCGGGGCGCTTGTGCGCAGCGGGCGTCAGGCCGACCATGTCCAGGGCGGCGTGGGTGCGCTCGGTGAGTTGTGGCTTGGTTTCTGACACGGCACCGGTGGAGCGGCCAGCCGCACCAAACACCCGCTCCACACCCAGGTAGACGTTCTCAAAACAGGTCAACCAGGGCAACAGTGAGTGGTTCTGGAACACCACCGCACGGTCCGGCCCTGGCCCGGCGATCTCGCGGTTGTTGCACAGCAGGTGGCCCTGGGTGGGCAGCGTCAGCCCGGCGATCAGGTTCAACAGGGTCGATTTGCCGCAACCCGAATGGCCGATCAGGGCGACAAACTCGCCTTTGGCCACCGTGAGGTTGATACCCTGCAGCGCACAAAACGGGCCTTTTTTGGTCTTGAAGGTTTGCTCGACACCCACGATGTCGATGAACTTGGTGGTTTGGTTGGCGTGCATGATGGGTTCCTTTTGATCAGTTGGAGACAGAGCAAAGTTCACTTCGTGTAACTCTTGGTCTGCCCCGCAAGGCATTCGATTGGTTGGGGACGGAGCAAAATTTCACTGCGTGTAAATTCTTGGTCTGTCCCACAAGGTCTCAGGACTTCACTTCTTCAAACGTGAACGCGGTGGCGATCTTCACCAGTGCGTATTCCAGGATCAACCCCACAACACCAATCACAAAAATCGCGATGATGATGTTTTTGACGTTCAGGTTGTTCCACTCGTCCCACACCCAGAAGCCGATGCCGACGCCGCCAGTCAGCATCTCGGCCGCCACAATCACCAGCCAGGCCGTGCCCACGGCCAGGCGCACACCGGTCAGCATGTAGGGCAGCACCGAAGGGAACAGAATCTTGGTGACGATCTTCCATTCACTCAGGTTCAGCACGCGCGCCACGTTCATGTAGTCCTGCGGCACGCGTTGCACGCCCACGGCGGTGTTGATGATCATGGGCCAGATGCTGCAGATGAAGATGGTCCAGATCGCCGCCGGATTCGCCCCCTGGAACACCAGGAGACCAATAGGCAGCCAAGCCAGCGGCGACACCGGCCGCAACAGGCTGATCAGCGGGTTGAACATGCGGCTCAAAAACTCAAAACGGCCAATCGCAAACCCGGCGGGGATGCCCACCAGCGCCGCCAGGCCAAACCCGATGGCCACACGCTCTAGGCTCATCAGAATGTTCCAGCCCACGCCCTGGTCGTTCGGGCCGTTGCGGTAAAACGGGTCGCTGAAGATGGTGACGGCCTGTTGGAAGGTGTCAGCGGGCGAGGGGATGCTGCTGGCCGTGCTGATGCTGACCAGCGCCCAGATGCCCACCAGCAACCCAAAACCCAGCACCGGCGGCAACACCGCCAGCCACAGGCTGCGCCATTCAAAAGTCGGTTTGGGGCTGCTTTTTACCGCGGCTTGATGGGCTGGCTGGGCGTGTGTCGCGGTTGATGTCATGGTGGTGTGCGGTGCAACAGAAGCTGCTGGGGCAGCCCCGGCGGCTTCCAAAGGTGAATGAAAAACGGCGCTGGCCATGGTGTCTCCTTAAACTTTGACTTTGAAACCATCGGCGTAAGCCTTCGGGTCCTTGCCGTCCCACACCACGCCGTCGATGAGCTTGCTGGTGCGCATGTCGCTCTTGGGCAGCGGGGTTTTGCTGGCCGCAGCGGCTTGTTTGTAGATGTCGATCTGGTTGATCTGTTTGGCCACTGCCAAATAGTCAGGGTGGTCTTTGAGCAGCCCCCAGCGTTTGTGCTGGGACAGGAACCACATGCCGTCACTCAGGTACGGGAAGTTCACCGCGCCATCGTTGAAAAATTTCATGTGGTTCGGGTCGTCCCAGGTTTTGCCCATGCCGTTCTGGTAGCGCCCCAGAATGCGCTGGTTGATGGCGTCCACGCTGGTGTTCACGTAGCTCTTGGCGGCAATGGTTTCGGCCATCTTGTTTTTGTTGGACAAGTTGGCGTCGATCCACTGGCTGGCTTCCAGAATGGCCGCCGTCACGGCGCGCGCCGTGTTGGGGTACTTTTTGACAAAGTCGCCGGTGGTGCCCAGCACCTTTTCCGGGTGGTCTTTCCAGACGTCCTGGCTGGTGGCGGCACTCACACCAATGCCGTCGATGATGGCGCGGTGGTTCCACGGCTCGCCCACGCTGAAGCCGTCCATGTTGCCCACCCGCATGTTGGCCACCATCTGCGGCGGCGGCACCACAATGCTTTTGACATCCTTGAACGGGTTGATACCGGCGCTGGCCAGCCAGTAATACAGCCACATGGCGTGGGTGCCGGTGGGGAAGGTTTGGGCAAAGGTGTATTCGCGCGGCTCTTTTTTCATCAGGCCAACCAGGCCTTCGAGCGTGCCCGCACCTTTGTCAGCCAGCTTTTTGGACAAGGTGAGGCCCTGGCCGTTGTTGTTGAGCGTCATCAACACCGCCATGTCTTTTTGGGCGCCACCCACGCCCAGGTGCACGCCGTAGATCAGGCCGTACAACACGTGGGCAAAGTCCAGCTCACCGTTGACCAGTTTGTCACGCACACCGGCCCAGCTGGCTTCTTTGGTGGGGATGATCTTGACGCCGTACTTTTTGTCCAGGCCCAGTTCAGCCGCCATGACCACGCTGGCGCAGTCGGTCAGCGGGATGAAACCGATCTTGATCTCGGTTTTCTCCGGGGCGTCGGAGCCAGCGGCATACACCGAGGCGCGCAGCGCCGGGCTGATGCCCAAGGCGCCCACGGCGGCGGTTTGCAGCACCGCACGGCGGCTGAGGCTGGATTTCAGAAGATCGGTCATGGCACATTCCTCTCAAGGTTTCAAAAGCTGAAAACAAAAAAGGCGTCCTCACATGGCACATCGCTCATGAAGAGCAACATGCCAGTGGGGACGCCTTTGTCCTTGTGGCCATCACCCAGCCCGCCATTGGACGGGGTGTTGGTCACAACCCTTGCGGGTCTTGTTTTTACCTACGCAATGAATGTGCCAGGCGTTTCGGCGGCTTTTTCAACCAAATGCCTTAGAAATGCCCAAAAACAAGGCACCACTTTTGTGCAACGCACCATCTCAGTCCAGATGGCCTGACATCAGGCACCCATTCAACCCAGCAGGTCGGCCACGTCCAGGATGCGTTGTGCCACCTCCACCAGGCGAAGGTTTTTGTCCATGGCCGTTTTGCGCAAACGGGCATAAGCCTCGCCCTCGCCCAGGTGCTGGCGCTCCATCAGCAAGGCCTTGGCGCGGTCAATCACCTTGCGGTCTTTCAGTTCGGCGCTGAGTTCATGCACCTCGCTGCGGGCATCAGCCAGCTCCTGGCGCAAAGCCTCTTCGTGGTGGAAACGGGCGATCGCCACATCCAGAATCGGGCGGATGCGCTCCGGTGACAAGCCCGCCACGATGTAAGCCGACACCCCCGCGGCCACGGCCGCCTTCACGTGGGTGGTGTCGTTGTCGTTGGTGAACATGACGATGGGTCGGCGCGCGTCACGGGTGGCCATCACCACATGCTCCAGCGCGTCACGCGCTTCGCTCTCGGCATCCACAATCACCAGATCAGGCTGCAATTGCGCGATGCGCTCCGTCAAGAACACATCGGCCGGGATCGAGGCCACCAGGTTAAAGCCGCTTTGCAACAGGCCGATGCGCAGGCTGCGCGAGCGTTCTGCCAGGGCAAGCGCCTGCTCACCTGAACTCTCGGTCGTGTCCAGGTCAGGTGCGATGACAACAATTCGAAGCGCCTCAGCCATGCTCGCTACACGCAAAAAATGCGCCACCACCCCACAGCGCGGCACATCGTCGCAGCGGACAAGATGACATCTCTGCCCGGTGGCGTCCGTCGGCCAACGCGTTCAGAGGCTTGGCCTGGCCAACAGACTCTGTGGGCAGGCGACAAACGCGCCTGCGGTGGGCAAGGGATGGACGACTTAGGAGCTGAAAAGGAAGTTCATCACGTCGCCGTCCTTGACGACGTAGTCCTTGCCTTCGGCGCGCATCTTGCCGGCGTCCTTGGCGCCCTGCTCACCCTTGAAGCTGATGAAATCTTCATAAGCAATGGTCTGGGCGCGGATGTAGCCCTTCTCAAAGTCGGTGTGGATCACGCCAGCCGCTTGCGGGCCGGTGTCGCCCTTGTGAATGGTCCAGGCGCGCACCTCTTTCACGCCAGCGGTGAAATAGGTCTGCAAGCCCAGCAGGTCGTACGCTGCGCGGATCAGGCGGTTCAGGCCCGGCTCGTGCAAGCCGAGTTCTTCGAGGAACATCAGCCGGTCGTCGTCACTCATCTCGGCCATCTCGGCCTCCAGCTTGGCGCTGATGGCCACCACCGGCGCGTTTTGCGCGTGGGCGTAGGCGGTGAGCCGGTCCAGGAACGGGTTGTTCTCAAAACCGTCTTCCGACACGTTGGCAACAAACATCGCCGGTTTGGCGGTGATCAGGAACAACTGCTTGAGCAGCGGCAGTTCTTCCTTGGTGAAATCCAGCGTGCGCACCGGCTTGGCTTCATTCAGGGCGGCCTGGCAGCGCTCCAAAATGCTCACCAGCTTCATCGCCTCCTTGTCACCGCCCGACTTGGCCGCTTTCTGATAACGCGCCAAAGCCTTGTCCACCGTACTCAGGTCGGCCAGGCACAGCTCGGTCTGGATCACTTCGATGTCGGAAATCGGGTCCACCCTGCCCGCCACATGCACCACGTTGTCATCTTCAAAACAGCGCACCACATTGATGGTGGCATCGGTTTCGCGGATGTGTGCCAGAAACTTGTTGCCCAGGCCTTCGCCCGTACTGGCCCCGGCCACCAAGCCGGCAATGTCCACAAACTCGACGATGGCGCGCTGGATCTTCTGCGGGTTGACAATGGCTGCCAGCGCGTCCAGGCGCGGGTCCGGCACCTCGACGATGCCCACATTGGGCTCAATCGTGCAAAAAGGGTAGTTCTCCGCCGCAATGCCCGCCTTGGTGAGTGCGTTGAACAGGGTCGATTTACCGACGTTGGGCAAGCCCACGATGCCACATTTCATACAAATCCTATCGAGTTGGGGAGCGCGCTGGCTCGCCGGCCGGTAGCCGCTGCGAGAGCGTCTGGCTAAACCCTGGATTATCCATGAGGCCACCGGGGCACTTCTACAATCATCCGCCATGAAACACCCATATGACATCTGCATCCGGGGCGGCGGCATTGTCGGCCACACCCTGGCCTTGTTGCTGGCCCGTGAGCGGCTGAACGTCGGGCTGGTGACCCACCGACCAGCCGCTCACGGGCCCGACGTGCGCGCCTATGCGCTCAATGCCAAATCCAAAACCCTGCTGGCATCGGTGCGCTGCTGGCCCGACGCCCAGCACGCCACCGCAGTGACGCAGATGCAGGTGCTGGGTGACGACGGCGGCGTGGTCAACTTTTCTGCCAACGACCTGGCGGTGGATGCGCTGACCTGGATTGTGGACGTGCCGCTGCTGGAGGCGCGACTGGCCGAGGCGGTGCGTTATCAGCCGCAGATTGAGGTGATTGACCACCCCATGCCCGCCACCCTGACGGTGGTGTGTGAAGGCAAAAGCAGCCGCACACGCGACGAACTCGGTGTGGCCTTTGACGTGGCGCACTACCCGCAGCGCGCCATTGCCGCACGCCTGACCACCGAGCTGGCCCACGGCCAAACCGCGCGCCAATGGTTTACGGAGGGTGAAATTCTGGCCTTCCTGCCGCTGGACGGCGAGCACGGCCACACGGTGGGCATCGTCTGGTCGGTCAAGGAAAGCCGTGTGCAGAGCTTGCTGGACGCCAGCACCGAGGATTTTTGCCAGGAACTGGCACAGGTCAGCGGCCACTGCCTGGGCGGCCTGCAGTTGGCCAGCGAGCGCGTGGCCTGGCCGCTGATGGCCTCCCAAGCCAGCCGCTGGATCGGCACCGCCCCCGACGGCACCACCTGGGCACTGGCCGGTGATGCCGCCCACGCCGTGCATCCGCTGGCCGGACAAGGCCTGAACCTGGGGCTAGGCGATGTGGCCGAGCTGGCGCGCATCCTGCAGACGCGCGCCGCCTGGCGCCCCGTCAACGACCCCAAGCTGATGCGCCAGTACGAGCGCACCCGCCGCGCCGAGGTGAGCGCCGCCGCGCTGGCCATGGACGGCCTGCAACAGCTGTTTTCCAAGAGCAGCCCCACCTGGCAAGCGCTGCGCAACTGGGGCATGAACGGTTTTGAGCGCAGCGGCCTGGCCAAGCAATGGGCCGCGCGCTACGCCATGGGCTTGTGAGCCCTTGCAAGTTTTTTAACTGGAAGACGATGAAACGAACTCATACCCCCCTGATCGCCTGTGCTGCGCTGCTGATCGCCTGCAGCTTGGGCAACGCCTTCGCGCAGGAGACCGCCATCCGCAAAAACCTGGCTGAGCGCTTGCCGCAGCTGGGCAAGATTGACGAGATCAGCAAAACGCCGATCAACGGGGTTTACGAAATCCGGTTCAACGGCACCGACATCCTGTACACCGACGCACAGGGCGACTACCTGCTGCAAGGCAACCTGATCGACACCAAGCAGCGCCGCAACCTGACCGAAGAACGTGTCGACAAGCTCAGCGCCATCCGCTTTGACACGCTGCCGGTCAAAGACGCTGTCACCATCGTGCGCGGCAACGGCAAACGCAAGCTGGCGGTGTTTGAAGACCCCAACTGCGGCTACTGCAAGCGCTTTGAGCAAAGCCTGCTCAAGGTGGACAACGTCACCGTTTATCTGTATCTGTACCCGGTGCTGGGGCCGGGCTCGGTCGACAAATCCAAAGCCATCTGGTGCGCCAAAGACAAACCCAAAGCCTGGCACGACTGGATGCTCAACGGCGTGTCGCCCGCCCCCGCCAAATGTGACAGCACAGCGGTGGACCGCAACATCGCGCTGGGTAAAAAGCACAAGATCACCGGCACACCGACCCTGGTGTTTGCCGACGGCAGCCGCGTGCCCGGTGCCATTGACGCCGACCAGGTGGAACTGCGGCTGGCGCAGGCGGCTGGCCAATGAGTACCGCCGCGTCACGCGCCAGCACACGCCCTGGCCTGCACTATCAGGTGCGTGCACACAGCCTGCACGCCCATCTGTACGCCGTCACGCTGACCATCCACCGCCCGGCGGCACAGCAGCGGGTGAGCTTGCCCGTGTGGATTGCCGGCAGCTACCTGGTGCGCGAGTTTGCCAAACACCTGCAGGGCTTGAGCGCGCAACAAGGCCAAACCGCAGTGGCCGTCACCCAGTTGGACAAGGCCACCTGGCAACTGGCCTGCGCGCCAGACCAACCCCTGGTGCTACGTTACGAGGTGTATGCCTTTGACAACTCGGTGCGCACCGCCTGGCTGGACACGCAGCGCGGTTTTTTCAACGGCACCAGCCTGTGCCTCAAAGTCCATGGCCAGGAAGACCAACCCCATCGCCTGACGATGGCCAGCGACGGTTGGCCCAAAGACTGGCACGCCGCCACCGCCTTGCCTTTCGAGAAAGTCAACGCCAGGGGTTTCGGCAGCTACCTGGCAGCTGACTACGACGAACTGGTCGACTCACCGGTGGAGATGGGCGCCTTCTGGAGCGGCAGCTTTGTGGCCCGTGGCGTGCCGCACCGTTTTGTGGTGGCTGGCGCCAGCGCCAGTTTTGACGGCGCGCGCCTGCTGGCCGATACACAAGCCATTTGCGAGGCTGAAATCGACTTCTGGCACGGCCAGCGCGCCAAAAGCAAAAGCGCCCAACGCCGCGCCCCACACGACCGTTACGTCTTCATGCTCAACGCAGTGGACAACAGCTACGGCGGGCTGGAGCACCGCCACAGCACCGCGCTGATCTGCAAACGCGCCGACTTGCCACGCCTGGGACAGAGCCAGACCCTGGGCGCGGGCGACGGCTACACCAGCTTGCTGGGCTTGATCAGCCACGAGTACTTTCACACATGGAACGTCAAGCGCCTTCGCCCCGCCGAGTTCGCTCGCTATGACTATGGAAGCGAAAACTACACCGAGTTGCTGTGGTTTTTTGAAGGTTTCACCAGTTATTACGACGACCTGCTGCTGCGCCGCGCCGGACTGATCGACACCGCCACCTACCTGACGCTGTTGGCCAAAACCATCAACGCCGTGTTGCAGACCCCGGGCCGCCGGGTGCAAAGTGTGGCGCAGGCCAGTTTTGACGCCTGGGTCAAATACTACCGGCAGGACGAAAACAGCGCCAACGCCACCATCAGCTACTACACCAAGGGCGCGCTGGTGGCGCTGTGCCTGGACCTGAGCCTGCGCCAAGGCAGCCAAACCAGCCTGGACGCTGTCATGCGGGCGCTGTGGCAGCGCTGCAACGGCGGCCCGATGCTGGAATCCGACCTGCTGGCGGTGTTGCAAGACCTGTCGGGTGCGTCGTATGCCGAGCGCCTCGCCACGTGGGTGCACAGCACCGCCGAGTTGCCCCTGCAAGAGCTGTTGACCTCGCACGGCGTGAACTACGAGCAGGTCACAGCAGGGCTGGCCGAGCAACTGGGCATCAAGGTGTCTGAGTCGGGCGGCATCCGCATCAAGAGTGTGCTACGTGGCAGCGCGGCGGAACAGGCTGGTTTTGCCGCGGGTGACGAGTGGATCGGCCTGCAAGCCGGTGCGGGTCAGGGCCGGCCAGCAACCGGCTGGCGGCTCAACAAGCTGGATGACCTGCCGCTGTACCTGGGCCCGGCCAAAACCCTGCAAGCCCTGGTGGCGCGGGACCAGCGCCTGATCACGCTCCAGCTTGGCTTGCCCGATGACGTGAAACAGATCAAACTCTCGGCCCGGGACACGACCCGGATCGATGCATGGCTGCGCCCTGCCGCGAAGTGACTTTGATGACGGCCAGCGCCACGTCCTGACGCGCTGGCGCCCATCACGTGTCCAAAAATTCAACAACGTCAAGGAGCCAGCATGAGCTATGAAATGATCCATGTGCGCGTGGAAGCCGGCAAGGTCGGCATCATCACCCTGAACCGCCCCAAACAACTCAACGCGCTCAACGACCAGCTGATGAGCGAGCTGGGCGCCGCGCTTCAGGCCTTTGACGCGGACAGCGCCATTGCCTGCACGATCATCACCGGCAGCGAAAAAGCTTTTGCCGCCGGTGCCGACATCGGTGCCATGGCCAGCTACAGCTTTGCCGATGCCTACAAGGGCGACTTCATCACCCGTAACTGGGAAGCCATCCGCAGCGTGCGCAAACCGGTGATTGCTGCGGTGAGTGGCTTTGCGCTGGGTGGGGGTTGTGAGCTGGCGATGATGTGTGACTTCATCATCGCCGCCGACAACGCCAAGTTCGGCCAGCCCGAGATCAAACTCGGCATCATCCCTGGCGCCGGTGGCACCCAGCGCCTGCCACGCGCAGTGGGCAAAGCCAAGGCCATGGACATGGCGCTGACCGGGCGCATGATGGACGCAGTCGAGGCCGAACGCGCCGGACTGGTCAGCCGTGTGGTGCCGCTGGACAAGCTGATGGACGAGGCCCTGGGCGCGGCCCTGATGATCAGCGAGTTCTCGCAGATCGCGGTCATGGCGGCCAAGGAGTCGGTCAACCGCGCCTTTGAAGGCAGCTTGAGTGATGGTGTGATGTTTGAGCGCCGCCTGTTCCACGCGTTGTTTGCCACGGCCGACCAGAAAGAGGGCATGGACGCGTTTGTCAACAAACGCAAAGCCAACTTCAGTCACCTATAACGGACAACCCACCTTGCCAAATGGCCATTTCTTCCCGCTATAATCTCGCCTCGTTGGTGATATAGCTCAGCTGGTTAGAGCGCAGCATTCATAATGCTGATGTCGGTGGTTCAAATCCACCTATCACCACCAAAGATTTTTACCCAAAACTCAAAACCCGCATGCTCCCCAGCCTGGCGGGTTTTTTTCTTGCTTCACACCTAGTCAATGACATGACTGGCGCAGTTGCACCCCCTGGCGGGCGATGTTTGCCAAGCAGCGGTGATTGAACCCTTCGGGCGCACGCCACGCGCCACCCAAAAAGGCACCTGATACATGAAGCCCCAATTTGGTGTGTTACTGGCTGGCCTGCTGTCGACCCTGTGTGGGCTGACGCAGGCTCAAGCCCCTTCGCTGACGTTTGAGTCAGCCTGGGAACGTGCCCAATCCGGCTCCGACCAGCTGGCTGCGGCCCAAGCCGGTGTCGACAGCAAAGCCCTGCAGTCCCAAGGCCTCCAGGGCCTGGGCGGGCCGGTGGTGCAGCTGAGCGCCGCTGCGTACGCCTACAACCTGAACCTGGATGTGAATCTGGACACGGTCAACAAAAGCCTGTCCCAGATCGGCCAGCAGCTGCCCCCATCACTGCACGCCATGGGCATCAGCCTGCCGCAGTTGCCGTCGAGCTACAGCTACAACCGATCGGACACCGGCACCACCAAAAACATCTCCTTCGTCTGGCCGCTCTACACCGGTGGTGTGGCCGACTCGGTGCGTGGTTTTGTGCAGGCGCAAGGCGACGAAGCCCGTGCCGATGCCGACAAAACCGGCCAAACGCTGATGACCCAACTGGTGCAGCGTTATTTTGGCGCCCAGCTCAGCGCCCGGGCGGCTGGTTTGCGCCAGGCGGCACTGGATGACATCAGTCAACACGATGCGGCGACCGCCAAGATGCTGGCCTCAGGCGTGATCTCGCGGGTCGAACGGCTGCAAGCGCAGGTCGCGCTCGAAGAAGCCCGGCGCCAGGCCCAGAAAGCCCGCAGTGATGCCGAACTGGCTGCCGTGGCCCTGGCACGCACGCTGCAGATGGAGGCGCTGGTGACACCAGCCACCCCGCTGTTTGTGTTGACCCAGCCGGTGGAGCCGCTGACCCATTTTTTATCCGAAGCACTGTCACGCCACCCCGGGCTGGCCAAGGTGGCGGCCAAACAGGCGCAGGCCGAACAGTTGCACCAGGGCCAGGAAGGTTTGCGCAAACCCCAGGTGTTTGCCTTTGGTCAGCGTCAGTTGCAAACCGGCCAGGCCGATTGGGTGGCCGGGGTCGGCGTGCGCTGGACGTTATTTGATGCGGTCGACCGTGACCTGCTGGCCGCCGCCTCAGCCAAGCAGATTGAACAAGCTCAACGCACCGAGCAACAAGCACGCAGCGACATCAGCCTGCTGGTCGAGAAGAACTGGCGCCAGGTGGAACAGACACGGCGCCAGTTTTTGGCCACCGAGCCCGGTGTGACCCTGGCCAAAGAGGTGCTGCGCCTGCGCCGCGCCGCCTTGCGCGAAGGCACCGGCACCGTGCTGGAGCTGATGGATGCCGACGTCAACCTGGCCAAGGTGGAAACCGAACGCGCCCAGGTAGCCTACGACTATGTGCTGGCCCTGGCCAGTTTGCTCGAGAGCTGCGGCCTGTCTGACAGCTTCAGCCGTTATGCCAGCCGTGCCGATGTGAGGATAGAGGGATCATGACAACAAGCCGACCCGTGAAAAATGTGGCACTGGGCCTTGCAGCCGCTGCCGTGGTGGCCCTGCTGGCCTATGGGTTCTGGCAAGCCAGCCAGCCCGCACCGGAAGTGTTTCAAGGCCAGATGGAGGCGCATGAGACCGACATTGCGCCCAAAGTCACGGCCCGCATCGCCGAGGTGCTGGTCCAGGAAGGTGACCAGGTTCAGGTAGGCAGCACGCTGATGCGCACCAACAGCCCCGAAGTGAGCGCCAAGCTGGCCCAGGCTACCGGTGCCCAACAGGCGGCCCAGGCCCTGTCTGACAAAGCCCAGAACGGCGCCCGCCCGCAGGAGATCGAGATGGCGCGGCTGCAGTGGCAACGTGCCCAGTCAGCCGCTGAACTGGCCGAGGTCTCGTACAAACGTGTGGCCGGTCTGGCCAAAGAAGGTTTGGTGGCGGACCAGAAACGCGACGAGGCTTATGCCAACTTCAGCACCTCACGCGACCAGGCGCTGGCCGCCAAAGCCCAGTACGAGCTGGCCCGCGCGGGCGCACGGGCCGAAGACAAGGCCGCCGCCAAGGCACAGGTGCAACAGGTCACCGGCGTGGTGGCCGAGGTGCAAGCAGCCCAGGACGAAACCGCGTTGAAAAGCCCGGTGGCCGGTGAGGTGGCCAAGGTGCTGGCCAAGGTGGGCGAACTCTCCGCCCAGGGTGTGGCGGTGGTCACGGTGGTGGACCTGGCCGACCAATGGGTGGTGCTCAATGTGCGTGAAGACCGCCTACAGCGTTTTGCCAACGGCAGTGAGTTTGACGCGGTGTTGCCCGCGCTGGGCAAGCAGCAGGTGCGCTTCAAGGTGTTCTACACCGCGGTCTTGCCCGATTTCGCCACCTGGCGCGCCACCCGCGCCGGGCAAGGTTTTGATGCCCGCACCTTTGAAGTCAAGGCCCGGCCGCTGGCGCGCATCGAAGGCGCGCGCCCCGGAATGAGTGTGCTGGTGCAGTGATCTGCCTGCCCAGCAGCGTGGCATGACAAGCTTCTGGTGCACCCTGGTCAACAGCGCCCGGCGCGAGGCCAGACGGTTGCGCGCTTGCCCGTGGGACTTGGCCATGGTTTCCTGGGTGCCGCTGCTGGCCTGCGCGGTCATGGGCTGGATATTCTCTGCTGGCCTGCCTCAGCAGTTGCCGATTGCAGTGATGGACCAGGACCATTCGGCCTTGTCGCGCCAGCTGAGTCGTTTTCTGGACGCCACACCGGGCCTGAAACTGGTGGCCAGTTACGACGACACCGCCCAAGCCACGCAAGCGCTGCGGCGTACCGAGGTCTATGCGGTGGTGAGCATCCCACCCGACTTTTCGCGCCAAGTCAAGCTCGGCCAGGCAGCGCAGGTCACCCTGTTGCACAACGCCCAGCTAGGCACCCATTCGGGCCTGATCCAGCGTGATGTGCGCACCGCAGTGGCCACCCTCTCGGCTGGGGTCGAGATGAGCGCACGCAACAAACGCGGCCAGCCTGCGCTGACCACGCGGGTGGCGATGGAGCCGATCCAGACCCAGCTGGTGACACTGTTCAACGTCTCACTCAACTACGAACAGTTTCTGGCCGCCGCGCTGATCCCGGCGCTGTTGCACATCTTGGCCATGACCGCCGGGGCCTGGGCCGTGGGGCGTGAACTGCGTGATGCCACGCTGGGACAGTGGCTGGGTGACTCACCGGGCTGGCCAAGCGCCAGCGCCGCGCTGCTAGGCAAGCTGGCCTGGCCCTTCATCAGCCTCGGGCTGGTGGGCACGGCCAGCCTGCTGGGCCTGACCTGGGGGCGCGGCTGGTTTCCAACCGGCTCTCTGGCCTGGGTGCTGTTGGGCTTGTGGGGCCTGCTGGCCTTGTCCCTGGTGATGGGCGCGGCAGTCGCGGCGGGTACGCTGTCTTTACGCACTGCACTTTCGGCCACCGGCTTTATCACCGCACCCGCCTTTGCCTTCAGCGGGGTCGGGTTTCCGCTGCAGTCGATGCCGGTGCTGGCGCGTGGCTGGGCTGAGATGCTGCCCTACACCCACTACATCCGACTGCAAATGGAGCAGCTGCAAATGGGCGCGCCACTGCGCTACAGCAGCCTGAGTTTGGCGGGGCTGTGGCTGGCCACGCCTGTGCTGGGGGCTTTGTCAGCGCTGCTGCTGGTGCGGGCAGCGCGGCAACCCGAGCGCTGGGGTGGCCGCTGATGAGTGCTTTGTCCAGACTCTGGCAGGCCTGGCTGGCCACGCTAAAAACCATAGCAAGCGACAAAGGCGTGGTGCTGATTTTGGGCCTGGCGCCGCTGATTTATGGCTTTTTTTACCCCTGGCCTTATGGCACCCAGGTCGTGACCCGCGTGCCGGTGGCGGTGGTGGACCTGGACCACAGCAATCTCTCGCGCCAAATCACGCGTTATGTGCAGGCCAGCCCACGTGTTGAGGTGCGCCTGATCACAGGCGACGAACATACCGCGCAACAAGCCCTGTGGGTCGGTGAAATCGAAGGTTTTGCTGTTCTGCCGCGAGATCTCAAACGCAGCGTGTTGCGCGGCACACCGGCCGTCGTTACGGTGCAGGCCAACGGCAGCTATGCGCTGCTCAACAAAGCGGTGTCGTACGGGTTTTCAGAAGCCATTGGCACCGTGTCCGCCGGGGTTGAGATCGCCAAACTGGAGGCCGCAGGGCAAGGCGCCTTGCAGGCCCAGGCTAGCCGCAGCCCGATCAGCACCCAACTGGTGGCCTTGTTCAACCCGACCGAAGGCTATGGCAGTTATGTGGTGCCCGCCGTGGCCTTGCTGATCCTGCAACAAACCCTGCTGATGGGCGTGGGCATGCTGGTGGGCTTGTGGTGTGAAACGGGTCAAAACCGTGCTGACGCCTTCACCTGGCTGGGCCGGTTGCTAGCATTTTGCACAGTCGGCTGGGCCAATGGGCTGCTGTACTTTGGCTGGATCTACTGGTTGCAGGACTTCCCGCGTGGTGGCAATCCTGGCGGTGCCCTGGTGCTGCTGGCCTGTTATGTACCGGCCATCTGCACCCTCGGCGCCTTGCTAGGGGTCTGGTTTGGCAACCGCGAACGGGCCCTACAGGTGTTGTTGTTCACCGCGCTGCCGGTGATTTTTGTCTCGGGCTTTTCGTGGCCCAGTGAGTCCTTGCCCCCACTTCTGCAGCATCTGCGCTGGCTGTTTCCGAGCACCGCCGGGATTCAGGCCTCGCTCAAACTCAACCAGATGGGGGCACCGCTGTCGGATGTGGCCGGGTTGCTGGGACTGTTGAGCCTGTTGGCGCTGGGTTGCGGTGGCTGGCTGCTGCGGGTCACGCGTCTGCGCCAACCCTGAGCAGCTATTTCAACGACTCAATCGTCCAGAGACGACTCGCCATCACCCTGGCCCGCTGGATCACGCGCCTTGCGCACCCCGGGTTTAGCCAGCAACTCCAGGTAAAAAGCATCTGCACCGTCTGACGCTGCCGCGTCGATCAGGGCCGTGATGTTGGCCACATGCACGGCCTCAGCGCTGTCTTCGCTGCGGCCAAAGCGGCAGTCAAAGTCCCAGAAATCGACACCCTCGGGCAAGGCCTTGTTGCGCTCGCGCTTCATGTACTGGCGAATTTCGTGTTTGGTGGCGTCCAGCACGCGGTCACGGTTTTTTCCTTCGATGTTGATTTTGAATGTTTTTTTCACGGTGTCCTTTGCATCAATCTGAACCCGAGCCTCACAGGCTCACAGGATTCGCAGGGGGTCGATTATGCGGCTTGCCCCCACATGGGTGGCCAAAACCCCGCCCGCTTGTGTTACACCTGCGCCCTTGATGCTGCGCCATCCCTCGGCCCGCCACCTTTTTGACTCTTTGAGCACACCATGACTTTTCCCTCCCTGGGCCTTTCGCCCGCCCTGCTGGCCGCGCTTTCCCAACTGGGCCACAGCAGCCCGACCCCGATCCAGCAAGGCGCGATCCCCCCTGCCCTGGCCGGGCAGGATGTGCTGGGCTCGGCGCAGACCGGCTCCGGCAAAACCCTGGCCTTTGCCCTGCCGCTGTTGCAGCGTTTACAAGTTAGCACCAGCCGGGTGCGCCCAGCACAGGCCCTGGTGCTGGTGCCCACGCGGGAGCTGGCAACCCAGGTCGGTGAGGTGATCCAGTCGCTCGCGCAGCACCTGCCACAGCGGGTCAAGGTGTCGGTGTTTTTTGGCGGTGTTTCGATCAACCCACAAATGATGGGCTTGCGCGGAGGTACCGACGTGGTGGTGGCCACGCCCGGGCGACTGCTGGACCTGGTGGCACACAACGCGCTCAAACTCGACCAGGTCAAGCTGCTGGTGCTCGACGAGGCCGACCGCATGCTCGACCTGGGCTTTGCCGAGGAGCTGGCCCAACTGCTGGCCTTGTTGCCGACCCAGCGGCAAAACCTGTTCTTCTCGGCCACCTTCAGCCCAGCGGTGCAAGCCCTGGCGCACACACTGCTGCACAACGCGGTGCGGGTCGAGGTGGATGCCAGCCAACAACAACCCGTGGAGATTGTCCAGCGCGCCATCGCCGTGGACACCCCCAAACGCACCCAGCTGCTGCGCCATTTGATCCAACAACACAGCTGGGAGCGCACCGTGGTGTTTGTCGCCACCAAGTTTGCCGCCGAGATCGTCGCCGACAAATTGCGCAAGGGTGGGCTCACCGCCGAGCCCTTCCATGGTGAATTGAGCCAGGGCAAACGCAGCCAGGTGCTGACCGACTTCAAGGCAGAGCGCCTGCAGGTGGTGGTGGCCACCGATGTGGCCGCGCGCGGGCTCGACATTGTGGGCCTGCCTGTGGTGGTCAACTTTGACCTGCCACGTTCGACCCAGGACTACACCCACCGCATTGGCCGCACGGGTCGCGCCGGTGAGCCCGGCTTGGCGGTGAGTTTTGTCAGCGCCGCGACCCAAGCCCACTGGCGGCTGATCGAGAGGCGGCAGCAGGTGCAACTGGCGCTGGAAAGTGTGCCCGGTTTCGAGGCGCAAGAGGTGGCACCGTCGGCAGCCACTTCGCCGGATGCGCCTGCTGGCCAGGGAAGTGGCGGCGTCAAAGGCAAACGCCCAAACAAGAAGGACAAGCTGCGCGCCGCTGCCGTTCTGAAAAACGACTGATCCGATGCGGTCTGTGGTTGGACGGTAGCCACGCGCGCACGGCCCCCGTGGCCCTGCCGTGAGTGGCTGTGGCCCACGCCAGTCCAACACGTTGAACCCAATCTGCTGCGTGACGTTCAATCAAGCCACGACAGTTAAACTAGCGCTCCCTCAAACAGCCTCTGGATGAACACCATGAACCGCTGGCTCCGTACCCTGAAAACTCCCCTGCTGCTTCTGACCTTGTGCCTGACCGGTGCTGCTTGTTTGTGGCCATCGGCGGCTGACGCGCAAGGCGCGGTGCGCACGTTTCCGCCCAAAGCGCTGCGTGGCCAATTAGAGGTGGTGGCGCCACCCAACATTTTGCTCAACGGCCAGCCGAAACGCCTGTCGCCGGGCGCGCGCATCAAAGGCACCAACAACCTGATCGTGATGTCGGCCAGCCTGGTCGGCAAAAAGTTGCTGGTGAACTATGTGACCGAGCCGCAGGGGCTGATCCATGAAGTATGGATCCTGAACCCGGCCGAGGCACAGCAAAAACGCGCCGGGCTCGACACCCTGACCAACATCCGTTTTGAATCTGACCTGCAGCGGGCAGCCGACCAGCGGCGCTCCCCCGAGCCCCCAGCCACCCGCTAAGCCGCTTTTGCCGCGGGTTGCCTGAAGATCACCTGTCGGCTCGACGGTGGTTGCCAAGGCGATGACCCGCAGCCGCCTCCAGTCTGTCAGCTGTCTTTTTTGACGCCAGATCGGCCTTGTGCCCTGGGGCCATCAGGCCGGACAGCTCTCCCAACCAATAAATTGACCCTTCCTCGACCATGAACAAAAAAGTCTTCATCAAAACCTACGGCTGCCAAATGAACGAGTATGACTCGGACAAGATGAGCGACGTGCTCGGCGCCGCACAGGGTTACGAGCCCACCGACAACATCGAAGAAGCCGACCTGATCCTGTTCAACACCTGCTCGGTGCGAGAAAAAGCGCAAGAGAAGGTGTTTTCTGACCTGGGCCGCGTCAAGCACCTGAAGAAAAAGGGTGCGCTCATCGGCGTGGGCGGTTGCGTGGCCAGCCAGGAGGGTGAGGCCATCATCGCCCGCGCACCTTATGTGGACGTGGTGTTTGGCCCGCAAACGCTGCACCGCCTGCCGCAGATGCTGGATGAACGTGCGCGCCTGAACCGCTCGCAGGTGGACATCAGCTTTCCCGAGATCGAAAAATTTGACCACCTGCCGCCCGCGCGTGTGGAAGGCGCCAGCGCGTTTGTGAGCATCATGGAAGGTTGCTCCAAATACTGTAGCTATTGCGTGGTGCCCTACACCCGCGGCGAGGAAATCCATCGGCCGTTTGAAGACATTCTGGTGGAGGTGGCGGGCCTGGCGGACCAGGGCGTCAAAGAGATCACCCTGCTGGGTCAGAACGTGAACGCCTGGCGCGCCAAGATGATCTGCCACGCGGGCGCGGCGGGCAGCACGGGCGAGATGGCTGACTTTGCCACCCTGCTGGAATATGTCTGCGACATCCCTGGCGTGGAGCGCCTGCGTTATGTCACCAGCCATCCCAACGAGTTCACCCCCGCACTGATTGCCGCTTACGAGAAGCTGCCCAAACTGGTCAGCCACCTGCACCTGCCGGTGCAACACGGCTCCGACCGGATCCTGATGGCCATGAAACGCGGCTACACCGCCATGGAATACAAAAGCACGGTGCGCAAATTGCGCGCGATCCGGCCCAACATGGCACTGAGTTCCGACTTCATCGTCGGTTTTCCGGGTGAAACCGAAGATGACCACGCCAAACTCATGAAACTGATGGAGGACGTGGGCTTTGACAACTCGTTCAGCTTCATCTTCAGCCCGCGCCCAGGCACACCGGCTGCCAACCTGACGGATGACACGTCGCATGAGGTCAAGCTGCGCCGCCTGCAAGAGGTGCAGGCCAACATCAACACCCACATGGCGCACATCAGCGCTGGCATGGTTGGCACGGTGCAGCGCATTCTGGTGGAAGGCGCTTCCAAACGCGATGGTGGCGAACTGATGGGCCGCACCGAATGCAACCGGGTGGTCAACTTCATCGGCCAGCCGCGTCTGATCGGGCAAATGGTGGACGTGACCATTTCTGAGACCCGCACCTACACGCTGCGCGGCGAGGTGCTGACCCGTGAAACGCTCTGACAAGACCCGGGCGCAACGCTAGAATTTCCGATGGCGGTGTCTGCCGGCCCCCGGGCAACACCCACCAGCGGCTGGATGCGGTGTGCGCCTTAACGCTCCAGTTTTTCATGGTCCTGCAACCTCACTGGCGTTATGCACCAAAGATCATCACGTCGGATTCGGCCAGCCAGCGCGCAGTTGGCCGTAATCTGTGCACTGTGCCTGGTTTTACCCCTCACGGCAGATGCCGAGCCGGTGGTTCTGCATGACGGCGCCCATACCGCCGAGGCCACCACCGACACCAGCCAACTGGTCACGCTGGAGTCCGCACCACCCCCCATCCATGACATGTCGGTTTCGCCGACAACAGCGAACACCGCTGACCCGAAGCGAGCGCCCGCTCAAGCCACTGACCGCACACTGACGCCACCCGCAGGCCCGGCAACGCAGGCACCGCCCGGCACCACAGCCGCCCCGGGCACCAACACCTCCATTCACAGCGCCATCAAGGAAAGTGTTCGCCCGGTGTACGACCAGCTGGTTGAATCTGGTGCGGTGGAAGCCTTGCACGATTTGAAAACCGATCTGGGTCTGGATAAAAATCAATGGAGCGACCAGGACAAAGCCGCCTCCGCCAAGGGCCCTGGCCAGTGGGACGTACCCGCCACCCAGGACCCGGGCCCACCCAAAACCGCAGCACAAGCCCAGCTGGACCGCGAAACGGCCAGCATGATGCGCGAAAAGCTGATTGATCAAGTCACACCGTGGCTGATCGGCCTGGTGGTGCTGTACGTGGTGGGTTATCTGGTCAAGCTGCTGTACAACTTTATCCGCTGGAAATCAGCCAAGCGCGCCGAGCGGCGCATCGCCCGTGCGCAACGCCACGCCTCCAGGCGCAGCCACGGCAGCAGTTCGCGCCCGCCAAACGCCAGCGCCACGGCATCAGGGTCCCAAGTGGACTCGCAAGAGACGGTTTAACCCGGCGCAACGACGCAACGCCCGGGCGGGCCGCGGCGGATTTCCTTGATTCAGGACAGGTCCGAGCGCCACATTCACCTCGAAAATGGCACCAAATTTTTCACCCGGAGCCACCCCATGAGCCTATCGGAATCGCAATTCGCAGCGTTCAAAGCCATCAACCAGCAAGCGCAAAGGCTGCTGCACACCCCGCAAACCCGTGAAGTGCGGGAAGTGATGGAGCAGATCATTGCCATCAGCCGGGTACAGACCAACAAGATCATCGATGCCAACAAGGTGGACGCACCGCCGGACGACACCCCGGTGAGCCCGATGATCCGCATGCAGAAGGCGATGAGCCGGGGCCCCAGCAAACGGGTGTCAAATATCATCTGGGCGGTGGTGGCGGCACTCTGGATCGCAGTGGGGTACCTGGGGTCCCAGCACTTCCACGAGATTTTTCAGCAACCCGCTGAAGCGGCTGAAGCCACAGAGCCTGCTGCCACTGCTACAACTGCTGCAGATACGACGGCGACAGCTGCTGCAGCCACTGAAAACAAATAGCGCCCAGCCTATTTGGGCCAAGGACTGCAGACCCTAACGCCAGTCAATCGTCCAGCGGGCGATTTGATACTGCGGCGGGTCAGAACGGCATCTTGGGCATGCCGCCCATACCTTTCATACCGCCCAGGCGCTTCATCATTTTCATCATGCCGCCGCCCTTCATCTTCTTCATCATGTCCTGCATCTGCTCAAACTCCTTGAGCATGCGGTTGACTTCCTGCACCTGAACGCCCGCGCCCATGGCGATGCGGCGCTTGCGGGTGGCTTTGATCAACTCCGGCTTGCGGCGCTCCAGCGGCGTCATGCTGTGGATGATGCCTTCCTTGCGTTTGATGTCTTTTTCAACCCGGCCCATGTCGACCTGCCCGGCCTTGGCCGCCATGGCGGTGGGCAGCTTGTCCATCAGGCTGCTCAAACCGCCCATCTGGCGCATCTGCTGGATCTGGCTCAAAAAGTCATTCAAATCGAAAGTGGCACCGCTCTTGACTTTGGCCGCCAGCTTCTGCGCGCTGGCCATGTCGACACCCGCGGTGACCTGCTCCACCAGCGCCAGAATGTCACCCATGCCCAGCACGCGGCCGGCGTGACGTTCAGCGTCAAACACTTCCAGGCCGTCGAGTTTTTCGCTGGTGCCGGCGAACTTGATCGGCGCACCCGTGATCTGCCGCACCGAGAGCGCCGCACCGCCGCGTGAATCACCGTCGAGTTTGGTCAGGATGATGCCGGTGAGCGGCAGCGCTTCCTTGAAAGCCTTGGCCGTGTTGACCGCGTCCTGGCCCTGCATGGCGTCAACGACAAACAGCGTCTCCACCGGGTGGATGGCGGCGTGCAGGTCCTTGATTTCGCGCATCAGCACATCGTCAATCGCCAGGCGGCCTGCGGTGTCGACCAGCAACACGTCAAAGTAATGTTTTTTGGCGTAATCGAGCGCCGCCAGGGCAATGTCCACCGGCTTTTGGTCGGGGGTGCTGGGGAACCACTCGGCCCCGGCCTGTTTGGTCACCGTCTTGAGCTGCTCGATGGCCGCCGGGCGGTACACGTCGCCCGACACCGTCAGCACCTTCTTGCCGCGACGCTCCATCAGGTGTTTGGCCAGTTTGGCGGTGGTGGTGGTTTTACCGGCGCCCTGCAAGCCCGCCATCAAAATCACGGCGGGCGGCTGGGCCGCCAGGTTGATGTCGGCCACACCGTCGCCCATGGTGGCGGACAGCTCTTTGTTGACAATGCTCACCAGCGCCTGACCCGGGGTCAGCGAGCCCAGCACGTCCTGGCCCAGCGCTTTCTCTTTGACGCGGGCAATGAAGTCGCGCACCACCGGCAGCGCCACGTCGGCCTCCAGCAAGGCCATGCGCACTTCGCGCAGCATGTCGGCCACGTTGGTCTCGGTGATGCGGGCCTGACCGCGGATTTCCTTGACCAGGCGGGAAAGTTTGTCGGTAAGAGCTGAAGCCATGTGGGATGTGTCCGACAAGCGGAACCTGTGTTGTAGCCATGGGACAATGGCCGGTGACAAAACGCTAAACTGTAGCCATGATTTTACCCAGTGCTTCTCCTCTGACATTGACGCTGTCGCTGGCAGCTGCTGCTGCCTATGCGGTGTCGGCCACGGGGGCGTCACGCGTCAGCCAGACGCTCTCCAGGGTGGCGGTGTGGCTCGCCTGGACTTTGCACGGTTGTCTGCTGGCCTGGGGGTTGTGGGGCGGGGCGCAACCGCTGTTCGGTTTTGCGCCAGCGCTGTCCATCACCGCCTGGCTGGTGGGGCTGGTGTACGCCATTGAGAGCTTTGTGTTCCCGCAACTGAAGACGCCTTGGGGGCTGGGCGGTCTGGGCGCCGCTGCCGTGCTGCTGACGCTGATTTTCCCGGGCGAAGCCCTGAGCCCCAAACTGTCGGCCTGGCTGCCGCTGCACTGGGCGCTGGGCATTGCGTCGTACGGCCTGTTTGCGGTGGCGGTGGTGCACGCCTGGATGATGACCCGGGCCGAAGCGCGTATTCGCAGTGCGGCCGACGGCTTCACCGGTATGCCGCTGCTGACCATGGAGCGCCTGACATTCCGCTTTGTCGATGTGGGGTTCGTGCTGCTGTCGGCCACGCTGATCGCCGGATTCTTCTTCGGCACCCATCTTTATGGCACCTCGCACCCCATCAAATGGGACCACAAAACCATTTTCTCCGTGCTGTCCTGGCTGACCTTTGGTGTGCTGCTGATGGGTCGCGCACGTTTTGGCTGGCGCGGTCGGCAAGCGGTGCGGATGTTGTATGTCGGCTCGGGCCTGTTGCTGCTGGGTTATGCGGGTTCGCGCTTTGTACTTGAGGTCATGATGGGGCACACCCTGTGAAAGCCCTGCTGATACTGGCCGTGGTCTTGGCTGGTGTGTGGCTCTGGAAAAATCGTCGCGGTCAGGGGGAGGTCAACCGATCAACCCCGGCCGCCCAACCGCAAGAGATGGTGCGTTGCAGCCAATGCGGGGTGCATCTTCCGGCCAAAGATGCGATCACGGGTCCTCACGGCAGCTACTGCTGCGCCGACCACCGGCACCCATCTGAATCCTGAGTTGTCTGTTTGCCAGTGAGCTCCATCTGGCCTTCTTCGCTGTCCGGCGAGCCCACCCCTGACGTTGGTGACCACCCGCTGGAGTTTGAACGCCTGTGGCTGGGGTTCATGACAGCTCGGGTCACATTGGGGCTGGTGCTATCGATTTTTCAAGGCGGCATTTTCGCCTTGGTGCCGCAGCAAGGTGGCACCCCCCTGCTGATTTGCCTGACCTACTTTGCCATTGCGTTGACGGTGCGCCTGACCAGTCAGCCGCAGCGGCTGCGGCAAAGCTTTGATTCGCCGTGGCTGCGCACCGTGGGGGTGGATGTGCTGGCCTTTGCCACGCTGCAAGTGATTCAAGGTGGCGCCATTGATTACACCCCCTTGTTTGCGCTGCCGGTGCTGATGGTCAGCGTGCTGGGGTCCCTGCTGCTGGCGATGGCCACCGCGGCCAGCATCACCCTGCTGATGTTTGCCCACGCTGGCTGGCTGCTGACGCGGCACACGGGCGATGTCACTGCCAATTTTTTGCAGGCAGCCCTGACGGGCGCAGGTTGTTTTGCCATCTCATTCCTGGGCAGCCAATTGGCCACACGCCTGGCCAGCATGGAATTACGGGCCCAGCGCAACCAGCTGGCCGCCAACGAGCAGCGCCGGGTGAATGAGCTGGTGATCAAGTCGCTGACCGATGGTGTGCTGGTGGTGGATGGGGCGGGCACGGTGCGCTCCACCAACCCGGCGGCCTGCCTGCTGCTCAATACACCAACGCAGTTGGTAGAGATCAACCTGCGGGAGCGGCGTGGCTGCCAAGCCCTGATGGCGTTGATTGACGCCAGCTTCGCCAGCCAAACGCCGCAACAGGCCGACATCACCATCGACCTCGCTGGCAGCAGCGCCCGTCAACTGCGTGCACGCACCCAGCTGACCGGCTCACAACGCGGCGATACGCTGGGCCTGTGCGTGGTGTTTTTGCAGGACCAGCGTGAGATTCAGGCCCGTATCCGTTCTGAGAAACTGGCCGGCATGGGCCGCATGTCTGCCGCCGTGGCGCATGAGATTCGCAACCCGCTGGCCGCCATCACCCAGGCCAACGCCCTGCTGACCGAAGACCTGAGCGATCCGGCGCAGCAGCGGCTGGCCCACATGGTCGGACAGAACGCGCTGCGCCTGGAAAATATCGTCAAGGACGTGTTGCACCTGACGCACGCGGGCGATGGGGGCTCGGACGAATTGGCGCGCCCCCTGGACCTGGGTGAGAGCACCGACCGCACCTGCCGCGACTGGATCAACCAGCACGGTGCGGGCAGTGACATGCGCTTGAGTCGGCCACAGACCCGACTCACCGTCTGGTTCGATGGCGAGCATTTGCGCCGCATCCTGGTCAACCTGCTGGACAACGCCCGCCGCTTTGCCAGTGATCGGCCCGGCAGCATCCAGGTCAGCATCGACGCGTCAGATGAAAGCCAGTCAACGCCCGGCGCAACGCTGCGGGTGTGGAGCGATGGCGCCGCGCTGGACCCCTCGGTGGAGCAGCATTTGTTCGAGCCCTTTTTTTCATCCGAGAGCCGCTCCAGCGGGCTGGGGTTGTATATTTGCCGCGAGTTGTGCGAAAGTCACGGTGCCACCATTTCGTATGACCGCAGCGACCGATGGCTCGCACAGCAACTTGTGTCAGGCAACGAATTCAGTGTATTTTTCAGGCTTGCGCCAGACCACCCGACCACACCATGAACGCCACTGCCAGCCACGCCCGGATTTTGGTGGTGGACGACGAGCCCGACCTGCGCACGCTGTATGAGCTGACCCTGCTGCGCGAAGGTCACCGGGTCGACACCGCCGAAAACCTGCAGCAGGCCCGCTCGCTGCTGGAAGCCAACAGCTTTGATGTGATGATCACCGACATGCGCCTGCCCGATGGTCTGGGCATGTCCCTCATCACCGACATCAAAGCCCAGGGCCGCGGGGAACGCAGCATTGTCATCACCGCCTATGGCTCGGCCCAGAACGCGGTCGAGGCGCTCAAGGCCGGTGCCTTTGACTACCTGACCAAACCGGTCGACCTGAAACAGTTTCGCGCCGTGGTGGCGTCAGCCTTGCGCAGCGTGGCCGAGACGCCTCACGATGACAGCGCCTTGCAGATCAAACGCGCACAAGGTGTGGTGGCGGGGGCCTTGGGCCAGCGTGCGCTGGACCGCCTGATCGGTAATTCTGAATGCATGCAGCAAATCAAGGCGCGCATCCTCAAAGTGGCCACCAGCATGGCGCCCGTCATGGTGACCGGTGAATCTGGCACCGGCAAGGAACTGGTGGCCTACGCCATCCATGCCAACAGCCACCGGGTCAAGGGCCCATGGGTGGCCGTGAACTGCGGCGCTATTCCCGAGACGCTGCTGGAATCCGAGTTTTTTGGTGCCCGCAAAGGCGCTTACACCGGCGCCACCCAAGACCGCGAGGGTTTTTTTCAGGCGGCACGTGGCGGCACGCTGTTTCTGGACGAGATCGGCGACCTGCCGCTGCCGATGCAATCCAAGCTGCTGCGCGCCATCCAGGAGCGCCGCATTCGCCCGCTGGGGTCCAACCAGGAAGAAGTGGTGGACGTGCGCATCGTCAGCGCGACCCACAAAAATCTGGCCCAGGAAGTGCAACACGGCCATTTCCGGCAAGACCTGTTCTTTCGGCTCAATGTGATTGACTTGGTGATTGCGCCACTGCGCGAGCGCCCGCAAGACTTGCCCGCGTTGTGCCAGGCCCTGCTGACCCGTATTGCGCAGGAGTCAGACACACCCGTCCCAACGCTGCCCAACGAGGTGTTGAAAGAACTGGCGCAACTGCCGCTGCCCGGCAATGTGCGCGAACTCGAAAACCTGCTGTACCGCGCCGTGGCACTGGGCGACGGGCACAGCCTGCAGCTAGACCGCCCTGTCAACACGGGCCTGGCGGTGAACGACTCCACGCTGGATGCACCCGAGTTCGATGCGCCACAGCCATCCAGCCCGGCCAACCCGGAGCCGGTAGCCCATGACTTGCAGGCGCAGCTGGACCAGCTGGAGCGCTCGCTGTTGCTGCAGGCCCTGCGTGCCACCCAGTTCAATCGCACGGCCGCTGCCGCGCGTCTGGGACTGACTCTGCGCCAGCTGCGCTACCGCATGGCCCGTTTGAAAATTGACGCCCCCAACGCCGACGAGAGTGCGGATGAGCTCATCTGAAGCGCAAGATGCCCTGCCCGAGGGCGCCTTGTGGCAAGACGGCTGGTACCGGTTTGCAGCCCATGTGCCGTCGCCCAACTTTGGCCCGCGCCCCACACCGCATCACATTGATCTGCTGGTGCTGCATTCCATCAGCCTGCCCCCGGGCCGTTACGGCGGCAACGAAGTACAGCAGCTGTTCACCAACCAGCTGGACTGGCAGGCGCACCCGTATTTCCAGGGCATCCAAGGCCTCACCGTGTCGTCCCATTTCTACATCCGTCGCGGTGGCGAACTGCTGCAGTTTGTCAGCTGCGACGCACGTGCCTGGCACGCCGGGGCATCGAGCTACCGCGGGCGCAGCAACTGCAACGACGACAGCATCGGCATCGAACTCGAAGGCCTCGAAGGCGACCTGTTCGAGCCCGCCCAATACGCCACCCTGAGCGCCTTGTGCGCCAGCGTTTTGCAGCGCTACCCCATCGCCCATCTGGCCGGTCACGAACACATTGCGCCGGGCCGCAAGCGCGACCCTGGTGCCGGGTTTGACTGGCAGCGGTTGCAGCGGTCACTGGCGCTCGATGCCCGCCAGTTGCCAGCGGCGGTACGCAGTTGATCGGGTCAGCGCGTGCATGTCGCCTCAGGCAGCGCAACGCTGCGGCAGCGGCGCAACATTGGTCACGTCATCATCATCAGGGCGCCGGAATACCTTTCCATTTTGGATGCGAACTCTCATAATCCCCGGATTGGAAAAAACTATGCTGCCCCGGCACCAAGACGTCACACCCCCCGCCAGCTTTTCCCCTCTTGCGCGCTTGCCAAACGGCCTGTCGGTCAAGCGGTTGTCTGAATCACACGTCGTCAGCCACCCCTGCGCTGCTGCCATCCGCTGAACAGCATGACCCGTGACACCCCCGATTTCACAAACCCGATGCCCCAACGTTTTTTGCGGCGGACTTGTGTGTTCCCATTCACGGCGCTGGGGCTGCCCCAACAGCCTGGATCGCTGGATGTCAAATCATTGACATCCCGTGCTTTTAGTAGCCAGACCAAGGAGAGATGATGGCAACTGCAAAAAAAACCGCCGCGAAGAAAGCGGCTCCCGCCCCCCAGGCCGCTGAGGCCAAAACAGCTGCTCCCGCGGCCAAAAAAGCCAGCCCGGCCAAGGTTGTAACGCCTGCCAAAAAGGCGGCCGCACCTGTGAAGGCTGCCGCTGCGCCAGCCAAGAAGCCGGTAGCCGCTGCACCCGCCCCAACACCGGTGCCGGCCAAGAAGGCTGCAGCAAAGAAGGCTGCCGCACCGGCGAAAGTAGCGGTGGCACCTGCCCCCGCGAAAAAAGCTGCCGCGCCTGCCAAAAAGGCCGCTGCGGCCAAGACGGCAGCTGCCCCGGCAACCAAAACGGCTGCGGCCAAAAAAGCCGCCGCACCTGCCACCCCAGCTGCTGCGCCCAAAGTCGCACCGGCATCCAAAACCAAACTCAACCCGCAGGCAGCGTGGCCTTTTCCTACCGGCAAAAAACCCTGATTCCGGTCACCGGCTGTGCCGCCAGCCCACTGCTACCCGCAGTGGGTTTTTTTATGCCTGTCATCCCATTTTCAGATCGATATGGCATTTGGCGCGCAGCCGCAGACCGTGCTGTGGCACCACAGGGGGTGGCAGCAACCTATCGGATGGAGATGGCGACGGAGGTGGCATCAGGGATAAAAGGCCAGCACCCGGTAGCCCACGACGGTCGATGCAGGCAGCTCGCCGGTGAGGCGCACATGGACCGACACCGGCCACTCGGCATAGGCGGCCAGTTGATCAGACGCCGCCGCCAACGCCTGTGGTGACAACACCCGTCTGAGCACCACACCGTCCTGCACATCGGTCAGGGTCAGCTCAATGCTGGGCACCGCCAGCGGCAGATACGCTGCATTTTTGAGCACAAAGCTCAGGCGATAGTGATCCGGACCCACGTTGACGAACCCGGCGGAATCGATGGCAATGGACTCGATTTGCTGCAACGGCGCCACCGCACAGCGCAAAACAAGGCACATTCTTTCCAGCGCGGGTTTCCACTGCGGTCGTGCCGCGGCCAGCCGGTCACGTTCCTGGTACACCCACTGGCTGGCCATCCCCGCCGTCAGCAAGACCGCCAGTCCCCCCAGCATCACCTGGGTGCTGCGGCGCCGCTTGGTGGAGACGCTTGCCGCGTCCCGCATGAACGACAGCGACTCGGTGGCGGTGACCGGGGTGTCAAGCGTGTTTGGCTGCACCGGATCGATGGCTGGCGCGCGTTCCGGATCAACCGTTGTTTCTGGTTGGGGCTGTGGGGCCTGTTCCAGCTTAGCGGGCGACTCTGATCCGATGTCGCCAGGTGCGGCCGCATTGAGGTTCAGTGGCTCCCATTGTGGCGGAGAGAAATCGGCACGGTCATGGCTGGCAGGGGGCTCTGCCGTCGCCGCCAGCGTTTGCGCACCGGTGCCCGACGCGCCAGCCAGATCGACGACGGGCTCTGGCTCTGGCTCTGGCTCTGGCTCTGGCTCTGGCTCTGGCTCTGGCTCTGGCTCTGGCTCTGGCTCTGGCTCTGGCTCTGCAAGAGTGTCCTGCCTGGATTCAGAGCCCTGATCGAGCGAAGCGGGGGGTGTCAAGTCATCAGCGACAGGGCTGTCAGCTGGCTCTGATGAGGGTTCGACCGCCGGACCAACCACCAGTTCTTCGGGCTCGGTGGAGGCTTCCAGCAAGTGCTGCGACGCGTCAAAAATTTCACCACATTGCCCGCACTTGACCCACCCTTGCGAAATGCGCAATTGATCGGGCACAACCTTGTACAGGGTCGTGCAGGCGGGGCAGCGTGTCAGGAGACTCATAAACGGAAGGGGGCGGCCGCTGAGTCTAGCCGCTTCAACGCCTGGCCGTCATCAAGATCCAGCCGTCTTCCTGATCCGCGACCTGCAACGCGCAATAGGATGCGTAAGCCGCCTTGAGCTCGTCGGCCTGGCGCTCCAGAATACCCGCCAGCACCAAATGACCGCCCTCGGCCACGCGCGACCACAACAAGGGTGCCAGCACTTTCAAGGGCGTGGCCAGAATGTTCGCCAGCACCGTCTGATAAGTGCCCGATGCCAGCTCTGGCAGACCCGCGTGCAGTTGCACCTGGTTGGCCTGCGCATTGAGCTCGGTGCTCTGAATGGCCGCCAGGTCGATGTCCACCGCATCAATGCTTGATGCGCCCAATTTGGCAGCCCCCACGGCCAGAATGCCAGACCCGCAGCCGTAGTCCAGCACACGCGACAAGGCCGCACTGCCTTCGTGGCGGGCAATCCAGCGCAAACACATGCGGGTGGTGGGGTGGGTGCCGGTACCAAACGCCAGACCGGGGTCTAGCCGGATCACCACACGGGCCTGGGCCGGGGGCTCATGCCAGGTCGGCACAATCCAGAAATCAGGCGTGATCTCCACCGGGGCGAATTGCGACTGCGTCAGGCGGACCCAATCCTGCTCCGGCACCTCCATCACACCCAGCACCTCGCAGCCATCAAAGAAGTCTTGCGCCTGCAACAACTGCAAAGCACTTTGCGCCAGCGCCTGGTCCGGGAACAAAGCCAGCACGCGGGAACGCTGCCAGCCATCCTTGGGCGGCGGCATGCCGGGTTCGCCAAACAGCGCCTGCTCGGCATCGGTCTGGGCGTCCGCGTCTTCCACACTGACGCTCAAGGCGTCCAGCGCATCCAGCGCGTCACTCAGGGGCTCGACCCGGTCTTCCGGGCACATCAATCGCAGTTCAAACATGCTGCTGGCCCTCACTTGCGGGCGTGATCGGCCAGCCAGCCTTCCAGGTAATGGATGTTGGTGCCGCCCTCCATAAACTTGGCGTCGATCATCAGCTCGCGGTGCAACGCGATGTTGGTGTTGATGCCCTCCACCACCGTTTCACCCAGCGCGGTGCGCATGCGGGCCAGCGCCTGTTCGCGGGTATCCCCGTGGGCGATGAGCTTGCCGATCATCGAGTCGTAATTGGGCGGCACAAAATAGTTGGTGTACACATGGGAGTCCACCCGGATGCCAGGACCGCCCGGCGGGTGCCACATGGTGATGCGCCCGGGTGACGGGATGAACTTGTAGGAGTCTTCCGCGTTCAGCCGACACTCGATGGCGTGGCCGCGGATCTGGATCTGCCGCTGCGTGAACGGCAGTTTTTCACCTGCCGCCACCATGATCTGTGTGCGGACAATGTCCACGCCGGTGGTCATTTCGGTCACCGGATGTTCCACCTGCACGCGGGTGTTCATCTCGATGAAGTAAAACTCGCCGTCTTCGTACAGGAACTCAAAGGTACCCGCACCCCGGTAACCGATGCGCTTGCACGCCGCCACACAGCGATCACCAATACGCTCGATGATCTTGCGCGGAATACCCGGCGCAGGCGCTTCTTCAATCACCTTCTGGTGGCGCCGCTGCATGGAGCAGTCCCGCTCGCCCAGGTACACCGCGTTTTTGTACTTGTCCGCGATGATCTGAATTTCGATATGGCGCGGGTTCTGCAGGTATTTCTCCATGTAGACCGCTGCATTGTTGAAGGCCGCACCGGCTTCGTTCTTGGTCATGGCCACCGCATTGATCAACGCCGCCTCGGTGTGCACCACACGCATGCCGCGCCCGCCACCACCACCGGCAGCCTTGATGATCACCGGGTAACCAATGGTCTTGGCAATGCGTTTGATCTGCACCGGGTCATCGGGCAATTCGCCTTCGGAACCGGGCACACACGGCACACCGGCCTTAATCATGGCCTGCTTGGCCGACACCTTGTCGCCCATGATGCGGATCGACTCTGGCGTGGGGCCAATGAACTGGAAACCGCTGCGCTCAACCCGCTCGGCAAAGTCCGCGTTTTCGCTCAAAAAACCGTAACCCGGGTGAATCGCCTCGGCATCGGTCACTTCTGCCGCCGAGATGATGGCGGGCATGTTCAGATAACTCAGGCCGGACTGGGCCGGTCCAATACACACCGCTTCTTCGGCCAGCTTGACGTATTTGGCGTCGCGATCCGCCTCTGAATAGACCATGACGGCCTTGATGCCCATCTCGCGACAGGCGCGCTGGATGCGCAGGGCAATTTCGCCACGGTTGGCGATCAGGATTTTTTTAAACATGGGTAGCGCCCAGCGTCATTCGATGATGAACAACGGCTGGCCGTACTCGACCGCTTGACCGTTTTCCGCCAGGATACGCTTGATGATGCCGGTTTTGTCGGCTTCAATCTCATTGAGAATTTTCATCGCCTCGATGATGCACAACGTGTCACCCTCCTTGACCGCATCGCCCATTTCTACAAACGATTTGGCGCCCGGCGTGGCCGAACGGTAGAAGGTGCCCACCATGGGCGACTTGGTGACATGACCCGTCTCGACCGCCACCGCGGGTTCGGCGGCTTCCGCTACCGCCACGGCGGGAGACGGCGCAGGGTTGGTAGCCGCAGGTGGCACCGATTGAACATACTGGGGAACCATGGCACCGCCACCTTTGACAATCCGTACCTTGCCCTCGGCTTCTGTGATTTCCAGCTCCGAGACATTTGACTCCGAGACCAGATCGATCAGGGTTTTGAGTTTTCTAAGGTCCATAAGATCTCCAACGAACAGTGAGGAAAATCGGGTCGAGATCGCTTGAATTTCTATTAATTGATAGCAAATAGCTTTCAAATCAACCCAAAACGCGGCATTTTACAGCTAAAAATCAAACCGCTAAACCTGCTCCAACCGGACCCACGCCGCCAGGTCACTGGGCAACACGCGGCCGATTTTACGTTGTCGAACCTGGCCGGCTGCACCAAAAACCACGGTAAAAGGCAATCCGCCGCTGGTATTGCCGAGTGAACGGCTGAGGTCCGTCCCCTCAAAACCGGCCAAAGCCACCGGAAAAGACAGGCGATTTTGCGCCTGAAAACGCTTCACAGCACTGGGTTGATCAACCGCCAAACCCAACACTTGCCAGCTTTTGGCCTGGTGATTGGTAAAAAAGGCGCTCAATAACGGCAATTCTTCCACACAAGGCGGACACCAGGTGGCCCAGAAATTCACCAGCAGCGGCTTGCCCTGGAAAGCCATCATGCGCAGCAGACTGCCATCGGTCTGGCTGAACGTCTGCTGCCAGAATGCCGCCTCAACCGGCCCAAGCTCACCCTCACCTGCCCCGGTGCGGCGCAAGGTGTAAGCCGCGCCGCCAGCGACCAGCGCCAGCCCGGTCGCCGCCAGCCAGGTACGGCGCGAGCCACCGGCCAGCGGCGCGCTCATGCCCGCGCCTCATCCAGGAGAGCGCGCAACGCGCGGATGTCACCACGCGGCACACGCCCGCGGGCATCGGGCAGCAGTGCGCCACGCACATCATCCCGGTCGTAAATCATCAAATGCACACCCACCTCCTCGTCTAAATCCGGACAAAACGCATGAACACTCAAGGCGTCCACAGTCTCGCCATGCAAACCCGTCACGCTGCGCGGCACGTAACTCACCTTTTTGTCAATCAACGCGATCTCGGCAGATTTGCTGTCATCACAAAAGAGTTGCAGATAAATATCCGACAAGCGGGTGGCCGTGCCATGCCACACCGCCCCGCCCAAATACGGGCGAAACGCCTGCAGCCGTTCCATCCAGACCAAGGCCAATTGCCGTAGCGCGAGCAGTTCCCGGGGTTGGGTGTCGGCGCAAAACACCGCAATGTAATCGCGCACGGCATCTTCGACCACGTCGTTGCCGGGCAGCGGTGTACGCCCGGGCAAACCGAGGGCCTTGACCGCCCGGCGTTTGGCCGGACCGTACTCCAGCCCTTCATCCACCACCCAGCGGGCGGCCTGTGCGGCAATTTCAAGCTGTAAATCAGTCATCGTGCGCGGATTTTGCCCCTATTCAGCCTGACGCCGGGGCGTGGGGCCACCTGCTGCGCCAAACGGGCTCTCTAAAATCGAGCGATGCACATTCATATTCTGGGTATTTGCGGCACTTTCATGGGCGGGTTGGCCGCGTTGGCACGCGAGGCGGGTCACAAGGTCACGGGTTGCGACGCCGGGGTTTACCCGCCGATGAGCGACCAGCTTCGCGCCTTGGGCATTGACCTGATGGAAGGCTTTAGCGCCGACCAGTTGAGCCTGAAACCCGATATGTTTGTCGTTGGCAATGTGATCAGCCGCTCGCGCTTGCCCGACGGCAGCGCCAAATTTCCGTTGATGGAAGCCATTCTGGACGCTGGTTTACCCTACACCAGCGGCCCGCAATGGCTCAGTGAACACCTCTTGCAGGGCCGCCATGTGGTCGCTGTGGCAGGCACCCACGGCAAGACCACCACCACCGCCATGACCAGCTGGATTCTGGAATGCGCGGGTCTGCAGCCCGGTTTTCTGGTGGGCGGGGTGCCGCTGAACTTTGGCATCTCGGCCCGGCTGGGGCAAGGCAAAGCCTTTGTGATCGAGGCCGACGAGTACGACACCGCGTTTTTTGACAAACGCAGCAAGTTTGTGCATTACCGGCCACGCACGGCCATCTTGAACAACCTGGAGTTTGACCATGCCGACATCTTTGATGATCTGGCCGCTATTGAGCGCCAATTCCATCATCTGGTGCGCACCGTCCCTGGCAGCGGGCCCCATGGCAGCGGCCGTATCGTGGTCAACGGGCTGGAAGAAAGCCTGGCCCGCGTGTTGCACCAAGGCTGCTGGAGCGAGGTGCGCAGCTTTGGCGCCGCGGTGAGTGACTTCACGGCGGTGGGCCCGGCACATGATTTTGAGGTCCACCACCAAGGCCAAGTTGCGGGGCAGGTGCGATGGAGCCTGACAGGCATTCACAACCAGCTCAACGCGCTGGCCGCCATCGCCGCAGGAGAACACCTGGGTGTGGCGCCAGCCGTTGCGGCGGCGGCGCTGGGCAGCTTCGAAAACGTCAAGCGTCGCATGGAAGTTCGCGGTACGGTCAAGCTGGGCCCTGGCGAAGCCAGCGGGAAGGTCACCATTTATGACGATTTTGCGCACCACCCTACCGCGATCCGCACCACACTGGACGGCCTGCGCCACACGCTGAGAGCGGGCGAACGGATTCTGGCGGTGTTTGAACCACGCTCCAACACCATGAAACTGGGCACCATGAAGGCCTTATTGCCCTGGAGCCTGGAGAGCGCCGACCTGTCTTTTTGCCATAGCGCCGGGTTGGGCTGGGACGCCGCGGGCGCCTTGGCGCCGATGGGAGACAAAGCGCTGGTCAGCGACCAGCTGGACACCCTCGTTGCCGCCGTGACACAGGCCGCCCGCCCGGGTGACCACATCGTCTGCATGAGCAACGGCGGCTTTGGCGGGGTTCACGCCAAGTTGTTGCAGTCACTGAAACACAAGTCACTGGCCGAGCCGCCAAAGCTCTTGGCTGCAACTCAGACCTCTTGACGCCCCCCGTTGCGGATGGCACCCGCCAAGAACATCAACGCCCAGTGACCGCCTGCTTGGCCCGCCAAGGCCCAAGCAGGTACACACCTTGTCAGCGCGCCCGACGGGTCAACACCGCTTGCGACAGCACCTCCAGCACCTGCAGCGAATCGTCCCAACCCAGGCAGGCATCGGTGATGCTCTGGCCGTAAGCCAGTTTGCTGGTCTTGTCTTTGCCGGGGGTGAATTTCTGCGCCCCGGCGTTGAGGTGGCTTTCCACCATCACGCCAAACACCTGCTTGGACCCGGCGGCCAACTGGCCGGCAATGTCGCGCGCCACGTCGATCTGCTTTTCGTGCTGCTTGCTGCTGTTGGCATGGCTGCAATCCACCATCAACGTGGGCGGCAACTTGGACTTGTCCAGCTCGGCACAGGCAGCAGCCACACTGGCAGCATCAAAATTGGGGGTTTTGCCACCACGCAAAATCACATGGCAGTCCTTATTGCCCTTGGTCTGGACGATGGCAACCTGGCCGTTTTTGTGCACCGACAAAAAGTGATGCCCGCCCGCTGCGGCGTGGATGGCATCGGTGGCAATGCGGATGTTGCCGTCGGTGCCGTTCTTGAAGCCAATCGGTGCGGACAGGCCAGAGGCCAGCTCGCGGTGCACCTGGCTCTCGGTGGTACGTGCGCCAATCGCGCCCCAGCTGATCAAGTCGCCCAGGTATTGCGGCGAGATCACATCCAGAAACTCACTGCCTGCAGGCAGGCCCAAGCGGTTGATTTCGATCAGCAGCTGACGCGCCATGCGCAGACCTTCGTCGATGCGGTAACTCTCATCCAGGTAGGGGTCGTTGATCAGGCCTTTCCAGCCCACGGTGGTGCGCGGCTTCTCAAAGTAAACGCGCATCACAATTTCCAGTGAGTCGGCGTACTTGTCGCGCTGTACCTTGAGGCGACGCGCGTACTCCAGGGCGGCGGCAGGGTCGTGGATGGAGCACGGGCCAATCACCACCAGCAGGCGGTCGTCCTTGCCCGCCATGATGTTGTGAATACTGCGCCGGGTGGCGCCAATCATCGACTCAACCGGTGTGCCCTTGATCGGGAAAAAGCGAATCAGATGCTCTGGAGGTGGCAGCACGGTGATGTCCTTGATGCGTTCGTTGTCGGTCTGACCGGTGCGGTCAGGGGCATTGGCATTCAAAGAAGGGCTCCAGGCATCTTGATCAACGGCGGCAACAGCTTTGGCGTTCATGGACAGTTTCCTTGCAGGGTGGACATCAAAAACACATAAAAAAACCGCCGGGGGTGCCGGCGGTTTGGAGGAATCAGGACGTTTTACTTGGGTACGTTCAGAACTCTCTACCGCCAGCGGCGCTTGAGAACCAAAAGTATCCAAAGAAAAAAGTCGCGGAATTCATGGAAGGAGAATGTAGCACAGTCATTTCACGTCAAACTGACGGGACCAGCTGACAAATTTCGGCACGCGGGTGTGTTTTGGTTGCGGTACAAACGGGATCTGTCCACAGCGTCAGGCCGTGCCACCCACCGTCAGCCCGTCAATACGCAAGGTGGGTTGCCCCACACCCACCGGCACACTCTGGCCCTCTTTGCCGCAGGTGCCCACACCGCTGTCGAGCTTCATGTCGTTGCCGATCATGCTGACGTGTTTCAGGCACTCCGGGCCGCTGCCCACCAGCGTGGCGCCTTTCACCGGGTACTGGATCTTGCCGTTTTCGACCCAGTACGCCTGGCTGGCCGAGAACACAAACTTGCCCGAGGTGATGTCCACCTGCCCGCCGCCAAAGTTTGTGGCGTACAAGCCCTTTTTGATGCTGGCGACAATTTCCTCGGGCGACTTGTCACCGGCGAGCATGTAGGTGTTGGTCATGCGCGGCAGCGGCACGTGGGCGTAACTTTCGCGCCGCCCATTGCCGGTGGGCGCCACACCGGTCAGGCGCGCGTTCATCGCGTCCTGGATGTACCCCTTGAGGATGCCGTCTTCAATCAGCACATTGCGCTGGCTGGCGTTGCCTTCGTCGTCCACGTTGAGGCTGCCCCGCCGGTCGGTTATCGTGCCGTCATCCAGCACGGTCACGCCTTTGGCCGCCACCCGCTGGCCGATGCGGCCGCTGAAAGCGCTGGAGCCCTTGCGGTTGAAATCACCCTCCAGCCCGTGGCCAATGGCTTCATGCAGCAGGATGCCCGGCCAGCCCGGGCCCAGCACCACGGTCATTTCGCCCGCCGGAGCCGGCCTGGCGTCCAGATTGGTCAACGCGGCACTGACCGCCTCGTCCACATACTTTTCAATCAGGGCGTCGTCAAAATAAGCAAAGCCAAACCGACCGCCACCACCGGCCGACCCCACTTCGCGACGGCCTTTCTGCTCGGCAATCACCGTCACGCTCAGGCGCACCAGCGGGCGCACATCAGCCGCCAAGGTACCGTCAGCACGCGCCACCAGCACCACGTCGTGTTCGGCCGCCAAGCCGGCCATCACCTGCGCCACACGTGGGTCTTTGGCGCGGGCGAGTTTCTCCACCTTTTCCAGCAAGGCCACTTTGGCGGTGCTGTCCAGGCTGCCGATCGGGTCCAGGCCGCCGTACAGCGAGCGCGAAGACGCGATTTTTCTGGACGCTACCCGGGCTTTGCGGCCTTGGGCTGCCGCCGAAATGGTGCGCACGGTCATCGCGGCATCCAGAAGTGAGGCCTCGGAGATGTCGTCCGAATAGGCAAAGGCGGTTTTTTCGCCGCTGACGGCGCGCACGCCCACGCCCTGGTCGATGGAAAACGAGCCGGTTTTGACAATGCCCTCTTCCAGGCTCCAGCCCTCGCTGCGGGTGTACTGGAAATACAGGTCGGCTTCGTCGACCTGATGTGCAGTAATGGCCGCGAGCGCGCGGCTCAGGTGGGTCTCGTCCAGGCCAAAAGGGGTCAGCAGCAGGGCCTTGGCAACGGCCAGGCGCTCAAGGGTGGGTTCGCGTGAAATCATGCCCGCGATTCTAGGGCTTGGGGTGTTTTGGGGCCGGTGCCCCGGGCGCTTGACCTCAGGACTGCACCAGTCGCTTGGACTTAGCGATCGACATCAAAATGCCCAGCCCCAGCCCGAGCGTGACCATGGCCGTGCCGCCGTAACTGATGAACGGCAGCGGCACCCCCACCACCGGCAGGATGCCGCTGACCATGCCCATGTTGACAAACGCGTAGCAAAAGAAAATGGTCGCCATCGCCCCCGCCAGCAGGCGCGCAAACACGGTGGGCGCCTCCAGCGCAATCGCCAGCGCGCGCAGCACCAGGAAGATGAAGGCGGCAATCAGCAGCAGGTTGCCCACCAGACCAAACTCTTCGGAAAACGCTGCAAAGATGAAGTCGGTGGTGCGCTCGGGGATGAACTCCAGGTGCGTTTGGGTGCCCTGCATGAAGCCCTTGCCCCAGACACCGCCCGAGCCGATGGCGATCATGCCCTGGATGATGTGAAACCCCTTGCCCAACGGGTCACGCGTGGGGTCCAGCAGGGTGCACACGCGCTGTTGCTGGTACTCACGCAGCAGCGGCCAATCGACACCCGGCGCGCACAGTTCGGGCTCAAACACCACCAGCAGGGTGATGCCCACTAGCCCCAGCAACAGCGGTGGCGCCACCAGTTTCCAGCTCAAACCGGCAAAAAAGATCACCGATAAACCGGCAGCCAACACCAGCAAGGAGGTGCCCAGATCCGGCTGCTTCATGATCAGGCCTACCGGCAGCGCCAGCAACACCGTGGCCACCAAGAAGTCCAGCGGGCGCAACTGCCCTTCACGTTTCTGGAACCACCAGGCCAGCATCAACGGCATGGCAATCTTGAGAATTTCGCTGGGCTGGATGACCACGCCCACATTCAGCCAGCGCGTGGCACCTTTTTTGGTGATACCAAAAACCGCCACCGCAATCAGCAGCGCCACCCCCAAAATGTAGAGCGGCACCGCCAGACTCATCAGGCGTTGCGGTGGGATCTGCGCCACGGTGAACAGGATGGCGCCGGCGATCAGCATGTTGCGGCCGTGGTCCTGGAATCGGCTGCCGTGGTCAAAACCCGCGGAGTACATGGTGATCATCCCGGCGCCTACCAGCAGCAACACCGCCAGCGCCAAAGGCGCGTCAAAACCGCGCACCCATGGCAACAGACGGCGCCACAGCGAGGGTCGCTCAAAAACAAAAGACATGGGGCGGATTATCCGGTGCGCAGCCGTCTCAGGCCGTCATGCGTAGCGGGATCGTCACCGGGCCATCGTTGACCAGATGCACCTGCATGTCGGCACCAAACTCACCCGTCTGCACGACCGGGTGCGCCCGGCGCGCTTGCGCCACCAGGTAATCAAACCAGCGGCGACCTTCCTCAGGCGAGGCAGCGTTGGTAAAGCCGGGACGGTTGCCGCCCGAGGTGTCAGCCGCCAGCGTGAACTGGCTGATCAGCAGCAACCCGCCCGCCTGACCGGCACCGTCCATGTCCTGCACACTGTGGTTCATTTTTCCGGCGGCATCACTGAAGATGCGCAGCTTCAACATCTTGGCCAGCATCCGATCACAAACCGCCGCCGTGTCCCCCCGCTCGGCACACAGCAGCACCAACAAACCGGCGTCAATCGCACCCATCACCTGCCCGGCCACCTCGACCCGGGCGCAGCGCACCCTTTGCAGCAGCGCCATCATGGTGCGCGCTGTCCGTCATCGCTTCGTGCGCCCTGGCCTGGCTTGGTTGCCGAGCAGGCACGTGGCATAAGCCTTTCTCCATGCGGCCGGTGGCACATGCCATGGTTTCTGTTGTCAGCCATCTCTTCACTTTCTTGCAAAAACAGCACTCAGCCTCACTGGCCCATGGCCGGTATGTGGTCGGGACGGTTTGGTTGCTGCTGGCCTGCTGATTGACAAGGAGCGGCTCCAGGCCTGGCATTCGTCAAACGCGTGGCACACGGCCAGTGGGGCCACAGGTTGGCGGCCGTACGCGCAGGCCAGGCGCCAACATGCTCAGCCATCAGGCCAGTGTCACCCGGGCGAATTTTCGTTTGCCCACTTGCAGCACGTAGGTGCCGGCACCCAGCTTCAGCCCCTTGTCGCTGACCACATTGGCGTCGATGCGTACACCCCCACCGTCGATCAGGCGGTTGCCTTCACCACTCGATGCGGCCAGCCCGGCCGATTTGAGCAAAGCACCAATCCCCAGCGCCGCACCACCTTCACCCAGCGGCAGGCTGATTTCGGGGATCTCATCCGGGATACCGCCTTTGCTGCGGTTGATGAAGTCCTGCTCGGCGGCGTCGGCAGCAGCGGCGCTGTGAAAGCGTGCGGTGATTTCCTTGGCCAGCGCCACCTTGGCATCCTTGGGGTTGCGCCCGGCTGCCACCTCGGCCTTGAGTGCCGCAATCTCGGCTTCGGACTTGAAGCTCAAAAGGGTGTACCAGCGCCACATCAACACGTCGGAAATGCTCAGACATTTGGCAAACATGGTGTTGGCGTCTTCGGAAATGCCGATGTAGTTGTTCTTGCTCTTGGACATCTTCTCGACGCCGTCCAGGCCTTCAAGCAGCGGCATGGTCAAAATGCATTGCGGCTCCTGGCCGTATTCGGCCTGCAGCGTGCGCCCCATCAGCAAATTGAACTTCTGGTCGGTGCCGCCCAACTCCAGATCACTCTTCAACGCCACGCTGTCATACCCTTGCAGCAAGGGGTAAATGAACTCATGCACGGCAATCGGCGTACCGGCCTTGAAGCGGTCGTGGAAGTCGTTGCGCTCCATCATGCGCGCCACGGTGTAACGGCTGGCCAGCTGGATCAAACCACGCGTGCCGAGCGGGTCACTCCATTCGCTGTTGTAACGAATCTCGGTTTTGCTCGGGTCCAGCACCAGAGAGGCCTGGCGGTAATAGGTTTCGGCGTTGATCTTGATCTGCTCGGGGGTGAGCGGCGGGCGCGTGCTGTTGCGCCCTGACGGGTCACCAATCATGCCGGTGAAGTCACCGATCAAAAAAATCACCGTGTGGCCCAGATCCTGCAGCTGGCGCATCTTGTTGAGCACCACGGTGTGGCCAATGTGGATGTCGGGCGCGGTGGGGTCCAGCCCCAGCTTGATGCGCAATGGCGTGCCGGTCGCCTCCGAACGCGCCAGCTTCTTGATCCACTCGTCTTGCGGAATCAGTTCCTCACAGCCGCGCAGCGTCACCGCCAGGGCTTCACGAACGCGGTCAGACACGGGGGACTCGATGGTTTTCTGCTCAGTCATAAGGGTTTTCCCGTATCCATCTTTGGAGGGCGGGTTTATACTAGATAGTTGTTTAATTTCATGATTTTAAGTGGGTGTTTCGCGGGGTTTGGGCAGCGTCTGTTGCATGCCATCCACGGTCGCCACAGAGGATGCTCCCTTGATCAACTCCGCCCTGAATCGTGGCCAAGCCATGTTTGTGACGACTGTCAACACATTGGCCCAATACCCCAAACACTTGAGCGCCATTGTCACTGCCACCCTGCTGGCAGGCGGCGGCGGCGCCTGGGCACTGGCCTCGCTGGGGCCCGATGTGTCGCAACTGCCGGTGCAAATGGTGCTGGAAGCGGTCCAGCCAACAGCGTCCTTGGTAGACAATGACATCAGCGCACCGGCACTGAACCTTTTTCGCTCCGACATCACCCGCAGCACGGACACCGCCGACACGCTGCTCAAACGTCTGGGCGTGGATGACCCGCAAGCCGCCCAATTCTTGCGCACCAACAACCTGACACGGCAAGCCTTGTTTGGCCGCGGTGGCCGCCATGTCACAGCAGAAACGCTCGACACCCATCAACTGGACAAGCTCAGCGCGCGCTGGAGCCAGGACGACAGCCTGGAGTTCAAACGCCTGGTGGTCGAGCGCGGCGCGGCGGGTTTCACCGCGCGACTGGAATCCGCCCCACTGGTGTCCACCTCGCGGCTGGCTAGCGGCACCATCCAAACGTCGCTGTTCGCAGCCACGGATGATGCGGGTTTACCCGACAGCATCGCAACACAACTGGCTGAGTTGTTCTCGGGTGACATTGATTTTCGCCGGTCCCTGCGCAAAGATGACCGGTTCAACGTGGTGTACGAGGTGCTCGAAGGTGACGGCGAGAGCCTGCGAACCGGCCGCGTGTTGAGCGCCGAATTTGTCAATGCCGGCAAGGTGTTTCAGGCCATGTGGTTCCAACCACCGGGCACCGACAGCGCCGGGCAACCCCACCGCGGAGGCTACTACTCGCTGGATGGACAAAGCCTGCGCCGTGCCTTTTTGAGCGCGCCCGTGGCGTTCTCGCGGGTCAGCAGCGGTTTTGCCATGCGCTTTCACCCGGTTTTGAAGCAGCAGCGCAGACATCTCGGTACCGACTTTGCAGCCCCGACCGGCACGCCAGCACGCACCGTGGGTGATGGCGTGGTGACCTTTGCCGGTGTGCAAAACGGCTACGGCAACGTGGTCTTCATCCAGCACCGCAACCACACCGAAACGGTCTACGCCCACTTGAGTCGACTCATGGTCAAGCGCGGCGAGAACGTGTCGCAGGGCCAGACCATCGGTCTGGTAGGCTCCACCGGCTGGGCCACCGGGCCGCACCTGCATTTTGAAGTGCGTGTCAACGGCGTCCAGCATGACCCGATGAGGATGGCTCAAACAAGTGAGACCGTGCCGGTACCCGCAGCGGTGTTGCCCCTGTTCAAGCAAAAAGCCAACAGCGTCAAGACCGCCTTGCAGGCAGCAGCCAGCATCCAGCCCACCCGATTCGAGTGACAGCAGCTTGCCCAGCCCGGTGAAATCCGCACGGCGGCGGGCGCCTCTGCATCACCCCCTCGTCACGACGCCTGATCAACAGCACCAGCCTGCATTGACCCACGCTACGGCTGTCCCGCCGATACCGCCTCAGACGATGCCACCATGCCACCCGCCTATTACATCGGCCTGATGTCGGGCACCTCGCTGGACGGCGTCGACGGCGTCCTGGTGCATTTTGACGGCCCCAAACTGCAGGTACTGGCCACATCCACGCTGGCGTTTGACGCCGGGTTCCGGGCCGAGTTGCTCGCGCTCAACAGCCCGTCCGACAATGAGTTGCACCGGGCAGCGCTGGCGGGCAACCACATTGCCGCAAGTTACGCTCAAGTTGTGACCGATCTGCGCCACCAACTTATCCAACAAGGGGGCGACGCTGCAGGCATCCGCGCCATTGGCGCTCATGGCCAGACCGTGCGTCACCAACCGCAACGCTGGGCAGATGGCCCGGCAGGCGTTGGCTACACACTACAGATCAACAACCCGGCCCTGCTGGCCGAACTCACTGGCGTGACGGTCGTGGCCGACTTTCGCAGCCGTGATGTGGCGGCGGGTGGCCAAGGTGCGCCGCTGGTGCCTGCGTTTCACCAGCATGTGTTTGGCCAGCCCGGTCAGACGGTGGCGGTGCTGAATGTGGGCGGCATCGCCAATCTGAGCGTGTTGCCTGACAACCCGGCCGAGCCGGTGTTGGGTTTTGACTGTGGCCCTGGCAACGCCTTGATGGACGCCTGGTGCCTGCAACATACCAGCCAGCCGTTTGACGCAGATGGCGCCTGGGCCGCCAGCGGGCAATGTCTGCCCGATCTGTTGGCGCTGTTGCTGGATGAGCCCTTCTTCAGCCTGCCGCCACCCAAAAGCACCGGCCGCGATCTTTTCAACCGGCCTTGGCTGCAAGACAAGTTGCAGAGCTTTGCCGCAGCCCAGCCGCAGGATGTTCAAGCCACGTTGACAGAATTGACCGCCCACGCCTGTGCGGACAGCGTCAACATCTATGCCAAAGATGCCAAATCATTGGTGGTGTGCGGCGGTGGCGCCTTCAACCATGACCTCATGCGGCGCCTGCAGGCTCGCCTGCCAGAGATCCAGGTCAGCCCCTCCGACCAGCACGGGCTGCCAGCCCTTGAGGTGGAAGCCGCTGCCTTCGCCTGGCTGGCACGCCAGACAGTCACTGGTCAGCCCGGCAATTTGGCCTCGGTCACCGGGGCGCTTGGCCCGCGAATTCTGGGTGCGATCTACCCGGCATAAACACCCCACGCCAATAAAAAAACCGCCTCATGAGGCGGTTTTTTATTGGGATGGCGACGACTCAGGCCGAGAAGCTGGAGCCGCAACCACAGGTGTTGTTCGCATTGGGGTTTTTGATGACAAACTGGGCGCCTTGCAAGTCTTCCTTGTAGTCGATTTCAGCGCCCACCAGATACTGGTAGCTCATCGCGTCGATCAACAGCGAGACACCGTTTTTCGTCATGGTGGTGTCGTCTTCGTTGGTGATCTCGTCAAACGTGAAACCGTACTGAAAACCCGAGCAACCACCGCCCTGCACAAACACCCGCAGTTTCAGGTCCGGATTGCCTTCTTCGGCAATCAGGTCAGCCACTTTGGCGGCAGCGCTGTCGGTGAACAAAATCGGGGCGGGCATTTCGGTTTGAATGGCTTCAGCAACGGCGCTCATACGGGTCTCCAAAAAATTGAATGACGCGATACTACAACAAGTTGATCGCCAACAAGACCGCCGTCGGTATGCCGTCAGTGGGCGTGTGGGCTTTGATTCTGCTGGCGTACCAGGGTGCCAAAAAGCCAACAGCCGCCAGAACTTGCATCCAGGCGGCTGTTGTGATCGAAGCGGAAATTAACGCTTGGAGAACTGCTTGCGACGGCGAGCACCGTGCAAACCGACCTTCTTACGTTCCACTTCGCGGGCATCGCGGGTCACGAAACCGGCTTTGCTCAGCTCAGACTTCAGCGTTGCGTCGTAGTCGATCAGGGCACGGGTGATACCGTGGCGCACTGCACCGGCTTGACCCGACTCACCGCCACCGGCCACATTGACCATGATGTCAAAGGTTTCGGCGTGGTTGGTCAGCATCAGGGGCTGCTTGCAGATCATGATCGAGGTTTCGCGGCCAAAGAACTTTTGAATGTCCTTGCCGTTGACGACGATTTGGCCGGAGCCCTTCTTCAGGAAAACGCGGGCGACGCTGGATTTGCGACGGCCGGTACCATTGTTCCATTCACCAATCATGTGAGCTCCTTAGATTTCCAACACTTTGGGTTGCTGGGCAGTGTGCGGGTGCTCGGCACCACCGTACACCTTGAGCTTCTTGATCATGGCGTAGCCCAGGGGCCCCTTGGGCAGCATGCCCTTGACGGCTTTTTCCAAAGCGCGGCCAGGGAATTTGGCTTGCATGTCACGGAAGTTGGTGGAGCTGATGCCACCCGGATAGCCGGAGTGGCTGTAATACATTTTGTCGAGGGACTTGGCACCGGTCACGCGCAGTTGTGCTGCGTTGGTCACGATGATGAAGTCGCCGGTATCGACGTGAGGCGTGTAAATGGCCTTGTGTTTGCCGCGCAAACGGAGAGCAACTTCGCTGGCTACTCGTCCGAGGACCTTGTCGGTCGCGTCAATCACAAACCACTCGTGCACGACCTCAGCGGGTTTTGCGCTGAAAGTTGACATGAGATTTCTCTTTTAAAAAGGGAGGGTTTGGCGGGCTTTTTTCTACGGTCGGCGCTCCTTCTAACGGGAATCTCTTAGGTAGGGTTCACTCGGCACACGGCCCGTTGGGACACCATTGGAACGTGTTGGAGTTGCTTCGCCGCGAAGCCACAAAAGCGCTGCGAAGCCTAACATTATACAAAGATCAGGCGCGACCGGGTAACATCGCTGGATGTTTAGTTATCGCCACGCCTTCCATGCCGGCAACCATGCCGACGTTCTCAAACACACCGCGTTGATCGCCGTGTTGCGCCACATGACGCAAAAAGACACCGCGTTGAATGTGTTCGACACCCACGCTGGCGCGGGCCTGTACCGACTGGATGGCGATTACGCGCAAACCAGCGGCGAGGCGGCCGACGGTTACCTGAAGTTGCTGGCCGCCATCGCGCCAGCGGCTTCTTCCGACACCAAGGCGACAGCCGCCCCCCACCCAGGACAGGCAGCGGCCGATAGTGCGGCATCCAGAACAACCGCCGTCGCCAAAACTGCCAGGAAACCAGCCCCGGCCGCCCCACTCGCACCCGCGCTGCAGGACTACCTGGACCTGGTGGCCAGCTTCAACAAAACCGGCAGTCACAAGGTGTACCCGGGCTCGCCGTTCATCATCCACCACTTGCTGCAAACGCGTGACCGTGACCGCCTCAAGCTGTTTGAAATTCACCCGACCGATGCCAAGACACTGGGCGCCAACATTGCACAGTTGAACGCGGGCCGATCCATTGCGGTGTTGCAGGAAGACGGTTTTGAAGGCATCAAGAAGTTTTTGCCTCCGCCGTCGCGCCGTGCGCTGGTGCTGTGTGACCCCAGTTATGAAATCAAGAGTGACTATGGGCGCGTGGTGGACATGCTGACCGATGCGGTCAAGCGCTTTTCAACCGGCACCTACATGGTGTGGTACCCGATCATTCCGCGCCCCGAGGCACATGATCTGCCGCGCAAGCTCAAAACCCTGGCCAACCGCGACAAGTTGTCGTGGCTCAACGCTACGCTCACCGTCAAATCCAGCAAGCTGGGCCACGATGACGCCGGTGAGGTGGTGCGCCCCGGCCTGCCTGCCAGCGGTGTGTTTGTCATCAACCCGCCGCACACGCTGAAAGTGTCTTTGACAGCGGCGTTGGCCCAGGCAGCGACTTTTCTGGCCCAGGGCAAACACAAGGCGTTTGAGGTGGAGTCAGGCGGGTAGTTTTTTGCGCTGCCAAACGGCGGTTATTGCGGACCCGATCCGCCAGCCATGTCGCCAGAATGCACTGGGTGCCAGTCCGCGGCCCGACATGACAAACCCGCCCGTTCCCCTTACGGACCGTTGCCAACTTGATCAGCCAGGCCCCAGCCGCTTCCAAACCACGGATCTGCGTCCAGGTAGGCTTTGAGCATCGGTAGCGCGTCCAATCCCCAAAACAATTTGCCGTCCACCTCGAAGGTGGGGACACCAAACACACCGCGGGCGATGGCATCGTCGGTGTTGGCGCGCAACTGGATTTTGGCCAGTTCATCGTTCACATCACGCGGCGGCGCCAGTTGGGTCGTCAAGGCCTGAAGGCGCTGCGCATCTGCGGCGTCGCCACCGCCAAGCCAGACATGCCGAAAGATGGTCTCGCACACATAACGGTTGGGCAAGCCGGACGTGCTGCAGGCCAGCGCCAGCCGCAGCAGACTCAGCGGGTTGAACGGGTGCTGCGCCGGCATCTGCAAGTCGATGCCGTTTTGCCGCGCCAGCCACGCCACCTGCCGGTAGGTCCATTCGCGTTTGCCAGGAATCTCAGCCGGCCCCAACTGGCCATGGTGCTTGAGCAGGGCCGCAAACAGGATGGGTTTGTAGCTGACGCTGTAGCTGTGCCCGGCCAGCGCCTCGGGCAATTTCTCGAACGCCAGATAGGCGTAGGGCGAGATGACATCGAGGTAAAAAGTGATGTGTTTCATGGTGCGTAGTGAAGCGTGCGCGCCGCAATGGCTTGCCAGACGGCACGGCGCTGCGTGTCACTGGCGTTGCCCCACTGGCGGATCTCGTCCAGCGTGCGCAGGCAGCCCTGGCACAGTGCCGTGTCGTCGTCCATCTGGCACACCGACATGCAGGGCGACGGCACCCCCTGGTCATACTTTGGACCGCCAGCCTGGATGTCCCTGGCTGTGGCCGCTAAAAAAACCATCGCTTTGGCGTTGAGTGTCATGGGTTCGCCTGTTCGGTGACGTCAACCACAGGCGCACCCGTGAGGTGCGTCAAGTGATCCGGATGTAATTTGAAAACGCCGTGCGGATGACCTGCGGCGGCCCATATTTCATCAAAACGCAGCAAGTCGCGGTCAATCAGGGTGACTGGTGCCACCGAGTGGCCCACTGGCGACACGCCACCGATTGAAAAGCCCGTGCTGGCCTTGACAAAGTCGGCATCAGCGCGGCCCAGCTTTTGGCCCTGGGCACACACCAGCGCCTGGACCTTTTTCTCATCCACACGCCGGTCACCCGAGGTGATGACCAGCACCGCCACCGCGTCGGGCTTGCGCTTGAAAATGATGCTTTTGGCAATCTGGCCGAGCCCGATGCCCAGCGCGTCCGCCGCCTGTTGGGCGGTGCGGGCGGCGTCATCCAGCATGCGCGGCGCGTGCGGATGGCCTTTGTCGCGCAGCACTTGGGCCACGCGTAACACACCTTCGGGCAGCGGTTTATTGTGCGTGTGGCTCATGATGCCGTGCGCTTGGTGAACAGCGCCTTGGCCACACGCGAGTGGGTGGGACGCTGCAGAAAGTCGCTGATGAACTGACCCGCATCGATCAGTTTGTCCAGATCCACACCGGTCTCAATCCCCATGCCGTGCAGCAGGTACACCACGTCCTCGGTCGCGACGTTTCCGGTTGCCCCCTTGGCATACGGACAGCCGCCCAAACCCGCGACTGACGACTGGAAGTTCCACACGCCCATCTGCAGCGCCGCCAGGGTATTGCTCAGGGCCTGGCCATAGGTGTCGTGGAAATGGCCGCTGATGTGGTCAAGATCAAAATGCGCCTGCGTGGCCTCGATGGCGCGCTGCACCTTGAGCGGCGTGCCCACACCAATCGTGTCGGCCACGTCCACCCGTTGCACGCCAATCTCCTTCATCAGCCGCGCCAACCTGCCGACGCGCTCCGGGGCGATGTCGCCCTCATACGGGCAGCCCACGGTGCAGCTCATGGCGCCGCGCACAGAGATGCCCGCAGCGCGCGCGGCAGCGACCACCGGCGCAAAACGCTCGATGCTCTCGGCGATGCTGCAGTTGATGTTTTTTTGGCTGAAGGCTTCGCTGGCCGCACCAAAGACGACGATTTCATCGGGTTGGGACAACAGCGCCGCCTCAAAACCTTTGAGATTGGGCGTGAGCACCGAGTAACGCACGCCGGGCAGCCGGGTGATGCCCGCCATGACCTCGGCGTTGTCAGCCATTTGCGGCACCCATTTGGGGCTGACGAAGCTGGTGACCTCAATCTCTTTCAGGCCAGCGGCCTGCAGGCGGTTCACCAGCTCGATCTTGACGGCGGCGGGCACGGTCTGTTTTTCGTTTTGCAGGCCGTCGCGCGGGCCAACTTCAACGAGTTTGACTTGGTGAGGCAGGTTCAAGCGGTGCTCCTGGGGGCGTTGATTGGGGGCTTCTTGGCAAGAATGCCACAATTTTGGGTATCAATAGCCGCGCCCCACGTCAACGATGCGGGTGACGGCCTCGCCGCGCTGCATCGCCGCGATCTTGCCGGCAATCTGCGCGATGCTCTCGCTGCGCAGGGTGCGCGCCGAGGTGTGCGGGGTGATCGTGATTTTGGGGTGCCGCCAGAATGGGTGATCGGCTGGCAGCGGTTCGGTGCGAAACACGTCCAGCAAGGCACCGGCCAAGTGACCGCTGTCGAGCAGCGCCAGCAAATCTTCGTCCACCAGATGCGCGCCGCGCGCCACGTTGATCACGTAACCACCGGGCTGCAGGCTGCCAAGCGTCTCTTGATTCAGAATGTTGGCCGTGTCTGGCGTGAGCGGCAACAGGTTCACCAGCACGCGGCTGCTGGCCAGAAAGTCATGGAACTGCGCTGCGCCGGTGAAGCCACGCACGCCGGGAAGCCGTTTGGGCGTGCGGCTCCAGCCGTTGACCGGGAACTCAAACTGCTGCAGCGCCTGCGCGACCCGTGCGCCCAGCACGCCCAGGCCCATCACGCCCACGGGGAAGTCGCTGCGCTGGCGCGGTGTGTAAGACGTCCAGCGCCCGGCGCGAACGTCCTCGGCATAGGCAGTGAGGTCGCGAAAGTGGCGGATGACGCCTTGGCAGACGTATTCGGCCATTTGCACTGCCATGCCGGCGTCTTCCAGCCGCACCACCACGGCGCTTGGCGGCAGGCGCAGCTTCAGCAAGGCATCAACGCCAGCGCCGATGTTGAAAATGCCTCGGAGCTGCGGCTGTTCGTCAAAGAGTTGCTGCGGCGGCGCCCAGACCACGGCGTAGTCGGCAGGCGGCGCGCCGCTCTGCCAGACGGTAATGTCAGCCTGAGGGAAGGCCGTGCGCAGCCCTGCCAGCCAGGGCCCGGGGTCGGTGTTGGTGCAGCAAAAAGTGATGTTCATGACGGCATGTTACCGGTGGCACGAATGGAAGCAGGCGGGTGACATGCTGGGGACTGACCGTGGAAGCCAGGTCAGATCCGGCATGACAGCCGTAGCGTGACGGAACCCGGCTGTCATGGCATCCGGTTGGCATGGCGGACTGAATCCGCCATCCATGACGGTTTTCACTGCGCCGTCAGTTTGAGCAGCTCTGCCCCCTCCACCACCTGATCCCCCGGCGCATACAGCAGCTCGGCCACCACGCCATCCATCGGCGCGGCAATGGTGTGCTCCATTTTCATCGCGTCCATCACGGCCAGCGGCTGGCCTTTTTTGACCACATCACCAGCCTGTACGGCAAACGAGACCACCTTGCCCGGCATCGGCGCGGTCAGCCGGCCCCCTTCGGCGGGCGCTTCCCCGGCGTGTAACAGCAGGTCGATGGCAATGATTTGTGTAGCGCCTTTTGCAGTGAAGATATGGGCGACCTCGCCTTTTCGGTACACATTCACCAGCGCACGCTGACCCGCAAACTGCAGGTCAATGCCCTGCGGCGTGGCGGCAAAACTCAGCACACCAGCGGTTTCGCCCACCTTGAACGACAGCGCACCGTCGTGCAGATAGGTCAGCCCCGCCTGCACGTGCTGGCCGCCAAATTCAAACGCAAACTGGCGGGTGAACACACCGTGGCTGCGCCAGCCGTCGGTGCGGCTGAACGGGTCGGCGGTTTGGTTGGCGCGCTCGTCGATCAAGGTTTGCGCCACATCCGCCGCGGCGGCCAGCGCCAGGCCCACGCGCTCCTGGTTGAACAAGACGGCTGCTTCGCGCGGGATCAGCCCGGTGTCCAGCTGCGCCTGGGCAAACGAGTTGCTCTGCACCACGTTGCGCAAAAAGGACACATTGGTGGTCAGGCCAACGATGTGGGTTTGCGCCAGCGCGGCATCGAGCCGTGCCAGCGCCTGCGCGCGGGTGTCGCCATGCACGATGAGTTTGGCCACCATCGAGTCGTAAAACGGGCTGATGGCATCGCCCTGGCGAACGCCGTCGTCAAAGCGGACGCTCTGCGAGTCACGCGCGCGGCTGCCATCGGGCGCGTTGACCGGGGGCTGGAACGACACATGCGCGGGTTTGGCATACACCGCAAGCAGGCCGGTGGCGGGCAGGAAGTTGTTATCGGGGTTCTCGGCGCAGAGGCGGGCCTCGATGGCGTGGCCGGTGATCGTGAGTTGGTCCTGGCGCAGCGGCAGTGGCTCGCCGCTGGCCACGCGCAGTTGCCACTCCACCAGATCCTGGCCGGTGATGGCCTCGGTGACCGGGTGCTCCACCTGCAGGCGGGTGTTCATCTCCATGAAATAGAACTTCATCTCCTCGGGCCGCTCGTAGCCGCCAGGCTGCTCGACGATGAATTCCACCGTGCCCGCGCCGATATAGTTGACTGCGCGCGCGGCCGCCACGGCCACTTCGCCCATGGCGCGGCGCAGCTCGGGGGTCATACCCGGCGCCGGGGCTTCTTCCAGCACCTTCTGGTGGCGGCGCTGCACCGAGCAATCGCGCTCAAACAGGTACACATAGTTGCCCAGCGCGTCGCCAAACACCTGGATCTCGATGTGGCGCGGGCGCTGCACGTACTTTTCAATCAGCACCGCGTCACTGCCAAAACTGTTGATGGCTTCGCGTTGGCAGGATTCAAGTGCGGCCATGAAGTCTTCGGGCTTGTCGACCGCGCGCATGCCCTTGCCGCCGCCGCCCGCGCTGGCCTTGATCAAGACGGGATAGCCAATGCGGTCGGCCTCATGCTGCAACAGCGCCGCGCCCTGGGCGGCGCCGTGGTAGCCCGGCACCAGCGGCACGCCGGCCTTCTCCATGAGTTGTTTGGATTCAGCCTTCAAGCCCATCGCCTGAATGGCGGATGCGGGCGGGCCAATGAACACCAGCCCCGCCGCCGTGCAGGCCTTGGCAAAGTCTTCGTTTTCGCTCAGAAACCCATAGCCCGGGTGAATGGCTTGTGCGCCAGTGGCCAAAGCGGCTTCGATGATGCGCTCCCAGCGCAGGTAGCTGTCCTTCGGGGCGCTGCCGCCGATGTGGACGGATTCGTCGCAGGCGGCCACGTGTTTGGCACAGGCGTCCGCATCGGAATACACCGCCACGGTTTGGATACCCAGGCGGCAGGCGGTGGCGGCGACGCGGCAAGCGATCTCCCCCCGATTGGCAATCAATATCTTGGTAAACATTCAAACCACCTTCTGAGAACTGTCAAAAACCATCGAGAAACGTCGAAAAACGGCGCGCAAAAACCTGAACAGCAACACGGTCACCACCCACATCAGCACCACGGTGACAACCAGCACCCCACCAAACACCAGCGGGTGCGTGGTGGCCAGCCAGACCGCGCCCACCACCAGCCCGTCTTCCAGCAGACTGGCCCCGATGTTGGAAAACGGTTCGGGTGAGGTATTGATGGCCGCGCGTGTGGTGGTTTTGGCGGCCTGGCTGGTGGCCGCGAGCGAACCGCCCAACAGGGCGGCGACCCACCCCATGGTGGCGCTGTCCGCACCCAGCGCGCCAGCGGCCAGCACGGCGCCCGCCGGGATGCGAATCACGCTGTGCACCAGGTCCCACAGTGAATCCAGGCCGGGAATCTTGTCGGCAAAAAATTCCACAAACAGCATGAAGCCGCTGGCAGCCAACAGCGCCGGGTGTTGCAACACCGTCAGCCCGGCAGGCAAAGCGATCCAGCCCACCGCACCCGCCAGCCCGACCAGGAAAACCACCGCGTACAACCTGAAGCCGCTGGCCCAGCCCAGTGCGGCGGCCAGCGCCAACAGCCCTGGCATGTCCATCTGTCCTGCCGCCTGCGCTGCCACCGGCCCGACTGGCGCCAGCGGGTGATCCCCCAGCGACAAGCCCATGGCTTGCAGCCAGCCGGTCAGGGTGTGCCAAAGTGCGTCCATCAAGGGTGCGGTGCAAGGTGCGAGGTGGGTTGCGCTCAGCCCTGGGCCAACCAGGACGGCTTGCGCTTATGAAGAAAGGATTGCACACCCTCTTTGCCCTCTGCGCTGGCCCGAATGCTGGCGATGCCATCAACGGTGTGGGCGATCAGCGCCGCGTCGATATCTTTCCCGGCCACATCATGCAGCAAGGTTTTGCATTCCTTGACCGCATTCGGGCTGGTGCTGGCCACGGCCTGGGTGAGCTCGCTCAACTTGGCATCAAGCTGGTCGGCGCTCACCACGGCATGCACAAAGCCCATGCGCAAGGCCTCGGCAGCATCAAAACGCTCGGCCGTCAAAAAGTAGCGGTGCGCCGCACGCGCGCCCATGGCGCGGATCACGTAGGGGCTGATGGTGGCGGGGTACAGGCCGAGCTTGACTTCGCTCAGGCAATAGTTGGCTGTGTCCACACTCACCGCCATGTCACACGCCGCCACCAAGCCCATGCCACCGGCATAGACATCACCCTGGATACGTGCGACGGTGGGTTTCGGGCAGGTGTAGATCACGCGCAGCATCTCGGCCAGCTGCGCGGCGTCGGCCAGATTCTCAGCGTGGGTGTAGTCGGCCATGCGGCGCATCCAGTTCAGGTCGGCACCGGCGCAAAAGGCCGGTCCTGAAGCGGCCAGCACGATGGTCCGCACCTGCGGGTCTTGTCCCAGCTGGGTGAAGGCGGCGGTCAGTTCGGCAATCACCGCGTCGTTGAAGGCGTTGCGGACTTCGGGGCGATTCAGGGTAACCGTGGCCACCGTGCCGGGTTCGATCTTGAGTGTGCTCATCTTGCTTGTCTTCCTGATGCTGGCACAGGTCACATGCGGAACAAACCGAATTTGGTGTCTTCAATGGGCGCATTGCGGCTGGCAGACAGCCCCAGCGCCAGCACCCGGCGCGTGTCGGCGGGGTCGATGATGCCGTCGTCCCACAGGCGCGCAGTGGCGAAATACGGGTGGCCTTGTTCCTCGTATTGGCGGCGGATCGGGGCCTTGAAGGCTTCTTCTTCCTCCATGCTCCAGGCGCCGCCTTTGCCTTCAATGCCGTCGCGGCGCACCGTGGCCAGCACGCTGGCCGCCTGCTCGCCGCCCATGACGCTGATGCGTGCATTCGGCCACATCCACAAAAACCGCGGGCCAAACGCCCGGCCACACATGCCGTAATTGCCTGCGCCAAAGCTGCCGCCGATGATGATGGTGAATTTGGGCACAGCGGCGGTCGCCACGGCGGTCACCATCTTGGCGCCGTTGCGGGCAATGCCTTCGTTCTCGTACTTGCGCCCGACCATGAAGCCGGTGATGTTCTGCAAAAACACCAGCGGGATCTTGCGCTGGCAGCACATCTCGATGAAATGGGTGCCTTTCAGGGCCGATTCGGAAAACAGAATGCCGTTGTTGGCAATGATGCCCACCGGCATGCCTTCCACCCGCGCAAAGCCGCAGACCAGCGTGGTGCCAAAGCGTGACTTGAACTCGTCAAAGTCCGAGTCATCAACGATGCGGGCAATGATTTCGCGCACATCAAACGGTTTGCGGGTGTCAACCGGGATCACACCGTACAACTCGTCTGCGGCGTATTTGGGCGCGATCGGCGCATGGTCCAGCAGGGACAGCGGCTTGTTTTTGTACAAATTCTTGACCGATTGCCGCGCCAGCGCCAGCGCATGCATGTCGTTTTGCGCCAGATGGTCGGCCACGCCGGACAAGCGTGTGTGCACGTCGCCACCGCCCAAATCTTCGGCCGTCACCACCTCGCCGGTCGCAGCTTTCACCAGCGGCGGGCCGCCCAGAAAAATGGTGCCCTGGTTCTTGACGATGATCGCCTCGTCGCTCATGGCCGGCACATAGGCACCGCCCGCAGTGCAACTGCCCATGACCACCGCAATCTGAGCGATGCCCTGCGAACTCATTTGCGCCTGGTTGAAAAAGATGCGGCCAAAGTGGTCGCGGTCGGGGAACACTTCGTCCTGGTTCGGCAGGTTGGCGCCGCCTGAATCCACCAGATAGATGCAGGGCAGCCGGTTTTGCTGGGCAATTTCCTGCGCGCGCAAGTGCTTTTTAACCGTCATCGGGTAATAGGTGCCGCCCTTGACGGTGGCGTCATTGCACACAATCATGCAGTCCACCCCGCTCACGCGGCCAATACCGGCGACGATGCCCGCGCCCGGTGCGCTGTCCGTGCCATCGCGGTCCGGGTACATGCCCAAAGCGGCCAAGGGCGAGAGTTCCAGAAACGGCGTGCCGGGGTCCAGCAGCATCTGCACGCGGTCGCGCGGCAGCAGTTTGCCGCGCGCGGTGTGTTTGGCCCGCGCTGCCTCGCCGCCACCGAGTTCCACTTGCGTGATCTGGGCATTCAGATCAGCCACCAGCCCGCGCATGGCGGCCGCGTTGTGCTGAAAGTCGGCGGAGCGGGCGTTGAGTTGGGTGTCCAGAACAGGCATGGGATGCTTTCTAAAGGTCAGGGGCGGCAAAACCTGTGCGCCATTGTGATGGACCAAGCATAGAACCACAAGCGGGATGGACCGGGCCAGCAAGGTTGCAAATGGCGCCACAAACAGGCACACTGAGCGCCCCACCCGCCAGACCCCAGATGACACCCCCTTCCAGTCCCGCTGATCCCGTGCCGACATCATCCCCGAAGGCGATCCGCGAAGCCGTTGGGACGCGCAAGAGCCCGGCTGTCACCCCCATCGCGTTTGTGAACGCCATCGTTCGCGCTTATGCCCAACACGGCAATGACCCTGCCAAGGCGCTGGAATCAGCACAAATAGCGCCAGAACTCTTGACCAACCCGACGGCGCGCATCACCGCCGCGCAGATGGAGCGCATTTCCGGCGCGGCCATGCAGGAGCTCGATGACGAAGGCCTGGGCTGGTTCAGCCGCCGCCTGCCCTGGGGCAGTTACGGCATGCTGGCGCGCGCCAGCATCAGCGCCCCCAACTTGGGCGTGGCACTGAGGCGCTGGTGCCGCCACCACCGACTGATCACCGATGACATCACGCTGGATTTGGCCGTCAACGGCCCCACAGCCACCTTGACGATCACCGAGCACCGCGACTTGGGCGCGCTGCGCGAGTTCTGCCTGGTGTCGGTGCTGCGCAATATCCACGGCCTGGCGTGCTGGCTGATCGACTCACGCATCGCGCTGACCGGTGCGCGGTTTGCTTTTGCGGCGCCAGCGCATCAGGACGTTTACCACGTGCTTTTTTCGGCGCCCGCCGTTTTCCAGGCCGGGCGGACCGCGATTGAATGGGACAGCCGCTACCTGACATTGCCACTGCGCCGGGACGAAGCGGCGCTGCGCCAGATGCTCAAGCGCGCCCTGCCGCTCACGGTGCTGCCCTACCGCCGGGACCGCCTGCTGGTGCAGCGCGTGCGCCAAGCCCTGGTCAACCACCCGCAAGACACCCACAGCGCCGACGATCTGGCAGCGCTGCTCAACTTGTCCGCGCGCACGCTGCACCGGCAGTTGAAGGACGAAGGCGCGTCATTGCAAACGCTCAAAGACGAGGTGCGCCAGGCCCGTGCCATCGACCTGCTGCTGCGCAGCAACCGCCCGATCAAGCAGGTGGCCCAGGCCGCCGGGTTTCAGAACGAAAAGAGCTTTATCCGGGCGTTCAAGGGGTGGACGGGGCAACGGCCCACCGAGTTTCGGCTCAGCGCCCACCTCACCCCATGAAAAGCCGCCGCGCAACAGAAATGTGCTACCACAACCGTTTCTGCTAGCAACTCACAAATTTTGTGGATAACTTTGTGCAACAGTACAAGGACAACCCGGCAAAGCCTTATCTGGTGCGGCTTGCAACGCATTGCCAAAAAAATAGGCAACATGAACAAGTGCTGAAAATTAATAAAAAAATATCAGCTTGTCCCCAGCAAGCCAGCCAACTCAGTCATGGTAGGAAACAGGCGCTGGGCCCCGGCTTGCAGCAGCGCCGCACCGGCGGCTGGGTCCGGGCAATAGCCCCAGACGGTCGCGCCAGCGGCCACGCCGGCCGTCACCCCCACGGTGGTGTCTTCAATCACCAAGCAGTCTGAACCCGGCACCTGCAGGTGGGCAGCAGCAGCCAGGTAGACATCGGGGGCAGGCTTGGAGCGTGGCATCTCGTGACCGCTGAAGATACGGCCCGCAAAAGCGTCCAGCAGCCCCACCTGGCGCAGCATCATCTCCACCTTGAACCGATCAGCGCCCGAAGCGCAGGCAATCTGCCCACCGGTATGCGCCAAGGCGGCCTGCACGGCAAGCGCTGCGCCGGGAATGATCTGCAGCCGCTCGCGCAAACCCTGGTTGCGCCGCTCGTAAAACGTCTGCATCCAGGCCTCGGTCAGCGGCTTGCCCGTGTGGGCCTCGATGGCGGCGCGCTCTTCGCGCACGGTTTTGCCGATGAAGCGATCCATGCATTCGGCCAGCGTCATGGACCAGCCAGATTCTTCCAGCAGGTCGCGCAAGGCGCCGCAGGTGATGGCTTCGCTGTCCACCAGCACACCGTCACAGTCAAACAGGATGGCTTTGAATTTCATGGCGTTTTGTCTTTCGTCTTTCATCTCTTGGGGGTAGTCGGTCTGACATGGAAAGTGGGCGCCCGGCGCGGGCTGGCACTCACGGTGCTGCAGGCGCAGCACCCAGCGATCTGAGCAGCGCCTGAAACTCGGGCGAATGGCGCAGCACGCGCGCGCCCGCGTCGATGAGTCGGCTCACATCGGCCGCCGGTATGGAGAACGCGGTGGGAATTTTCAGCAGAAATTGGCGCTCGGCCAGCTCGGGTGCATCACGCAGGTTGACGTTGATGACGTGGATTTGGGCGTCTGGCGCAAACGGGTCTGGCGCGCCGCCGCTGCTGCCGCGCAACTCGCGCCGCCAGGTCTGCGCGGTGTCGCGCAGCAGTTCCAGCGTTTCCTGGGTGGCGCGGGCGCCCGTGCCAAACAGCAGCGCATCCACCACCTGCAAGGTGCTGGGCACCTCGTCCTGGGTGTCGATACGTTCGTTGGGGTCGCGCTCGGCATTGACGGCAATGATCACCAGCTTCTGGATCGGCGTGGCACTCATGCGGCGCACCGCGCGGCGCAGGCCCCCCTCGGCCTGGGAGCGGTCCAGCAGGCTGCGCAGGCCCAGGTTGTCGGCCAGGCCGCCGTCCACCAGATGGATATAGGGGCGGTCGCTGGCATCCAGGTAAGAGCGCTGGCTGTCGCGCAGCAGGCGCACCCGGTAGGCACCCGCGTCCGAGGCATCCATGTTGACCGGCTGGGCGCAGTGGTGGTTGTAATTCTTCAACGTCAAGGGCGACAGCGCCAGTGGCACCGCGCTGGAGGCCGCCACCGCAAACGACAGCGGCACACTGTCCAGGTCGGAGCAGATCAGCGAAAACTGCCGCCAGGTGAACTCGAAACTGGCGCCCAGCGACAAATCAGTGGCCGAAATCAGCAGGCTGGGGTGGCCTGGCTGCTGTGCGATATCGCCGAATGTCTTGCCCTTGAAGAGCTCAAACAAGCGCCGCTCCAGCAGGTGCGTGCGCCCCAGCCAGGGCGAGGTCAGGTCGTACAGGTTGCCGGGTTTGAGGGCATAACTGATCAGGTTGTCCTGAAAATTCTTGCGCAAAAACTGCTCTTCAAACGCGGGAAAGGCGTCCGCCCCAAAGGCGGCGTAGTAAGCGGCGGTGATGCTGCCGCCCGACACACCGCTGATCACGTCAAGCTCATGGAGCAGACTCATCGGCCCGTTGGGGCCGGGCACCTGGGTCTGGCGCAGCGCATTGAGGACGCCGTAGCCAAACGCGGACGCCCGCGCGCCGCCGCCCGACAGGCTCACCACCATCAGCATCTGGTTATCCTGGCTGGCGGGCAGGGGCTGCTGCGCCTCGGTGCGGTTGTCCAAGAGCTTGGCGGGCAGGTTTTGCCAAGGCCGCACGCTGGAGCAGGCCGACAGCAGCAGCGCCAAGCCCAGCAGCAGCACGCGGGGCCCGTGGCGTACGGCGTGGTCAAACCCTGTCATCGCGTGTCCCCCCGCTCACTTGCGCCAGAACCGGGGCAAAAACAGCACCATCACCGCCAGCAGCTCCAGCCGCCCCAGCAACATGGCCACGGTGCAGACCCAGGTCTGGAAGTCAGTGAGTGAGGCGAAACTGCCCGTTGGCCCGACGCTGCCCAGTGCCAGTCCGATGTTGTTGACCGCCCCCACCACCGCCGACATGGCGCTGACCAGATCCATGCCGCTGATCAGCAGCAGCATGGTCAGCCCGATGTGGGTGGCCAGAAAAATCAGCATAAAAGCCACCACCGAAGCCATCACCTGCGGCCCGATCACCGTGCGCCCCAGCACCACCGGGTTGACCACACGCGGGTGGATGGCCAGCACCAGCTCGCGTTTGGCCTGCTTGAACAGCAGGATCATTCGCACCATCTTCATGCCGCCACCAGTAGAGCCTGCGCAGGTGGCAAAACTGCCCAGCGCCAGCATCCACAGCGGCGCAAATACCGGCCACTGCGAGTAATCCTGGCTGGAATAACCGGTGGTGGTGGCGAACGACACCACATGAAACGCCACTGCGCGCAGGGTGTGCAAAAGTGAGTCGTAGGTTTGCCCTTGCCACAGAATCACCGTCAAAGCCAGCACCGACCCGACCAGCGCGACCAGGTACGCCCGGACCTCGGTGTCACGCACCAGGGCACGAAAAGAACGGGTGCGCCAGACCACAAAGTAGCGTGCAAAACTCACCCCCGAGAGGGTCATGAAGACGACGGCCACGCCTTCAATCAGCGGCGAGTTGAAAAACGCGAAGCTCGCATCGTGCGACGACAAACCACCCAGCCCCATGGTGGAGCACATGTGCATGAAGGCATCGGCCCAGCTCATGCCAGCCCAGCGGTAAGCCAGAAAACAGGCCGCAGAAAACACGAAGTAAACGCTCCACAGCCCGCGCGCCGTCTCGGCAATGCGCGGGGTCAGGCGGTCGTCCTTGATCGGGCCGGCCGCTTCGGCTTTGTAAAGCTGCACGCTGCCCAGCCCCAGCAGCGGCAGCACCGCCACCACCAGCAGGATGATGCCCAGGCCACCCACAAACTGCAGCAGGCAACGCCACACATTCACCGACACCGGCAGCGTGTCCAGCCCCGACAAGATGGTGAAACCGGTCGTGGTGAAGCCACTCACCGCCTCAAAGTAGGCATCGGTCCAGCTCAGACCCGGAATCGCGAGCATCAGCGGCACGGCAGACAGGGCGGGCAGCACCGACCACACCAGGTTCACCAGCAAAAACCCATCGCGCGGCTGCAGTTCCCGGCGCTGGCGCTGCGTTAGCGCCCACAAAGCCAGCCCCAGCAGCAGCGTCAGCACCATCGATTCCAGCCAGATCCCTTGCATCTCCACCGGATCCAGCGCCCGCGCCCAGGCATAAGGAACCAGAAACATGGCGGCGTAACCCACCATGATGCGCGCCAGCACATTCAAAACAGGAGCGAAAAAATCCATCTCGGCCTAGAAAAAAGTGGCTTTCAGCTCAAACAGCCGCTCCACCGCACGCAGCAGGCGCTTGTTGGGCACAAAGATGATGACGTGGTCTTCGGGCTCAATCAGCAAGTCGTGATGCGGCATCAGCACCTGGGCTGCCTCGCCCTCACCACGCACCACCACGCCAAAACGCGCGCCCTCGGGCAGCTCAATCTGCTCAACGCGTTTACCGACCAGCCTGCTTGAGCGGGCATCACCCCGTGCCACGCCTTCAATGGCCTCGGCCGCGCCACGGCGCAAGCTGTGCACCGCCGCCACGGAGCCCCGGCGCACATGCACCAGCAGCTCACCAATCACGGTTTGCGCAGGCGAGAAGGTGATGTCAATGGCGCCGCCCTGCATCATTTCGGCGTAAATTCGCCGGTTGATCAGCGCAATCACCCGGCGTGCGCCCAGCCGCTTGGCCAGCATCGAGGCCAGGATGTTGTCCTCGTCATCGTTGGTCAGGGCGATGAACAGGTCCATCTCCTTCACGTTTTCGTCGGTCAGCAGGTCTTCGTCGGTGGCGTCACCAGCCAGCACCAGCGTGCTGCTGGGCAAATCACCGGCAATGTAAGTGCAGCGCTTGCGGTCTCGCTCGATGATCTTCACCTCGCACTTGCCCACCAGGCTGCGCGCCAGCCGCAGGCCTACCTTGCCGCCACCGGCAATCATCACCCGGAGCACCTGTCGGTCGTCTTTGTGAATGGCGCGCAACACATGGCGAATGGTGCTTTTTTCGGCCAGCACAAACACCTCGTCGCCGTGCAGCACCTGTGTCTGGGAGTTGAGTTCCACCTCGGTGTCTTGCCGGTAAACGGCGACCACCCGCATCTGAAGATTGGGAAACAACGACTTGAATTCGCCAATGGTGTGGTTCACCAGCAGGCCACCGTATTCGGCCCGAACCGCAATCAGGTAGGCCAGCCCTTCCGAGAACTTCAGAATCTGCAGGGCCTCGGGGTATTCAATGAGCTGGTGCACGGTTTGCATCACCGATTCTTCGGGGCAAATCACGTGGTCCACACCAAACCCCTGGGCGCCCAGCAAGTCGGAGCCCTCTTCAAACTCTTCAGAGCGCAGGCGGGCGATGGTGGTCTGCACACCAAACTGGCTTTTGGCGACCTTGCAGGCGGCCAGGTTGGTCTCATCAAGCGAGGCGCAGGCGATGAACAAGTCAGCGTCCTGAATCCCGGCGCTCTGCAGCACCGAGGGCTGGATGCCGTTGCCCGGCACGCCGCGCAGGTCCAGCCGGTCTTCCAGCGCACGCAGACGCTCGGGGTCAGGGTCGATGACAGTGATGTCGTTTTGCTCGGACACCAGGCTTTCCGCCACACTCTCGCCAACGCGCCCAGCGCCCAGAATGATGATTCGCATAAAGGGTGACTTTCAGTTGGGCAGGATGATAGCTGCGCGGCCCGGCCAGAACGGGGCTTCAGGCGTTGCACACCACCGTGCCGTGCAGGCTGGCCGCCCCTGATCGCACCAGATCGGCCACCAGCAGATCCAGCCCCTGCGCAAACGGCAAGTCGCCAAACTGCGCCTCGAACAGGTGGGTGAGGTACGGCGTGCCGTGCACCCAGGCCAGCAAGGCATCGCGCGGCATCTGCTGTGCTTCGAGCAGCTTGAACTTGAGCATGACCTTGGCGGCGTACTGGATGTGTTTGCGCGGGCTGGCCACAAACCCGGCCAGCCGCTGGCGTGCCACGCCCAGCGCCTGCGCCACATCAGTAAACGGCGCGCCGTGGCCGGGCACCACAATGCGCGGGGACAGCGCCTCGATCACGTCCAACGTGGCGGCCACCTCGTCAAAGGCATCGGCGCCGTCCAGCTCGGGAAACACCACGCCAAAACCGCGCTGCCACAAGGCGTCGGCCGAGATCAGGCAACGGCTTTGCGGCTCAAACAAAATCACCGAATGGGTGTCATGCCCGGGCGCGGCATGCACCTGCCACACCGCGTCACCCAGGCGCAGCGCTGTGCCGGGCTGCAACACGTCGTCAAACGTGAAGCGCGGGCAGTCTTGCCCGGTGGGGGTGTAGCTCAGGGCGTAGGGGTTCCAGTCGCGCACACTGGCCGCCTGGCCCGGCGGAATCAGCGTGCGCAGTGCCGGGTAAACCGCTTGCAGCGCGGCATTGCCGCCGCAGTGGTCGCTGTGCAGGTGGGTGTTGAGCAGCAGGTCCAGCGCCTGGCCGTTCAAAACCGACTGCACCAGCGCCAGCGTTTGCGGCGCATGGGTGCAGTAGCCGCTGTCGATCAGCGCGGTGCCTGTCGCACCCTGGATCAGGATGTTGTTGCTGGAGAGCCAGCCGCGCTCCAGCACCGTCAGGCCGGGGGGCAGCGTTGGTTGGGAATTCATAAACAAACCGGCCAAAAGCCCCTCGTGAAACAGATGTCAGAACCAGCCATTGTCCTATCACCCAGCCATCACCGGGCCCGCAACACCATCTGGTTTTGGCGCAGGGTGATGTCGAATTTTGAGAGAAAAGACTGCCCCAGCAGCGCCTGCGTGTCGTCACCCAGGCTCAAACCCACGCCCACTTTGACGTTGGTGACCCGCAGCGGGCCAATGGCCACCGTCACGCCGTCTACCACGCGGCCAGCACGTGGGCCGTTGGCTGTTTGAAAGGTGGTGGGCACACCACCGTGCATGGCGGCGGCCTGCGCCAGTGGCTCGCTCACACTCACCAGCGACGCCCCGGTGTCCACCAGAAACAGCACCTCGCGCCCGTTGATGCGGCCGGGGGTGTAAAAGTGGCCGTCCTGGGCGCGGGCGATGATCAAGTCACCATTGGCCTGAACCTGCGGCTGCTTCGGCTTCAGGTAGTGCGTCATCAAGGCATACAACAAACCCATCACCGCCAGCCAGAACAGCAGCATCGGGATCAGCCCGGTCTGGCGTGGCCCTTCCGCTGGTTTGGTCGACTTCAGCGGCGTTTCACGACCCAGGTTTTGACGGGAGAACGCGGCAAATTTGTTGCGGGTGTCATCCAGCTGGCGCTGCTTGTCGCGCTCGCGCTGCGCGTCTTGGTCGTCAACCCCCATGGTCAGGTCGCCCACCAGACCGACAGCGGCACGGCCCATAGGTTGTCACCAAAGGGCACCACTTCACGCCCGGCGTACAAGACGATGCCGTGCTGAAAGATGGCGCCCTCGGTTTCTTGCAAATGACGCAAGCCCTTGAAGTCTTTGGCATCGACCGTGGCACTGGCTTTGACCTCGATGCCGGTGATCTGGCCCAGCCGATTTTCCAGAACAAAATCAACCTCGATATTGCTCAGGGTGCGGTAGTGCCAAAGCGACAAAGCTTGCCGTGAAAAGGCCACGTGTTTGAGCAGTTCGGACAACACAAAGGTCTCCACCACACCACCGGGCAAACCGGGCCTGGCGGCCAAGCTGTCAGGCGTCGCACCCACAAAGTGGCACAACAAACCACTGTCTGGCAAAAACACCTTGGGCGCTTTCACCAGCCGCTTGCCAGGGTTGCGCTCCCAGGGCGACACCCGCGTCACCAAAAACAACATTTCCAACAAGGCAAAGTAGCGCTTGAGCGTGCTCTGGGCGAGGCCTGCCGTGCGAGACAGCTCCGCAAAATTGAGCAGCGTGGCACTGCGCGTGGCCAGCAAATGCAGCAGATTGGGGATCTCGGTCAGTTGTTCAATGTTGGCCAAGTCACGCACGTCGCGCTGCAGCATGGCTTGCACATAGGCATCAAACCAGGCCGCGCGCCGCGCAGCACTGCCGCGCGCGACCACTTCAGGAAATCCCCCAGCCAGCAAGTGTTTGATCAACGTTTGCCGGTCGCAAGGTGGCACAGACAAGGCCGCCCAGTCACCCAAAAACAAGGCATCGGCCCGGTTGATGGCCGGGCTGTCAACCACTTCAGCACAAGACAGCGGCAACAGCGACAACACCTCCATTCGCCCAGCCAGTGAATCGGCCATGCCAGGCAGCAGCATCACATCAGCAGAGCCCGTCAGCAAATAACGGCCCGGTTGCCGATTTCTGTCAACAGCTGCTTTGATTGGCAAAAAAAGCTCAGGTGCGCGCTGCACCTCGTCCAGTGTGACGGGGCCTTGCAAGCCATTGATGAACCCCGCCGGGTCGGATTTGGCCGCATTCAAGATGGCAGGGTCATCCAGCGTCAGGTAACGGCGCGGCGCGGCCTTCAAGCCACCCAGACTTTGCACCAGCGTGCTTTTGCCGGTCTGTCGGGCGCCATTGACCACCACCACCGGGGTGTCAGACAAGGCTTCGGCCAGCAAAGGTGTGATGTGACGGATGTACATCGCTTCATTCTAGTGGTTGAAAATCAACCATGCGATGATCGAATTTCAACCTATTTTTTCAAACCAATGCGCCGTACAGACAGTCGGCATTGCGTGCTGGTTTTGACAGACCCGGCTGATACGACGGGTTTATGTCAAGGCAAGCGGGGGGGGGGGCTGTTCGACTTCTGACTCCAACGCAGCGGGAGCTGACATTCAACCCGTCAGTCCAGTGAGCGCATCGAGCGGGCTTTCAGCTCCACCTGCAGCAACTTTCAGTACGTGGGTGTAGATCACGGTCGTACTGACATCACTATGACCCAAAAGCCCTTGCACCGTTCGAATAAGCCTTTTCAGTTTGAAGGCTATAGTGCAGATAGCGTATGCGCTCGCGGAGCTGGTCAAGCAGCCGAACAGAGCGCAAAACGGGAGTGGCGACTTTGTCAGATTCAATATAACTGTGCATAAAAACAGTATATTGTTGTAAGTCTATGAAAACAAGAGCTTCTTTTATGAAAAATGAAACACGTTATCTGACTGGCTGTCCTGTTATCCCGCAAATCTGCGGGATACATCAAAGTTAGCCCGCAGCTTTATTCAACACACGCACAGTTAAATAGAGGGAGAAATTCATGAAGTTCACTTTTGCACTAGTTGTCGCTACAGTGGTGAGCGGTATCACATCACCCGCCTCAGCCCAAGAGGCGGAGTCCTGTGGAGATATTCTTCGATATGCCTCGCGGGACGTCCGTCGCGACGTATCCTTCTCCGATCAACGAAAGTACTACTACCAGAAAGTTTGCAAATCCTCTAGTTCCGGATTTGGAATTGATTACAAGGATGCGGCATCCGCGCTTGGACTTTCTTACTCCTCAAAAGACGACTATTGCAAAGCCGAGCAGTCATTCGACACAAGCACAACCTACAACCAAGCTGATTCGAGTGTAGTCGTTCGAAATTCGCTAGATGCTTACGTTGCTTGCCGCGCGCTAAGCGCTAAGGGCGTTGCAACCTCAGTAACGCTGCCTCCAAGCGATACACCCACTGTCTTCTCAATCAGTGTGCAACGTCGAAGTTCGGTACCGCAAACCATAGATTCGTTGGCTTTTGACCCCACAACTGTCACCTGTAACTCACAGAACAACGGACAGATTCAGTCCTTCGAAAAGGCGTTCAATGCTGTTGGTTTTCAACTTCCGCAGAGCGAAGCACAATGGTCACTTGTATGCACAAGAAAGCCAGCGGTGGATCAAAATGGCAATCGGACTTACGGGCCAGTCCAACTGATTCTTACAACCACATCAGGTGCACTTCCGATATCACTTCCGCAGATCGACTACGCCGCCGGCGCCTGGGCCTCAGAACTCCGCAGTGAAACGGCCGCTCTCTCCAAGAAACTGACGTCAGTAGAAACCAACCTTGCCACGCAAAAGATCATCGCGCAGTGCAGCGGTGACGGCTGGTTTCCGCGCCCTGCAGCTCCCGCATGCCCTTCTGGCTTCAAGGACAGCGGACAGTTCACTCATTCCGCGCCTGGTGGGCGCGCAGGGTTCGGCGGACACTGCCGGGTCTGTCTGGGCAATTAGTATTCAAGCGAAGAATTGCGCATCGACCGTAGCTCAAACGTTAAGCTGCTTTTGAGTGACTGGTGTGTAGCGGAACATCTGACCGCTGTCAGCCTATTGTTGACCTAAGTTGGTCAAAGTTCTCGTCGAAATAGCTTCTATCAAACGGCCGATTTCTTGGCACAACGGAGCCATTCTCCAGAACAACACTTTAGGGGCCGTTGTGTTCATCAACTGATTCACAAATCAAAGTGAAGTCAACGGGTGAGTCGGCAGGTCACTGAACTGAACTTCCCGTCACCGGCCTTCCGCGGCGGTATGTGCCCGCTGGCGACCGATGGCACCGGGGCGAATGGTGTCGCGCGGACTTGGGTTGACCCAATCCAGGGTGACCACTCTCAAGAAACACCACACAACTGATTGATTTGCATGGTGTTTTCAAACGGGATTTTCAGTAGCCACGAGTTGCATCCCCATGGTCTTGGCACGCTGGGCGAGGTTGTGCAAGACCCGCTGGCGGTA
>NZ_JAJCTH010000021.1 GCF_020594515.1 Rhodoferax sp. U2-2l
CCGCCAGCGGGTCTTGCACAACCTCGCCCAGCGTGCCAAGACCATGGGGATGCAACTCGTGGCTACTGAAAATCCCGTTTGAAAACACCATGCAAATCAATCAGTTGTGTGGTGTTTCTTGAGAGTGATTTTTGACACCACCTTGCGCGACGGCGAGCAGTCGCCGGGCGCCTCCATGACCCGTGACGAAAAGCTGCGCATTGCCCGTCAGCTTGAACGTCTGAAGGTGGATGTGATCGAAGCCGGGTTTGCCGCCAGTTCCAACGGCGACTTCGAGTGCATCAAGGCGATTGCCGAAGTGGTCAAGGATTCCACCGTCTGTTCACTGGCGCGCGCCAGCGACCGTGATATCTCGCGTGCTGCGGAGGCGCTCAAGCCCGCCAACTCGGGCCGGTTGCACCTGTTTTTGGCCACCAGCCCGCTGCACATGGAGAAGAAGTTGCGCATGACGCCGGACCAGGTGTTTGAGCAGTCCAAACTGGCCGTGCGGTTTGCCCGCAACCTGATGGGTGATATTGAGTTCAGCGCCGAGGACGCGTACCGTTCTGACCCGGACTTTTTGTGCCGGGTGTTTGAAGCCGTCATCAACGAAGGCGCCACCACCATCAACGTGCCCGACACCGTGGGTTATGCCATTCCTGAGCTGTACGGCAACTTCATCAAGGACTTGCGGGAACGCATCCCCAATAGTGATAAGGCCATCTGGTCGGTGCATTGCCACAATGATCTGGGCATGGCGGTGGCCAACTCGCTGGCCGGTGTGAAGATCGGCGGCGCGCGTCAGGTGGAATGCACCATCAATGGCTTGGGCGAACGTGCGGGTAACTGTTCGCTGGAAGAAATTGTCATGGCCGTCAAAACACGCAAGGACTATTTTGGTCTGGATGTCGGCATTGATACCAAACACATCGTGGCGGCAAGCCGGCTGGTCAGCCAGACCACCGGTTTTGTCGTGCAGCCCAACAAGGCCGTCGTCGGTGCGAATGCATTTGCCCATGCGTCCGGCATCCATCAGGACGGTGTGTTGAAAGCCCGCGATACCTATGAAATCATGCGTGCCGAAGACGTGGGCTGGACCACCAACAAGATCGTGATGGGCAAGTTGAGTGGGCGTAATGCGTTCAAACTCCGCTTGCAGGAACTGGGTGTGACGATGGACAGCGAGTCCGAGATCAACAACGCGTTCATCAAGTTCAAGGAACTGGCGGACCGAAAGAGTGAAATTTTTGACGAAGACATTCTGGCGCTGGTCAGCGAGGAAAACGTCGCCCAAAGCCATGACCGCCTCGGGTTTGTGTCACTCGCGCAGAGCAGTGAAACCGGTGAACGCCCGCACGCCAGCATCGTGATGACCATTGACGGCAAAGAATTTAAAGGTCAGTCGGATGGCAACGGGCCGGTCGATGCCTCGCTGAAAGCGATCGAGTCGCTGGTCAGCAGTGGTGCTGACATGGTGTTGTACTCGGTCAACGCCATCAGTGGGTCGACCGAGAGCCAGGGCGAGGTGACGGTGCGCCTGCAAAACAGTGGCCGGGTGGTCAATGGGGTGGGTGCCGACCCCGACATCGTGGTGGCCTCGGCTAAAGCCTACCTGAGTGCGCTCAACAAACTCAGCAGTCAAGCAGACCGGGTGGCGGCGCAAGGTTAAACAGACTTAAAAGGTTTAAGAAAGTCTCGCAAGTACTTGGTACTGCGAGACTTTTTCCGTTTAAACTTCCGCTTTCTGTTTCGCGCGGTCAGGAGCCTTCGTCATGACAAATTTTCTTCAGCTCACTTTGGGCAACCAGTCTCGCCGGGTGATTTGTCTATTGGGCCTTTTTGTCTCTCTGGCATTGGCGCCCTTGACTTTTTCTCAAGCTGCGACCAGCAAGGGCCGTGTTGCCAAGACCTATGTCGTCAAGGCGAAAACGGCCAAAGCCAAGAAAACAGTGGCGCAGACCAAGCGCCGGGCGGTCGTTGCATCGGCCCGTAAAAAAGCGCCACAACGCGCCCGAGTGGTGGTGGCCGCCAGACCGTCTTTTGGTCAGATGGCGGGTTTGCATGCCACATCGGATGTGCTTAACCTGAAATCAAGTGTGGCTCTGGTGGTTGACCAGCAGACCAACGAAGTGCTCTACAGCAAAAATGACAAAGCGGTCTTGCCCATTGCTTCACTGACCAAGTTGATGACGGGTCTGGTGATCAGCGAGTCGCGTCTTCCCATGGATGAGGTGATCAGTATCACCTCGGAAGATGTGGATACGGAAAAAGGCAGCAGTTCGCGCCTTCGCGTCGGAAGTTCGCTCACCCGAGGTGAACTGATGCACTTGGCTTTGATGTCGAGTGAAAACCGGGCAGCCCATGCGCTGGCCAGGACAGCACCGGGCGGCATGGCAACTTTTGTTGCGCAAATGAACGCCAAGGCGCGCGCGCTTGGCATGATCAACACGGTTTATGTGGAGCCCACCGGTTTGTCGAGCAGCAACCGCTCCAGTGCGCATGACCTGGTGAAACTGGTGGATGTCGCGCACCGGCATCCTTTGCTGCGTGACCTGTCAACATCACAAGGCTACGAGGTGGAAGTGGGCAATCGCATGCTTCAATTCAACAACACCAACCGGTTGGTCAAAAATCCCACCTGGGATATCGGGCTGCAAAAGACGGGCTACATCTCTGAGGCAGGACGTTGTCTGGTGATGCAGGCCAGCGTGGCCGGGCGCAAGTTGATCATGGTTTTTCTGGATTCCGCCGGCAAGTTGAGCCGCCTGGGTGATGCCGAGCGGGTTCGCCACTGGCTGGAGTCCACCGATCAAGCGGTTTCTGTCAAAGGTGTCACAGGCGTGCACGGCGGCTAGATCGGGCCCAATGGTCAACGGGCCCGCACACCCCAGGTGAGCGCCTTAAGGCGTTTGGTAGCCCAAATTCCTGGAGATATCGGCAGCGGTTGCCATCAGTTTCGACAACCACGCTTCATCCATCCGGCTGGCGGGGGCGGAAATGGACAAGCCCGCGACCAATTTTTTCTGATCGTCAAAGATGCCCGCGGCCATGCATCGCACACCCAGCTCAAGCTCTTCGTTGTCAGTGGCGTAGGTTTCCCGGCGGACCTTGCTCAATTCCTTTTCAAGTGTCGACAATTGCGTCAAACTGTTTTTGGTGTGGCCCGCCAGACCGGTTCGGGTGGCGTAGGCGCGGATTTTTTGTGGGTCATCCGATGCCAGAAAGAGCTTGCCCACGGATGTCAGGTGCAAGGGCGCCCGGCCACCAATCGCCCGTATGACCTGCATGCCGGAACGCTCGCTGTAGGCGCGCTCGACATACACGATTTCGTCGCCTTGGCGCATGCTCAAATTGACGGGTTGTTGTGTGATGCGATGCAACTCGCGCATGGGTTCCAGCGCCGCATCACGCACGTTGAGCCGGTTCTTGACCAGATTGCCCAGTTCCAGCAATCGCATGCCTAAGCGGTAATTGCCAGCTTGGGGACGATCGACAAAACGCCCGGTGGCGAGATCGTTGAGGATGCGATGGGCAGTTGATGCGTGTAACCCCGCCTTTTCGCTGATCTCCTTGAGTGACATGGCCTCTTCGCGCGACGCCAAAATATCAATCAATGTGAACATCCGTTCAATAACCTGAACGGTAGGTAATGAAACAACTCCCGGATCTGCCTCTCGCATACAACCCCCAACAAATTATCGGCAGATTTTACCTTATGAAATTCTGGGCATGGGTTGCCAGGTGCCGTTCAACATGAGTTCATACGGTTTGAAGTGGGATTTGTAGGCCATTTTTTGACAACCTTCAATCCAGTAACCCAGATACAGATAGCGCAAGTTCATGGCCTGCGCTTGTTGGATTTGCCAAAGCACATTGAAGGTGCCCAGATTCTGACCCGGTTCCGGTGTGTAAAAGGTGTAGACCGCTGACAAGCCATCGTGCAGTTGGTCGATGATGGACACCATCTTCAGCTCTCCGGGTTGTTGCTGGGTGGATGGCTCACGAAACTCCACCATCCAAGAGCGCACTTTGCTGCGCACCAGAAAGTCTGTGTACTGGGTTTCGTCATCAATGTCCATGCCGCCACCGGGATGGCGGGACTTTTGATAGCGTTTGTAAAGATCGTAGTGTTCGCTGGAAAAAGTGGGTTCGATCACACGGCACACCAGCGAGGCGTGCTGCTTCCAGGCGCGTTTCTGGCTTCGATTGGGCTGGAAGTTTGCCACTGGCAGTCGAATGGACAGGCAGGCGCTGCAACTGTCACACTGGGGGCGATAGACAAAGGAACCACTGCGTCTGAAGCCATGCCGGATCAGTACGTCATAGTTCACGGCGTCGATAGCTTCACTGGGCGCAGCCACCTGTGATCGGGCCATTTGCCCATTCAGGTAACTGCAAGGGTAGGCTGCGGTCGTGTAGTACTGAATGTCTGTGACAAATCGCTGTGAATGGTTCACGTTGTGGCAGAGGTGGAAGCCAGAAGACCGGTCCAGTATACGGGCGAGAATCGCCACACCGGCGATGGCATGGACTGTGCACGCGCCACACGGTCAACAAAGACCGATCTTGGAATTTCTGCGGCACCCATCGAGGCCAGATGGGGTGTATTTTGTTGACAGTCGATATGCTGCACACCCAAGCTGCGGCACATGGCCACAAGTGCTGCCAGTGCAATTTTTGAGGCATCGGTCGCGCGGTGAAACATCGACTCGCCAAAAACGGCGCGCCCCAAGGCGACAAAATACAAGCCGCCCACCAGTTCGCCGTCCACCCAGGTCTCGACACTGTGTGCCAACCCGGCCTGATGCAGGCGGATGTAGGCCTGCACCATGGCTGGCACGATCCATGTACCCGACTGACCAGATCGATCACTGGCTGCACAAGCTTGGATAACCGCATCAAACGCCGAGTCGACCCTGATTTCGGCGGTGGATGATCGGGCAAATTGCCTGATCCGCTTTTTCAGCGAAGGATGCAATTTGAAGTCAGCCACATCCAGCACCATTCTTGGCGCGGGGCTCCACCACAACACAGGTTGACCCTGGCTGAACCATGGAAAGATACCCGATCCGTAGGCGCGCCGTAGCGTGGCGACGGACAAATCGCCACCGGCGCACAACAAGCCGGGCGCATCAGAGTGGCTTCCCCAAGTGAGATCGACACTGGGGAACGGATCGCCTGGCTCCAGCCATGGCAACGTCGGGTGATCAATACTCATCGGGTGGCAGGTCCACAGGCCGCGTGCGAGCGGTAATAAATTGGCGCAAACAAAAAGAGATGTTTCGTGTCAGGGGTCATTGAGGGAAAAACCAGGCCGCGACACATTACAATAGTGAAGTCGGGGCGTAGCGCAGCCTGGTAGCGCATCTGGTTTGGGACCAGAGGGTCGAAGGTTCGAATCCTTTCGCCCCGACCATTCAATTCTCGTGATCTCTGCCCGTAGCTCAGTTGGATAGAGCAACAGCCTTCTAAGCTGTGGGTCGGGGGTTCGATCCCCTCCGGGCAGGCCATCAACGCAGTTGCCCTCGCCATTTCCAACACATCAGTTTGCGGCTTCCAAGCCGTTTTTGAAATGCGCCATCATGCGTTGGCGGCATTCATCGGCGTCCCGCGCCTGCAAAGCTGCCATCAAAGCTCGGTGTTCGTTCAGTGACTCTGCCACGCGGCCAGACTTCAATAACGAGTTGTGTCGATTGAGTTTCATCACCTTGCGCAAGTCGGCCACCATCTGGTTGCGCCAGCGGTTGTCGGCAATGTCCAGCAGCAGCATATGAAACTGCTCGTTGGCAATGAAAAACTGCTCGAGATTGACATGCTCGGGCTGCGCTGACTGTTCCAGTGCATCATGCAAGACTTGCAATTTTTGCAGTTGGGCGTCTGTTGCGCTTTGCGCCACCACGGCGGCGGCGTCGGATTCGAGCAGGCCGAGCAGGTGGTAAACGTCTTTCAGGTCGCGGTCCGATACTTCGGTCACATAGGCGCCACGGCGAACCTTCATGGTGACCAAGCCTTCCGCAGCCAACACTTTCAAGGCTTCACGCAGCGGCGTGCGGCTGATGCCGTAAGCCTCGGCAATTTTGAGCTCGTCAATCCAACTGCCGGGTTCCAGCTCATGACTGAAAATACGTTGCCGCAATAATTCAGCCACTTCTTCATAAAGTGCCCGGGGAGCTAAGGAGTGTGCGGCCATCGCTGAAATTGTAAGGTGGGCGGAATTTTTTGTATCAATAATTATAAATAACGTAAACTCCATAGGCTGTATCCCACCCCGCCATTGCAGGTTTTGTGGTGTCGGGGTACTGTTTGAACCTCCGATTGGAGTCTCCTGAAATGACACAAAAAGCCCCCGAATTCCAAACCGCTGACCTCCAGGCCTGGGCCAAGGCCGCCGCCAAGTCAGCACCCCATGGCGATGTGGATGCACTGAACTGGGTCACGCCTGATGGCATCAGCGTCAAGCCGTTGTACACCGCGGAAGACACCCAAGCGCTGCCCTATAGCAACACCTTGCCTGGCTTTGAGCCTTATGTGCGGGGTCCGCAAGCCACGATGTACGCAGTGCGCCCTTGGACTATTCGTCAGTACGCAGGTTTTTCCACCGCTGAAGAATCGAATGCTTTTTACCGCAAGGCCTTGGCTGCTGGCGGTCAGGGTGTCAGTGTGGCGTTCGATCTGGCCACCCACCGCGGTTACGACTCCGATCACCCACGCGTGACCGGCGATGTCGGCAAGGCCGGCGTGGCCATCGATTCAGTGGAAGACATGAAGATTTTGTTCAACGAGATACCGTTGGACAAGGTGAGCGTGTCCATGACCATGAACGGCGCGGTGTTGCCGGTGTTGGCGGGTTATGTGGTGGCGGCGGAAGAGCAGGGCGTGAGTCAGGACAAGTTGAGCGGAACGATTCAGAACGACATTCTGAAAGAGTTCATGGTGCGCAACACCTACATCTACCCGCCCGAGCCGTCGATGAAAATCATTGGCGACATCATCGAGTACACGGCCAAAAACATGCCGAAGTTCAACTCGATCAGCATCAGCGGTTACCACATGCAGGAGGCTGGCGCGAATCAGGCGCTGGAACTCGCCTTCACCCTGGCGGACGGCAAGGAATACGTCAAAACCGCCATTGCCAAGGGCATGGACGTGGACGATTTTGCCGGCCGCCTGAGCTTCTTCTGGGCGGTGGGTATGAACTTCTACCTGGAGGTGGCCAAGATGCGTGCGGCGCGCCTGTTGTGGTGTCGCATCATGAAGGGCTTCGATGCCAAAAAACCCAAGAGCCTGATGCTGCGCACCCACAGCCAGACCAGCGGCTGGAGCTTGACCGAACAAGACCCCTACAACAATGTGGTGCGCACCACCATCGAGGCCATGGCTGCGGTGTTTGGCGGCACACAAAGCCTGCACACCAACTCGTTTGACGAAGCCATCGCCTTGCCGACCGAGTTTTCCAGCCGGATTGCGCGCAACACCCAACTGATCATCCAGGAAGAAACCCACATCACCAGCGTGATCGACCCCTGGGCGGGCAGCTACATGATGGAAAAGCTCACGCAAGACATGGCGGACGCCGCCTGGGCCATCATCGAAGAAGTTGAAGCGATGGGTGGCATGACCAAGGCCGTGGATTCGGGCTGGGCCAAGCTCAAGATCGAAGCCGCGGCTGCGCAAAAACAAGCGCGCATCGACAGTGGCAAAGACGTCATCGTTGGCGTCAACAAATACAAGCTCAAGACCGAAGACGCCATTGAAGCGCGCGACATTGACAACGTGGCGGTGCGTGATTCACAAATCGCCCGGCTCAACGCCATCAAGCAAAGACGTGATGCCGCACATGTGCAGCAAGCGCTGGCAGCGATCGAGAGCGCCGCAGCCAGCGGCCAGGGTAACCTGCTGGAGCTGACCATCAACGCCATGCGCGCCCGCGCCACCGTGGGGGAGGTCAGCGACGCCATGGAAAAATCGTTCGGGCGCCACCGCGCCGATACACAAAAGGTGACCGGTGTGTACGCAGCCGCTTATGACAGCGCCGAAGGTTGGGACAAACTCAAAGCCGAAATCGCTGACTTCGCCACCGCCCAAGGTCGCCGCCCGCGGGTGATGATTGCCAAACTGGGTCAGGATGGCCATGACCGGGGTGCCAAGGTGGTCTCCACCGCGTTTGCCGACCTCGGCTTTGACGTGGACATTGGCCCCCTGTTTCAGACGCCCGAAGAATGTGCCCGCCAGGCCATCGAAAACGATGTGCACGCGGTTGGTGTTTCGACGCTGGCTGCTGGTCACAAGACGCTGGTGCCCGCCATCATTGCCGAGCTGAAAAAGCAGGGTGCGGATGACATCGTGGTGTTTGTTGGCGGCGTGATCCCGCGTCAGGACTATGACGTGTTGTATGAAGCGGGTGTCAAGGGCATCTACGGCCCGGGCACACCGATTCCGGCCAGCGCCAAGGACGTGCTCGAGCAAATCAAAAAGGCCTTGGGCTAAAGCGGCCGGTACTGACCCACATCCCCGCCTTCAAGATGCTTGAGACCCATCGACCGGACCCGGTAAGACCGTCACTTGTCCCTTCAAACGCCTGGCTGCAGGACATTCTGCAGGGTGAGGCACCACGCCAGCGCCGTGCCATGGCCAAGGCCATCACCCTGCTGGAGTCCACCCGCAGTGACCACCGGGCACAGGCCGATGCGTTGCTGACGGCCCTGCTGCCGCACACCGGCCAATCGTTTCGGCTGGGCATCAGCGGTGTGCCGGGGGTGGGTAAATCCACCTTCATCGAAGCGCTGGGTTTGTACCTAATCAGCCAGGGCCACCGGGTGGCGGTGCTGGCGGTGGACCCGTCCAGCAGCGTCTCGGGCGGCTCGATTCTGGGTGACAAGACCCGCATGGAACACCTGTCCGTCCACCCGCAAGCCTACATCCGACCCAGTCCCAGCAGCGGCACGCTGGGTGGTGTGGCCGAAAAAACCCGCGAAGCCATGCTGGTCTGCGAGGCTGCCGGTTACGACGTGGTGATTGTGGAAACCGTGGGCGTCGGGCAATCCGAGACCACCGTGGCCAACATGACCGATATGTTTGTGCTGCTGCAATTGCCCAACGCGGGTGACGATCTGCAGGCCATCAAAAAAGGTGTGATGGAACTCGCCGACCTGGTGGTCATCAACAAGGCGGATCTGGATGCCAACGCCGCCACCCGCGCGCAGGCGCAGATCACCTCCAGCCTGCGCCTGCTCGGCCTGCATGGCAACCCCGACAACGCTCACCACAACGAAGCCGTCTGGCACCCCCAGGTGATCCAGCTCAGCGCCTTGCAGGGCACTGGCGTGGCGGCGTTCTGGACCAAGGTGCATGACTTCCAAACCTTGCAACTGGCCAACGGCAAGCAGGGCGCCCGCCGGCAAAGCCAAGCGCTGGCCTGGATGTGGGAGCGTATTGACGCGGGTCTGAAACAAGCGTTCAGGCAGCATCCGGCGGTTCAAGCGCTGTTGCCCAAGCTCACGCAAGAGGTGCTTGAGGGCCGCATGGCGGCCTCGACAGCGGCGCGCAACATGCTGGCAGCCCAGGGGCTGTGACGACCGGCAGCTTTCAAAATCATTGTTTTCCTTGACTTTTCCTGACCTCCGAGACTTCAACCATGCACGACATCATTCAACTTCTTGACAAAAAGCGCGAACTCGCCCGCCTTGGTGGCGGCCAAAAGCGTATCGATGCCCAGCACAAAAAGGGCAAGCTCACCGCCCGCGAGCGCATCGAGATGCTGCTCGATGAAGGCACGTTCGAAGAATGGGACATGTTTGTCGAGCACCGTTGTATCGACTTCGGGATGGAAGACAACAAGATTCCCGGTGACGGTGTGGTCACTGGTTACGGCATGATCAGCGGGCGCCTGGTGTTTGTGTTCAGTCAGGACTTCACCGTGTTTGGCGGCGCGTTGTCGGAGGCCCACGCTGAAAAAATTTGCAAGATCATGGACCAGGCGATGAAGGTGGGTGCGCCTGTCATCGGTTTGAACGACTCGGGTGGCGCGCGCATTCAGGAGGGTGTGGCGTCCCTGGGCGGTTATGCCGATGTGTTCCAGCGCAATGTGATGGCCAGCGGCGTGATTCCGCAAATCAGCATGATCATGGGCCCGTGCGCGGGTGGTGCGGTGTATTCCCCGGCCATGACCGATTTCATCTTCATGGTGAAAGATTCGAGCTACATGTTTGTGACCGGCCCCGAAGTGGTCAAAACCGTCACGCACGAAGACGTGACCGCGGAAGAGCTGGGCGGCGCCATCAGCCACTCCACCAAGAGCGGCGTGGCCGACATGGCTTTCGAGAACGATGTGGAAGCGCTGCTGATGTTGCGCCGCCTGTACAACTACCTACCGCTCAACAACCGCGAGAAGCCGCCGGTGCGTAAGAGCGGCGACCCGGCTGACCGGCAAGACTTCAGTCTGGACACGCTGGTGCCTGACAACCCCAACAAGGCCTACGACATGAAAGAGCTGATCACCAAGACGGTGGATGACGGCGATTTCTTTGAGCTGCAGCCCGAATACGCCAAAAACATCATCATCGGTTTTGGCCGCATGGAAGGTCAGACGGTCGGTTTTGTGGCCAACCAGCCGCTGGTGCTGGCCGGTTGCCTGGACATCAAGAGTGCCATCAAGGCGGCGCGTTTTGTGCGTTTCTGCGACGCCTTCAACATCCCGGTGATCACTTTTGTGGACGTGCCCGGCTTCATGCCCGGCACCGCGCAAGAGTACGGCGGCATCATCAAACACGGCGCCAAGCTGCTGTATGCCTACGCCGAGTGCACCGTACCCAAGATCACCCTCATCACCCGCAAGGCTTACGGCGGTGCGTATGACGTGATGAGCTCCAAACACCTGCGTGGCGACGTCAATTTGGCCTGGCCCAATGCTGAAATTGCGGTGATGGGTGCCAAGGGCGCGGTGGAAATCATCTTCCGCGAAGACAAGGGCGACCCAGAAAAGCTGGCCGCCAGAGAGGCCGAATACAAAAAACGCTTTGCCAACCCGTTTGTGGCGGGTGCCCGCGGCTTCATTGACGACGTGATCCAGCCGCACGAAACCCGCAAGCGCATTTGCCGCAGTCTGGTCATGCTGCGCGAGAAAAAAATCGAGAACCCTTGGCGCAAACACGGCAATATTCCGCTGTAATTTTTGTGATGTGCACGCCGAATCGCTTTGATTTCGCTGGCGCGGGCTGTCCGGGCGCTTTGCTCCGTGTCCCCCGCGCTGCGCGCTCCTCCTTGACCTGCGCAAAACGCCCAGACAGCCCACGCCTGCTGGGCAGCAGGTATTCGAGCGTGGGGTCCGCAGGCCGCCGTACCTGATACCCATATTTGCTGACCAAAAATCATATTTGCAGACTGAAAATCGCTAGGAAAACCATGTTTACCAAAATTCTGATCGCCAACCGCGGTGAAATCGCCTGCCGCGTCATCCTCACTGCCCGCAAGATGGGCATCAAGACGGTGGCTGTTTATTCTGAAGCTGACCGCGACGCGCGCCATGTTGAATTGGCCGACGAGTCGGTGCTGATTGGCCCGGCACCCAGCCGCGACAGCTACCTGGTGGTCGACAAGATCATTGCCGCCTGCAAACAGACGGGGGCACAGGCCGTGCACCCGGGCTACGGCTTTCTGAGCGAAAACGCCGCTTTTGCCAAACGTATTGAAGAAGAGGGCATTGTTTTCATCGGCCCCAAACACCACTCGATTGCTGCCATGGGTGACAAGATCGAGTCCAAAAAACTCGCGGGCCTCGCCGGTGTGAACTGCATCCCCGGCGTGAACGACGCCATCGACACCGCCGAGCAAGCGGTCGAAATCGCCAAAAGCATTGGTTACCCGGTCATGATCAAGGCCAGCGCCGGTGGCGGTGGCAAGGGGCTGCGGGTGGCGTTCAACGACAAGGAAGCGTTTGAAGGCTTCACCAGCTGCAAGAACGAAGCACGCAACAGCTTTGGTGACGACCGCGTGTTCATCGAAAAATTTGTCGAAGAACCCCGCCACATCGAAATCCAGTTGATTGGCGACAGCCAGGGCAATGTGGTGTACCTCAACGAGCGTGAATGCTCCATCCAGCGCCGTCACCAGAAGGTGATTGAAGAGGCGCCCAGCCCCTTCATTTCTGATGCCACCCGCAAAGCCATGGGTGAGCAGGCCGTGGCACTGGCCAAGGCGGTCAAGTACCAGAGCGCCGGCACGGTCGAATTTGTTGTGGGCAAAGACCAGTCGTTCTACTTCCTGGAGATGAACACCCGTCTGCAGGTGGAGCACCCGGTGACCGAGTGCATCACCGGGCTGGACCTGGTGGAGCTGATGATCCGCGTGGCCGCGGGCGAGCCGCTGCCCTTGACCCAAGCCGACGTCAAGCGCGACGGCTGGGCCATGGAGTGCCGCATCAACGCGGAAGACCCGTTCCGCAACTTTTTGCCCTCCACCGGCCGCCTGGTCAAGTTCCAGCCACCGCAAGAAACCATGTTTGCCTCTGACGTGTCGAAGTGGCACGGCGTGCGGGTGGACACCGGTGTGCAGGACGGCGGCGAAATCCCGATGTATTACGACTCGATGATCGCCAAGCTCATCGTGCATGGCAAAGACCGCCTGGAAGCCATTGCCAAGATGCGTGAAGCGCTCAATGGCTTTGTGATCCGCGGCGTGTCGAGCAACATCCCGTTCCAGGCCGCGCTGCTGGCGCACCCGAAATTTGTCGCTGGTGATTTCAACACGGGCTTCATCGCTGAAAACTACGGCAAAGGTTTCCGCGCCGAAGACGTGCCGCACACCGATGTGGAGTTTCTGGTGGCGCTGGCCGCGTTTGTCAACCGCCGTTACCTGAGCCGCTCCAAAGCCATCAGTGGTCAGCTCGAAGGCCACGAACTGCGTATTGGCAACGACTTTGTAGCGGTGACGATCGGCCAGCAAGGCAACGGCACCTCCTACCCCGTGCACTTTGCCGAGTTCAACGACAAAACCCGCTCGGGCCGCATGATTGTGGGCGACAACAGCTACGAAATTCACAGTGAAACCAAGTTTGGCCAGGTGCGCATGGTGGGCACCTGCAACGGTGAGCATTTCACCGCCCAAGTGGAGCGTGGCACACCGAAAAAACCACTGGCCATTCGCGTCATCCACAACGGCACCCAGCTGGACATGATGGTGCTGCTGCCGCGCGCTGCCGAACTGCACGCGCTGATGCCTTACAAAGCCCCGCCGGACATGAGCCGTTATGTGTTGTCACCGATGCCGGGCCTGTTGGTCGAGGTGGCGGTGCAGCCCGGCCAAAAAGTGGTGGCGGGTGAACGTGTGGCGGTGATCGAAGCCATGAAGATGGAAAATGTGCTGTTCGCCACGGCCGATGGCGTGGTGGGCAAAGTGCTGGCCAACAAGGGTGAAAGCCTGGCGGTGGACCAGCCCATTGTCGAGTTTGTTTAAAAGAAGCCAGGTTGCCAGCCGTTATCCATCCAGGGCTGGCAGCTCTAACTTTGATATCACGTCATTTGGAAAGAGGTCACCATGAGCGACACCCTTCGCCCCTTCAAAGTGCTGGGCATCCAGCAGATCGCCATTGGCGCCACCAGCAAGCAGCGCCTGCAAACACTGTGGGTGGACATGCTCGGGCTGGAGCTGACCGGCACCTTCAAAAGCGAGCGTGAAAACGTCGACGAAGACATTTGCGCCATGGGCAAGGGCCCGTTCAAGGTCGAGGTGGACCTGATGCAACCGGTGGACATCGATAAAAAGCCCGCGGTGCACGCCACGCCGCTGAACCACGTGGGCATCTGGATCGACGACCTGCCCAAGGCCGTGGAATGGCTCACTGCCCAAGGTGTGCGGTTTGCACCCGGTGGCATCCGCAAGGGCGCGGCCGGGTTTGACATCTGCTTTTTGCACCCCAAGGGCAATGAAGAGTTCCCGATCAGCGGTGAAGGTGTGCTGATCGAGATGGTGCAGGCGCCCCCGGAAGTGATCGAGGCGTTTGCCAAGCTGGCGGGTTAAGGCAGGGATGCCGGGTTAAGCCCGGCGTCCATGTCTGCGGCTTGGTGGGTGCGTTTGGCCCGGGCGCGGGCCAACGCGGCTTCAATCACGGCGCGCTTTTTGTCCAGCACACCGGCATCGGTGTGTTGGGTGTGATGGGCCAGGTCAGCCGGTTCGACCGGTGCCTTGGTCTCCAGTTTGGTGTTGTTTTCCTGTTCGTTCCGTTGGACCCGGTTGTTATGAAAAGCATAACGATCACGGGCTTGGTCGGCAGCGGCGGCTGACCAGGCGGCCCAGCCGGTGGCGGTGCCGGTTGCGTTTTCCACTTGGATACAGTCCACCGGGCACACCGGCAAACACAAGGCGCAGCCGGTGCAGTAGGTCTCCAACACCGTGTGCATCAGCTTGTTGGCGCCCACGATGGCGTCCACCGGGCAGGCCTTGATGCAGAGCGTGCAACCAATACACCAGTCCTCGTCGATCCACATCATGCTGCGCGGCGCCTCCAGACCGTTGTCCGGGTTGAGCGGCTTCACGCTTTGGCCCGTGAGGGCTGCCAGCCGCCTGACACCTTCCGCGCCACCGGGCGGGCACTGGTTGATGTCGGCGTCACCTTGTGTGATGGCGTGCGCGTAGGCAGCGCAGTCTGGGTAACCGCAGCGGGTGCATTGCGTGTGCGGCAGCGCCGCCAGCAGTCGCTCGGCCAGACCGGTCATGTGGTGCGCAGCGCGGCCTTTTTGCGGGGAGCCGGTTTGGCCGAAGCTGGGCTGGGCAGCGGGGCCGGTGTGCTCGCCACGGACTGCGGCTGGTAACGCAGGATGAACGCCTTCACCTTCGGGTACACCATCTCGCGCCAGCGGCGCCCGGCAAAAATGCCGTAGTGGCCGGCACCTTCCACCTCAAAATGCGCCTGCATGGTTTTGGGGACGCCGCCACAGATGCTGTGTACCGCCTCGGTCTGGCCCGAGCCGGAAATGTCGTCCAGCTCACCTTCCACGCTCAACAGCGCAGTGGTCTTGATGTCGTTGGGGTTCACATGCTCAATCTGGCCGTCCACACCGCGCACGTCCCAGGTGCCGTTGACCAGCTTGAAGTCCTGGAACACGGTCTGGATGGTTTGCAAGTAGTAGTTGGCATCCATGTCCAGCACGGCGTTGTATTCGTCGTAAAACTGGCGGTGGCTTTGGGCGCTGGAGCGGTCACCCTTGATCAGGTCCTGGAAATAGTCGTAATGGCTACGGGCGTGGTTGCTCGGGTTCATGGCGACAAAGCCTGAGTGCTGCAAAAAACCCGGGTACACCTTGCGCCCGGCACCGGGGAAACGTGTGGGCACGCGGTAGATCACGTGGCGCTCAAACCAGTCCAGTTTCTTGTTCATGGCCAAGTTGTTGACTTTGGTGGGTGACTTGCGGGCGTCAATCGGGCCGCCCATCATCACCATGCTCAACGGGGTCAACTCGCCCCGGCTGGCCATCAGCGACACGGCCGCCAGCACCGGCACGGTGGGTTGGCAAACACTCATCACATGGCAGTTGCCATAGAGCTTTTGCACATGGCGGATGAATTCCTGCACATAGTTGACGTAGTCATCCAGGTGGAAGTCGCCTTCACTCAAGGGCACCAGGCGGGCATTGGTCCAGTCGGTGATGTAGACCTTGTGGTCCTTGAGCATGGTGCGCACGGTGTCGCGCAACAACGTGGCGTAGTGGCCCGAGAGGGGCGCCACGATCAGCACGGCGGGCTGGTCTTTCAGCTTGGACAGCGTGGCCTGGTCGTCGGTGTAACGCTTGAAGCGGCGCAGCTCGCAAAAGGGCTTTTTCAGCTCCACCCGTTCATGGATGGCCACATCCACCCCGTCCACATCGGCGGTGCGCAGGCCGAACTCCGGCTTTTCATAGTCTTTACCCAGGCGGTGCAGCAGGTCATAACCCGCCGAAATACGCTGTGACAACGGGTGCTGGCCCCAAATGGACTGTGGGTTGGCATACAGCTTGGCAGCCGAGGCGGCCAAATCGGTCAGCGGCTCCATCAGCGAGCGCTGGGTTTCATAAAATTTATAGAGCACGGGAGAGCCTTTGGATGGAAGAAATGTTGCAGTGCAATATAGCAGGAGTGGGCGAAAAAAACATCAGTTGTTACGCTGGCATGACAAAGAAAACCAGCGTCCCGTTAGTCATGGCGGACCCGAGGCGCCTACCACGCGCTTGATCCGGGGCCATCCATGCTGGTCATCCATGGGTGGGCAACCTTTGAGCGCTGGCGGCAGGCTGCGGGTGCGCCAGCGCGCTGGCAAGTTGGCTCAAGGCGGCGTAGGCAGCACCGGCCTCAGGGCACCAGTGGGCAACGGCCTGCGCCTGACGGGCCACCAGGGCCACGTCGCCCCGTGCTGCCGGGCCGGTGAGCGCAGCCTGCGGGCCCAGCGCCACGATGTTGTTCACCGCGTTGTGCAGCAAGGTGGTGCGCAGCTGCTGCGCCAGATCTTCGGGCATGCCGCTGCGCTGCCACAAACGCTCGGCCAGGTCTTGCAGCACCGGCAAAAAGTTGGTGGCAAACACCGCACCGGCGTGGTAGAGCAGTTTGTCTTGCGCGGCCAGGGTGAAGCACCGGCCACCGATGCGGCTGAAAGCGGCGCCCAGTTCCGACAAGGCTGCGGTATCACCTTCGAGCGCGCAGGGCGTGCCGGCAAATTGCCCTGCGGCCAACGCCGGGCTGGCAAAACTCAGCAGTGGGTGCGCGCTGGCCACCTGCCAGCCCGCGTCGCGTAGCGGCCCCAGCGCGTCAGAGCCCAAGGCGCCGCTGCAATGGAACGCCAAAGGATGACGCTGGCCCGCGATGGCATGGGCGGCCAAACTGGCGGCCAGCGCTGCCAGTTGACTGTCGGGCACCGACAGCATCCACACATCGGCGTCTGGCAGCTTGGGGTGCTGCGGCGCGGCAGTGCCAGGCAGACCGGCCCCGATGAAGGCCGCCGCGGCCCGCGCGCTGGCGTCAGAGCGCGCCACCACCGCCTGGATGCTGAACACACCCGCCTCGTGAAACAGCCGCCCCAGCGTCTGGCCGACCCGACCCGCACCCAGAATGTTGAGCGTTTTGATGCTGACCTCGTCGACTATCAGGTGTAAAAAAATAGCTGCCGGCCCTTACTGCATAAGGGTTGGACAGCTATTTGGTGGAACTTGTGTAAAAGATCAGATCACTTTGGCGATGCTGGCGCAAACGTAGTCAATGTTTTTGCTGTTGAGCGCCGCCACACACATGCGGCCGGTGTCGGTGCCATACACGCCAAACTCGTCGCGCAGGCGCACCATCTGGTCTTTGGACAAGCCCGAGTAGCTGAACATGCCGATCTGCCGGGTGATGAAACTCATGTCCTGTTGGACCCCCGCGGCCTTCAGGCCGTCAACCAGCTTTTGGCGCATGGCCTTGATGCGCACGCGCATTTCACCCAGCTCGCTTTCCCACAGGGTGCGCAACTCGGGGTTGTTCAGCACGCCGGCCACGATGGCGCCGCCATGGGTGGGCGGGTTGCTGTAGTTGGTGCGGATCACAATTTTCAATTGGCTCAGCACGCGGGCAGCTTCTTCCTTGCTGGCGCACAACACACTCAGGGCACCCACACGCTCGCCGTACAGGCTGAAGCTTTTGCTGAACGACGTCGAGACGAAGAAATCCAGCCCGGCATCCACAAACTTGCCGATCACGGCGCCGTCCTCGGCAATGCCATAACCAAAGCCCTGGTACGCCAAGTCCAGGAACGGTGTCAGCGCCTTCGACTTGACGACGGCAACCACCTCGTCCCACTGGGCGGGCGTGATGTCGTAGCCGGTCGGGTTGTGGCAGCACGCGTGCAACACCACCACCGTGCCGGTGGGTGCGGCATTCAGGTCCGCCAGCATGCCGTCGAAGTCCAGGCCACGGGTGGTGGCGTCGTAATAGCGGTAGCTCTCCACCGTGAAACCGGCATTGGTGAACAGCGCGCGGTGGTTTTCCCAGCTCGGGTCAGAGATCAAAACCTTGGCGTTGGGGCTGATCCGCTTGATGAAATCCGCACCCACTTTCAGGCCACCGGTGCCGCCGAGTGCTTGTATGGTGGCCACGCGGCCGCTCTTGACCGGCTCGCTGTCAGCGCCAAACACAAGGCTCTTGACAGCGTTGTCGTAAGCGGCGATGCCGTCGATGGGCAGGTAACCCCGCGCCGCGGGTTTGTCCATCATGGTTTTTTCAAACGCCTGCACACATTGCAGCAGCGGCAGTTTGCCGTTGTCGTCAAAGTAAACGCCCACGCCCAAATTAACCTTGGCGGGGTTGGTGTCGGCGTTGTACTGCTCGTTCAGACCCAGAATCGGGTCGCGGGGTGCCATTTCGACAGCGGAGAAAAGTGACATGAGGGGTCCTGTGGAGTGGGGTGATGGGGCATAGCCTGCCAGTCGGAGACCGGTCAACCCGACATTTTACTGACAAGCGAACCCAAGCTTGGTGAGTGCTCAATGCTGTATTTGCGCCAGTTCAAATCCTCAGGAGCCCACGCTCGGGGGCTGACCTGGCGCGCTCAGCGGTACTGCGGTCGATGGACTGCTGCGATTGTCATCGGGGGCCGTCACCACAAAGGCCACAAAACCTACCACCATCACCGTGGCGCCAACGATCGACAGGTATTGGGTAACAAAGTCTTTCAGATCAGCGTGCATGGACACCTCCAAAGAATGGCTGTAAACAAAATGATCCGACCGGTAGATAAATCAAACGCTTCAGACTTGATGTGACTGAACGGTTTTATTTTGCTTGAAATCTTGGTGTGGTCTTATCAGGGTTTACGTGCAAGCCAAAGCCCAGCAACAAGTTGCTTTGCGCCCATCGCTATCGGCGTCATCCGGGCTATTTCAGAATGTCGCCCATGCAGACGTATTTGATTTCGACATAGTCATCCATGCCATGGTGCGATCCTTCGCGGCCGAGGCCACTTTGTTTGACACCGCCAAAGGGCACGTGCTCGGTGGCCAGGATGCCGACGTTGACGCCCACCATGCCATATTCCAGCGCCTCGCTCACGCGCCAGATGCGGCCGATGTCGCGGCTGTAGAAGTAGCTGGCCAGGCCAAACTCGGTGGCATTGGCGGCGTCGATGGCCTCCTGCTCGGTGCTGAATCGGAACACGGGCGCAAACGGGCCAAAGGTTTCTTCCCGGGCGCACAGCATGTCGGCGGTGGCGTCGGCCACGACAGTCGGCGCATAAAACTGACCGCTGCCGATGCCGGTCAGACGCTGACCACCGCATAACAAACGAGCTCCGAGACCAATGGCATCTTGCACATGGCGCTCTACTTTTTGAATGGCGGCCTCTTCAATCAATGGCCCCTGGTTGACGTCGGCCTCAAACCCGTTGCCCACCTTGGCGGTGCTGACCTTGGCGGCAAACTTGGTGACAAATTCTTCGTACACGCCATCCTGCACGTAAAACCGGTTGCTGCACACGCAGGTTTGTCCGGCGTTGCGATACTTTGAGGCAAAGGCACCTTCGACCGCGCTGTCGATGTCGGCATCGTCGAACACGATGAAGGGCGCGTTGCCACCCAGCTCCAGGCTCAGTTTTTTCACCGTGGGGGCCGACTGCGCCATCAGGATGCGGCCGACCTCGGTACTGCCGGTGAAGCTGATGTGGCGCACCACATCGCTGGCGCACAGTACCTTGCCAATGGCGATCGAGTTGTCAGCATCCGCCGTCAGCATGTTCAGCACACCGGCGGGAATACCAGCGCGAATCGCCAGTTCGGCGGCGGCCAGCGCAGTGAGCGGGGTGAGTTCAGCGGGTTTGATGATCACCGGGCAACCCGCAGCCAGCGCGGGCGCGACCTTGCGGGTGATCATGGCAATCGGAAAGTTCCATGGCGTGATGGCGGCGCACACGCCAATCGGCTGGCGCAGCACCAGCAGACGGCGGTTGTTGTCAAACTGCGGCAGGGTTTCGCCGTTGACGCGTTTGGCTTCTTCGGCAAACCACTCGACAAAGCTGGCGCCGTAGGCGACTTCGCCCTTGGCTTCGGGCAGCGGTTTGCCTTGTTCGGCCGTCATGATGCGGCCCAGGTCATCCTGATTGGCCATGATCAGGTCAAACCACTTGCGCAAGATGATGCTGCGTTCTTTGGCGGTTTTGTTCCGCCACGCAGGCCAAGCGGCGTTGGCGGCGGCGATGGCGACTTCAGCGTCTGCTGGGCCCAGGTTGGCCACGTCGGCCAGATGGCCACCGGTGGCCGGGTCAGTCACGGCAAAGCGGCTGCTGCCTGAAACCCAGGTGCCGTTGATCAACGCATCGGTTTTGAGCAGGCTGGGGTCTTTGAGCAGGGACAGCGGTGAAACTGGGGTGGACATGACAACTCCTCGGTTTAGATCAATATTCAGGCCCTACCCCTCATGAAATTGAAAGGTAGCAGCTATATGAAACATAGCACATCAGTCTGCCTGGCACAGACCCTGGCCAAATGACTGGCGAGTCAGATGGCGGCCAGAGCGGCTTCGATGATGGCCAGGCCCTCGTCCACAATCGCGTCGCTGGCGGTCAGCGGCACCAGAATGCGCACCACGTTGCCATAGGTGCCGCAGGTCAGCAGGATCAGGCCGCGTTGGGTCGCTTCAACGGACAGGCGCTTGGCGAGATCGGCGTCAGGCTGATGGACGTCACCGTTTTTGCACAGCTCAAAAGCCACCATCGCGCCCAGGCCGCGCACCTCGGCAATGCGTGGGTCTTTGGCCGCCAGGGCTTGCAAACTTGTCATCAGCCGCGCGCCCATGGCCTGGCTGCGTTGTAACAGTTGCTCTTTGTCAAACACATCCAGCACGGCCAGTGCCGCCGCGCAGGCCAGCGGGCTGCCCGCGTAGGTGCCGCCCAGGCCACCGGCGGCGGGGGCGTCCATCACTTCGGCACGGCCCACCACGGCAGAAATGGGGTAGCCCCCGGCCATCGACTTGGCCATGGTGATCATGTCGGGGGCCACGCCGCTTTGCTCGATGGCAAACCAGGTGCCCGTGCGCCCGGCGCCGGTCTGGATTTCGTCGGCAATCAGCAAGATGCCGTGCTGGTCACACAACGCGCGCAGGCGCTGCAAGAAGTCAAACGGCGCCACGTTAAAGCCGCCTTCACCCTGCACCGGCTCGACAATGATGGCCGCCACCCGGCTGGCTTCCACATCGTTTTTGAAGATCAGCTCGATCGAGGCCATGGCGTCATCCACACTCACGCCATGCAGCGCGTTGGGAAACTGGGCGTGGAAAATTTCGTTGGGGAAGGGCCCAAAACCCAGTTTGTAAGGCGCCACCTTGCCGGTCAGCCCCAGCGTGAGCAGGGTGCGGCCGTGGTAACCGCTGGTGAAGGCAATCACCGCGCTGCGTTTGGTGTGGGCGCGGGCAATCTTGACGGCGTTTTCAACCGCCTCGGCCCCGGTGCTCAAAAACAGCGTTTTCTTGTCAAAGTTGCCGGGTGCCAGGGCGTTGATGCGCTCGGCCAGTTCCACATAGGGCTCGTACGCCAGCACCTGAAAGCAGGTGTGGGTGTACAGGTCCAGCTGTTTTTTGACCGCTTCAACAATCTCGGGGCGGCAGTGGCCGGTGTTGAGCACCGCAATGCCACCGGCAAAGTCGATGTAGCGGTTGCCCTCCACGTCCCACACCTCGGCGTTGTCACCGCGGGCAATGAAGACTTCGTGGCTTTGGCCCACGCCACGGGGAATGGCGGCACGGCGACGCGCCATCAAGGCGGCATTGGTGGTTTGAACAGCGGTCATATCGTTCCTGGAAGTTAAGCGCGAACAAGTTGAAAGGCCAGCCAGAGGCTTGCCGACCCTGGCGTTGCGGCAAATTCTAGGGTGCAACCGCCTTGGACACAGTGACACTTGGCCCGCCGCGGATGGGGCCATTGTGGCCAAAACCCGGCCGTAGGGGCGCCGGGCGTTTGGCGGCGGCTGGTTCTTCTAAAATTGACGGTTTTACTGGCGGGTGCCACCTCTTTAAACAGGGCCGTCTTCCCCGCAGTCTCAACTCTTGTCGACATCCAAACCCAGGTCCCTCACGCCATGAACCCAACTGCTGCACCGATGACAGTCGCCGACATCCGCAAGACTTTCCTCGATTTTTTTGCCTCCAAAGGCCACACCGTGGTGGCATCCAGCCCGCTGGTGCCCGGCAACGACCCCACGCTGATGTTCACCAACTCGGGCATGGTGCAGTTCAAGGACGTGTTTCTGGGCACCGACAAACGCAGTTATGTGCGTGCCGCGTCGGTGCAGGCCTGCCTGCGTGCGGGTGGTAAACACAACGATCTGGAAAACGTGGGTTACACCGCCCGTCACCACACGTTTTTCGAGATGCTGGGCAACTGGAGTTTTGGCGACTATTTCAAACGCGAATCCATCCACTGGGGCTGGGAACTGCTGACGCAAGTGTTCAAGTTGCCCGCCGAGCGCCTGCTGGCCACGGTGTACGCCGAAGACGACGAGGCGTATGACATCTGGACCCAAGAGATCGGCCTGCCGCCCGAGCGCGTGATCCGCATTGGCGACAACAAGGGCGGCCGCTACAAGTCTGACAACTTCTGGATGATGGCCGACACCGGCCCCTGTGGCCCGTGCTCCGAGATCTTTTACGACCACGGCGCGCACATTCCCGGCGGCCCGCCCGGCAGCCCGGACGAAGACGGCGACCGCTTCATCGAGATCTGGAACCACGTGTTCATGCAGTTCAACATGGACGAGACCGGTGCCGTCACGCCGCTGCCCGCACCTTGTGTCGACACCGGCATGGGCTTGGAGCGCCTGGCCGCCATCTTGCAGCACGTGCATAGCAACTACGAAATCGACATTTTTGACGCGCTGATCAAGGCGGCTGCACGTGAAACCCACACGACCGATCTGAGCAACCCTTCGCTGCGGGTGATCTCCGACCACATTCGCGCCACCGCGTTTCTGGTGAGCGACGGTGTGTTGCCGAGCAACGAGGGCAGGGGCTACGTGCAACGCCGCATCATCCGCCGCGCCATCCGCCACGGTTACAAGCTGGGGCAAAAAACGCCGTTCTTTCACAAACTGGTGCCCGACCTGGTGGCGCAGATGGGTGACGCTTACCCGAGCCTGGCCTCGCAGGCAGATCGCATCATGGAGGTGCTGCGGGTGGAAGAAGAGCGCTTTTACGAGACGCTGGCGACTGGTATGCACATACTGGATGAAGCGCTGGCGGGCGACGCCAAGCTGCTGCCGGGTGATGTCGCCTTCAAGTTGCACGACACGTTTGGCTTCCCGCTGGATCTGTCGGCAGACGTGTGCCGGGAACGCGGTGTGACCGTGGACTCGACGGGCTTTGATGCCGCCATGGCCCACCAAAAGGCGCAAGGCCGCGCTGCTGGCAAGTTCAAGCAGGACAAGGCGCTGGACTATACCGGCGCGGGCAATGAATTTCTGGGTTACGAGCACCTGACCACAGCGACTGAAGTGGTCGCTATTTACATCGACGGTACAAGGTCTGAGGTTCTAAAAGAAGGTCAGTCTGGCGTGGTGGTGCTGGCTGCGACGCCGTTTTACGGCGAAAGCGGCGGGCAGGTGGGCGACGCTGGCGCGATCTTTTCGGATCATGCGTTGTTTGAGGTTAATGACACGCAAAAGATCAAGGCCGATGTGTTTGGCCACCACGGTCTGCTGAAAACCGGCAGCCTGAAAGTGGGCGATGGTGTCACGGCCCACGTCAATTCCAGCCAACGCGCCGCCACCATGCGCAACCACTCCGCCACCCACCTGATGCACAAGGCGCTGCGCGAAGTGCTGGGCAGCCATGTGCAGCAAAAGGGCAGTTTGGTGAACCCGGATCGCACCCGTTTTGACTTTGCCCACAACGCGCCGGTGACCGATACCGAAATCCGCGAGATCGAGGCCCGTGTCAACGCTGAAATCTTGAGCAACGCCGCCACCGAGGCGCGTGTCATGGACATCGAATCGGCCCAGAAAACCGGCGCCATGATGCTGTTTGGTGAAAAGTACGGCGAAACCGTGCGTGTGCTCGACATCGGCAGCAGCCGCGAACTGTGCGGCGGCACGCATGTGCAGCGCACCGGCGACATCGGCCTGTTCAAGATCGTGGCAGAAAGTGGCGTGGCCTCGGGCGTGCGCCGCATCGAAGCGGTCACGGGCGCCCATGCGCTGGCCTATCTGCAGCATCTGGAAGACACCGTGGGCCAAGCTGCCGGGTTGCTGAAAGCACCGGTCGCCGAAGTGACGGACCGCATCAGTTCGGTGCTGGAACACGTCAAAACCCTGGACAAAGAGTTGGCAGCCCTCAAAGGCAAGCTGGCCAGCGCCCAAGGCGACGAGCTGCTGAGCCAGGCGCAAGACATCAAGGGCGTGAAGCTGCTGGTGGCGCGCCTGGAGGGTGCCGATGTCAAGACCTTGCGCGATACCATGGACAAGCTCAAAGACAAGCTGAAAACCGCCGTGATCGTGCTCGGCGTGGTCGACGGTGCCAAGGTGCAGATTGCCGTGGGCGTGACAAACGACACCACCGGCAAAGTCAAAGCAGGCGAGCTGGTCAACTTTGTGGCGGGCCAGGTCGGTGGCAAAGGCGGTGGCAAGCCCGACATGGCCATGGCCGGCGGCACCGAGCCGGGCAAGCTTGCCGCCGCACTTGAAAGCGTGACGGCCTGGGTTGAACCCAAGCTCTAAATGCTATTTAAATAGTAGCTTTTAGCCCTTGTTGCGAAAGGGTTAAAAGCTAATTGATGATGTAATTTTGCTGCAGAGTTGATATAGGTCAGGTCGTCAGCGGCCGGGCCTTTTACACTCGCAAGTTTTCGTTTTATCCACAATTCAAGGCGATCCATGAGTGCATTTTTGAATGAAACCGTATTAAGCGTTCACCATTGGACAGACCGACTGTTCAGTTTCACCACCACCCGTGACCAGGCTTTGCGGTTCTCGAACGGCCACTTCACCATGATTGGCCTGCGCCTGGAAGGCGGCAAGCCACTGCTGCGCGCCTACAGCATCGTCAGCCCCAATTACGAAGACCACCTGGAGTTTCTGAGCATCAAGGTGCAAGACGGCCCGCTCACCTCCAAGCTGCAGCACATCAAAGTGGGTGACCAGATTGTGGTTGGTAAAAAGCCCACCGGTACCTTGCTGATCGACTACCTGCTGCCCGGCAAAAACCTGTACCTGTTTGGCACCGGCACCGGTCTGGCGCCGTTCCTGAGCGTCGTGCGTGACCCGGAAACCTATGAAAAATTTGAAAAAGTCATTTTGGTGCACGGCGTGCGTGAAGTGGCTGAACTGGCGTATCACGACTACTTGACCCAAGAGTTGCCAGATCACGAGTTTTTGGGCGACATGGTGACCGAGCAGATGCTGTATTACCCCACCGTGACGCGTGAACCTTTCAAGAACCAGGGCCGTATCACCACGCTGCTGGAAAACGGCAAGCTGCAAAAAGACCTGGGTCTGCCCAAGTTTGACCCCGAGTACGACCGCGCCATGTTGTGCGGCAGCCCGGCGCTGCTCAAAGACATGAAGCACCTGCTGGAAAGCCGTGGCTTCCTGGAAGGCAACACCACCAAGCCGGGCGACTTTGTGGTTGAACGCGCGTTTGTTGAGCAGTAAGCATGAGCCATTACGACGTTTACGCCATTGGCAACGCGCTGGTGGACTCGCAGTACGAGGTGTCTGATGCGCAGTTGAATGCCGCGGGTGTTGAAAAGCGTCACATGACCCTGATCGACGCTGCCCGGCGCACCGAGTTGCTCAGCCATGTGTATGGTGTGCCCGCTCACCGCACTGGCGGTGGTTCGGCGGGCAACACGGTGGTGGCGGTGGCCCAGTTGGGTGGCAAGGCGTTTTACTCCTGCCGCGTCGCGGATGATGAATTGGGTGACTTTTACACCCAGGATTTGCTCAGCCACGGTGTGGCGACCAACCTCGCCCATACACGCGCTCCTGAAGGGCAAACCGGTGTCTGCCTGGTGATGGTCACCCCCGATGCGGAGCGCAGCATGAGCACCTTTTTGGGCGCCACGGCAGACATTGACGCCACGTCTTTGCACCCGCACGACATCGCCAAGTCCAAGGTGTATTACATGGAAGGTTATCTGGCTGCCTCACCCACCGGGCTGGACGCCGCCCTCAAGGGTCGCCAAATGGCTGTGGACGCTGGCGTGGCACTGGCCACCACCTTGAGCGACATGACCATGATCAACTTCTGCCGACCCGGGCTGGACGCCATGGTGGGCAGCCCGGAGACTGGCACGTTGGACTACCTGTTCTGCAACGAGGAGGAGGCCCAGGTGTGGTGCGGCAGCACGGATCTGGCGCAGATCTGCCGCCAGCTCAGCCAGCAGGCGAGGGTGGTTTGCCTCACGCGCAGTGCCAAAGGCTGCCTGGTGCTGGAAGGCGATAAGGTGATTGAAGTTCCTGCAGTCAAAGTCAAGGCCGTTGACACCAATGGTGCGGGGGACATGTTTGCCGGCGCTTTTTTGTATGCGGTCACCCATGGCCACAGCCACGCACAGGCTGCGTTGCTCGCCAACCAGTGTGCGGCGAAAGTGGTGTCACAAGTTGGCAATCGTTTGAGCCAGCAGGATGTGAATGCCTTGAAGTCAGCGTTTGAAAAACACGCGCTTCTTCACGCCTGACTCATTTAATGGGATATTTGACGGATCGCAATGACATTCGGTCCGGCAGGGCTCACAATACCGCTCGCAGCTGCAATCAAGGTGTGACAGCGGCAGTTCCATTAACTACTCAGGAAACAGACATATGACAAATCGTCGCGTATTTATTCTGCAATCAGTGATCGGTACCAGCGCATTGGCTTCTGGCATGGCAATGGCCGCAGCGCCTTTGGTCGCTGAAACAGATGCCAACGCCAAGAGCTTGGGTTATGTCGCGGACACCACCAAGGCTGATAAGACCAAGTATCCCAAGCACACCAAAGACCAGTCCTGTGCCAGCTGCGCCTTGTATCAAGGCAAGACAGCCCCTCAAGGTGGCTGCCCGCTGTTCCCTGGCAAGGAAGTGACCGCCAAAGGCTGGTGCAGCGCCTACGCCAAGAAGGCATAAGCCAACTTGCCAACCAACAAACCCACCTTCGCGGTGGGTTTTGTTTTTTAGGGGTACCCCTCGCGGGCCGCGTTTTTTTCAGCACAAATTTCCGATAATTGAGCCATGAACACGACACTCAATGCTGATGCATCCGAATTGGCCCGGTTTTCCGAACTGGCACTCCATTGGTGGGATACCGAAGGTGAAATGCGTGCACTGCACCAGATCAACCCCTTGCGGCTGGGCTGGATCAACAGTTTGTGCCCGCTGAACGGTTTGAATGTGCTGGATGTGGGCTGTGGTGGCGGGATCCTGACCGACGCCATCGCCCGCTCAGGCGCTACCGCCACCGGTATCGACCTGTCCACCAAGGTGCTGCGGGTGGCACAGTTGCACGCGCTGGATGCACAAACCCAAAATGTGCAGTACCGGGAAATCAGTGCGGAGGCCATGGCCGCCGAGCAACCCGAGAAATTTGATGTGGTGACCTGCATGGAAATGCTGGAGCACGTGCCCGACCCGGCGTCGGTCGTGCGGGCATGCGCCGCGCTGGTCAAGCCGGGTGGCTGGGTGTTTTTCTCCACCATCAACCGCAATCCGAAATCCTTTGTGATGGCGATTTTTGGCGCGGAGTACGTGCTCAACATGGTGCCGCGGGGCACCCACGAATATGCCAAGCTGCTGCGCCCCAGCGAGCTGGCGGGCTTTTGCCGCGACGCCGGGTTGACGGTGTCGCATAGCCGGGGTTTGTCATACAACCCGTTCACCAAACGCTTCTGGCTTAACGCAGACACCAGCGTCAACTACATGCTGGCGACCCAAAAACCGGTGTAAGCCGTTGCGTGTGAGGCATCAGCCGGTCATGTTCCGAGATATTCAGGCGGTGCTGTTCGACTTGGACGGCACACTGATTGACAGTGCGCCTGATTTGGGTGCCGCGGCAGATTTGATGCGAACAACGCGCGGCTTGCCGCCGATTGCATTGTCAGCGTATCGACCCATGGCCGGGGCAGGCGCCCGGGGCATGCTGGGTATTGCGTTTGACATGACGCCTGAGCACCCTGATTTCCTGAGTATGCGTGAAGAGTTCTTCAGCAACTACGAACAGCGGCTGACCCAGAATACGCTGATCTTTCCGGGGGTGACTGAATTGCTGGGTGATCTGGTGCAGCGGGGAACACGCTGGGGTGTGGTGACCAACAAGTCAGCGCGCTTCACGCTGCCGCTGACCCGGGCGATGCCCTTGTTTGCATCGGCGGGAACCATCATCAGTGGCGATACCACGGTGCATGCCAAACCGCATCCGCTGCCCTTGCTGGAAGCGGCCCGGCAACTCCAGGTGGCGCCAGAGCGCTGTGTGTACGTCGGGGATGACGAGCGTGACATTGTGGCGGGACTGGCCGCGGGCATGAAAACGGTGGCGGTCACTTACGGATACCTCGGTCAAAAGTCCGATACCAGCCAGTGGGGCGCACATGTCACGATTAATTCTCCCCACGAGCTATTGCAATTGATCGCTACGCCCTAAAATGTCAGGCTTGGGGCTGCACTGGTTTCGACGTGGATTCGGACGCGCAGCAGGGCATGTCGAGCTGAATGCGCTCGTAAAACTGATTCAAAAAAACTAACTGCAAACGACGAACGTTTCGCACTCGCTGCTTAATTGCAGGTGAGCCTCACAACAGCAAGCCGATAGGCTGGGCAAGGGCGGTCAGATCGAGAGGTCTAGCTGTCCAGGCTGTGGGGTAATTTCATTCGGCTGGGTCTGCCTTGGGTAACTTAGGGCAGGTCGAGAAAATAGGTTGCTGGCGATTTGCATAGCGTGCCACTGCGCGATGTGAAAAGCGAGATCCAAATCAGACGGCTACACATGTAGAACTGTTCGAAGAAGGTTTGCGGACGGGGGTTCAAATCCCCCCAGCTCCACCATACAACGCCTAAGCAATTGATTTTGCTTAGGTTTTTTTTCTTAAGACTTGACGCAACCCATGAAGCCCTCCATCCTGGTTGCACGTGCGATTTTTCCGCAGGTTCTGACGCAGCTGGCGGACCATTTTGAAGTTACCGCTAACCAGGACGACGTGGCGTGGACGCCCGCCGAGTTGACGCAGCAGTTGCAGGGCAAGCAGGGCGTTTTGACGATGGGCAGCGAGCGCATCGACTCGGCTCTGCTGGCAGCGTGCCCTGACCTGAAGATCTGCGCCAACATGATGGTCGGGTTTAATAACTTTGACCTGCCTGCCATGACCGCCGCTGGCGTGCTGGCCACCAACACCCCGGACGTGCTGACGGAAACCACCGCCGATTTCGGTTTTGCGCTGCTGCTGGCCACGGCGCGGCGCATCACCGAGTCTGAACACTTTTTGCGAGCCGGTTTGTGGAACCGCTGGCGTTACGACCTGTTTGCTGGGGCCGAGGTGCATGGCAGCACGCTGGGCATTCTGGGCATGGGTCGTATCGGGCAGGGCATTGCCAAACGCGGTGCCTTGGGTTTTGGCATGCAGGTGATCTACCACAACCGCACCCGACTGGATGCCGCGACCGAAGCCGCCTGTGGTGCCCGTTACGTCAGCAAAGAAGAGTTGCTGGCAAGCTGCGACCACTTGCTGCTGGTGCTGCCCTACAGCGCGCAGACGCACCACAGCATTGGCGAGGCCGAGCTGGCGCAAATGAAACCCACCGCCACCCTGGTCAACATCGCCCGAGGTGGCATTGTGGACGACGCGGCCTTGGCGGCGGCGCTGCGCGCAGGCACCCTCGCTGCCGCCGGGCTGGATGTGTTTGAAGGCGAACCCCAGGTGCACCCGGACTTGCTGGCCTGCCACAACGTGGTCCTGACCCCGCATATCGCCAGCGCCACCCAGTCCACCCGTCTGGCCATGGCGCAGCTGGCGGCCGACAACCTGGTGGGTTTTCTGCGGCATGGCAAGGCGCTGACGCCGCTTAACCCGCAAGTGCTGGCCGCTTGACTGCCCGGGGCACACGGCCTTGGCCGACAGGTGTGGCAGGGCGCTGTTTGCCTGCTGAGGTTTTGAACCACAATCAACCCCTAGGAGATGTTCAAACGTGACTGACTTGGTGATGTGGGGCGCTTTGGCGCTGGGTGTGATCAATGGGGTGGTGTTGCTGGTGCTGCTGTTGCGCCATGGACAGCCTGCCCAGGCCAGTGCGACGCAGCTGGCCAGCCAGCAACTGGAGCAGCAGGCGCAGCTGGCCAGGCATCAGGCGGTGCTGACTCACATCTCACAAAGTCATGACAGGCTGGCGCGCGACCTGCAGCGGGACTTGGCTGACTCGTCCCGCAACGCACGGCAGGAGCTGGCGCAAAACCTGGCCACCTTCCAGCAGACGCTGGTGCAGCAGGGCGCTGAAGCCACGCGCACGCAGAACACCCAGATCGACGCGTTTGGCCAGCAGCTCGCGCTGCTGCAAAAAACGCTGTCTGACACCTTGTCCAGCCAACTCGGCAGTTTGAGCGAAGCCAACGTGCGCCGCATGAGTGAAATCCGCGAAACGCTGGAGAAGCAACTGGCGCAGTTACAAGCCAGCAACGCCACCAAGCTCGATGAAATGCGTGCCACGGTCGATGAAAAACTGCAGAACACCTTGCAAACCCGCCTGGGCGAGAGTTTCAAGCAGGTGGCCGATCGGCTGGAGCAGGTGCACAAAGGCCTGGGCGAAATGCAGACGCTGGCGCAAGGCGTGGGCGACCTCAAACACTTGCTCACCAACGTCAAGACCCGCGGCATTTTTGGCGAGGCGCAACTCGCCGGCCTGCTGGAGCAGGTGTTTGTGCCGGACCAGTACGCTGCGCAAATTGCCACCCGGCCCGGCAACAAAAACGTGGTCGATTTCGCCATCAAACTGCCGGGGAAATCCGAATCTGGTGAGCCGCTGTGGTTGCCGATCGACGCCAAATTCCCCAACGAAGACTACGAGCGGCTGCTCGATGCCCAGGGCCGCGCCGATGCTGTGGCCGCTGAGCTGGCGGGCCGCGCCCTGGAGCAGCGCATTCGGCTGGAAGCGAAATCCATCGCCGACAAGTACATCGAGCCGCCTTACACCACCGACTTTGCCATTCTGTTTTTGCCCACCGAAGGGCTGTACGCCGAGGTGCTGCGCCGCCCGGGCCTGATGGAAGCGCTGCAGCGCGATTGCCGCATCACACTGGCCGGGCCGACCACGCTGCTGGCGATGCTGAGTTCGCTGCAAATGGGCTTTCGAACCCTGGCGCTGGAAAAACGTTCCAGCGAGGTCTGGCAGGTGTTGGGCGCCGTCAAAACCGAATTCGGCAAGTTTGGCGATGTGCTGGCCAAGGTCAAGGCCCAGACCGAAACCGTGCTCAAAACGCTGGACAGTGCGCAAACCCGCAGCCGGGCGATGGGACGCGCGCTCAAAACCGTGGACGCCTTGCCCGACACGCAGGCCAGTTCGCTGATCGCGCTGGACCGCGACTTTGACAGTGCTGACGGGACACCCGGCGCGTGAGTGCTGCCAACGTGCCTGAACCCGCAGTGCCACACCCGGTGTTGACCCAAGTGGCGCTGGCGCGCCTAATTGCCGGCCACGTGAGCTTGCACGCCTGCATGGCGGGCATGCGCATGGCGGCGCCGCTAATGGCGCTGCGTGAGGGTTACAGCGCGCTGGCGGTGGGCTTGTTGCTGTCGCTGTTTGCGCTGACGCAGGTGTTTCTGGCCCTGCCTGCTGGGCGGTATGCCGACCGCAAAGGTTTCAAGCGACCGGTGGGCTTGGCGGTGTTGGTGGCCAGCAGCGGGGCGGCCTTGGCGTTTGTGTTCCCGGTGTTTCCGGTGCTGTGCCTGAGCGCGCTGATGACCGGTGGTTCAGTCGGTGCCGCGTCGATCAGCCTGCAGCGCCATGTGGGGCGCTCGGCGCAAGACACGGCGCAGCTCAAATCGATGTTCAGCTGGCTCTCCATTGGCCCGGCGCTGGCCAATTTTGTCGGGCCGCTGGCAGCCGGTATCTTGATTGACCAGGGCGGTTTTCGGCTGACCTTTTTGTGCCTCGCGTGTTTCCCGCTGTTGACTTGGGCGTGGGTGCGCCACACGCTGGAGCTGCCACCCGTGGTGGTGCAGCCTGGTGACAAAAAGGGCCGTACCTGGGACCTGCTGCGTGAGCCGATGATGCGCCGCCTGCTGGTGGTGAACTGGTTGCTGTCGTCCTGCTGGGACGTGCACACCTTTGTGGTGCCGGTGCTGGGGCATGAACGCGGCATCAGTGCGTCGAGCATTGGCGCCATTTTGGGCGGTTTTGCGCTCGCGGCCACCGCGGTGCGTGTGGTGTTGCCGTTTCTGGCGGCGCACCTGCGCGAATGGGTGGTGGTGAGCGGCGCCATGTTGTGCACGGCGGTGCTGTTTGCCGTCTACCCGTTGATGCAGACGGCTTGGGCCATGGGCGTCTGCTCGGCGCTGCTGGGGCTCTCTTTGGGCTCGGTGCAACCGATGATCATGAGCACGCTGCACCAGATCACGCCCGAGGCGCGCCATGGCGAGGCGCTGGGCATGCGCTTGATGGCCATCAATGCGTCAAGTGTGCTGATGCCGATGTTGTTTGGTTCTGCCGGGGCGGCGTTGGGTGTGTCATTGGTCTTCTGGACCGTGGGCACGGCAGTCGCTCTGGGGGCCCGCTCTGCCTGGCGGCTGCGTCCGCCCAACGTGCCGCCCGCGCCTGGGCAGCCTTGACGCTGGCGCGCGCTACGTGTCATACAGCACCAAATAGCCGAGCAAGATCAGTGACCTCAATCGGTTAAGTAGCGTTAAGCGATTTCATACAAACGCCACCTTCAGGTGGCTTTTTTTTTGCTTAGAGCGTGTACCGCGGGGTGCGAGATCGGTCTTTCGGCGCCCTCGGGTTGGAATTCCGACAAAGCCGACAGTGATAATTGTGCGGTCGTTCAATAGAAAGCAAAGGTAATTTTCATGCTGACAGCTCTGGTCATCGTTTTTGTGCTGGCTTATGCGGCCATCGCGCTCGAACACCCTATCAAAATCAACAAATCCGCTTCGGCCCTGATTGGCGCAGGCTTGCTGTGGACGATCTATGCCCTGGCAAGCGGTGATTCGGGTCTGGTCGGTGAGCATTTGTCCGAGTCACTGATGGGCACGGCGCAAATTGTGTTTTTCCTGATGGGTGCCATGACCATTGTTGAAGTGGTTGACGCGCACAACGGCTTTGAGGTGATCACCTCACGCATCAAGACGACAAAACTTTCCACATTGATGTGGATGGTGGGATTTGTGTCTTTTTTCCTCAGCGCCATCTTGGACAACCTGACCACGACCATCGTGATGGTCTCGTTGATGAAAAAGCTGCTCGACAAACGTGATGACCGGCTGTTTTTTGCCGGCATCATCGTCATTGCCGCCAACGCTGGTGGTGCCTGGACCCCGATTGGTGACGTGACCACCACCATGCTGTGGATTGGTGGCCAGATCACCGCGCTCAACATCATGAAAGAACTGTTCATCCCGTCGATGATCAATCTGTTGGTGCCGCTGGCAGTGACCGCCTTTATTTTGAAAGGCAAGCCCGTGGTGTCCCCCGTCGGTGGTGGAGCGGCCCGCAAGGGCATGGCCTCCACGGATGCCGAGCGCAACATCATGTTCTTTTTGGGGCTGGCCATTCTGGTGGCCGTGCCGGTGTTCAAGACGATGACGCACTTGCCTCCTTTCATGGGCATCCTGTTTGGCCTGGGGATTTTGTGGCTGGTGGGTGATCTGCTGCACCGCAACAAGGCCGACGAAGACAAGGATCACTTCACGCTGGTTCACGCCCTGTCCAAGATCGACATGGGTTCTATCGTGTTCTTCATCGGTATTTTGTTGGCCGTAGCCACGCTGGAGCACACGCACATTCTGGGCTCTCTGGCCACGTGGCTGGATAACACTGTGGGCCGCCAGGACATCATTGTGCTGATCATCGGCTTGGTCAGTGCCGTCGTCGACAACGTGCCGCTGGTGGCCGCCTCCATGGGCATGTACAGCCTGGAGCAATATCCGGCGGACAGTTTCCTGTGGGAGTTCATGGCGTATTGCGCCGGAACTGGCGGCTCGATCCTGATCATTGGCTCGGCCGCAGGTGTGGCCGCCATGGGGCTCGAAAAAATTGACTTCTTTTGGTATGTCAAAAAAATCAGCTGGCTGGCGCTGATCGGCTATTTTGCCGGTGCCCTGTTTTACATCTTTGAGATGAAGTTGATGGGCCATTGAGCTGTTGAGCCGTTGGACCGCGATGTCGGCGGTCCTGACGGCTTACAGCGCGTAAAAACGTTTGATCACGTCCCAGGCGGCCTCGGGCGTATCGACGTAGTGGAACAACTTCACGTCTTCAGGTGAGATCACGCCTTCTTCGATCATCACATCGATGTTGAGCAGGCGTTTCCAGTAGCTGCTGCCAAACAGGACGATCGGCACCGGTTGTGACTTGCGTGTCTGCACCAGAGTGACCACTTCAAACAACTCGTCAAGCGTACCAAAACCGCCAGGGTATGCCACCAGCGCCTTGGCACGCATCATGAAATGCATTTTGCGGATCGCAAAATAATGGAATTTGAAGCTCAACGCGGGCGTGACATAAGGGTTGGCAGACTGCTCGTGTGGCAGCGCGATGTTTAACCCGACCGTGGGCGCACCCAGCTCATGGGCACCGCGGTTGGCGGCTTCCATGATGCCCGGGCCACCCCCGGTGCAGATGTACAGCTTGGCACTGTGGGCTTGGTCGTTGCTGTAAGCGGCCACCAGCCGGGCAAACAGGCGCGCCTGGTCATAAAAAAATGCGTTACGCAGGTGGCGTTCGGCCAGTTGGATGGCGGCCGCATCGCCGCTGGCTTGGGCGGCTTCCATGGCCGTGTTGGCGGTCTCGGGCGAGGGAAAGCGCGCGCTGCCAAACACCACGATGGTGTTGTCAATGCCCTGTTCACTCTGGTCCACATCGGGCTTGAGCATCTCCAGCTGGATGCGGATGCCGCGCGTTTCGCGGCGCAACAAAAACTCGGGGTCCGCAAACGCCAGCCGATAGGCGTTCGGGTGCAGCACGGTGTCATCCGCTGGGTGTTTCAGTAAATCCGCCAGCGCATCGGCCAGTTTGTGTTCGGTGACGTGTTGGGGCAGGGATTGGGTGTGTTCCATGGCGTAAATTTTCAGGCAAAAAAAAGGGCCTCACGATGTGAAGCCCTGCTTGTTTTTGGCAATGGTGCCAGCCACGGTGTTTAGACCCGTTTGCGGTATTCGCCGGTGCGGGTGTCGATTTCGACCTTGTCGCCTTGCGCCACAAAAATTGGCACACCAATCTCAAAACCGGTGGCGATCTTGGCAGGCTTCAGAACCTTGCCAGAGGTGTCACCCTTGACGGCGGGTTCTGTCCAGGTGATTTCACGCACCACGGTGGTGGGCAGTTCAACCGAGATCGCCTTGCCGTCGTAGAACACCACTTCAACGGCCATGCCGTCTTCGAGGTAGTTGAGCGAGTCGCCCATGTTTTCGGCTTCGACTTCGTACTGGTTGTACTCGGCGTCCATACACACATACATCGGGTCGGCGAAATAGGAGTAGGTGCAATCCTTCTTGTCGAGAATCACGTTGTCGATCTTATCGTCGGCCTTGAACACCACTTCGGTGCCGAAGTTGGCGATCAGGCTTTTGAGTTTCATGCGCACGGTGGCGGCACCGCGGCCCCCACGGGCGTATTCGGTTTTCAGGACGACCATGGGGTCTTTGCCGTGCATGATCACATTGCCAGCACGAATTTCTTGAGCGATTTTCATAATCAGAGGGTGAAGTTAGGCCGCGCATCCGGCGGCGAGGGCGGCTGACGCTTTCGATGAAACATCGACCACACGCCGCAAAGCCCGCTATTTTAGGGGGTATTTGCCACAAAAGCGAGCAGTTGGCTGACCAGATCGTGCTGTTGCAGCAGCCGCTGGCGTGCCGCGAGGCAGGTGGCTTGCCATTCGGGCCACTGCTGTTGGCTGATGAGCTGTGCCGTGGGCTGCCAGGGTGGCGTCGGATGCACACCATTCCAGACATGGTGGGCGTGGCGCAGCGAAGGCGGTGCTTGCAGCCAGTCCAGAAACGCGCCTAGCTTGGGGTGGTGTGCATCGTCCGCTTGCGGATAAAGCTGCCATATCAAGGGTTTGCCCGCCCACAAGGCGCGCACCAGCGAGTCTTCACCACGCACCAAATTGAGGTCACATGCCCACAGCAAGTGGTCAAAATCGGTTTGAGAGAGCGTGGGAAGATAAAAGAAAGAGAGCGTTTTGTCCCGATTGAACATGGCTTGGAAGCCTAGCTCTTCGTCAAGAACCCGGTGCAGCGCGGCGGCAGCCCGACCCGGGGTGACCAACAGGATCGTGGGCACCTGGTCCGCCGCCAGCGCCTGCAGCAAGGCGGACAGCCCGGCGGGCTCGTAACAGAAAAGCGACACCAGACGCTGGCCTGTCCAGGCAACGCCCTGGGCGCCCAGCCATGTCGCCCGGTCAAAACTGGTTTGCCTTGACAGCAGGTCGGGTTCGCGCAGCAGGCCGCCGGTGTCAGACGTGAAACCAGGGTAAAAAAAGTGTTTGGTCAGACCGCGTCCGGGTCCGCTCATCACCGGTGAGGGTAGGCCGTGGCAGCGCTTGGCATAGTCTTCGGCGCTCAGGTACTCGAGGTTGAACCACAACGCAGCTTGGTCCCTAGCCTGGAGGTTGCTGGTGTAGCGCGTGATGAATTCAGGGTCGATGTCACACCCAAAAGCCTCCACCAAAACATCCCCGGGTGCGACGCCGTGGCTCTCAAAGGGTGTTGTCCACGCCAGTACCTGCACGCCTGGCGCACCGACCGGGGCCATCCAGCTCAGCGCACTGGCATCGTCCACCCACAGCCGCACCGTCTGACCGCGCTGCGCCAGATTCAGAGCCAGACGCCAACACACCCCAATGTCACCAAAGTTGTCGATCACGCGGCAAAAAATGTCCCAGTGCAATTTGGGTTGAGGCGCGGTTTGATTCATGGCCGGGATTGTCCACAATAGCGCCCTATGTCTGATTTGCCCGAAAAACCCGTGCCACCTGTTGCGCCTGCTCTGTCCTCTGCTGTGCTACCCGACACACTGTCGATCCAGCCCGCGGCTGCTGCTACTGATTTGCCTGCGTCTGAAGTGCCAGCGGGCACCCACCCCGAGCAACTGCTCAATGATGTGGCCAGCTTGCCCGCGCTGCCGGGGGTCTACCGCTACTTTGATGCCCAAGGCCAGGTTCTGTATGTTGGCAAGGCGATCAACCTCAAAAAACGGGTGTCGAGTTATTTCCAGAAGAACCACGGCGGCACCCGCATTGGCCACATGGTGGGCAAGATCGTGCGGCTGGAGACCACCGTGGTGCGCTCCGAGGCCGAGGCGCTGCTGCTTGAAAACAACCTGATCAAGACGCTCAACCCCAAGTACAACATCCTGTTTCGGGACGACAAAAGTTACCCGTATCTGAAGATCAGCGCTCCGGCGCCACTGCCCAAAGAAGGTGGCGTTTTTTCAAAAAATGTAGCGACTGGTTCTTTATCTATGAGGGCTACAGACTCAAAAGACACACCATCGTCGGTGACCCGAATCAACGGTGACTGGTTCCCCAGGGTGTCTTATTACCGGGGTGCGGTCGAGAAAAAGCACCATTACTTTGGCCCGTACCCAAGCGCCTGGGCGGTCAAGGAGGCAATTTTGCTGATGCAAAAGGTGTTCAAACTGCGCACTTGTGAGGAGTCGGTGTTTGCCAACCGCACCCGGCCCTGTTTGCTGTACCAGATCAAACGCTGCTCCGGCCCCTGTGTGGGCCACATTTCACCCGCCGACTACGCCCAGGATGTGGCGGATGCTGAACGCTTTTTGAATGGCGACGCACAAGAGGTGATGAGCAGCTTGCAGGCACGCATGATGGCGCACGCCGACAAACTCGAGTTCGAGCAGGCCGCCGAATTGCGCAACCAGACCGCTGCTCTCTCCAGTGTGTTGCACCAGCAGAGTGTGGACAACGTCAGCGACCGCGATGTCGACATCCTCGCGGTCAAGGTGCAGGGCGGGCGCGCCTGTGTCAACCTGGCCATGGTGCGCGGCGGGCGGCATCTGGGCGACCGGCCCTACTTTCCGGTGCAGGTGCAGGACGGCGCCGCGCTGGAGCTGGAAGAAGAGGGCGCTGAGGTCCGTTCAGTCGAATCACACATCCTGGACGCCTTCATCGCCCAGCATTACCTCAACGTGCCGGTACCGCCCTCGCTGGTGGTCAGCGCGCCGGTGGACAAAGCCTTGTTAAAGGCCCTGACGGCTCAAACCGGCATCAAGGTCAGCGCCGTACACGCCCCGCGTGAACAGCGCCGTGTTTGGCTCGAGATGGCCCAAACCAATGCCAACCTGCAGCTGGCCCGGCTGCTGTCAGAAGAAGGCTCCCAACAGGCGCGTACCCGCGCCCTCTACGAGGCGCTGGATCTGGGGCTGGACGACCTGGACGAACTGCGCATCGAGTGTTTTGACATTTCACACACCGCAGGTGAGTCGACCCAGGCCTCGTGTGTGGTGTTCCACCACCACAAGATGCAAAACGCCGAGTACCGGCGCTACAAAATCACCGACATCACGCCGGGTGACGATTACGCCGCAATGCGCCAGGTGCTGTTGCGCCGTTACGGGAAACTGGCTGAGGTGTTGCAGGAGGCCAAACGCACGGGCGAAACTCCGCCAGGGACTGGCCGTTTGCCGGACCTGGTGCTGGTCGATGGTGGCAAGGGCCAGGTCAGCATGGCGCGTGAGGTGTTCACGCAACTGGGCCTCGATCTGTCGCTGATCGTCGGTGTCGAGAAAGGTGAGGGCAGGCGTATCGGCCTGGAAGAGCTGGTGTTTGCCGACGGGCGCGAGAAGGTCTACCTGGGCAAGGATTCGGCCGCGCTGATGCTGGTGGCGCAGATCCGCGACGAGGCGCACCGTTTTGCCATCACCGGCATGCGTGCGGCGCGCGCCAAGGTGCGCATGGATGGTGGCAAGCTTGAAGACATCCCCGGCATCGGCCCGAAACGGCGTGCCCGGCTGTTGCAGCGTTTTGGGGGTGTGCGTGGCGTGGCGATGGCCTCGGTGGATGACATGGCCACGGTTGAAGGCATCTCGCATGAACTGGCTGAGGAGATTTACCGGGCGTTGCATTGACAGCCATCGTCCCTCTCTTTCTTGAGTGGAACGGCTGACGTGGCTGCATGCCACAATTGCGTCATGTTCTGGACGATTCCCACCCTGATGACCTGGGCCCGCATCGCGGCCATCCCGCTGATTGTGGGCGTGTTTTATTTGCCGATTGCGCCCGCGCACCGCAACGAAATTGCCACGGTGATGTTTGTGGTGTTTGCCGCCACCGACTGGCTCGACGGTTTTCTGGCGCGCAAGCTCAACCAGGTGTCGGCTTTTGGTGCCTTTCTGGACCCGGTGGCTGACAAGTTTCTGGTCTGCGCCTGTGTGCTGGTGCTGGTGCACCTGGGCCGGGCCGACGTGTTTGTCGGGCTGATCATCATTGGCCGCGAGATCGCCATCTCGGCGCTGCGCGAGTGGATGGCGCAGATTGGCGCCTCGCGCAGCGTGGCGGTGCACATGATCGGCAAACTCAAAACCACCGCGCAGATGGTGGCGATCCCGTTCTTGCTCTATGACGGCGTGTTCATGGGCCTGATCGACACCCATGTCTGGGGTGTCTGGCTGATCTGGATTGCCGCCATCATGACCATCTGGTCGATGGTGTATTACCTGCAAAAGGCGCTGCCAGAGATCCGCGCCAAGGTGAAATAGGTCTGCCAAGGCCACGCACAAGATCGCTCTGATCACCCCGGTTAAAGAGGATATGACAGACGGCTTGCGCTGCCGTGCTGACCACGGTGGTCGCCAACGTTGGGCCAGATAGAAAAAGGTCTGGCCGCTGATTTGGCTGGATCAACAGCCACAAAAAAGCCACCTGCAACCCATGGCCGCAGGTGGCTCGCTTGGAGAGCGACTATTTCAGGTCTTCAGCCAGCACGTTGATGATGCGCTGGGCATCTGCCACCACGGCCGCAGAACCATCGGCGTTTTGTACCGAGACGGTGCTGGCGTTGCCCTGGCTGACCACCGACACGCGGAACCTTTGCGGCTTGGCATCAGGTTTGGAACCACTGAACAGCTTGCTGAAGAAGCCGGGTTCTTCTTTTTCCTTGTCGGCGTTGGGGGCCACATAACGCACAAAGTACAGGCCCTTGCTGCGGTCACGGTCTTCCACGGTGAAGTTGGTGCGGTCCAAGGAGAGGCCGACCCGGCGCCAGGCGCGGTCAAACCCATCAGCCAGTTGCAGCACCGGCTGGCCGCCAACGGCTGCAACCTGGGTGGTTTCCTTGACCACACCTGCCGCCACCAGGGCCTTGGACTGCTCTTGCGAGACGCCCAGTTTGACCATCAGGCGGCGCAAAAATTCCGCTTCCAGCTCGGGGTCAGCCGCGCGGGGCTGCCACACGGTGCGGTCTTGTTCCTTGCTGTCGTACACCTCGACCATGCCACGGTGGCTGATGAAAATCTCGGTGCTGCCATCGGCACTGCGCTCCAGCCGGGTGCGGAACTTGTCGCGCTCACCGGTGGAATACAGCGAGTCAAACACCTTGCCCAGTGTGGCGCGGACGAAATCCTGCGGGATCTTGGCGCGGTTCTCGGCCCAGTCGGTTTCCATGATGCCCAGATTGGCCTGGTCCATCGCCAGCAAGAAGCCGTTGTCCTGCCAGAACTCTTTGACCGGCTCCCACAGCTTGTCGGCCGGGCGGCTGACCACCAGCCAGCGTGTGTTGCCCGCGCGCTCGATGCGCACATCACCCAGGCTGGCGGTGGCGGTCGGGGTCGCCTGCACGGTGGTCTGGCCGAGCTGGTAGCTGGACGCGGTCACGGCAGCGCCGGGCACGTTGTAACGCGTGTCTTTGGACAGCTGGGTCAGATCGGGCGGCACTTCCAGCGTGGGGGCCTTGACGGCGGCGCTTTTGTAGTCCACCTTGTCGCTTTGCAGTACCGAGCAGGCGCTCAATGCAACGGTCAGGCCAAGCAGCGCAAATTTGGGGAAATGGTTCACGAAATACCCTTCAGGAAAAGAAGTCGGCGGTGCCCGCTTACAGCAGGCCCACGTCACGCAGCGCAGCTTCCACCACGGGCTGGCTGGCGGGCGAGAGTTCAGTCAAGGGCAGGCGCAGGGTCGGGCCACACAGGCCCAGGCGGCTGGCGGCCCACTTCACGGGAATGGGGTTGGCTTCCACAAACAGGTTCTTGTGCAGCGGCATCAGTTTGAATTGGATCGCCATGGCGGCCTTCACGTCACCAGCGATGGCCGCTACGCACAGCTCGTGCATCAAGCGGGGTGCCACGTTGGCGGTGACGCTGATGTTGCCCTGGCCACCGCACAGCATGAGCGCCACGGCGGTGGGGTCGTCACCCGAGTAAATGGCAAAGTCTTCCGGGGTTTCGCGGATCAGCCACTGGGCGCGGGCGATGTCGCCGGTGGCTTCCTTGATGCCGATGATGCCAGGCACCTGCGTCAGACGCAGCACGGTCTCCAGCGCCATGTCGGCCACCGAACGGCCGGGCACGTTGTACAGCACCATGGGCAAGTCAACCGCCTCGGCAATCGCCTTGAAGTGCCGGTATTGACCCTCTTGGGTGGGCTTGTTGTAGTACGGCACCACTTGCAGCTGGCAATCCGCGCCAACTTTTTTGGCAAAACCCGCGAGCTCAATGGCCTCGGCGGTGCAGTTGGAGCCACAGCCCGCCATGATCGGCACCCGGCCCGCGGCCTGCTCGACCGACACGCGGATCACTTCGCAGTTTTCCTGGATGCTGACGGTGGGGGATTCGCCGGTGGTCCCCACCACGCCGATGCAGTCGGTGCCCTCGGCAATGTGCCAGTCGATCAGTTTGCGCAGCGCCGGGTAATCGACGGCGCCGTCAGGCAACATGGGGGTGATCAGCGCAACGATGCTGCCGGTGATGGGGCGGGAAAGAGTGGTCATCTTGGGGGCGTGCTCCAGGTTAGCCGCTTATTCTAGCGAGAGTGGGTAGCGCGACGGGCCGCATGCCTCGCTGGTGAACCCGGGCGCGGCGACGGCCGCAATGCGCTGCACAAAACGCTCTGGTCGGGGTAAAAAGCCGTTTTCGTATGCCACCACGTTCAAGCCTTGGCACAGGTGCAGCAACTCGCCAGGCTGCAGCAAAAAGTCGGGCCGAGAGGGTTTACCCACCGTCTCGTTGCCAGCGGCGAAGGTCTCGTACAGCAGCACACCGCCCGGCGCGAGGCTGTGTAACAGGGTGGGGAACAGCGTCCGCCACAGGTAGTTGGTGACCACCACCAGATCAAACTGCCGGGGTGCGCCATCTTCAAGCAACGGCCAGGGGGCGTTCTCCAGATCGGCTTGGATGGCATGGCCATGGGCGCGGGCGCTGCTCAGGGCTTCTTCGGAGCGGTCCAGGCCGGTGACTTGGAACCCCTGCGCCGCCAGCCAGGCCATGTGTCGGCCGTGGCCACAGGCCACATCCAGTGCACTGCCGCCGGGTTGGGCCAGATGCGCCCAGCGGCGCACCCAGGCCGAGGGTTCGCCCGTGCCGTGTGCGCTGGCCTGGGACATGGCGGCAGGTGGGGTCGCGTTCAGAAGCAGCTCCAGAGCTGGTTGGCCAGGCTCATCAAGAAGTCGGGTCGGCCATACAGGCTGAACACCAGCATCAGAACGCCCAGCAAGGCGGCGACCCCGATCAGTTTGACGGCGGGTTTCATGGCGTCAGGCGGCTTGTGGCGCGGGCGCACGCACGATGGCTGCCTCTTTGATCGGCAGGTTCAGCAGCGCCGCCACCACACCCAGCGCAATGGCGATGTACCAGACGATGTCATAACTGCCCGTGCTGTCATACAACACACCGCCGAGCCAGACCCCCAGAAACGAGCCGATCTGGTGGCTGAAAAACACAAACCCGCCCAGCATCGACAAATGCGCCACACCAAAAATCTGCGCCACCGCCGCGTTGGTAGGCGGCACGGTGGACAGCCACAACAAGCCCATCACGGCGGAAAACACATACACACTCATCGGTGTCAAAGGCACCAGCAAAAACACGCTGATGACGATGGCGCGGGTGAAATAAATGAACGCCAGGATGTGTTTCTTCTGCATCCGCTGCCCCAATACGCCTGATGCATAGGTGCCAAACACATTGAACAGCCCGATCAGCGCCAGCGAATAACTCGCCACCTGCGGCGACAGGCCGTGGTCTTTCAGGTAGCTGGGCATATGCACGCCGATAAACACCACCTGGAACCCGCAGACAAAGTAGCCTGCCATCAGCAGCTGGAAGCTGCGGTAGTGCAGTGCTTCGCGCAGCGCCTGCAAAATCGACTGCTCACGAAAATGCCCGGCACCACCCCGAAAGTCCGGCTCGCGCAGCCACCAGGCCAGCGGAATCATCAGCAATGAGGCGCCCGCCAGCACCACCAGCGCCTCTTGCCAGCCGAACCGGTCGATCAGAAAACCTTCGGTGGGCACCATCAAAAACTGGCCAAACGACCCGGCCGCAGCGGCAATGCCCATGGCCCAGGAGCGTTTGCTGGCATGCACGTTGCGCCCGATCACGCCATACACGATGGCGTAAGTGGTGCCCGCCTGCGCCAGCCCGATCAGCACCCCGGTCGTGAGCGCAAACATCACCGGCGAGGTGGCATAGGCCATGCCCACCAGCCCCAGCGCGTAAAAGACCGCCCCGGCCACAATCACCCGAAAGGCGCCAAACCGGTCGGCCAGCATGCCGGCAAAAATACCGGCCAACCCCCACACCAGGTTTTGCAGCGCCAGCGCCAGCGCAAAGGTTTCCCGGCCCCAGTTCTGGTCTTGCGTGATGGGTTGCAGCCACAAGCCAAAGCCGTGCCGGATGCCCATGGACACGGTCACGATGGCGGCGCCGCAGATCAGGATTTGCTGGGTGGAGAGTTGGCGGGTGGTGTAAGGCATCGGTCGAATATACCGAAATGACCGACGAATTTCCGCGTCCGGGTCTCGTCGTTTTTCATCGCCCCTGAAGTGTGAGACCCGTCTCGGGTCGTGGCCTGGGGAAGTCACTTCAAGTCCGGGGCGAAAGCGCCAGACAACACGACAGCCAAGAGCGCTCACGTCAGGAGCTGTGGATGCATCCAGTTGTTTGGCATGCCAAGATTAGAATCGTAGGCTATGGCTACCAAACCCAACTCTGAATACTCTGAAGGTTCGATCCGCGTTTTGAAGGGGCTCGAGCCCGTCAAACAGCGTCCGGGCATGTACACCCGCACCGACAACCCCTTGCACATCATCCAGGAAGTGCTGGACAACGCGGCCGACGAAGCGCTGGCCGGGCATGGCAAAAAAATCAAGGTCACGGTGTTTGCCGACGGCTCGGTCAGCATTGAGGACGATGGCCGTGGCATCCCGTTTGGTCTGCACCCAACAGAAAACGCACCGGTGATTGAGCTGGTGTTCACCCAGTTGCACGCTGGCGGCAAGTTCGACAAGGGCAGCGGCGGTGCCTACAGCTTCTCGGGCGGGCTACACGGTGTGGGTGTCAGCGTGACCAATGCCTTGAGCAGCCGACTGGAGGCCACCACCTACCGCGAGAGCCAGGTGGCACGGTTGGTGTTCTCGGGCGGTGATGTGATCGAGCCTTTGAATGTGCGACCAGCTGGTGACGGCGAGCGGCGCAGCGGCACCTTGGTGCGGGTCTGGCCCGATGCCAAGTATTTTGAATCGATGAGCTTGCCAATGGCGCACCTGGAGCATCTGCTGCGCAGCAAGGCGGTGTTGATGCCTGGTGTCACGGTGAGCCTGACGCAAGAAAAAACCAAGGAAACCCAGACCTGGCTGTTCAAAGGTGGCCTGCGTGACTATGTGACCCAGACCCTGACGGCCGAGCCGGTGATCCCGCTGTTTGAAGGCGCCGGTTTTGCCGACGCGCAGAACGACAGTTTTGCCGACGGTGAAGGTGCGGCCTGGTGTGTGGCCTTCACCGAAGACGGTCAGCCGGTGCGTGAGAGTTATGTGAATCTGATCCCGACCACGGCCGGTGGCACCCACGAGTCCGGCCTGCGTGATGGCTTGTTCACCGCGGTCAAGAGTTTTGTCGAGTTGCATTCGCTGCTGCCCAAGGGCGTCAAGCTGTTGCCTGACGATGTGTTTGCGCGCGCCAGTTATGTGCTCTCGACCAAGGTGCTGGACCCGCAGTTCCAGGGTCAGATCAAGGAGCGCCTCAACTCGCGCGACGCGGTGCGGCTGGTGTCGAGTTTTGTGCGCCCGGCGCTGGAGTTATGGCTCAACCAGAACGTGGAACACGGCAAGAAGCTGGCCGAACTCGCGATCAAGGCCGCCCAAAGCCGCCAGAAGGCAAGCCAGAAGGTTGAAAAACGCAAAGGCTCAGGCGTGGCGGTGTTGCCCGGCAAACTGACCGACTGCGAAAGCCGAGATATTCTTGAGAACGAGATGTTCCTGGTTGAAGGTGACTCGGCCGGTGGCAGCGCCAAGATGGGCCGCAACAAGGAAAGCCAGGCGGTGCTGCCCTTGCGCGGCAAGGTGCTCAACACCTGGGAGGTTGAGCGCGACCGGCTGTTTGCCAACAACGAAATCCACGACATCGCGGTGGCGATTGGTGTGGACCCGCACGGCGCCAACGATGCACCGGACTTGAGCGGTCTGCGTTACGGCAAGATTTGTATCCTGAGTGATGCGGACGTGGACGGTTCACACATCCAGGTGCTGCTGCTCACGCTGTTTTTCAAACACTTTCCCAAGTTAGTCGACGCTGGCCACATCTATGTCGCCCGTCCACCGCTGTTCCGGGTGGATGCGCCAGCGCGTGGCAAGAAGCCGGCGTCCAAGGCCTATGCGCTGGATGACGGTGAACTGACTGTGATCCTGGACAAGTTGCGCAAGGAAGGCGTGCGCGAAGGCGCCTGGACCATCAGCCGCTTCAAAGGCCTGGGCGAGATGAATGCCGAACAGCTGTGGGACACCACCCTGAACCCCGACACCCGCCGCCTGCTGCAGGTGGGGCTGGGCGGTTTAGACACCACACAGACCGCCGAGCTGATGACCAAGCTCATGGGCAAGGGTGAAGCCGGTGCCCGGCGCGACCTGATGGAGTTGCACGGCGATTCGGTGGACCTGGATATTTAGTCATTTTTGCCTTCAGCCCTTACAAGTCAAGGGCTAACAGCTACAACAGTCAGAGCAGATCACAAGAGTTTCCCCATGACCGACATCATTTTGATTGACCCACCGCAGCCCAGCCAACCTGATGCGGACGAGACCCCCAGCCTGGCCAGTTACGCCCAGCGTGCTTACCTGGAGTACGCGCTCAGTGTGGTCAAGGGCCGCGCCTTGCCCGACGTCTGTGACGGCCAGAAGCCGGTGCAGCGCCGCATCTTGTACGCCATGTCGCGCATGGGCTTAGGGTTTGGTGGCGCCAATGGCAATGTCGGAGCCAAGCCGGTCAAGTGCGCCCGCGTGGTGGGTGATGTGCTGGGCCGTTACCACCCGCACGGCGACAGCGCGGCTTATGACGCGCTGGTGCGTATGGCGCAAGACTTTTCCCAGCGTTACCCGCTGATCGACGGCCAGGGCAACTTTGGCAGCCGTGACGGCGACGGTGCCGCTGCCATGCGTTACACCGAAGCGCGCCTGGCCAAAATCACCAGCCTGCTGCTCGACGAAATCGACGAAGGCACGGTCGACTTCACACCGAATTACGACGGATCCACCGAAGAGCCTCGCCAGCTGCCCGCCCGCCTGCCGTTTGCGCTGCTCAACGGCGCCAGCGGTATTGCGGTCGGTTTGGCCACCGAAATCCCGAGCCACAACCTGGGTGAAGTGGCACAAGCTTGTGTGGCGCTGATCAAGAACCCCGAGCTGACTGACGACGAGTTGTTCTCCCTGGTGCCCGGGCCGGATTACCCAGGCGGAGGCCAGATCATCAGCAGCGCGGGTGAAATTGCCGAGGCGTATCGCACAGGCCGGGGCTCGCTCAAATGCCGTGCGCGCTGGAAGATCGAGGACCTGGCGCGTGGCCAGTGGCAGCTGGTGGTCACTGAGTTGCCGCCCGGTGTCAGCACCCAGCGTGTGCTCGAAGAGATTGAGGACCTGAGCAACCCCAAGGTCAAGGCCGGCAAAAAAGCGCTCACGCTGGAGCAAAACCAGCTCAAGGCCACGCTGCTGTCGGTGCTTGACGGCGTGCGTGACGAGTCCAGCAAAGACGCCGCCGTGCGCCTGGTGTGTGAGCCCAAAACCAGCCGCATCGGCCAGCAAGAGTTGATCAACACCTTGCTGGCGCACACCAGCCTGGAAACCAGCAGCCCGATCAACCTGACCATGATTGGCCTGGACGGCCGACCGACCCAAAAGTCGCTGCGCCAGATGTTCACCGAGTGGATTGCGTTCCGCCAGACCACCATTGAGCGGCGTTCGCAACACCGTTTGAACAAGGTGCTCGATCGCATTCACATCCTGGAGGGCAGGGCGCTGGTGCTGCTCAACATTGACGAGGTGATCGCCATCATCCGCCAGGCGGACGAGCCCAAGGCTGCGTTGATTGAGCGTTTTAGATTGTCTGAACGCCAAGCCGAAGACATCCTCGAAATCCGCTTGCGCCAATTGGCCCGGCTGGAAGCGATCAAGATTGAGCAGGAGTTGGCTGGTCTGCGTGGTGAGCAGCAAAAGCTCGAAGAACTGCTGGGCAACCCCGCCGTGTTGCGCCGCCTGATGGTCAAGGAAATTGAGGCCGATGCCAAAACCTTTGCCGACCCGCGCCGCACCCTGATCCAGGCGGAGAAAAAAGTCGTGCTGGAAGTCAAGGTGGTGGACGAACCGGTGACGGTGGTGGTCAGCCAAAAAGGCTGGGTGCGCGCCCAAAAGGGCTGGGCCAAAGAGCGTGCGGCGGGTGCCGGCACGGCAACTACCAGTGCAACTCAGCCGGAATACACCTTCAAGGCTGGTGACGCGTTGTACGGAACCTTTGAATGCCGCACCATCGACACCTTGCTGGCTTTTGGCAGCAACGGCCGTGTCTATTCAGTGCCAGTGTCGCTGTTGCCGGGTGGCCGTGGTGACGGTCAGCCGATCACCAGCCTGATCGAATTGGAAGCAGGCACCCAGCTGCTGTATTACTTTGCCGGGCCGGTGAGCGCCACGCTGCTGCTCTCTAGCTCCGCCGCGTATGGTTTCCTGGCCTCGGTGGAGAACATGGTCAGCAAGTTCAAGGCGGGCAAGGCCTTTGTCACGGTCAACGAGGGCGAGGTGTTGTGCGCGCCTTCGGTGGTGGCCTGTGATGCGGGCTCGGCGCCGTGGCCAGCCGCCACCCATGTGGCCTGTGCGTCGACCGGCGGGCGGATTTTGACGTTTGAGCTCAGTGAACTCAAAACCATGGCCAATGGCGGGCGTGGTCTGATGTTGATCGACCTGGAAGACAAAGACACGCTGGCTGGTGCCTGCGCCTACAACCGCAGTGTGCGCATCGACGGCATTGGCCGCGGTGGCAAAGTGCGTGACGAAACCCTGGAAATCCGCAGTCTCAACAACGCCCGGGCCGCGCGTGCGCGCAAGGGCAAGCTGGCCGATCTGGGCTTCAAACCAGCGTCGATTGCGCGGGTGGCATAGGTTGGCGCTCGGCCCTGTTCCTATTTCCCCTTGACACGACACGACATGTCCTGACCTGACCTGACCTTACGGTGACACCGCCGTGCGTCAGGTCAAGCGCGTGTCACGCTCAACCGACGGCCTTGTGTGGTCAACTGGCATGGTCGGTCTGGCGGCGATGATCGGTGTGGCACAAAACGTGCCTCAGCGGGCTGGATGGAATCTGAAAGACGCTCGCCGTGGCAGCGTGTTTGACACCGATCCCGATCTTGACACTGACCTGGGGGTTTGCCGCAGTGCCGCGACGCTGGCGCGCGCATCTTGCCCAACCCTCTTTTGACTGGAGACTTGACCATGCCGTCCGTTTTGATGCTTTGCCCCGGTCTGATGTGTGACGCCGTTGTTTGGGCACCGCAGGTCCAGGCCTTGTCGGCCACGCGGACCTGCGTGGTGGTGGACTACGGCTTGCGCGATTCGCTGGCCGACATGGCGCGCCATGTGTTGGCCACCGCGCCCGCCGAGCGTTTTGCCGTGGCTGGTCATTCCATGGGGGGCCGGGTGGCGTTGGAGGTGATGCGCATCGCACCTGATCGGGTCAGCCACCTCGCGCTGTTGGACACCGGTATCCACCCGCTGGCTGTGGGCACGCCCGGTGCCACGGAGAAAGCCGGACGACTGGGCCTGGTCGCCCTGGCGCGTGAGCAAGGGATGCGCACCATGGCCCAGCAGTGGCTGGCCAACATGGTGCACCCGACCGTGCGCGGAACACCGTTGTTTGTGGCCATCATCGACATGCTGGTGCGCAGCAACGCGGACCAGTTGGCCGCGCAGACGCAGGCGCTTCTGGCGCGGCCCGATGCGGCACCGGTACTGCCCATCATCCGCTGCCCGACCTTGCTGCTCACCGGCGAGCAGGACCTGTGGAGCCCGCCCGAGCAGCATGCCGCCATCGCCCGCAAGGTGGCTGATGCGGTGCTCCATGTGGTGCCGCGTTGTGGCCACATGAGCACGCTGGAGCAGCCCGACGCCGTGACAGCCGCCCTGGTGACCTGGTTGCAGCGCGAAGGCACGACAGCACACAAGGCCGACAGCGTGTAACACTTTGGCTGGGTGCCGTGTCGGATAATGCTCAGGGCGCTACGCAAGGCATAGCTATCAGTCAAAGCTAAATAAGGGTTGGAAGCCAAAAAATGAACAACTACGAGAGCCTCATCGCGGACCTGAAAGGGCGCGGTATCCATTCCATCCTGACTCAGTTCTGCGACATCCACGGCGTGGCCAAAGGCAAACTGGTGCCGCTGGGCAACTTGCGCGAGTGGGTCGAGAGCGGTGCCGGATTTGCCGGACCCAGCATCTGGGGCACGGGTTTGGGGCGCTTTGGTGCGCGCAGCGAGTACTACGGCCGTGTCCTGCCCGAGAGTCTGCGCCCGTTGCCGTTCATGCCCGGTGTGGCCCATGCCGTGTGTGATGGCTTCGCCGGTGGCCAGCCACTGGCGACCGATTCACGCCAGCTGCTCAAACGCCAGGTCGAGCGGCTCAAAGAGCGCGGTTGGACGTTGTGGGTCGGCATTGAGCCCGAGTTCTTTGTGCTGAAAAAGTCGCCTGACGGCCAATGGCTGCCCTTTGATGCGCAGGACGACCTGGACAAACCCTCCTACGACCTCAAAGCCATCCACCGCAACCGCGCTTTTCTGGACGACATGCGTGTCGCGCTGACCGAACTGGGTTTTGAGCTGCAGCAGATCGACCATGAAGACGCCTGCGGCCAGTACGAGATCAATTACAAGTTTGATGACGCGCTCGCCGCTGCTGACCGTTACATGCTGTTCAAGCTGACGGCGCACGCTATTTGCCAGCAACACGGCGCGGTGTTCAGCTGCATGCCCAAGCCATTTGCTGGCGCACCGGGCAGCGGGCTGCACTTTCACCTGAGCATCACCGACGCCCAAGGCCGGGCGGTGTTCACCGACACCCGTGACCCGTTGCAACTCAGCGCCCCTGGCTACAGTTTTGTGGCCGGGCTGCTGCAACACGCAGATGCCTTGAGCGCCATCTGCGCGCCCACTGTGAACAGCTACAAACGCCTGGCGGTGAGCCACAGCGCCTCGGGCACGACCTGGTCACCGGTGTGGAAGGCCTTTGGCGACAACAACCGCACCTGCCTGGTTCGCGCGGTGGCCGGGCGGCTGGAGTGGCGCTTGCCCGACCCGTCGTGCAACGTCTACGCCGCCATCGCCGCCACGTTGGCCGCCGGGCTGGACGGCTTGGACCAGGGTCTGTCTTCCCCAGCGGCCTGTGACGAAGATTTGTACGAACGTTTTGCCGCAGGCGCGCCCATGCCGCAGCGCCTGCCCGCTGATCTGGGCGCGGCCGTTCAGGCGCTGGCGTGTGATACGACGCTGACGCAGACGGTTGGCGACGCCTTCTGTCAGCAGTTCATCTCGCTCAAAACCCAGGAGTGGCAGGCCTATGCCATGAGCGTGAGCGCCTGGGAGCTGCAGCGCTACGCGCAGGCGTTCTGAAATTTTGCAATATGGTAAATATGATTTCATATCGTGATATTTCAACGGGCTCGGCATGTTGATTTTTTTCTTAAAGTGAAAAATAACGTTTCGCATCACAAAAAATGAAAATAAGTCGTTGATTTTGTTGGGTTAAATAAATGTCTTATATAAGACATAAGATTGGTTTAACTCTTATAGAAGACTTAGAATGGATGCATCCCACCAACGCAAAAACTTTGCCGGTCGGGCCAGTTTCAACCAACCCAGGAGTGTTTTCATGTCACAGACCACCGCGCCTTTGAGCCGCCAAGAGCAAATCGCCGCCCTCGAGAAAGACTGGGCCACCAACCCACGCTGGAAGGGTGTCAAGCGCGGTTACAGCGCGGCTGACGTGGTGCGCCTGCGTGGCAGCCTGCAGCCTGAATACACGCTGGCCAAGAGCGGTGCTGAAAAGCTGTGGGCCAAGGTCAACGGCGGTGCCAAAAAAGGCTACGTGAACGCGTTCGGCGCCATCACCGCTGGCCAAGCCATGCAGCAAGCCAAGGCCGGCCTGGAAGCCGTGTACCTGTCTGGCTGGCAAGTTGCCGCCGACGGCAACACGTCCGAGACCATGTACCCCGACCAGTCACTGTATGCCTACGACTCGGTGCCGACCATGGTGCGCCGTATCAACAACACCTTCAAGCGCGCCGACGAAATCCAGTGGAGCCGTGGCATCGAGCCGGGTTCACCTGAGTTCATCGACTACTTCTTGCCGATCGTGGCCGATGCGGAAGCCGGTTTCGGCGGCGTGCTCAACGCGTTTGAGCTGATGAAGAACATGATTGCCTCCGGCGCTGCTGGCGTGCACTTCGAAGACCAACTGGCTGCCGTCAAGAAATGCGGCCACATGGGTGGCAAGGTGCTGGTGCCCACGCAAGAAGCTTGCGAAAAGCTGATCGCGGCCCGCTTTGCGGCTGACGTCATGGGTGTGTCCACTATCGTGCTGGCCCGTACCGATGCCGAAGCCGCCAACCTGATCACTTCTGACCACGATGCCAACGACAAGCCTTTCCTGACTGGCGAGCGCACGCCTGAAGGCTTCTACCGCGTCAAGAACGGTCTGGAGCAAGCCATCAGCCGCGGCATCGCCTACGCCCCCTACGCCGACCTGGTGTGGTGCGAAACCGGCGTGCCAGACATCGGTTTTGCCCGTGAATTCGCCCAAGCCGTGCAAGCTGCCTGCCCCGGCAAGCTGCTGTCTTACAACTGCTCGCCGTCGTTCAACTGGAAGAAAAACCTCAACGACAGCCAGATCGCGTCCTTCCAGGAAGACCTGGCCGCGTTGGGCTACAAGTACCAGTTCATCACGCTGGCTGGTATCCATATCAACTGGTTCAACACCTTCCAGTTCGCGCACGCTTACGCTCGCGGCGAAGGCATGAAGCACTACACCGAAATGGTGCAAGAGCAGGAATTTGCGGCGCGTGACAAGGGTTACACCTTTGTGTCGCACCAGCAGGAAGTGGGCGCCGGTTACTTTGACGACGTGACCACCGTCATACAAGGCGGTTCTTCCAGCGTCAAGGCGCTGACCGGTTCCACCGAAGAAGAGCAGTTCCACTAAGCACAGGTTACCCAAGAAGAGCCCGAGGAGGGGTAAGGCTGGCAGTTCGCAAGGGCTGCCGGCCTTTTTTTTGCTTGTGCGCCCACCTTGGTGGTGGATGCGCGTCAGGCAAGAGAAATGGCTTCGCCCAGCTCGTCAAAAGCCACCATGTTGGCAAAGGCGCCCTGCTTGATGGCATCCACCATGCGCTGCAAAGCGGCGTTGACCTGCGCGTCGGGCGGGGCTTGCGGGCCAATGCCCGAGAGGCTGCTGGCAAACAGGACTTGCCATGGCATCGCAAACTGGGTGGACTCTTGCTTCATGGCCGCAAAGTTCTCGATCTCGTGGGCGCCTTTGTCGACACACATGGCGGGTACGAGGGTACCGCCCACGCCCTGCTCATAATCCAGACGCTGTTGGGCCGTGGCATCGTCTGGCAGTTCTGCGGCAGCAAACACCAGCAGCAGGCGCTGTGTCTGGCGTTGCTGGCGGGCGGCGGCAAGCAGGTCGTCAAAGTTGGAAATGTTCATCGGCTGGGTTCCGGGTGAAGGATGTCGGCTGGATCGTCCGGCGGGGCTGGGGCATCAGGCGGTTGAAAGTCAGGGGGGTCACTGCACCAAAGGCGTCTCGGCCCGGTCCAGGTCCAGACCTTCAAGCTCGGCACCGGCCACCAGCAGGCTCAGGTATTGCCGCAGCGCCGTCACAAAGGTTTGCTGCTTGAGCGCCATCGCGACAGCGCCCTGCACCGACTCGAAACTCTGGGCCAGGCCCGGTTCACGCGCCTGCACCTCGACCACATGCAAGCCAAAACGGCTGTGCACCAGGCGGGGCAACACGCCGATTTCCTTGTTGCCAAACAGCTCCTTGGCAAATTCCGGCGCGCAGTCGGCGCTACCCAGCCAGCCCAGTTGGCCACCTTCGGCGCCGCTGGGGCAGTTGGACAGGGTGCTGGCCGCCTTGGCAAAGGCGTCCTCAAGGCTTTTGCTGTCAAAACAGCGCACGTTGAGCAGGGTGGCCTCGGCCTGTTTGCGCAGGGCGTTGAGGTCCACACCCGGTGTGACGGCAAACAGGATGTGCCGCACCCGCAGTTTTTCGCCCGTGGTGTAGGTGGCCTGATGCGCGGCGTGATGGCGGCGGCAGGCTTCCTCGGACGGCTCCGGGATCACCAGTTCCTGTTCCAGCAGTGCTTCGATGGCGCTTGATGCGGCTTCGCTGGGCACGCCGTCCAGATTCGGGGTGTCGCTGATGGCCAGCAGTCCTTTTTGAATGGCGGTCTGGCGCAGCAGCTCGGAGTAGGCCCGCTGGTTCAGTTCATCAGCGGTCAAGGTGGCACCAACAGCGTGGAGAGCCACGCCGTTCGCGCGGGCCAGCGGGTGTTCAAGGGTCAGTGTGGTCATGTTTTGCTCCTTAAACGCCGGCGCCAGGCTGGCGCGGCTGGTTTTGCCCGGCGGGCACATTCAGGCGGCGCGAGCGCACCACCTGGTAGGGTCGCACCAGATAGGCCACCGCACCAAAACCGCTCCAGACGTGGACCAACCGGGTGAACGGGAAGATGAAAAAGATGGCCATGCCGAGCAACATGTGCGTCTTGAAGACCCAGCCGACGTCAGCCAACATGGCCGCCGCGCCGGGCTGGAAGGTGACGATGGCCTGGGCCCAGCCCGCCAGCTGCATCATCATGCTGCCGTCCAGATGCTGGCCCGACAGAGGCACGGTGGCCAGACCCAGCGCCAGTTGCACCCACAACAACACCAGCAGCACGATGTCGCTGGTTTTGGAGTTGATGCGAATGCGCGGGTCAGACAGGCGCCGGTGCAGCAGGAGGCTGACGCCGATGAAGCCCAGCACACCGGCCAGCCCGCCACTGATCATGGCCATGAGCTGTTTGTCACCGGCGCTGATGAAGCTCTCATACACAAAGTGCGGCGTCAGCATGCCAAACAGGTGGCCAAAGAACAGGAACAACACGCCGATGTGAAACAGGTTGCTGCCCCAGCGCAGCTGCCCGGCGCGCAGCATCTGCGATGAATCACTCTTCCAGGTGTACTGGTCGCGGTCAAACCGCAACAGGCTGCCCGCCAGAAACACCACCAGGGCGACGTAGGGGAACAGACCAAACAACAGGTGATCAAGGTAGTTCATAGTGATGCTCCAGCGGATGCAGCGGCGCGGGCCTGGCCTGCATTGGTTTTGACAAAGTGGATGGGTTGGGGCTGGTCGGGTTTGCCTTGGCCCTTGACCGAGCAGCCGCCAAACACCTCGGGCTCTTCCCAAGTGGCATCCAGCGCCTCGTCTGCCGCCACCTTGACGGCTTGGGCCTTCTCGCCACTGAGTTCAATCAAGGCGCCCAGCACGCTGGCGTAAGCGGTTTTGCGGTCTTGCAGGGCGCTGAAAATGGCGTTGAAGATGTGCGCCATTTCCGCCAGAAAGGCTTTGGCCTCCTTGGGCGGCTGGGTCGACACAAATTCCAGCACCACCGGCAGGTAGTCGGGCAGCTCGTCTGGCGCCAGAAACAGCCCGGCTTTTTCATAAGTCTGGGTCAGGTCGACCATGGCCGGGCCCCGGTCACGCGAGTCGCCATGCACATGCTCGAACAGGTGCAGCGAGGTGGCATGGCCGCGGTCAAACAACTCGACAAAGTCGCTCTCGATGTCCAGCGGGTCAGCGTGTGCCAGGTGGCTGATGAGGGCGTCGATCTCGGCCAGGCGGTCTTTGGCCAGGGCTTGTTCGGCATGCAGGGCGCTTTGCATGTCTGCCAGGTCGCTTTTGAGGGCGGCGTTGGGATACGACAGCAGGCGTGCCAGCACGCGCAGGGTGATGGAGGATGACTTATTCATACAAAAGCCTTCTCTGAAAATGGACTGATAGCGAGCGCTGGTGACGCGCCAACCCAGAAATGCCGTGGAACCGGCTTCGCCGGGCCACTGGCGTTGCCCCCTTGAGGGGGTATGCGGCTACACGCAGTGAGCAAGCAACGGGGGGGAGCCATTTCTAGACCTCTGCCTGGATTGGGATGGTGCGGCGCTTGGTGCCGCCAAACAGACTGGTTTCGCTGGCGCCATCCGAGCAGCCGTTGCCAAACGAGAAGCCGCAACCGCCACGCACGTCAAAGGTGTTTTCGGCGTATTCGCGGTGTGTGCTGGGGATGACGAAGCGGTCTTCGTAATTGGCGATCGCCATCACGTGGTACATGTGTTCGACTTCAGCCTGGGTCATACCCACCTGGTCGAGGGCCGCGGTGTTGATGCGGCCGTCGACATGTTTCTCACGCTGGTAGGCGCGCATGGCCAGCATGCGCTCCAGGGCGCGCTCCACCGGCGCGGTGTCACCGGCCGTCAGCAGGTTGGCCAGGTACTTGACCGGAATGCGCAATTGCTTGACGTCAGGAATCACCCCGTTGCTGCCGATGTGGCCGGCATTGGCGGCGGCACTGATCGGCGAGAGCGGCGGCACATACCAGACCATCGGCAGCGTGCGGTATTCGGGGTGCAGCGGCAGGGCCACCTTCCAGTCCACCGCCATCTTGTAAACCGGGCTGTTGCGGGCGGCTTCCATCCATTTGTCGGGAATGCCGTCCAGGCGGGCCTGCTCAATGACCTTGGGGTCGTTGGGGTCCAGGAAGATGTCGAGTTGGGCTTGGTACAGGTCGCGGTCATGCTCCACGCTGGCGGCTTCCTGAATGCGGTCGGCGTCATACAGCAACACACCCAAATAGCGGATGCGGCCGACGCAGGTCTCGGAACACACGGTGGGCTGGCCCGCTTCAATGCGTGGGTAGCAGAAGATGCACTTTTCGGCCTTGCCACTCTTCCAGTTGTAGTAAATCTTCTTGTACGGGCAGCCGCTGATGCACATGCGCCAGCCGCGGCATTTGTCCTGGTCGATCAGCACAATGCCGTCTTCCTCGCGCTTGTAGATGCTGCCTGACGGGCACGATGCGACACACGCCGGGTTCAGGCAGTGCTCGCACAGGCGCGGCAGATACATCATGAAGGTGTTCTCGAACTGGCCGTAGATGTCCTTCTGGATGTCGTCAAAGTTTTTGTCCTTGCTGCGCTTGGAGAACTCGCCGCCGAGGATTTCTTCCCAGTTCGGACCCCACTCGATTTTTTCCATGCGCTGGCCGGTGATCAGGCTGCGCGGGCGCGCGGTAGGCACGGCCTTGGACTCCGGCGCCGACTGCAGGTGCGCGTAGTCAAAGGTGAAGGGTTCGTAGTAGTCGTCGATCTCGGGCAAATTCGGGTTGGCGAAGATGCGCATCAGCAGCTTCCACTTGGCACCCTGGCGCGGCTCGATCTTGCCGTCGGCCTTGCGGATCCAGCCGCCGTTCCATTTGTACTGGTTTTCCCATTCCTTGGGGTAGCCGATGCCGGGTTTGGTCTCGACGTTGTTGAACCAGGCGTATTCCATGCCGGGGCGGCTGGTCCAGACGTTTTTGCAGGTGACGGAACAGGTGTGGCAACCAATGCACTTGTCCAGGTTGAGCACCATGCCGATTTGGGCGCGTATTTTCATGCAATATCTCCAGAATTGTCGGATGGATCCGTATGTGTGCCGAATAAGGTCAACAGCGCCGAAGCATTTGTGAGTGCCCGCACAGCGTGTTCCTCTTCGGGTGCGATGTGACAAAGATCACCTGGGGTCAGTGTGAGCACGCGGCCCATGGTTTCAAAGACCAGTTGCCCTTCGAGACATTGGATGACCAGACGCTGTCGCACCCTGTGGGGTTTGAGGTAATGTCCTTGTGCTAGAACCAGACGTGAGATTTGCAAATCACTGTCCATGACCAAAGTAAGAGACTGAGCGGCAGACAGCTGAGAACCCAAAGGTCCTGCCGCAATCACTTGCCCGGTCGCCGCATGTTGTTGAGCCATATTTGACCTTTCGTGATCAAGGCGCTAAGTCAAGTAACTAAGCGTGGGTTGCGGTTGAATCGGTCGATGAGCCTTCGTCATCCAGCCAGTCCACCTTGGCCATCTTGCGCAGCACCACAAATTCATCACGGTTGGTGCCGATGGTTCCGTAGTAGTTGAAGCCGTAGCTGAACTGGGCATAGCCGCCGATCATGTGGGTCGGTTTGAGCACAATCCGCGTCACCGAGTTGTGGATGCCACCGCGGCCACCCGTGATTTCGGAGCCCGGCATGTTCACCAGTTTTTCCTGCGCGTGGTACATCAAACACATGCCATTGCGCACACGCTGGCTGACCACCGCACGGGCGGTGAGCGCGCCGTTGAGGTTGAACAGCTCAATCCAGTCGTTGTCCACAATGCCGGCGCTTTTGGCGTCGTCTTCGCTGATCCAGACAATCGGGCCGCCGCGGCTCAGGGTCAGCATGTGCAGGTTGTCGCTGTAGGTGCTGTGGATGCCCCACTTCTGGTGCGGCGTGATGAAGTTCAGCGCAATCTCGGTGTTGCCGTTGGGCTTCACGTTCTGGATGCCGTGCGTGGTTTTCAGGTCCACCGGCGGGCGGTAGCTGCTGAAGCCCTCACCAAACGCCGTCATCCACGGGTGGTCCATGTAGAACTGCTGACGACCGGTCAGGGTGCGCCATGGGATCATCTCGTGCACGTTGGTGTAGCCGGCGTTGTACGACACGGTTTCACTCTCGATGCCGCTCCAGGTGGGGCTGCTGATGATCTTGCGCGGCTGCGCCTGGATGTCGCGGAAGCGGATTTTTTCGTCTTCGCGGTGGATCGCCAGGTGGGTATGGTCCAGCCCGGTCTGTTTGCCCAGGGCCTCCCAGGCTTTGACTGCCACATGGCCGTTGGTCTCGGGCGCAAATTGCAGGATGACTTCGCAGGCGTCAATGTCGCTCTCGATCTTGGGCATGCCGCAGGTCACACCCGGCTCGGTCACCAGACCGTTGAGTTCACCGAGCTGTTTGACCTCGATCTGCGTGTTCCAGGCGATGCCCTTGCCGCCGTTGCCGACCTTGTTCATCAGCGGGCCGACCGCCGTGAAACGTTTGTAGACATTGGGGTAGTCGCGTTCCACCACGGTCATGCTCGGGGCAGTTTTGCCGGGGATCAGGTCGATCTCGCCGGTTTTCCACTCCTGCACACCAAACGGCTGGGCCATTTCGGCCGGGGTGTCATGCATGATGGGGGTGAGCACCATGTCGCGCTCCACACCCAGATGGCCCACACACAGTTCGCTGAACTTCTTGGCGAAACCTTTGTAGATCTCCCAATCGCTGCGGGATTGCCAGGCCGGGTCGACCGCGGTGGACAGCGGGTGGATGAACGGGTGCATGTCGCTGGTGTTCATGTCGTTCTTCTCGTACCAGGTGGCCGTGGGCAACACGATGTCCGAGTACAGACAGGTGGTGCTCATGCGGAAGTCGAGTGTCACGACCAGGTCGAGCTTGCCTTCGGGGGCCTTGTCGTGCCAGACCACTTCTTTCGGTTTGGCTTGCTGGGCGCCCAGGTCCTTGCCCTGCACGCCGTGGGTGGTGCCCAGCAGGTGCTTCAGGAAGTATTCATGCCCCTTGCCGCTGGAGCCCAGGATGTTGGAGCGCCAGACAAACAGGTTGCGCGGCCAGTTGGCCGGGTGGTCCGGGTCTTCACAACTCATCGTCAAACTGCCGTCTTTCAGGCCCTTGACCAGGTAGTCTTTCGGCTCCATCTTGGCGGCAGTGGCGTCGCGCACCAGTTGCAGCGGGTTGACTTTGAGCTGTGGTGCGCTGGGCAACCAGCCCATGCGCTCGGCGCGCACGTTGTAGTCGATCATGCTGCCGCCAAATTTGGACTTGTCGGCCAGCGGCGAGAGGATTTCATCGACCCCCACCGTCTCGTAACGCCACTGGTCGGTGTGGGCGTAGAAAAAGCTGGTGCCGTTCATCTGCCGGGGCGGGCGGATCCAGTCCAGGGCAAAGGCCAGCGCCGTCCAGCCGGTCTGCGGGCGCAGTTTTTCCTGGCCCACATAGTGCGCCCAGCCGCCGCCGCTCTGGCCGATGCAGCCACACATCATCAGCATGTTGATGACACCGCGGTAGTTCATGTCGGCGTGGTACCAGTGGTTCATGGCCGCGCCAATGATCACCATCGATTTGCCATGCGTTTTGTCGGCGTTTTCGGCAAACTGGCGCGCCACGGTGATGAGCTGTTCACGCGGGGTGCCAGTGATGCGTTCCTGCCAGGCCGGGGTGTAGGGTGTGTCGTCGTTGAAGTCTTTGGCCGCCATTTCACCGGGCAGACCGCGTGCCACGCCGTAGTTGGCGACCTGCAGGTCAAACACGGTGGCGACCAGGGCGCTGCGTTCTTCGCCCGCCTTGCCGAGCGAAATGCGTTGCACAGGGACCGTGCGCACCAACACGTTGTTGGCGGCGTCACCCGTGGCGTTGTTGGGGAAGTGTTCACTGACGATGCCACCGAAGTAGGGGAAACCGACCTTGGCGGTTTCGCTGCTGGCCTGTTCACCTTCGAGCACGGTCAGTTTCAGGGTCACATCGGTGCCGTGGCGCGCTTCCTTGGCTTCCAGATTCCACTGGCCTTCATCGGCCCGTCCGTCGGCGCCCCAGCGGAAACCGATGGCACCGTTGGGCAGCACCACTTTGCCGCTCATGTCCAGCGCCACGGTTTTCCAGTCAGGGTTGTTGGCGGCGCCGAGCTTGCCATTGAAGTCAGAGGCGCGCACATACCGGTCCGGCACCATCACGGTTTGGCCGTCTGGCAGGGTTTGCTCTTTGAGCATCACCAGCATCGGCATGTCGGTATACCTGCGCACGTAGTTGTCAAAGTAGGCGCTGCGCGGCTTGCCACCGTCGGGGAAGTAAAACTCTTTCAGGATCACGTGGCCCATGGCCATGGCCACAGCGGCGTCGGTACCCTGTTTGGGTTTCATCCAGATGTCGGAGAGTTTGGCGACTTCAGAATAATCTGGTGTCACGGCCACGGTCTTGGTGCCCTTGTAACGTACCTCGGTGAAGAAGTGGGCGTCAGGCGTACGCGTCTGCGGCACGTTGGAACCCCAGGCGATGATGTAGCTGGAGTTGTACCAGTCAGCCGACTCGGGCACGTCGGTCTGTTCGCCCCAGATTTGCGGGCTGGCCGGAGGCAGGTCGCAATACCAGTCGTAGAAGCTGATCGGCACGCCGCCAATCAGGCCCAGGTAGCGGCTGCCGGCAGCGTAGGACACCATCGACATGGCGGGAATCGGCGAGAAGCCGATGATGCGGTCCGGCCCGTATTGTTTGATGGTGTAGACGTTGGCGGCTGCCACCATCTCGTTGGCCTCGTCCCAGCCTGCGCGCACAAAACCGCCCATGCCGCGCAGGGTTTGGTAACTCTTGCGCTTGTCATCCGACTGGGCGATGGAGGCCCAGGCGTCCACCGGGTCCATGGTTTGACGCGCTTCGCGCCAAAGTTTGAGCAGGCGGCCACGCACCATCGGGTATTTGACGCGGTTGGCGCTGTACAGATACCAGCTGTAGCTGGCACCCCGGGCGCAGCCACGCGGTTCGTGGTTGGGCATGTCCCAGCGGGTGCGGGGGTAGTCGGTTTGCTGGGTTTCCCACGTGACGATGCCGCCCTTGACGTAAATTTTCCAGGAGCAAGAACCCGTGCAGTTCACGCCGTGGGTGCTGCGCACAATCTTGTCGTGGGCCCAGCGGTCGCGGTAGGCGTCTTCCCAGGTGCGGTCTTCGCCGGTGGTGACACCGTGGTCACCTGCGAAAGCTTCTTTGGGTTGTGAGAAGTAAGTGAGTCGGTCCAGAAAATGGCTCATTGGGTGCTCCAGTTGAAATGGGTTTTGGCGTTCATGGCGGGTTCAAAAGGGTTATTTCTTGGTTGCGCAAGTTGGTGTGGGTTGTTTGGTGCGCGGGCATCTGTGGAGGCCGAGGGCAACGGGGTAAATGCTTCCGCGAATGTCCCCCGGCCTTCGGCCTCCTCCTTTATTTGGCAAAACCCCAAGTCCACGCTGCACCATTCACCCCATTGCCCTCGGCTGCCAGCGGTGGTGGTGCGTAACGATTGAGAACCCAAGGCATTTGTACCCATGGCTTTCATCCCCAATGCATTCGGCTCCCATGTCTTCGCAACCTGTGCGTGCCCTAACGCTGGCCGACTCAGGTCGGCGTGGCGCTCGGCGCAGCGGCATAAAGGAGGAGGCCGCAGGCCGGGGGACAGCCGCGGAGCTGAGTGCCGCGTCGGCCTGAGTTCCAACGAACCTGACTTCCCCGCGCCGGAGACCCGATGAACCGCGCCAAAGCTGCGCTCAGGCGAGCAAAGATCAACGGCAAAAAAGCACATATCAACAATGGACAACATGATTCAGCAGCGATATCAGGGGTTCTTGATCTCTGAGCCAGCGCGCAGGTAAAACCACCAGTTCAGCACCAGGCACAGCGCATAGAAGACGGCAAACCCGTACATGGCAATCTCCGGCGTGCCGGCCTTGATCTGCGCGCCAATCACCACCGGGGCGATGAAGGCGCCATATGCAGCCACCGCCGAGGTCCAGCCCAGCACCGGCCCGGCCTGCTGGCGGTCAAAAATCACGCCGATGGTGCGAAAGGTTGAGCCATTGCCGATGCCGGTGGCGGCAAACAACAGCACGAACAGCCACATAAACGTTGAGAAATACTGCTCAGGCGTGGCTGAGGCGTAGGCCTGCATCATCACGTAACCCACCGCACCCGAGGCCACCACCATCACGGCCGAAATCACCTGGGTCACGATGGAACCGCCCAGCTTGTCCGAAATCCAGCCACCAATGGGCCGCGTCAGCGCACCAACAAAGGGCCCGATCCACGCGTAGGTCAATGCGGACACCGCGTTCGGGTTTTTCAGCGTGTGCTGCATCACCCCTTCGGCGTCAGGCACGTGGCTGATGCCGAAGATCACCGTGATGGACAGCGGCAGCGCCATCGAAAAGCCGATGAACGAGCCGAAGGTGACGATGTAGAGCACGGTCAGCGACCAGGTGTGTTTGTTGCCGAAGATGGCAAACTGCTTGCTGATGTTGTCCTTCATGGTGCCAAAAGCGGTGAACTTCATCACCATCAGCGTGCTGAAAATGATCAGCGGCATCGCCACCCACATGTTCAGCAGGCCCAGGCCGGTAGGGGCGGGCAGGTACAGGTACAGGCCCAGACCTGCGGGTATGAAGGACAGGGTGTAGATCCAGATGATCTTCAAGAAGGCGCCGATCGTGCTGCCGATGTTGGGCGACACGGTGGTCAGGTTGTTCATGCCGAACCAGGCGATGGCCGACAGCGGGACCAGCGACAGCAGCCAGGCGAAACCGGCGTTCTGGATCCAGGTGGGGGTGCCGGCCACAATCTTGCCGAAGATCCAGCCGCTGTCCTTGATCAGGGCGGTGGGCTCACCGCCGAAGCTGCCAAACAGGCCCATGGTCATCACCAGCGGGATCACGATCTGCATGGTGGTCACGCCAAAATTGCCCAGACCGGCGTTCAGGCCCAGCGCCGTGCCTTGCAGGCGCTTGGGGAAAAAGGTGCTGATGTTGGACATCGAGCTGGCAAAGTTGCCGCCGCCCACGCCTGACCACAAAGCCATCAGCTGGAAGGTCCACAGCGGCCAGTCCGGGTGCTGCAGCACGATGCCGGTGCCAATCGCCGGGGCCAGCAGCATGGCGGTGGTCAAAAAGATGGTGTTGCGGCCACCAGCCACCCGGATCAGGAACGAGGCGGGGATGCGCATGGTGGCGCCCGCCAGACCGGCAATGGCGGTGAGCGAGAACAGCTCAGCCTGGGTGAACGGAAAGCCCAGGTTGAGCATCTGCACCGTGATGATGCCCCACATGCCCCAGATGGCGAAACCGCAGAGCAGGCACGGAATCGAGATCCACAGGTTACGGTAGGCGATTTTTTTGCCGGTGCTCTCCCAGAACGCCGGGTCTTCGGGGCGCCAGTCGGTGAGGTCGGCGGAAGAGGTTTTGGGGGAGTTCATGTCAGACTTTCAAAGCGAAGGGGAGTTCATGTGTGCGATTGCAGGCGCTTGGACGGGTGACCCAGGTAATCACCCGTGCGCACTTCGGTCCAGTACATCCAGATCAGCGACACCCAGACCACGCCGTACATCAGCATGAAAGCGCTGGACCGGATGCCGGTGAGGTCCATCAGCGCGCCAAACAGGATGGGCAGCACAAATCCGCCCAGACCTCCGGCCAGGCCGACCATGCCGCTGATGGTGCCGATGTTGTGGGTGTAGTCGTCGCTGATGTACTTGAAAACGCTGGCCTTGCCAAACGCAAAGGCAATGCCCAGGGTGAACATCAGGATCGTGAACACGTACACGTTCAGGCCGAGGTGGAAGGTTTTCGGGCCGTCCACCGTGGCGATGGTGAAATCGGTTTGTGGGTAGCTCAGCAAAAACAGGCACACCCAGCTGACCCACAACACCCACCAGGTGATGGCGTGGGCGCCATATTTGTCTGACAACCAGCCGCCAACCGCCCGCAGCACACCGCCGGGCAGCGAGAAGCAGGCCGCCAGCAGCGCCGCGGTGCGGATGTCCAGCCCGAACTCACCCACGTAGTACTGCACCATCCACAGCGACAAGGCCACATAACCGCCAAACACAATGCTGTAGTACTGGCAGTATTTGATGACCTTGGGGTCTTTGAGGGTCTTGAGCTGGTCCTTGAAGGTGACATGGCTGGGCACCAGGTGGGCCGGGTCACTGTGGCTGAAAAACCAGAACAGGATCACCGTGCCCAGCATGATGGCCGCGTACACCTGCGGCACCATGGTCCAGCCAAAACCCACCACCAGCGCTGGCGCCAGAAATTTGTTGACCGCGGCGCCCGAGTTGCCAGCACCGTAAATGCCCATGGCAAAACCCTGCTGCTTCTTGGGGAACCAGCGCGCCACGTAAGGGGTGCCGACCGAGAACGAACCACCGGCCAGGCCGACAAACAAGCCAATCGTCAGGTATTGCCAGTATTCGGTGGCGTAAGACATCAGCCAGATCGCCGGTACTGTCGAGGCCATCAGCAGCGTCATCACGATGCGCCCGCCAAACTTGTCGGTCCAGATGCCCAGCGGGACCCGGACCAGCGAGCCGGTCAGCACCGGGGTGGCCATCAACAGGCCGAACTGGGTGGAATTGAGGTCCAGCGTTTTCTTGATCGGGATGCCAATCACCGCAAACATCATCCACACCATGAAACACACGGTGAAGGCGAGGGTGCTGACGATCAATACCGAGAGGGCTTGCCCTTTTTTGGTCATGACAAAGATTCCTTTTCTTTGGTCAGGACTTTAGGTTTGGCAGCGTCTGTGCGGTATCCCTCTGTAGAACAGGTGGCGCCGCGCATTGGAACTAGGTCGCTGAGCCTGGCCTAGTTCTGAAGAACTACCGGTTCAACTGTTTTAGCTTGGTTTGCGCTGGATCAAATGGGTGGCTTCGAAGACGGGCTGGGGCCGTGGCCATCAACTTCTTTGGCGGGTGCGTGCAGTTTTGCTGGATAGATCAGCCGATAGGTGGCTGATCAGCTCGGCCTCTACGTCACGGCCGCGGGCGGACGGACGAAGGACGCTCGCCAGTCTTGGGTGGCAGCGGGTGGGGTATTGGCGCCCAGGTACGCCAGCGTTCAATAACCGGAGTCCTCAAATGTGTGAAATCACCCGCCGCGCGCAGGCCGTGTGGGGTTGGGTAGGGGGCCGATGTCGCAAAGCTTGCGCGTCTGAGGCCCCCTGCCCAACCCCACATGGCCCACACCAGGCGCCAGCACCTCAGCGGATGGACCCTGGCTTCGGTATCTCGGCCACCGTGTTTTCGGAGACGACAGGCTGCGCGTCCGCCTGCGCCAGTCGGTCCAGTTCCCGCTGGCCCCAGGCCTGCCAGTCGTCGCCGAAAAGTTCTGACGGGTGCGGTGAGCGTTCGTTGGAACACCCCATGGCGTCCACGCTGCAGTATTGATCACAGCCCCAGCAGATGCGGTGCGGGTTGGCCGGGTGGATAGGGAATATTTTTGCCATGACAGGGTGTGGGTTCAGTGTGCGTACTGCTAGCGCGGGACCAGGAACGTGGACTTCTCATCGATGACCTGCGGCTGCTCGGCCGTCTGGGTCTGCACTTTAAAACGGATCGGGTGGGCCTGGCCGCGAAGCCCTTGCGCTGCGCCAGCGGGCAAACTCAGGCGCACGGTCAAGGAGCCGATGCCGGTGGGCGGTACGCTCAGGGTGGCGTCGGTGACCAGGGTCAAGCCCGGCAGACCGTGCACGCTGGTGGTGTAGCTGTGGGCCTGCTCGGTGTTGTTCATGATTTGCAGGCGGTAGACGTTCTCCACATCGCCGTTGCCCACTTCGCGCGCCATCACCCCGCGGTCCTTGATCACGTCCACCGAGAAACCTTGGCGCATCGACAAGCCGCCGATGAAAAGGCCGCTGCCTACCAGCAGCAGCAAGCCGTAGACCCAGACCCGTGGCCGCCAGACGCGCTTGAGCATCTGGCGCTGGGTCAGTTTCTCCGTCATGCCCTTGCCCGATGAATACCGGATCAACCCCTTGGGGTAATCCATCTTGGTCATGACTTCATCACAGACGTCGATGCAGGCGGCGCAGGCAATACACTCGTTTTGCAGCCCGTCGCGGATGTCGATGCCGGTGGGGCAGACCTGCACACACAACGTGCAGTCAATGCAGTCGCCCAGCCCCAGCGCCTTCGGGTCGGCGCTGCGCGAGCGTGATCCGCGTGCTTCACCGCGCTCGGTGTCGTAGGCGATGACCATCGAATCCATGTCGGTCAGGGCGCTTTGGATCCGGGCGTACGGACACATGTGTTTGCAAAACTGTTCGCGCAGGTAACCGGCGTTGCCATAGGTGGCTGACGCGTAAAACAGCACCCAGAAGCCCTCCCAGGGTGACAAGGACCAAGTCGCCAGGTCGCCGAGCAGCTCCCGGATCGGCGTGAAATAGCCGACAAAACTCAAACCCGTGACCAGACTCAGCCCGATCCACAAGACCTGTTTGCTGGTTTTGCGGGCGACTTTTTCAGCGCCCCAGGCGCTGGCGTCCAGCCGCATACGGGCCAGCCGGTCACCCTCGCTCAGGCGCTCCAGCCAGAGAAAGATCTCGGTGTACACCGTTTGTGGGCAGGCGTAACCGCACCAGAGCCGCCCGGCCACAGCAGTGAAGAAAAACAGCGTCAGGGCGGCCAGCACCAGCAGCGCAGCCAGATAAATCAGGTCCTGCGGTTGCAAGACCAGGCCAAAGATGAAAAACCGGCCACCCGCCAGGTCAAACAACACCGCCTGGCGCTCGTTCCAGTTCACCCAGGGCAGGCCATAAAAAACGATTTGCGTGACCCACACCATCACCCAGCGCCAGCGCGCGTACCAGCCCGCCACCGCGCGCGGGTAGAGCTTGACCTGTTCCTGGTACAGCGACAACACGTCGTCAGGTCCGGCGCCCCCTGGCACCAGCCGGATCGGGATGACCCGGGCGGCGGATGGCTTCTTCACAACGACCGTTCTGGCTGCCCGTTGGCGGGGGCGTCAAACTGCGCAAACAACAGGTTGTTCTCCAGATGGATGTGGTTCATCAAGTCGTTGGTGAGCTGGTTGACGCCGCCGTACAGCGCCCGCCAGGTGGTGCATGCGTCCTCAGGCGCGGTGGCATCGTGGGTGAGCGCCGCCAACTGGTCCAGCAGGGCGCCGTGGTCCAGATGTTCGGCCCGCATCATGTCGATGGGGTCGCCCACGAACGGGTTGCCGCCGTCCAGCAGCATGGGGAAAAGAATGGTCTCTTCCTTCTCCATGTGGGCCAACAGTTCCTGCTCCATGGTTTCCAGCAGATCGGCCAGGCCAGTCGGCACCAGCGGGTGATTGCGGTGCACCGCTTCCACCCGATCAGCCATGCGGATCAGCTCTGGCAACTGGTCACGGTGCACGGCGTGGTATCGGGTCAGGATGTGATCGATCAGCGCCGGTGGGTCTGATGCCACGGGTTGACTGGCGTCGCGCCGCAAGGCCTGCAGTTGGGCCAGTACCGCCTGAGCGTCCAACCCCTTGGCGGCGGCGGCCTGGCTCAGACTGATCTGGCCGCCACAACAAAAATCAAGTTTCAAGCGTCGGAAAACGGCGGTAGCGCCCGGCAGCTTGACCGCGATCTGACCCAGGGCATGCGCCGCGTCAGGGGTGTAGGTGTTGGCTGCCAAGGTGTCAGGTTGCGCAAACATGGGTCAAATCCTTTAAAGGTGAATTTACGATGAATATTATTTTAGACGTTAACATTCACGCGTGATGTTTCTTTAACGAACCCCTTTTTGACCTATGCGCCTGACCCAGTGGACGGATTACACCTTGCGTGTGCTGATGTATTGCGCCGCCTGCCAGGGGCGAGCGCAACCGGTCACGATCACCGAGATTGCCGAGCAGCATGGCATCTCGCGCAGCCACCTGACCAAAATCGTGCAGGAACTCGGCGCCCGCGGCTGGCTGGAAACCACACGCGGCCGCGGGGGCGGCATTCGTCTGCTGAAACCCGCGCAGGACATCGCTCTGGGTGAGGTGGTGCGCGCCACCGAGACCGATTTCGCGATGGTGGAGTGTTTTGACCCGGTGCAAAACCAATGCCGTATGAGCCAGCATTGCCGACTCAAAGCGGTGCTCTCTCAGGCCACGCAGCGTTACCTGGCGGTGCTGGACGGCGTCACGCTGGCCGATCTGGTGGCGTCTGCGGCGCCTGCTCGTTCAGCGTCTGCGGTCAATACCCGGCACCTGCAGCCGATTCCTGGGCTCCCGTTTCGCGAGGATTAAGCCCCGCTGCGTCCTGATCACAGCAGCCCGTGCTCGGACGCCATCACGGCGGCGTGCACCCGCGAACTCACCCCCAGTTTGCGCAGAATGTGCTGCACGTGGATCTTGACGGTGGTCTCGACAATGCCGTAATCGCGGGCAATCTCCTTGTTGCTGGCGCCGCGGGCAATGCCGCGCAGCACATCCTGTTCACGCGGTGACAGGCTGGCCAGTGCGCAGGCTTGGGGGCTGCGGCTGGGGCTGTCGGCGACCGGCTCGGCCTGACTGACCGGCGCAACGCGGGTCGACGCACCTTTGTAGGCGGCCACCAGTTTGCCCATCATTTCCGGGGCGATCACGCTGTCGCCGTGAAACGCGCGGTGGACCGCCGCGGTGAGCGCGTCACCTTCCATGGTTTTGAGCAGGTAGGCGCTGGCGCCGCCCTGCAAGGCGGCCAACAGGTCGCTTTCGTCCTCGCTGACGGTGAGCATCAGGATGCAGCAGTTGGGCGCGGCTTCCAGCAGCGAGGGCAGGGCATCGACGCCGCTGACGCCGGGCAAATGGTTGTCCAGCAGGATCACGTCGGGTTGTAGCTCCTGGGCTTTGCGCAGGGCCTGCCCGGCGTCCGCCGCATCACCGACCACGGTGAGCAGCGGGTCGCGCGACAACAAGGCGGTCAGGCCGCGGAGAAACAGCGTGTGGTCGTCAACCACCAGGATCCGGATTGGTGTGTTGTCAGGCGTGTTCATCTCAATCTCATGGGGTTGGCAGGGCAGGCACGGCTTCGCGCTGGACGGGTTTGTGCGCGCTGGGGTGTGGCACAGACGGCAAGGTCAGAATCACCGAACTGCCGCGCAATGGGGTGGATACCAGGTCAATCTGGGCCCCGATGCGCTGCGCGCGCTCAGCCATGATGCGCAGGCCGACATGCGTCTGGTCGTGCTGGTCGGCGTCCGGGTTGAAGCCGATGCCATCGTCTCGTACCTCAAAGCGCCAGCTGGGTTGCTGCTGCACGTCCAGCCACGCCTGGGAGGCATGCGCGTGTTTGCGAATGTTGGACAAAGCCTCTTGCAGGATGTGCAGCACCTGAATCTGCACGTCGGGGCTCAGCGGCAAGCCTTGGCCCTGCATGCTCAAGGTTGATTTGATGCCGCTTTGCAGTTCAAACTTTTGCAAGGTGGTGGCTAGGGCAGGTTCGATGTCTTCGGTGTTGGTGCGGGTCCTAAAGTGCAGCAGCAGCTCGCGCACATCGCCGTAACTCTCTTTCACGCCCACATCGATTTCTTCGAGAATTTTGGCCACCTCGTCGGCCTGGCCGGTTTTCAGCGCATCACGCATCAGCTGCACCTGAATTTTGAGGAACGCCAGTGATTGGGCAATCGAGTCATGTAACTCGCGCGCCAGCAGGTGGCGTTCTTGCGATACGGCGGCTTCCTTTTCCAGGGCATTGAGGCGCAGGTTTTCCATGCCGCTGGCCAGGTGGCTGCTCAGGGCTTCAAACAGCGAGCGTTCGGCGGGCGTGGGCTCGGTTCTGGCGTGGAAGAACAAATCCACCTCCCCCATGAAATGCCCGTGCAGGCGAACCGGGATGGTGACCAGGGTCTCGAACCCGGCCCGGGCACAGTGAGGTTGCTGGGTGGCAGACAGGTTGTGGATCGGGATCACGCTCAGGCCCGCGCCCGGGTCGGCCGAACCACAGGCGCAGTCACCCGAATAAATGCATTGTTCAGCGTCCACCATGTTCGGCGGCAGCCCATGGGTGGCCAGCAGCAGATAACGCTGCCCACCCTGGCTGGACCAGCGCAGCGCGACACCATCCGCGTGCGAAATCTTGGCCAGACTTTGGGTGAATTCCTGCGCCAAGGTGTCGAGTGAGGTGGCCTTGGTCACCAGCGCGGTGACCTCGTACAGGCTCGCCAGCCGCTCGGACTTTTCCTGCAGCAGCCGGGTTTTCTCGGCCACCTTGCTCTCCAGATTGCGGTACATGGACTGCAGGTGTTCGGCCATGCCGTTGAAGCCCTCGGCCAGGGTGCCGAATTCGTCGCTGGTGACGCGCGCCACCCGGGCCTCAAAGTCACCCAGCTGGATCTTTTCAATGGCTTGTTTGAGCTGGCCGACCGGCTCCAGCACAAACATGTAACCGGTGTAGAGCAGGACCGTGGCACCCAGGATGACCGAGCCCAGCATGCTCAGCTGCAACAAATGCAGCAGCGCGGTCCAGCGGGCCAGATGCACCTCGATGCCGTTGACAAAATGGTCAATATCCGCAGCAAAACGCACGGTATCCGAGCTGAGTTCCTCAAACCGTTGCGGGGCGGCCTGGATCCAGCGCTGCTGGTAACGCGCCCAGTCGGTCTCCACCACGGCAAAACGCTGGCGCGTGTCGTCGTCCCAGGGCACAAACAGCGGTCGGTTCGGGTCGCCCTGTTTCAGCGTGGCCAGGCTGCGGTCAAATTCGGCGGCCTGTTCGGGCACCAGTTGGGTGTTGCCCGTGCCAATGGACAACGACAGCCGGTAAGACTGCATGCGCATGCGCCCGGCTTCATTGACCGCTGCGGCACCGCCGTCGAGCTGCCACGACACCCACAGCGTGGCCACCGTGGCCATGAACACCAGCAGCATGAACGGCGCCCCCACCATCAACAGTTTGGCGCCCAGACTCCAGTGTCGGGTGTGGGTCATGGGGGCGTCGCTCTATGGGCTGGCCGGATCATGGCGCCTGCCTGGCGGGTGGTCAGGCGGTGCCTTGGGGCGCCGTGTCGTCGCCTTCTGCCAGCGCTTGTTCAAATTCAGCCAGCTCTGCGGCAATGGCGGCATATTTTTTGGATTTGGCCCGGTTGTCGACCCATGTGAGGGTTGCCGCTTCCAGATCCGCTTTGAAATGGGCCAGTGCAGCTTGTTTGATGTCGGGCGTTGAGGGACCGGACCACAGGTCGATCAGCTCGGACAGGCCGTTGTCAAAGTCGTCGAAGGTTTCAAGCGGCGTCCATGGGGCGGCGGTATCAATCATTTTTTCTTTCGTTCAGGGTGTGGGTGTCAGTGTGGCGAGCCAAGCCCGCGGTGGCCGGACCGCATCCCGGTGTGAGGCCTGTGCCTTCATCACGCTGGAGCGGCGGTGCCCGTGGGCAGATCGTGGCCTATCATACCGGCGGCTTACAGCATCACGAAAAGGCAGCGCCGTGCTCTCCATCACCACCCCCGAGTCGCATGTTTATCCCTGGTATGTCCGGGTGTTCTTTTGGAATCAAAAACGCCGCTACGGGGCGATTTTGGAGCCCGCTCGCCTTTGGGGCCGTACCCCCAAGGTGTTTGCGGCCTTGGCGCTGCTGTACGGCGCGCTGGACCGGCGTTCGTCACCCCTTGAGCCGTCGTTGCGAACACTCATCACGGTGCGGGTATCCCAAATCAACTGGTGCAGCTTTTGTGTGGACGTCAATGCGGCCACAGCGTTAAAACGCGACATCAGCGAAGCCAAATTGCTGGCTGTCGCTAGCTTTGCCGACAGCCCTTTGTTCTCGGAACGGGAAAAAGCTGCTTTGACTTACGCCGAGTCCATGACACATTCAGATCAGCGGTCATCGGGCGAGGTGTTCACCACCCTGCGTCGCCATTTCAGCGACGACGCCATCATCGAACTGACCGCGTTGATTTCGTTTCAGAACCTGTCGAGCAAGTTCAACGCCGCGCTGCAGGTGCCGCCGCAGGGTTTCTGTGCGTTGTCACCGGTGCTTTCCCAGGAAAGCGCTTCCAGCTGACGGGGGCCGTTGAAGCGCCGCGACAGCAGGCAACGCGCCGGACACAGGTGCGGGCTCAGGTTCCCGTCGATGCCGGCAGGGATTAGGGTTTACCCTTAGAATTCACACCTTTCTGAATTCTTACTCATCCGCGCCAAGGCATTGGCGCCTTCCACCATGTCCCTTCATCTCATCGACGTGACCGGTATGGCCGCTCTGACCCTCAACGTGGCAGGGCTGGTGCGGACCTCCGACCGCTCACTGCGCCATTCCACGGGATGGGCGTCTGCGCTCTGGGCTGCCAACAATTTGTTGATCGGTGCCCAAAGTGCTGCGGCGTTGAGTGTGCTCAGTGTCGGGCGGCAGGTGTCGGCATCGTCGGTGCAGGGGAGAAGTGATCGCACCAAATTGTTCACCTGTCTGGCCTTCCTGGTGGTGACGCTGGGCATTGGTGCCTTGACCTGGGACGGCATGACGACCTTGTTTGCGATGGCAGGCTCGATGCTGGCCACCTACGCCATGTTTTTCATGCGTGGTGTGGCGTTGCGGGTGGCCATGATCGGTGTGGCGTCGCTGTGGATGTACAACGCCTGGGCCTACGATTCATGGTGGCAGATGTTTGCCAACACCCTGAACGGCACCGCCGCGGCTTATGGCGCCTGGCGTGCGTCCAAAGCGCAAGCGGCCAGCTGAGCACCCGAGGGGCGGGTCGTGCAGGGTTGGCTTGACACGGCACAACTGTTTGGCTACGCAGCATTTGTGCTGGGTGTGGCGTCTTTTTTACAGAAGACCGACAGGCGCTTCAAAATCTTCATGGCGCTGGAATGTAGCGCCTACATGGCCCATTTCATGTTGCTGGGCAACCCGTCTGCCGCGGCGAGTTCGCTGGTGTCGGTCACACGCTCGGTGGTGTCCATTTACACCCGGTCGGTCTGGATCGCGTTGATTTTTGTCGGTATCAATGTGGCGCTGGGCTTCAAGCTGGCCACGGTCTGGTGGAACTGGTTGCCGCTGATGGCTTCTACAGCCGGCACCCTGGCCATGTTTCTGTTCACCGGCATTCGCATGCGTCTGCTGATGTTGCTGGGCACCCTGTTCTGGATTGCCAACAACGTGCTGTCCGGCTCGATTGGCGGCACTGCGTTGGAAGTCATCATTGCCGCCACCAACAGCTACACCATCTACAGATTGTGGGCCCAGGCCCGCAGGGTGCCGGCGAACACGCAGGGCGCCGTCAGCCCGGACCTGGCTTAAAACGGTGTCGGGCTGACAAACCGGATGGGCTGCCCGGTGACGGGGTGCATCAAGGCCAGTTCGGTGGCGTGTAACAACAGACGCGCTGACTTGTCCACCACATCGGCAGGCGCGTAGAGGGCGTCGCCCACTATGGGGTGCCCGATGGCCCGCAGGTGCACCCGCAGTTGGTGAGACCGCCCCGTCAGGGGTTCCAGCTGAAGACGGCTGGTGTGGGTGGCCCGGTTCACCGACACCACTTGCCAGCGCGTCTGGCTGGGTTTGCCCGCCTGAACGTCAATGACACGCAAAGGCCGGTTGGGCCAATCCAGTGCGATAGGTAAATCGATCTGTTGCCACGCGCCGCTGTCGCTGCCTTCAGGCACGGTGACCAGCCCATCGACCACGGCTTGGTAGCGCTTGTGAACGGTGCGGCTGGCAAAGGCGTCGTTGAGCAGGCGCTGCACCTCAGCGTTCAGGGCCATGAGCATCAGGCCAGAGGTGCCCATATCCAGTCTGTGGACAACGCTGGCGGTGGGGTAACTGCGCTGTACCCGCGACGACAAACAGTCCTGCTTGTCCGCACCACGACCCGGCACACTCAACAAGCCGGCGGGTTTGTCCAGGACCAACAAGGCATCGTCCTGGTAGACGATGGCATAACCATCGGGCTCAGGGGTCGACACGGCATTGGCACAGCAGTTTTTGAACCGTGTCACACAGCTCTTCGATGTCGTTGGGCTTGTGGATCAAAGCCCGGGCACCGGCAGCCACCGCATCGCGTTCGATTTCGGGCGTGACATAACCCGATGCCAAAGCGGTCGGCAGATCGGGCCGCAGGGCGGCCACATCACGAATCAACTCGACACCGCTGTAGCCTGGCATGTTGAAATCCGTCACCAGCAGATCGGTCTGGGTCGGGTCGGCCCGCAGCGCTTGCAGCGCCTGTTTCGGGTCGGTGAAGGTGCTGACCGCGTAACCGCGGCGGGTCAGCAAGCGCTGCACCAGGAACACCAGTGCCTCGTCGTCATCCACATACATGACCTTTTGGCCCGTGCCGCAGGGGGCGCTGGCTGGCGCGACGCCTGGCGGCTTCAAGCTGGGGGCCGGTGGCGGCACATCGCCGTTGAACGGAAACAACAAGGTGAAGGTGCTGCCCTGGCCGGGCGTGCTTTGGACCCGTACGCTACCCAAGTGCGCCCGCATGATGCCGTGCACCACGGACAGCCCCAGGCCGGTGCCTTGTCCGACCGGTTTGGTGGTGAAAAACGGCTCGAATACGCGCTGCAAAACCTCCTCGGACATGCCTACGCCAGTGTCACTGACGGTGAGTTTGATGTGCTGCGCACGTAACCCGGCGCGCCGCTCGCCAGGGGTGTTGCGGCTGCGCCGGGTGTAGTCCAGCGTCACGCGGATCGTGCCTTTGCGTTTGCCGATGGCGTAAATGGCATTGGTGCACAGGTTCAGCAGGACTTGTTCGATTTGTGTGGCATCGGCCAGCACCGGGGGGGTGTCGGGCTGGATGTCCATCACCAGATCCACCTGCGGTGGCAGGGTAACCTTGAGCAGGCGGGTGGTCTCCATCACCACATCGGCCAGTTGCACGGGGATGCGGTTCGGCGGCTCATTGCGGCTGAAGGTCAGAATTTGCCGCACCAGATCGCGCGCCCGCCGCGCGGCTTTGTCGATCTCGCGCAGGCTGGTGGCCACCGCCGAGTCCAGATGGGCGTCTTCGCGGGCCAGCTCCACATTGCCCAGGATGGCGCTGATGATGTTGTTGAAATCGTGCGCAATACCGCCTGCCATGGTGCCGATCGCCTGCATTTTTTGCGATTCACGCAGCTGCGACTCCAGCGTGGCGCGGTGGGCTTCCATCTTTTTTTGCGCCGTCAGGTCGCGGGCGAAAAAAGTGACGATATCGCCATCCGGGTGATGCTCAAACGACAGGCTGATGTCCAGCGGGACGGTGTCGCCCTCGGTGGTGATGCCGGACATTTCGCCCAGCTGGGCGTGGCTGGTGATGTCGCTGTAGGACAAGGCACGCACCGCGTCAGGCAAAAAATCGACCAGCAAGCGCCCCAGCGCCTGCTCTGCCGGGCAACGGAAGAGAGTCGCGGCGGTAGGGTTGAAAACGATGATGCGCTGCAGCCGGTCGACACAAATGATGGCATCCAGCGACGAATTGATGATGGCCGCCAGATGTGTCTTGCTTTGCAACAACTCGGTGTTGCGCTGCTGCAGCGTGTCGGCGCTGGCTTGCAGCGCGCTGCGCTGGGTGAGCAAAGGTCCCTGATCAATGATGGCGCAAATGAAGGTGTTGCGGTCTTCCTGGGTGGAATCGATGCGCGAGATATGCAGGTCACCGGTGATGGTGCCATTGGAGGCGCCGTCAAACCGCAACTCATTGAGCTCGCAGGCACCGGCCAGCCGCGCGGTGGCAAATCCTTCCAGCACCGCGTTCAGGTCGTTGGCATGGACCAGCGGCTGAAAATACGTCAGCGGCGGGTCACTCTCCACCGGGCGCAGCAAGGCCAGGGCCCGGGCGTTGTTTTCGAGGATCTGGCCGCTGTCATCCACCACCATCAGCGCCAGCGGGACGTTCGAGAACAGCGTCACAAAGCGTTCATACGCACCCTCGGCCGCACTCTGGCTGAAACGCAGCGCCTTGTTCTGGATTTCCAGCTCTGACTGGTAGTGGCGCAGGTCATCGACCAGGCGGGCCGTGGAGACACCACCGCCTGACGGCATCACCCGGCGCTCAGGGCCGCCCAACCGTTGTTTGACGGGCAGCGCCGACGGCGCTGGGTGTGAACTGGCTCGAAGAGGTTTCCTCATGCGCACCCGCATCAGGACGGCGCGGCGCGTGCCGCTGCCATCCACCGTGTCATGGCCGGATCAACGCGGTGCGTTTTTAAGCTTGCCACGTACCGGCACCACCGTGACGATGGTCGGGCGCACAGCGTCTGCTGACACGGGCTTGGGGGGAGAGGTGTCTTTTTTGGGTTTTTTCACCATTTTTTGGCTTTGCTGACCTTTGGCCATGACAGTTCTCCTGAGTTGATTGCCTGCGCGCCATCGCGGCGTGAAGTGCTTGGATTATCGGCGCACCACGGCCGAGCCGGGCGCAAAGTCAGCCGCCTTCAAGGGACTGTTTTTGCTGATGAAGGCACGCAAAACATCGGCATCCACAAAGCCGGTGTTGACAAAACCGGGGTGGCTGGACAGCTTGGGGTAGCCGTCGCCGCCGCTGGCTTGAAAGTTGTTGATGGCCAATCGGTAGGTTTTGCCTGGCAACAGGGCCTGGTCGGCGATACGTACCTGGCTGACCACCCCTGCGTTGATGTGGAGCGCCACGCCGGCAAATTGCGGGAAGGCGCCAGAGCCCGGTGCCATCCTGGCAGCTGCGTTCAGATAGTCCAGCAGTTCCTGACCCGTCAAATCCACGGTGCAAACGGTGTTGCCAAAGGGGTGCACTTTGAGCACATCTTTGTAAGTGATCACGCCCGCACCCATGGCGTCGCGCACACCACCGGCGTTGACGATGGCCAGATCCGCACCGGTTTTGGCCATCATGGCCCGGCCAATCAAAACACCCAGGTTGGTGGGCTGGCTACGCACCACACTGCGGTCACCTTCCAGCCGGGCATCGGTGGTGCCGATCTGGATGGCGAGTTTGTCCTGGCCAAATTTCTGGTAGGGCGCCAGCAGCGCCAGCATGTCCGGGTGCTCGGGGATGGGGTTGGTGTAGGGCACCAAGGTGGTTTTACCGTCAGCAGACTTCACCGGTTTTTTCAGGTTGATCGGGATCAGCGCATAGCTGACCAGCTTGAATTCGCCGTTGTGATATTCAAAGTCGGCCCGCCCCACATATTTGCCCCATTCGTGGGCTTGCACAATCCAGGCGCCGTTTTGACGATCTGGCTGGCAGGCGGCGCCCGGCACATAGGCACGGTCCAGCACATTCTCTGCCTTCATGCAGGCCGGGTTTTGGGTGTGGCCGCCCACCACCAGGTCAATGCCGGGCACGGCGCGCGCCATTTCCACGTCACCCGCGGCCTGGTTGCCGTGCTGGCCGTTTTCATAGTGGCCCATGTGGGTGGCGGCGATCACCACATCCGCTTTAGCGCGCAACTCGGGCACCACCTTGGCGGCTTCAGTGATTGGGTTGCGGAAGTCGAGGTGCGCCACGTTGTCTGGCAACGCCAGCTTGCGGGTGTCTTCGGTGGTCAGACCCATGACGCCAACGCGCAGGCCACCCAGGTTGAACACCTTGTAGGCCTCGAACATGCGCTGGCCGTTGTCGTAAATGTTGGCCGAAAGCATGGGGAATTGCGCCAGATCGCGCTGCATTTTGAGCACCGCCAGCGGTTTGTCAAACTCGTGGTTGCCCACCGCCATGGCCTGGTAGCCCAGCAGGTTCATGCCTTTGAAGTCGGGCACGGCGTCTTGCAGGTCAGACTCGGGCACGCCGGTGTTGACGTCGCCGCCATCGAGCAACAAAACCTGCCCGCCTTGTGCGGCAACCTCTTTGCGCACGCCGTCAATGACGGTCTTGCGCGCGGCCATGCCGTATTCACCGTCGCTGTTTTGCCAGAAGTGGCCGTGGTGGTCGTTGGTGTGCAGCACCGTCAGGCGGTAGGTTTTGTCGCGTTCGGCACCCTGTGGAGGCGCAAACGCACAGCCCGACAAAACCAAAATCAGACTGAACGACAGGACGACCGGGCTTGATCTCAGGTGCATGACACGACTCCTTGGTGGTATGGGGCGCCAACCCCGGTATGGCTTGGGTGATCACCCCAATGACAAACCGCTTTTTATCCGATGGTCTGCAGCTTTTCAAGCGCCAGCGCCAGCGTTTCGGTCTTTTTGGCAAAGCAGAAACGCACCACCTGCTGCTCAAACCCGTTGCCGTAAAACGCGGACAGGGGAATCGCTGCCACGCCAACCTCTGCGGTCAGCCACTGGCAAAACTCGGCGCCACCCAGGTCATTGATGGCCGAGGTGTCCACACACTGAAAGTAAGTGCCTTCGCATGGCAGCAGTTTGAAGCGTGTTGTGGCCAGGCCCGCACGAAACAGGTCGCGCTTGTGCTGGTAAAAGTCCGGCAGGGTCAGGTAGGGCGCCGGGTCAGCCATGTAGTCGGCCAAGGCGTATTGCACCGGCGTGTTGACGGTGAACACATTGAACTGGTGGACCTTGCGAAATTCAGCCGTGAGTGCGGCGGGCGCCGCCACGTAGCCGACTTTCCAACCCGTCACGTGGTAGGTTTTGCCAAAGCTGGAAATCACAAACGCGCGCTCAGCCAAGCCGGGAAAGCGCGCGACACTCTGGTGCTGCTGGCCGTCATAGACCATGTGTTCGTACACCTCGTCGCTGATCAGCAGCACGTTGGTGGGGGCCAGCAACTGTTCCAGTCGCTGCATGTCAGCCGCCGACCAGGTGGTGCCGCTGGGGTTGTGCGGGGTGTTGATGAGGATGGCGCGGGTGCGCGGCGTGATGGCAGCGCCAATCAGCCCAAATTCGGGGCGAAACGTGCCAGGGGTCAGTGGCACCCGCACCGCCACCCCGCCTGCCAGTTCGATGTTGGGCACATAACTGTCATAACACGGCTCCAGCACGATCACTTCGTCACCGGGGTGAACAATGGCCAGGATGGTGGTGAGAATGGCTTGTGTGGCCCCGGCCGTCACGGTAATTTCGGTTGCAGCCGAATAGCTGCGGCCATACATGGCTTGTAATTTGGTAGCAATGGCTTCTCGTAAAACGGGCACACCGGCCATTGGCGGGTACTGGTTCAGGCCTTGCTGCATGGCCCGGGTGACGGCATTCACCAATTGCGGGTCGCAAGCAAAGTCTGGAAACCCCTGGCCCAGGTTGACGGCATTTTTTTCAGCCGCCAGCGCCGACATCACCGTGAAAATGGTGGTGCCAACATTGGGCAGCCTGGAGGTCAGGGTGGGGCAGGGCATGGTCAGAGTTCGTAGTCATTGATGTGGCCGGTCATGGCGCGGGCCACCAGGTTGCGATCGAGCCGGCTGCTGAGGAATTCGGCAAACTGGTAGACAAACTGGCGCAGATAGGCGCCGCGCTTGAAGGCCACCCGCGCCACGTTTTGGCCAAACAGGTGCCCGGCGGGTTTGATGACCAGCGCACTTTTGGCGCCTTCTTCCAGCACATCGCGTACCGACATTTCTGCCGCAATGCCAATACCCAGCCCCAGGCGCACATAGGTTTTGATCACGTCCGAGTCGATGGCTTCCAGCGCAATGCGCGGCTCGAGCTTGCGGGTGGCGAAGGCGCGGTCGATTTTGGTGCGTCCGCTGTAAGACGGGTGGTAAGTGACCAGTGGCTCTTTGGCAATGTCTTCCAGCGTGATGTGCTCTTTGCTGGCAAGGGCATGCCCTGCGGGCAGCACCAAGACATGCTGCCATTCGTAACAGGGCAGGGTGACCAGGTCTTCAAAATTGGCCAGCGATTCGGTGGCGATGCCAATCTCTGCCACCTCATCGAGCAGCATGCGCGCCACCTGTTCGGGAGAACCCTGGTGCAGACTGATGTTGACCTTGGGAAAGTTCTGGCGCAGTTTGGCCACCGGTTCGGGCAAAAAGTACCGCGCCTGGGTGTGCGTGGTGGCAATGGACAAGGTGCCGCTGTCGCCCAGGCAGTGTTGTTCACCAATGCGTTTGAGGTTGCCCACCTCGCGCATGATGATGGCGATACTTTTCAGTACCTGCTGGCCCGGCTCGGTGACGCGTTTGAGGCGTTTGCCGTGGCGGGCAAAAATCTCGATGCCGAGTTCATCCTCCAGCTCGATGATGGCTTTGGACACCCCTGGTTGCGAGGTGTGCAGCGCTTTGGCGGCCTCGGTCAGGTTCAGGTCGCGGCGCACGGCCTCCTGGACAAAACGAAACTGGTGCAAGTTCATAAATTCACTTTCCTACCTTCGCAAGACCAGCCAGGCAAACGCCGTGAGCGACAACACCGAGTAAATCAGGCCGGGCAGTGCGGCGGTCAGCCAAGGCTGCCAGTTCTGCAGGTTGCCCATGTAGCCAAACACGTTGTTGAGCAAAAAGAAACTGATGCCTGCCATCACGCCGCCAAACACATAGGTGGTGATGCCGCCCGCGCGGAAATGCAGGTAGGCAAAAGGCAGGGCTAGCACCACCATCACCAGGCAGCTCAAGGGGTAAAACACCTTGCGCCAGAATTCGATCTCGTAGCGCTGGGCGGTCTGGGAATTGGCCTGCAGGTGCTGGATGTACTGGAACAGGTCCAGCGTGTTCATGCGCTCGGGTTTGAGCAAGGCGGCTGACACCATTTCAGCGCTGATGCCATTGGGCCAACGCAGGGAGGCCTGGTTGGCCCGGTCAATTTGCGCGCTTGTGCCGTCTTGGATGGCGAATTCAGTGCGGTCAACATCTTTGAGCTCCCAGGCCCCGTCGCGCTGGATCTCCGCTGACGTGGCCTGCGTCATGGACGCCAGGAACCCCCGGTTATCAAACGCAAAAATGCGAATGCTGCGCAAGCTGCCATCGGGCGCGAGTTGCCCGACATTGACCGCATAGGTGCCATCAGCCTGTTTCTCCTTTAACCAGGCACCGGTCTGGCCGACCGAGATATGCCGTGTGTAGCGCGCCTTGAGCAGTTGGGCTGCGCGGTCAGCGGCTGGCGAGGCATAGTCACCAATGGCAAAGGTCAGCGCCACAAACGCCAGCCCCAGAATGAGCAAGGCTTTCAAAGCGCGCCAGGGGTCCAGCCCGCTGGTGCGCAGGATGGTGTACTCCGAGCTTTGTGCCAGCCTGGCCATCACATAAATGGTGCCGATCAGCACCGCAATCGGCATCAACTCGTACAGGTGGTTGGGAATCAGCAGCAGCACATACAGCAGGGCGCGCCCCAGGCTGTAACCGGCGTCCGCGTACTGCCCCACCGCCTTGACCTCGTCGACAAAGTCAAAGAAGAAAAAAAGCGACAGAAACCCCAGCACCACAAAACCGATGGCACTGATCACCTCGCCATACAGCAGTTTGCGTAGTGTCTTCATGGTGTCGTCCCTGAGGGGGTGACGCTGCGCCCGATGAGCTTGCGCCAATGCCAGTTGTTGTGCCCCTTGGCCAGCCACAACAGCGCCAGCAGCGCCACACTGCCGTGCAACAACAGCATGAACGCGGCAAACGACATCTTGCCCGATGCGATCCAGTTCTGGCCCAGATTGAGCAGGTTGTGGTAGGCGATAAAGGCAAACATGGCAAAAAACAGGTTGACGTTTTTGCTGACCCGCGGGTTGACGTTGGAGATGGCCACCCCAATGATGACAAAGTTGATGCAAGCCAGCAGCAACCCGATCCGCCAGGCCAGTTCACCCAGATGCGCGGGTGTGCGGTTTTGCAGCAAGGTGAGTGTGGGCAGGTTATCCACCGGTATGGCCTGGTTGACGCCGGCCACTTTGGCGCTGACCTGCACCCCGTAGACCTCAAAATCGCTGATTTTCAAATCCTGGGCGCCAATGGTGCGCTCAAGCCGTTGGCCATTGCTCAGCACCAAAAACTGTCCCTGCGGCAACATCTCGATGCGGCCGTTGCGCGCCGAGGTCACCGTTTCCTTGCCGTTTTCGGTGGAGGCAATGAACACATTCGAGCCAGACGCCTCCCCGGTGGTGTTTTTCTCAACAAAAAACACCCGTGCACCGTTGCTGGACTCCTGAAACTGGCCCGGCTCGACCCGGTCCAAGTCACCCCGTTGTTCATACTGGGTCCGGAGTATTTCAATACGCTGCTGTGTCCAGGGCAGCACCAGCAGCGCCAAGGCCGCCACCACGGCAAAAATGGGCCAGGAAAAGCGCATCAGCGGCGCCACCAGGCTGCCCAGCCCTTTGCCACTGCAAAACCAGATCACCATCTCACTCTCGCGGTACATGCGCGACAAGGTGGCAATGATGGCGATGAACAGGCCCATGGTCAGCAGGGTCGGCATGTACCCCAGCACCGTGTAACCCATGATCAGCGTCACGTCCGACGGGTTGAAGGTACCGCGTGTGGCCCGACCCAGCGTGCGGATCAGCGTCATGGTCATGACGACCGTGACCAACACCACCAGCGTGGCGCCGAAACTGCGGGACAACTCTTTGCGTAAAGAGGAATGGAATAACATGGCGCTAAAGGAAACCCGCGATTATGAACTTTGCTCTCAAGCCCCTCGATTTGCGCCGCCTAAGCAGCGAAAAAACAGACGTTTTATTGGTTTTTTTGACCACCGCCTTCAAGCCCGAGAAAGACGTCTTGTCAAACTGGATCGCCAAGGTGATGAAATCTGGTGACCTGACGCCCCAAGCCGGACAAGTGCTGGATATTTTCCGCCCTGACGGCCTGGCCTGTTCCCGCCTGGTGCTGCTGCATGTGGGGGAGGGTGCGGTTGCGGACATCCGCAAGGCTGTCTTGGCCGCTGAGGGTCTGATCAAAAGCGCCAAACCCAAGGCCTTGACCCTGAGTTTTCTGCAAACGCCAACGGCGCTGGCGCTGCGCGTGGCAGTGACCACACTGGCGGATGCCACTTATGTCTACACCGCGACCAAGTCCAAAGCCGAAGGCCGCACGGTTCAAAATGCGACGTTCATGTTGCCAGATGCGCTGTCCCTGCGGGTGGAGTTTGACCGCGCAGTTGCCGCCGTGGCCGGGATTGAGCTGGCCAAGGAATGGGGCAACCGTCCCGCCAACCACGCCACGCCAACGGATTTGGCCCACGCCGCGCGTGATCTGGCCAAGTTGCCCAAGATCAAATGCGACATTCTGGGCCCCAAGGAAGTCGCCAAGCTGGGCATGGGCGCCTTTCAGGCGGTGGCGCAAGGCTCTGACGAGCCACTTCGCTTCATTGTTTTGCGCTACAGCGGTGCGGCCAAATCGGCAGCGCCGGTGGTGTTGGTGGGCAAAGGCATCACCTTTGACAGCGGCGGCATTTCCATCAAACCCGCTGCCGAGATGGACGAGATGAAGTTTGACATGTGCGGCGCGGCCAGCGTGTTGGGGGTGTTCCGGGCGCTGGCCGACCTGCAACCCGGCATCAATGTGGTGGGCTTGATCCCGGCCTGTGAAAATTTGCCAAGTGGCCGCTCCATCAAGCCGGGTGATGTGGTCACCAGCATGAATGGCCAAACCATTGAGATCCTCAATACAGATGCTGAAGGCAGGCTGGTGCTGTGTGATTCGCTCACTTATTCAGAGCGTTTCAAACCCCATGCGGTGGTCGACATCGCCACCTTGACCGGTGCCTGCGTGATTGCCCTGGGCGCTGTGCGCAGCGGCTTTTTTTGCGCCGATGAAGACCTGTCGCGGGCGATGGTCATGGCAGGCGAGTCGTCCCAAGACCTGTGCTGGCCGATGCCGCTCGATGACGACTACGCCGAGGGCCTCAAAACCAATTTTGCCGACCTGGCCAACGTGGCCGGGCGCCCGGGCGGTGCCATCACCGCGGCCAAGTTCCTGCAAAAATTTACCGGCAAGTTTCCGTGGGCGCATCTGGACATTGCCGGCACCGCCTGGAAAAGTGGCAAGGCCAAAGGTGCGACCGGTCGGCCTGTGGGCCTGTTGGTGGACTACCTCATGGCACTTGACGCGCAGGACCAACAAGCGTGACCCAGGTTGCGTTTCACTTCAATGTGGACAACCGGCTGCATTACAGCTGTCGGCTGGTGCGCAAGGCCGTGGCTGCGGGCACCACACTGACGGTAACCGGACCACCAGAAGTGCTAGCGCAGTTTGACCGGGACCTGTGGGCGCTGTCAGCCACCGATTTTTTGCCCCATGCCCGTGTCGGTGACCCCGCATCGCTGGTGGAGAAGTCCGCCGTGCTGCTGTGCGAATCCTTGCATGGTGCTCCCTCGCGTAACGTGCTGCTCAATCTGGCGGACACTGTGCCTGTTGGTTTTGAAGGGTTCAACCGGCTGATTGAGGTGGTCACCGCCGACCCGATGGAGCGCAGCCAGGCCCGACTGCGCTGGAAACACTACACCAAGTCGGGTCTGGAACTGATTCAACATGATCTTGGCTTCAGGACAACGCCATGAACTCCCCCAACCGTCACCCCCCCCGCTTTATCCCGACATTGACCGAGGTGGTCGACCCGGCCAGCCTCACCACCACGGCACGGCAAAGCAAACCTGATGTCGAAGCGCTGATTGCTCAGGTGCAGCGCCAGGTGCAGCCGATCTTTGAGCGCAGACTTCAGGAAGAGGTTGATCGACTGGTGCGTACCTTGGTGGCCCGCCAGTGGGACGATGTCAGCGCCAAACTGCAAGTCGAGGTGGACATGTTTGTGCGTCAGGCCGTGATTGATGCGCTGGGCAGCCAGAATGCGCCTGCGGTCACCCATCCGCACGGTTGAGACCCAAATAACCGCTGCTTCCTTGGTGAACACCCTATGAGGCTGGCGCAAAAATTGCTGTATCGTTGTCGTTGCTGAATCGCTTGATTCACAATTATTTTTTTTAACCTGGAGTTGTCTATGCAAATGAAATTGAAATTGACTGTGGCTGCAGCGATTGCGGTGGCCGGTGGCGTTGCTCTGGCTCAAGAGATGGTCGTCAAGATTGGTCACGTCGCCCCCATGTCGGGTGGCCAGGCCCATTACGGCAAAGACAACGAAAATGGCGTGCGCATGGCCATTGAAGACCTGAACGCTCAGAAAGTCACCATTGGTGGCAAAACGGTCAAGTTCGAACTGGCAGCCGAAGACGATGCCGCTGATCCAAAACAGGGCACCGCCGTTGCACAAAAACTGTGCGACGCCAAGGTTGCTGGCGTGGTGGGCCACCTGAACTCCGGCACCACCATTCCTGCGTCCAAAATTTACAACGACTGTGGCATTCCTCATGTGACTGGCGCGGCGACCAACCCCAGCCTGACCAAGCCTGGTTACAACACCACCTACCGCATCATCGCCAATGACCTGGCGCTGGGCGGTGGCTTGGCTGCCTACGCAGCCGACACGATGAAACTCAAGAAATTTGCCGTGATTGATGACCGCACCGGTTACGGGCAACCTCTGGCTGAAGTGTTCATCAAGGATGCCAAGGCGAAAGGCATTGAAATTGTTGACCAACAGTTCACCAACGACAAAGCAGCCGACTTCATGGCGATCCTGACGCAAATCAAGTCCAAGAAGCCTGATGCGATCTTCTTTGGTGGCATGGACGCCCAAGCTGGTGCAATGTTGCGCCAGATGGAACAGCTGGGCATGTCCAACGTCAAGTACTTTGGCGGTGATGGCATTTGCACCAACGAGTTGATCAAAATCGCAGCGGGTGCCAAGACCCTGAACGGCGTGGTCTGCGCAGAAGGTGGTTCCTCCATTGCCAAGATGCCAGGTGGCACGGCATGGAAGGCCAAGTACGATGCCAAGTACCCCGGCCAGTTCCAGATTTACAGCCCCTACACGTACGATGCCACCTTCGTTTTGGCAGATGCCATGAAGCGCGCCAACTCGGCTGACCCGAAGGTGTACATCCCCTTCATCGCGTCAACCAACCTGAAAGGCGTGACCGCCAACATCGCGTTCGAGAAGACCGGTGAAATGAAAAACCCGTCAATGACGCTGTCCACCTACAAGGACGGCAAGAAGGTCGCGTTGAATTAATTCAGTTCCACCCCTTCCGGGAAGCCACCTTCGGATGGCTTTTTGTTGCCACTTTGGCAGTTTTGCGAAAAACAACCAGCTGGCTCGGTTAAACTAGCGGGCTTCGGAGCGGTGGATGAGCGGTTTAAGTCACACGCCTGGAAAGCGTGCGTGGGGTAAAACCCACCGCGGGTTCGAATCCCGCCTGCTCCGCCAGTTAGTATTGAAAATCCCTTGTAAATCAATAATTTACAAGGGATTTTTTTCGTCTGTACGCATTTTGAATGCGATTTTTTATGATGGCAAATTACTTAATTTCCGCCAAAATTGCGCCCGTTTTGCACCGGAAGTGTGCCCGTTTTGTGCCGGTGTCTCCTGCGCTGCGGTTTTTGAGATAAGTCGCACTTTTTTCTGCGTTCAAGCCGGAAAATTTTGACGATGCTTTCAGCCCGCGCTCTATTCTTCGAACCAAGCCAAACCTGCAAATCGCCGGGCTTGTCTTGTCCCATTCGGGTAACGATCGCTATCGCAACACCGCCGCTCGGTTTGGACTCATTGGGGATGTCGTTCGACAACCCCAGCCGTGAGGCTCTCAAGAAACACCACACAACTGATTGATTTGCATGGTGTTTTCAAACGGGATTTTCAGTAGCCACGAGTTGCATCCCCATGGTCTTGGCACGCTGGGCGAGGTTGTGCAAGACCCGCTGGCGG
>NZ_JAJCTH010000022.1 GCF_020594515.1 Rhodoferax sp. U2-2l
GAACGCGTTACTCAAGAGACTCGACAAAGCCATTGGGAAGTTCTACGCCGATGATGAAATCGTCGACGAAATAAACGGCGACTGATTCAGGACGCGCCGTCAAGGTGGCACGGCTGGACGCTTACGATCCACCTTTGATGGGACACAACTCGACACCGTACGAAGAGCGTGCATAGACTGCTGGCGAGGATGGAAGGACCGAGCAGTCTTCAACTTTTTGAGGAATCGATGGCCGCAGATGACTGTGGAATGCCAGCGACTCTTTTGGTTGTTCTCCTATTCATTTGGAGATGAGGGAGACAAGGCCCGGCTGCAGTCAAAACGAGCTGCCGCTACCAGTTGGGAACTGGGTGTCGAGGTTCCATTAGATGAGGTGAAGGATAAGTCAAAGCTGAGCAAGCATTTGCGTGGAGACGAACCGCGCTTTCCTGCTGTATTCATGGAGTGGGCGAAGGAGCTCTCTGATGCAGCCTGACCCCAGGACCGTAGCGCGTGACATTCCAGGAATGCTCGATGAAGTATTTCCACAACTGACAACAGGCACCGTTGCACATATCAATACTCAAATAGCGCCAGTACCAATTAAGCGGATACCGCCTTGGCTGCTGCAAAGCTCCAAACTTCAGAAGGCAATGCTATTTGAATTGGCCTACACCGTCGGGGAACAACTCCTTCAAGGTGCGACGTCCATAGACTGGGAATATTGCTTTACCGAGACTCTCAATCGTCAGCGTGCATATTTTGACGCCAAGCTTCCTAAAAACCTTGAGCTTCATGACAAAACAATTGCGGAGACAGTCGGAAAAAACCTATCAGACACGCTCTTCGCAATGAGTAAAGCGCAAGGAGATCCAATCGTAGTTCGCCCTTCAATCCCTGGCCTCGAGTGGGTGTCTAGTGGCCATGGTGACTTCGCACTTGGAGACACCCTAATCGAGGTTAAATGCACGGCGAAGCGCTTTTCCTCCGCCGACTACCGTCAGGTGGCGATGTATTGGTTACTGAGCTATTCGGCTTCCGTTGAAGGGCGAGGCGATGAGTGGCGAAGATTTGTATTGCTTAACCCTCGCAATGGTGAAAAGTTGACAATGCGCTTTGACACACTTCTCTCCATGATTGGAGGATCTCGCACTAAGGTTGAAATCCTACTTCTATTCCAATCATTGATAGGTTCGCGGATTAAAACGTAGCGAGTAACCAACCACGCTGAAATGGGTGTGCGAGCTGTATGGCGATTGAGTGGCCGCGACAAACAAGCAGAGTCAAGATGGCCGCACTGGCTTTGCCCTGCGCTTGGCCGCCAACAACGGCGACTCGCCATACCTGGGCGCAGCAAACTTTTGCGGTGGCGAGGGTTCTGCGACTCCCGCCTCTGTGGTCAGTGCCTTGATGTCAGGCACCGGCATGCTGATGCGCTGGTTCAGGCGGTTCAGCCCCTCATTCCAGTGCCACAGCATGCGTGCGCCAATCGGGTCGAAACCGGGGGTGTGCTTCATGTGCTGGATGACCTCAGCAATGGTGGATGCCACCGCCGTGCTGACCCTGTCGATGAGTTCACGCTGGCGGGGTGGATCGATGCCCAGAAAAACTTGCAGCAGTCGCCAGACCGGCTTCATGTTGTCCCAGCTCTTGCGCCCGTCGATGTACATGCCCGGTGGGTTGTCAGCGTAGCTGTCGTAGGCCAGGATCGTCAGCATGTCGTAGATGGGGGCCACACGCACGTCGTCATAGCCGGAATACAAAAACGCCAGGTTCTTGGTATGGCAATCGGCGTTGCCCAGTGCGTAAGTCAGCAGCAGCGTCACAGCCAACTGCTCGTAGGATGCACGCAAGCCCGTTGCAGGAACGAAGTCACGCACCAGGCGGGCTGTGCGTTCCCAGGTGGCGTTGTATTTTTGATCCGCGTTCAGTCCGAGCAGGCTGCAAAAATCTTCAAACCCCAGCCGCTGGCCGCTGACGGGATCGATGTCAAAGCGTTCTACCACCAAGATTTGGCCGTCGTCTGAGACCACCGTTTGGGCCACGGCAAATCCGGTGGCTCTGGCGGCTGTCATGCACAGATGCTCGTTGAGGCCAATGAACGGTTGTTTGTCCGAGCTGGCTTTGACGATGTGCCGCTCGGTAGAAACCGTGCCTTTGCGAAACAGCGCTTGCGTTTCGGGGGTCAGAAATTTGGGGACCACACCAGACACGCCAGAGGCGGCGTATTGGCTCATCAGGCCCATGAACACTTCGCGGGAGGCGTTGCCATGCAAAAGGCCGTCAAGCTCATTGGCAGCTAACTGTGGGTGAGGACAGTTGCCAGCGCTGACCTGCACACGGCCAATCATGTTGTGGCCGACCACAGACAGCAGATCAATCGGGCTGGCACCCAAATGCGGCCCCAGTTGCTCTTTTAAGACGGACAGCAAAAAGCCCTCGGGCAGGCTCACCTGAAAGAAGGGATGCAGGCTGGGCCACTCCCAACTAGGAGACTGCACTGGCATAAGCAGCGACACAAAATCCTCTGGACGGGTGCCGTTGAGGTAGGTCAGATAGTGCTCAAAGCCTGACGGGCTTTGCAGCACCGCAACGTGCTTGCCGTTGACAAAGACGTTCAACCCGGACTGGCCTACGGTCATGGGCGATGCGTTGAGGGCAGCGCTGTTGATCATGCTTGGCCACTGTTCACAGTAGATGTGCTCTGACGGCGTTCTTTGAGCAACTCGTTCAAGTTGGGCCGCCGGGTGGCGGGAACAAACGCCATCTGCATGCCCAACACCTCCAGCAGCCGCAAGAGTTTGGTGGAGGACAGATCGCTTGCGCGGCCTCGCTCAAAGCGGGAAAGTGTTTCCTGCCGCAGCCCGGCAGCTGCGGCGACTTCGAATTGGGTTTTGCCCGCGGCTTTGCGCAGCTGCTGGCAGCGTTCACCTGCATCCTGGAGTGTGAGCAATGAGTTTGCGTTTGGCATCATAAAGTTTCCTAGATGCCAAAGAGTTTGATCTCAAACGCATTTTCAGTCAATCCAAAATATGCGTTTCATATCATAAATTGGCAAAATTCTTGATGAATATGATGTGTAACTCATAAAACTACCCACGAAGCCCTCGCCAACCAGATCAAGCAGGGGCAACGTGTCCCATGGGCTTGTCTGACCCCTCAAGCCACCTTGCGCTCCCGCTCGCGCACCGCATGCCGATTCTCTGGCCGCGCCAAGCCCAGGTTCTCACGCAGCGTCTTGCCTTCGTACTCGGTGCGAAACAGTCCCCGGCGTTGCAGTTCGGGGATGACCAGGTCCACAAAGTCATCCAGGCTGCCGGGCAGCACGGGCGGCAAGATGTTGAAGCCGTCGGCCGCTTCGTTTTCAAACCACGCCTGCAACTGGTCCACCACCTGCGCCGGCGTGCCCACAATCGTCCAATGGCCGCGTGCGGTGGCTACCCACTGGTAGAGCTGGCGGATGCTGAAGCCGTGTTTGCGTGCAATGTCCACCATCATCTGCTGGCGGCTGACCCAGCCCACAGTTTTGGGCAGCTCGGGGAACGGGCCGTCCAGCGGGTAAGCTGACAAGTCCACGCCACCGGATAGCCCGGCCAGCAAGGCCAACCCGGCTTGGGGGTGGATCAGATCGTTGAGTTGCTGCAGTTTGGCTTGCGCCTCGGCCTCGGTGGGTGCCACGTACACCGAGACACCCGGCATGATCTTGAGCTGGTCTGCGGTGCGGCCAAACTTGGACAGACGGCCTTTCAGGTCGCGGTAGAAGGCTTGTGCGTCTTCCAGACTCTGCTGGGCGGTGAACACCACCTCAGCCGTGCGTGCGGCCAGATTCAGGCCGGGTTCGGACTGGCCGGCTTGCACGATCACCGGGTAGCCTTGCGGCGGGCGTGAGACGTTCAACGCACCGTCCACCTGGAAGTGTTTGCCTTTGTGGTGTGGCGGGTGCAACTTGGCCGGGTCAAAAAACTGGCCGCTGGCCTTGTCACGGGTGAAGGCGTCGTCCTCCCAGCTGTCCCACAGCTCGGTGACCACATCGACAAACTCTTCGGCCCGGTCGTAACGCTCAGCGGCTGCGGCTTGCTGTGGGCGGCTGAAGTTGCGCGCGGTGGCATCGTCGGTGGAGGTGACCACGTTCCAGCCAGCGCGGCCAGCGCTCAGGTGGTCCAGCGAGGCGAACTTGCGCGCCAGCAGGTAGGGGTCTTCGTAGCTGGTGGAGGCGGTGGCAATAAAGCCGATGTGCTTGGTGACGGTGGACAGGGCTGAGAACAGCGTCACCGGCTCAAAGTAGGTGCTGCGGTCACGCCTGCCTGCGTCGTCCCCGCCAAAGTTGATCGACAGGCCATCGGCCAAAAAGTAGGCGTCAAACAGACCGCGCTCGGCAGTCTGCGCCAGCCGTTTGTAGTGTTCAAAGTCAAACACGGTGTCTGATGCTGCATCCGGGTGCCGCCAGGCGGCCAGGTGTTGTCCGGCACCGGGCAGGAAGGCGCCGAGTCTGAGTTTTTTGCTCATGGTGAATGGCCTTTTAAGAGTGGGTTGGGCGGGTCAGGTTTCAGAGCTTGGCAATCGACACTTCGGTCGACTTGACCAGTGCCACCACCTCGGAGCCAACCTGCAAATCCAGGTCTTTGACCGAGCGCGTGGTAATGACCGAGGTGACGATGCCCCAGGGGGTTTCGACATCAATCTCTGACACCACGTCGCCGAGGATGATTTCTTTGACCTTGCCGCGGAATTGGTTGCGGACGTTGATGGCTTGAATGGACATGGGGTTCTCCTAAAAAAGTCCGTTAGAAAATTGAAGTGACAAGCGTGGGGGCCATGTTTCTAGACGGCCCAGCGCACACCATGTGCAGGCACGCCAGGCCAAAGCGGCTCACCGTCATTGGGGTGGGTGAAGGACTCACGCTCGGGCGCGGCGGGTTTTTGCAACACGCGGTCCAGAATGCGTTTTTCCAATGCGGCAAAAGTTGCATCCCCCTGTGAGCGTGGGCGTGGCAGATGGATGACCTCATCGAGCGCAATGCGCCCGTCTTCGATCAGGATCACCCGGTCGGCCAAGGCCACGGCTTCTTGCACGTCGTGTGTCACCAGCAAAGCAGTGAAGCCGCTGGCCTGCCACAGGTCTTCAATCAGGCGGTGCATCTCGATACGTGTCAGGGCATCGAGTGCGCCCAGTGGCTCGTCCAGCAACAGCAGGCGCGGGTTGTGCACCAGGGCGCGGGCCAGGGACACGCGCTGGCGCTGGCCGCCGGACAGGCGTGCGGGCCAGTCGGTGGCGCGGTCCGCCAGGCCAACCTGTTCCAGCACCTTGAGCGCGTCACCCCGCCGCTCTTTGGGCAGGCCCAGCGCCACGTTGTCGATCACGCGTTTCCAGGGCAGCAGGCGTGCGTCTTGAAACATGATGCGGGTGTCATCCGACAAACCGTCCAGCGGCTGGTCGTTGATGTGGATGTGCCCAGAGCTCGCGGTCTCCAGTCCGGCCACCAGCCGCAACAGTGTGCTTTTGCCGCAGCCGCTGCGCCCAACGATGGCAATGAACTGGCCCGGCTCCACACGCAACTGCGTGTTGCGCAGCACCTCGCGCTCACCAAAACGTTTGCTCAAGCCTTGTAATACCAACGGTTCGCCACGGCGCACTGGGGGGTTTGCCGCACCAGCGGGGGTTTCGACAAACGCTGCCTGAATGGTCGGACGGTCTTGTTGTAGAGAAGTATGGGTCATATTGGCCTCTAGCCCTTATTCAAAAAGAGCGAGTAGCTATTGAAGTGATAGTTATTTGTCACGCCTGGTAACCTGGGTGCCAGCGCAGCCAGTAGCGCTCCAGCCCCTTGGCAAACACGTCGGCCAGCTTGCCCAAAGCGGCGTAGAGCAGGATGCCCACCAGCACGATGTCGGTCTGCAAAAACTCCCGCGCATTCATGGTCAGGTAACCAATACCAGCCTGCGCCGAGATGGTCTCCGCCACGATCAGAATCACCCACATCAGCCCGAGCGAAAAGCGCAGCCCCACCAGAATGCTCGACAGCGCACCCGGCAACACAATCTGGGTGTAGAGCTGCCAGCGGCTCAGGCCGTAGGTGCGGCCCATCTCGATCAGGCCAGGGTCCACACCACGGATGCCATGAAAGGTGTTGAGGTAGATTGGGAAGAAGACGGACACTGCGATCAAAAACAGCTTGGCCGTCTCGTCAATGCCAAACCACAAAATCACCAGCGGAATCAGCGCCAATGCCGGGATGTTGCGCACCATCTGAATGGTCGAATCCAGCAGCGTTTCGGCCAGGCGTGATGAGCCGGTCAGCAGACCCAGCAGTAGCCCCAGGCCACCCCCCACCGCCAGCCCGGTCAGGGCACGCCCGGCACTCACCCGCACATGGGTCCAGAGTTCACCCGATGCAGAGAGTGTCCAGAACGCGGTGAGCACCTCCAGCGGCGCAGGCAACACGCGGGTGGAAAGCCAGCCGAGACTGGAGGCGATTTGCCACAGCGTGATCAGCACCACCGGCACCAGCCAGGGCAGCAAGCGTTGCCAGACGTTCTTCAGGGCACTGGCCACTTTGGGCCAGGGGAGAGCTTGCGTCCGGCCAGCCCAGCCTTGGTCAGTGTGCACACCCATGGGGTTTGGGGACAATTCGGTTTGAGCGAAGGTCATGAGACGCTCCTGCGGGTTCAGCCCAGATCCACCGGTGCGGCGTGCAGCAGCTTGAGCTTTTTCGGGATGAGTTTCAGCTCGAAAAATGTGTCGGCAATGGCCTGCTGCTCAGCCAAGATGGCGCTGGTCACTGCGGTGGTGCCAAATTCAGCGCGGCTCAGGTAGAGGTCGGTGATGCCCACGTCCAGCCCCAGCACTTGCGACAGTTCTTTGGAGGCCGCAGCCTTGTTCTTGGCAGCCCAGGTATCGACGGAGTTGACCTGGCGGATGGCGATTTTCAGCACGTCGGGGTTTTGGGTGGCGAAGTCGCGCGAGGTGAAGTAGTAAGCCCGGTTGTTGACCACGCCTTGGGCATTGGCCAGGATCTGTGCCTCCAGCGTTTTCTGGGCCGAAGCCAGGAACGGGTCCCAGATGATCCAGGCGTCCACCGCGCCCTTCTGAAAGGCGGCGCGCGCATCGGGCGGCGGCAAAAAGATGGACTGCACATCGCCGTATTTGAGGCCGTGCTTTTCGAGCAGCTTGACCAGGAAATACTGCACGTTGGAGCCCTTGTTGTAGGCAATCTTCTTGCCTTTGAGGTCGGCCACGGTCTTGATCGGTGAGTCCTTGGGCACGATGACGGCTTCGAGCTGTGGGCGTGGCACGGTGACCCCGGCATAAACCAGCGGCGCGCCAGCAGCTTGGGCAAAAATGGGCGGTGCTTCACCCACGTCGCCAAAGTCGATGGCGCCCACGTTGAGCGCCTCAAGCTGCACCGGCCCGGCGTTGAATTCGGTCCAGGTGACGTTCACGCCCAGGGGCGCGAGTTCTCTTTCCAGCGTGCCTCGACCTTTGAGGATGGACAACCAGCCTTTTTGGTAACCAATGCGCAGGGTGCGCTTGGCTTGTTGTGCCAAGGCCAGAGCGCTGCTGCCCAAAGCGGCGCTTGCCAGGCCAGCGGCCAGCAGTTGGCGACGCGAAACATGATGTGGTGTGGACATGGTGAATTCCTTTGACAAAGTTGGGGCAAAAGCTGCCCCTGACCGCCAACCAGCGGTCAAAAAAAGTGAGGCTTCTTGGGACGGCTCAGCCCGATGTGGGCTGAGCGCTGGGGCGTTTACACGCTACATCGCACTTGCGAGAAGTGCACCGGTGCAAAACGTTTGGTGTGTAACTTGGCAGCGGGCAACACTTCGCGAATCAGGGTGTCGACCGCCTCGTCCAGCCGCAAGCCGATGTCGGCATTCACCTCATACGCACCAGACTCGGTGACAGCCACCTGTGCGTCGGTGGCATAAATGCCGGGCAGGATCTGCTTGGCCCCCAGTGACTGCAAGACTGGCCGCAGCGCATAGTCCAGTGCCAACATGTGGTTGGGACTGCCCCCGGTTGCCAGTGGCAAAACGGTTTTACCCTGTAATCCGGTCTGTGGCAGTAGGTCCAGGAACACTTTGAGTACCCCGCTGTACGCTGCTTTGTAAACCGGGGTGGCAATCACCACCACATCGGCGTGGGCGACGCGACCAATCGCGTGGCTGATGGTGGGGTGGCCAAAATCGGCCAGGATCAATGCCTGGGGCGACAGGTCGCGGATCAACAGTTTCTCGCTTTGTACACCGCGAAACTGCAGACGTTGTGCAACGGCGTCCAGCAACGCCGCCGAACGCGAGCGCTCTGTGGGACTACCGGCAATCAATAAAACAGACATGGCGTTTCCTGGGACTTTGGTGTGAGGCAGCGTACAGGCGGGCGACGGGTCGCTTACTTCTTGGTGTAAATCTGATCGAAACTGCCGCCATCGGCAAAGTGTTCCTTGTCCGCCTTGGCCCAGCCACCAAAGGCCTGGTCAATCGTGAACAGGTTGAGTTTGGCGAACTGGTGGGCGTACTTGGCCTTGGCTTTTTCTGACACGGCCGGGCGGTAGAAATTCTTGCCGGCGATGTCCTGGCCCTCTTCGGTGTACAGGTACTCCAGATAAGCCTGCGCCACGGCACGGGTGCCCTTCTTGTCCACGTTTTTGTCAACCACCGCCACGGCAGGCTCGGCCAGGATGCTCAAGCTGGGTGCCACGATGTCAAACTTGGCGCCAAACTCTTTTTCCAGCAGGTAGGCTTCGTTTTCCCAGGCAATCAGCACATCGCCCTGGGCGCGCTGGGCAAAGGTGATGGTGGAGCCACGGGCGCCGGTGTCCAGAATCGGCACATTGGCAAATAACTTGGCGACAAATTCCTTGGCCTTGGCGTCACCGCCGTATTTGCGTTTGGCAAACTCCCAGGCGGCCAGGTAGTTCCAGCGGGCGCCGCCCGATGTTTTGGGGTTGGGCGTGATCACGCTGATACCGGGTTTGATCAGATCGTCCCAATCCTTGATGCCTTTGGGGTTGCCCTGGCGCACGGCCAGCACGATGGTCGATGTGTAGGGCGACGAGTTGTGGGGCAACTTCTTCTGCCAGTCTGCCGCCAGCCAGCCACCATGTTTGGCCAGCGCATCGGTGTCACCGGCCAGCGCCAGGGTCGCCACATCGGCATCCAGGCCGTCAATGATGGAACGTGCCTGTTTGCCCGAACCACCGTGGGACTGTTTGATGGTCACGTCCTGGCCGGTCTTGGCCTTCCAGTACTTGGCAAAGGCGGCGTTGAACTCGACATAGAGTTCACGCGTTGGGTCGTAAGAGACGTTGAGCAGCGTAACCGGGGCGGGCTGCGCTTGGGCGGCCAGGCTGCCTGCCGCCAGCAGGGCAGCGACGGCCAAACCAAAAATACGGCGGGAAAGTATGAGCGTTGTTTTCACGGTGGAGTCCTCTGAAGTCATTGCGTCTGTGCAATAAAACGGATTCTGGGAGACGCGCGTTCAAACTGGAACGACTGAATAATCATTTCCTTATTACAAATTCATTCATGCGGATTCAATGCATTCAGAAATTGTCCATGCGTGAATGCCGCCATCGCAGCGTTTAGACACGTCCAGCGTTCACCTGCTGCGTCCTGCTGCCCCGCTTTTCCCAAAAGGCCTTTGAGATGCTTTGACCATCAGTGCCGTCACAATCATGTTCACGTCCATTCACCCCCTCAATCACGATGAACCCTGAACAACAACACGCCGTACTCACCATTGCCCTGCTGGCTGCATTTGCTGACGATCACCATGACGAGCGCGAACGCGAGCAAATCCGCCGCTTGGTCGACACCCTGGGCGACCAGGCCACTGACCTTCACCTGGCTGGCCTGTACGGTCAGGTGCTGCTCAAGCAGGTCAACGTGGCAGCCGTTGCCGCCACGTTGACGGATTTGTCCCAGCGGCAACTGGCCTTTGAGACGGCGGTGTGCGTGTGTGACGCCGACGGCCACACCACCGGGCCCGAGGCGGCCTTTTTACAGAATTTGGCACAGGTGTTGCGCCTGGATGCCGGCGTGACCAGGCCACTGAACCAACAAGGCCAAGCCATGGCCGATCTGGCGGACGCCGCCGCACCCCAAAGTACCAACACCGTTGCCCTGGCACCGGCTGCACCCGCCGTGCCAGGCGTCGCAGGGCCCGATCAGGCGGAGCTGGACCGCTCCATCCTGAATTACGCTATTCTGAACGGCGCGCTGGAGCTGTTACCCCAATCGTGGGCGTCGATGGGCATCGTTCCCCTGCAGATCAAGATGGTGTACAGCATCGGCAAGGCCCATGGCTTTGAGTTGGACCAGGGCCATATCCGCGACTTTTTGGCCACCCTGGGTGTGGGTTTGACCTCGCAGTACCTGGAGCAGTTTGGCCGCAAACTGCTGGGCGGGCTGTTGGGCCAACTCGCTGGTGGCATGGGCAAGTCCCTGGGCAAGGCCACCGCCAGCGTGGCGTTCTCGTTTGCCACCACCTATGCCCTCGGGCACGTGGCCAAACGGTATTACGCCGGTGGGCGGCAAATGAGCACGGCGCTGCTGCAGGAAACTTTCCAGAGCCTGATCCAACCGGCCAAAGACATGCAGGCGCACTACCTGCCGCAAATTCGCCAGAAGGCCAGCAGCCTGGACATGGGGCAAATCATGTCGCTGGTCAAAGGGCGCTGACACCTGTTGAAGAGGCGTCGACGTCGATGTGGCCCACGACCGGGTTGCTACGCGCTCAACCGATCGAAGCGCCCATGACTGCGCGCAAGTCGGCCAACAAGGCCTCCACCGATGCCTCCGTTGTGTCCCACGCACACATGAACCGGCATCCGCCACCGGCAATGAACTGGTAAAACTTCCAACCCTTGGCGTGCATGGCCAACACCGCAGTCGGCGGCAGATGCGCAAACACCCCGTTGGCCTGGGGCGGGTGCAAGGTGGTGATGCCGGGAATCGCCCGCAACCCGGCGTACAGCTTCTGCGCCATGGCATTGGCATGGCGGGCGTTGTGCAACCACACCTCGTGTTCCAGCAAGCCGACCCAGGGGGCAGAGATGAAACGCATCTTGGAGGCCAACTGACCCGCTTGTTTGACGCGCCAGGCAAAGTCTTCGGACAGTTTGTGGTCGAAAAACACCACCGCCTCACCCACCGGCAAGCCGTTTTTTGTGCCACCAAAACACAAGACATCGACACCAGCCCGCCAGGTGATGTCAGCCGGTGAACACCCCAGATGGGCCACCGCGTTGGCAAAACGCGCGCCGTCCATGTGCACCCGCAACTGGTGTTCTTTGGCCACCCGTGAAATGGCGTGCACCTCATCGACGCTGTAAACCGTGCCCATTTCTGTGGCTTGGGTGATCGACACAACCTTGGGACGCGGGTAATGGATGTCGCTGCGTTTGGTGACCAGGCTGGTGATCGCCTCGGGCGTGAGCTTGCCCAACTGGGCTGCTGGTGACTCGTTTTCGGCCACCAACAGCTTGGAGCCATTGGAGAAAAACTCCGGGCCACCACACTCATCGGTTTCGATGTGCGCCACCGGGCTGCAGATCACCGAGTGGTAACTCTGGCACAGCGACGCCAGGGCCAACGAATTGGCGGCGGTGCCGTTGAAGACGAAGTACACGTCGCATTCGATCTCGAAGAGTTGACGCAACATGTCGGTGGCGCGCTGGGTCCAGCGGTCATCACCGTAGGCCGGTTCGTGCCCGCTGGCATTGGCTTCGCACAACCAGTGCAGGGCCTGGGGGCAGGCACCGGCATAGTTGTCGCTGGCAAACTGCTGCCTGCCTGTGGCTGCCGCTGGTGCGCCATCGGCGTTCTGGATGGAGGTTGTCATGGGTTCATTGGCTCACGGGTATCGGTGTGGCCCAGGTGGCCAGTTTGTTGGGTTCAAGCTTCAGCGCTGACTGGAGCCACAGGCGCATCCTCGACAGCTTCCAAAGGCGCCACAACTGGAACGCTCGGAACCGGGGTTGCGTCATCGGCCGACGCCAGTTGGTACAACTTGGACCCATCACGTGTGCCCGCCACAACCAGGGCCCCCTTTTTGGTGGTGATGTAGGTCCAGGCTTTGGCGCGCGTTGTGATGACTTCTCGGGCGGAGTCGTCCAATTTCAGCTTCTTCAAAGCGGCGTCAGCCAGCTGGGCAACCGTAAATTTCTTGCGACCCAGGCACTTGAGCCACAACTCGGCACCGGTGGCTGGCAACTTGACCGGAACCGATACGGCATCAACCATGGCCTCAACTGCCCTGGCTTTGTTTGCCTTGACTTTGGGTACTTTGGTCTTGGCCGCCTTGGTTTCTTCAGGTTTGACTTCTGCGATTGGCTTGGACTTGGCCTTTCTCTTGGTCTTGACCGTGGCATTGACCACCGAGAGGTCTTCGACAGGCTGCGCCTGGGATGCGAGGGTGTAGGTCACCGTGGTAGTCGCCGCATCAACGGTAATCAGAGGCTTCAGGCCTTCAAGCGCCTGCTCCAGATTGATCAGATGCTGGCGGGTACGCTCAATTTCCTGAGCAATGTGATTGGCAGCTTCGAACAATGTTTGCATGCGGTGTGCTTCCTACTTGGTGATGTTGAATGGCAGTGATATGGTCACTGTCGAATGCTATTCCAATAATGACAGTCCTCCCACCGTTTCATCACGCCGAGAAACCCAGTGTCCATCCAGAATATTTACGACAACGCAAATCCTCCGACCACCGGTGAGCGCTTTGACACGCTGCTTCGCTGCAGGAACCTGGTGATCGAGCGCATTGCCAGTTCGTCAGCCATACCGCCGAACCGCTACGTCCAGACTCAAGACGAGTGGGTTCTGCTGCTCCAAGGGACGGCGGAAATAGAAATTGACGGCAAGACCGAATCACTCAGGGCGGGAGACTACGTTTTTCTGCCAGCCAACACACCGCACAGTGTGAAACAGGTGTCTGATGGTGCCGTCTGGCTTGCGGTCCACCTGCATCCGTGATGGTTGGTAGCCAACGTTTTTGACCTCACAGTCGGTCACGATAAACAACATCCTGGGTCTCGTCAACCAGGCCCAGATGGTTTGCACGTCCTCGAATCCGACACGAGGCAACATGGCGGTGACGCTGACTGTGGCTGGAGAGCGCTCGTCAATCTCCGTACCTCGGCTCGCAGCGAACTTCCGTTTTCACCGAGTTGGCGATGAAACATTCTTCATGCGCCTCATGATGCATTTGGTCGATTTGCGCCCGTGTCGGCTGCATCGCACCAGAAAACGTCACGTCCGGGCGCAAGGTCACCAGCGTCATGGCCATTTTTCCAGCTTCGTTTCTCGCCATGGTGCCCACCGCTGAATCGGCGTAGCGCTCAACACAAAACCGTCGTTTGGCGGCAATGGACAGAAACCACAGCATGTGACAGCTTGAGAGGGATGCCACAAAAGCCTCCTCCGGGTCGACGGCGCATGGGTCAGACATGGGAATGGGCACAACGTGTGGCGACGATGAGCCTGGAACCTCCACCCCGCCGTCAAAGCGCATCACATGCCGCCTGCTGTAACGGTTGCTCAAAAAATCCTGCTCACCGCGCAGCCATAGGATGTCAGCAACATATTGGGCCATGTCATTCTCCTTATTGACGCCGTCAACCATCAGGGCGCACGCAGGCTCGTCAGGGTCCTGTTTGGCGCTGTGCCTGGACTCGAACCTGTCCCGGCGTGCCCTCAGCGTAACGCTGCCAGACCCGTCGAAAGTCACGGGTGGAGCCAAAGCCACACTGTTCAGACACCCGTTCTACAGACAATTCAGGCGCTTTTTTCAGTAAATCTCTGGCTAAGGCAATGCGCAGTTGCTGCTGGTAGGCCACGATGCTGATACCAGCGTGCACTGCAAACAAGCGGCTCAAATGCCGGGCACTCACACAGGCCTGTGCCGCCAACTCCTCCAAAGTCCAGGTTTTGGCCGGGTCTCGGGCAACCGCATCCTGGGCCCGGTGGACCGCAGGGTGCATATGGTTGCGCCAGGCCAGCCATGGGGAAAGCTGCGGGTCATTGGGTCCACGACGTTGGTAAATGACCAGCCGCCGCGCCACCCGGGCCGCCAACTCGGCCCCGGCGTATTGCTCGATGATGTGCAGTGCCAGGTCAATCCCTGTGGAAATCCCGGCACTGGTCAAGGTTCGCCCGTCGTCAACATAGATGCGGTCCATCTCCACCTCGGCGGCTGGTTCAGCTGCTCTGAGCGCATCGAGCAAGCTGTGATGGGTGGTGCATCGGTGGCCGACCAGGCAACCGGCTTTGGCCAGCAGCAAGGCACCAGAGCAAATGCTGGCCAGCCGTGTATCGGCCAGCGGCACCTGTTTGAGCCACAGCACGACAGCATGGGCAGCAGCGCTTTGATGGTCGACTTCCTCCTTGCCATTTCCCACCACGATGAGCAAGCTGTTTCGGGGCAACTTCTCAGGCAGTGGCTCCAGCCCGGACAGGCCGACATCCAGCGTGGTTGCTACAGACGTCTGTGGGGAGCAGGTATGCAAGCTGAAGTTGGCCCCCATGTCCCTGGCCATGCGCAGCGCCTCCGCCGGACCGGCATAGTCCAGCAGCAGCACATTGGGTGTCACCACCAGCCAAATGGAAAGCGTCAGGCGGGTTTCCATTTCAGTCGTCGCATCAAGGAAGCGCCAAACAGATTGACCACCAGACCCAACATCAACAACGCGCCTCCCAGAAAGTGAACCGGTTTGAGGGTTTCACCAAACACCAGCCAGCCGGTGCTCAGGCCCACCAGCGGGACCAGCAGGGTGAACGGCGCGATGCGGTTCACCGGGTAACGTGACATCAGGAAATTCCACACCGAGTAGCCAAACAAGGTGGCCGCCCAGGCGATGTAGGCCAGTGCTGCCAGGTTGGACAGTCCAAAGTTCTGCCACGCCAACGTCATTGCCTGTGGCCCTTCCAAAACGGCGGACAGGGCAAACAACGGTATCGGCGGTACCAGGCTGGCCCAGACCACAAAAGCCAGTTGGTTCATCGGCCCGTGGCGGCCCACTGCACGGCTGACCAGGTTGCCACAGGCCCACATCACGGCAGCGGCCACGGTCAGCAGGAAACCCATGAGCGGCATGCTGGCCCCATGGGCACTGCCAATCAACAGGAGACCACCAGCGGCCAGCAACAGTCCTACCAGCTGGTTGGCGTGCCATTTCTCCTTGAACCACAGCGCTGTTAATGCCAGTGTGAAAAACGACTGCGACTGCAACACCAGGGAGGCCAGACCCGACGGCATGCCCACATGGATGGCGGTGAATAGAAAGGCAAATTGACCCACGGACATGGTGAGTCCAAAGGCCACATAAAGTCGCAATGGCACCTTGGGAGGCTTGAGGAACAACAAGGCCGGGAAGGCCGCCAGCACAAAACGCAGGCCCGCCAACAGCAAGGGGGGCACCCCAACCAAGCCAACTTTGATGACCGCAAAGTTGACGCCCCAGACCAGGATGACCACCAAGGCCAATGCCAGATGTTTCGCGGGCAAGGTCATCGGAGATTTCATGAAGCGGCCTGTGCAGTCATCACTGATTGGGAGCAACCATGCGGCTGGAACACACGCTCTGTGGAGGCCGGGCTGTTGGCCAACTTATTGGCAGGACGAACCGGGCGGCGGACCAGCTCGCCACCGCAGTTGGGACAAATGCCCCTTAACGGCCCATCAGCACAAGCCGAACAGAACGTGCATTCGAATGAACAAATACGGGCGTTCAATGCTGCAGGTGGCAGGTCTGTATTGCAACATTCACAGTTCGGACGCAATTGCAGCATGGTCGCCCTCCTCTACGCCATCAAGTCAGTCAGGCAGGTCTGCACATCCACAATGCGTGCAAAACGGTCTTGCAGGACCAGTTCGGTATGGGTCTTGATGTCTTGGGCCGAGAAAGTGACGCCACTGCCCGCATGGGTCATCGGGAAAGTCAGGGTGGCCTCGGTCACAAAATCGACGTTGTAGCCCAAGTCGGACCCCACGCGGGCGGTGGTTTCGCAGCACTGTTCGGTGCGGATGCCGGTGATGATGAGTTTTTGGATACCGCGGCGCCGCAACCAAAGGTCCAGACCGGTATCGGTGAAGGCATTGTGGGTGTGTTTGTCAAAACGGACCGCCGGCTCGCCAGGCAGCCAGGCCAAGGGCTGGACGAAACCGGACGCCGGCGCAAAGGCGCCCGAGGTTCCGCAATGAAAGATGTGCACCACCGGAACCTGTCGCGCCCGACAACCCTGCTCCAGTTTCAGCAAGGCGCTTTGAAAGGCTGACACATCATCAGTAGTCCAGAAAGGCATCTGGGTGAAGGACTGCTGCACATCAATGATGATGAGCGCTGACTTGGAAGTTTGTGCAGAGGACATTTTTTGAAAGACGTTAGGTGATGATGACTCATCCTACCCAAACGCCACATAACGGGTAAGACCTGAGACGGACAAACATGGGACAAAATCCGCCAAATATCCAAACGGCGCCAACTTGTCTCAACCGAGTTCACGGTGAGGGTAACCTGAGGTCATCTGACCAAGGCAAGCAACCTCTACCTACCTGGCGCGTGCGGCGACTTCCTTGTTCACGATGGTCTGGCCAATGGGCGCCAGGGCGATGATGGCCAGTTTCAGATGCTGGATGCCAAAGGGAATGCCAATGATGGTGATGAAGCACAAAAGCGCTGAACCCAAATGCCCGATGGCCAGCCAAATACCTGCAAAGACAAACCAGATGATGTTGCCAATCAAGCCCAGGGCGCCGGTGCCGATATCGTCTTTGCTGGTCAAGGCCTTGCGACTGATGGCCTCTTTGCCGAACGGCAAAAAGGCAAATTGACCCATGACGAAACAGGCCTTGGCCCAGGGAATGCCGACGATGGTGATGGCTGCCAGCAGGCCCGCCAGCCACCAGCCCAGGCCCATCACAAAACCACCAAAAATGAACCACAGAATATTGCCGATGACACCCATTTCAGCTCCCGCGTCGTCTGAATTGATTGGATAAGCATAACGGCCCATTGAGACAACGGCTGACGTCATCAAGTCCCACCCTGACAATCCCCCGCCATGTCGGGGACCCTGTCAGCCATAGACCATGTTTCCCATGCCCCATTGACCACACCCCCTGGGTGAGGTAGCGCCAAAAGCCTCAGCCATGCGCATCACTCTGAAAGTCCCGAACCGGCTGAATCAACCCTGGTTGCCCCCGGGGCTGTACCTGGCCATGGGATGGCTGGTGGTCGTTGTCGCTGCTCACTAGCTGGAGCGCACACCGCCACTCCAGGTGTGATGTGGCTGGTCGCTGGCGACGATGGCCTACACGGTAGCCGTCGTCTTCGTTGTCTTTAACTCTCGGATTCGGTACTCACACGCGGTTTGGCATGGCTTTGTGGCAGTGCAAAAACTACGCTGCTTGATGATCGGCTTCTTTCGGGGGCACATTTCTGATGAACACTCCGACCACCCTTGACACTGACGCCCACAGGTGATGCGCGGCGTGACACTGCCCGCAGTCACTGTTGACAACATGTTTTATCAAGAGTGATTTGCGGTCGACGCGCTGTAATTCCCTGTTACTGACTTTGACTGCCAAGGGCAAAAAGACTGAGACCATTGCGCCCAATCAGTGACACCGACGGTCAGTTTCAGCGACGTTGACACTTCACCCCGGTCGCACCATCCGAAACAACTGCTCCGCGCCAATCGTGAAGTAATCTGCCGCCCCACCACCGCGTAGCACATGCTCTGCCGCCGCCGTGTCGTAGATCCCGTCCTTGAGCAGCCTTCGGTCAATATGCACCGCCACCACCTCACCCAGCACCAGCCAGGTCGGCACAGCCTCACCGGTGGCCGTTTGCAATTGAATGATTTGGGTGCGTCGACATTCAAAAGACACTGGGCTCTCCTGCACGCGAGGCGCACCAACCAGGCGTGACGCTACAGGCGTCAATTGGGCCAGCTCAAACTCGCTGGTCTCAGACGGCACATTGGCACTGGTCTGGTTCATGGCCTCGGCCAATTGGCGCGTCACCAGATTCCAGACAAACTCCCCGGTGTCTTCGATATTGCACAAGCTGTCCTTGTAACCGACACTGGCAAATCCGATGATCGGCGGCGTGTAGTTGAAGGCGTTGAAAAAACTGTAGGGCGCCAAGTTGGTAACCCCGGCTGTGCTGCGCGTCGACATCCAGCCAATCGGTCGTGGCCCAACGATGGCATTGAACGGATCATGGGCCAGACCATGACCGTGACGGGGTTCATAAAAGTGAAAAGTGTCAGACATACGTCCCGCTCATTGAAGAAGAATTGATGAACTGAGCCCGGCAAAAAGCAACCAAGCCGATTCGACCATGGATGGCTGCTGCCCAAGCAGACGAATAGAGTGCATGGAGGTGCGGTATCCCGCACTGTCCTATCTAAAGACCGGAGTGGGCCAAAAAAGTCAGGGTGAATATCCCCGATCTGCCTGTTTTCTTGGTTCATGTCGAGTGTCAGGTATCAGCCGGGAAATTTGAGTTTCTGTAGACCCACTTCCGCTGCACTAGAGCCACACAGTCGGCAAAATAGCCCCAGGACTTTGTGTGTCGGCTTAACGATTCCAATGCACCAATTCGAATGACTGCTTCTTCACGCGGTGGCTGCCCATTATGGGCACTATGCAGTTGCTGACAACAGTCAGGGTCCTGGCATCTTGTATAGGCAAATTTCAGATGCTCCATACCGGCCACTGGCGACCGATAGCAACTGGTCCGAAGAGGGAGCCAAGACTCAAGGAAGTAGCCACATACGAACGTGATTGATGAAAGCTAACCTCGCTATGTCCGCAGTCACCCCACCCAATGGTCTATAAGATTTCTAACAAGTGAAACTAGGCTATGAACCCATGGTCAAAAGTTGAATCGAGAATTAGATGAATAGTTGCAGTTTGGCTACGGATGGGCTATTTCGGGCTACAAAGCAAAACGCCCACTTGAAGTGGGCGTTTGTTCAAGCTAGGTGCTTGATTTGATTGGTTGCGCGAGAAGGATTTGAACCTCCGACCTTTGGGTTATGAGCCCAACGAGCTACCAGACTGCTCCATCGCGCGGTATCTAAAGATTATAACCTATTCCGAAGCTGCTTCAGGCGCCTGCGCCGAAGTACCACGATCAACCAGTTCAACAAGGGCCATTGGCGCGTTGTCACCAACGCGATAGCCCATTTTCAAAATTCGTGTGTATCCACCTGGACGGGCCTTGAAATGGGGGCCAAGGTCGTTGAAAAGTTTAACCACGCTGTCACGATCACGCAGACGATCGAACGCCAACCGACGGTTCGCAACGGTTGGCTCCTTGGCCAACGTAATCATGGGCTCTACCACTCGGCGGAGTTCCTTTGCCTTCGGCAAAGTTGTCTTGATAACCTCATGCTCAATGAGCGAGTTCATCATGTTGCGAAGCATCGCCAACCGATGAGAGGAAGTGCGGTTGAGTTTACGTAATCCAAGTCCGTGACGCATGGTAATTTCCTTAATTTATATATCAGACAGCCGTATCAGGTACTGCCTGGGGCGCGTTGAATCAACGCTTTTCGAGGGCAGCCGGAGGCCAGCTTTCCAACTTCATGCCAAGGGTCAGGCCTCTCGAAGCCAAAACTTCCTTGATCTCGTTCAGAGACTTGCGTCCCAGGTTCGGCGTCTTCAACAACTCGTTCTCCGTACGCTGGATCAGATCACCGATGTAATAAATGTTTTCTGCCTTGAGGCAGTTAGCCGACCGAACCGTCAACTCAAGCTCGTCAACCGGGCGCAACAAGACCGGATCAAACTGCGCGTTACCACGCGATGACGGCGAAACGATGGCATCAATGTCACCGCCTTCGAGTTGTGCAAAGACAGCCAGTTGTTCGACCAGAATCTTGGCAGATGCACGGACTGCGTCTTCAGCAGAAATAGCACCGTTGGTCTCGATATCAAGAATCAGCTTATCCAGATCGGTGCGCTGTTCCACGCGAGCGCTCTCGACCGTGTAACTCACCCGCCGAACTGGGGAAAACGAGGCGTCGAGAACAATACGCCCAATCGACTTGGATGACTCATCGCCGTGACGACGCACCGTGCCGGGTACGTAACCACGACCCTTTTCAACCTTGATCTGCATATCGAGCTTGCCGCCAGCTGCCAAATTTGCGATCACATGGTCCGGATTGACAATCTCCACGTCATGGGGCGTTTGGATGTCACCCGCAGAGACAACACCTTCAGCATCCTTACGAAGACTCAGTGTCACTTCATCACGGTTATGCAACTTGAAAACAACGCCCTTCAGGTTGAGCAAAATGTTGACAACATCTTCATGCACGCCATCAATCGAAGAATACTCGTGCAGCACACCCGCAATCGTGACCTCTGTGGGCGCATACCCCGGCATGGACGATAACAGCACACGACGCAAGGCATTACCGAGGGTGTGCCCATAGCCACGCTCGAACGGCTCCAAAACCACTTTTGCCCGATGCGCTGACAGCTGCTCCACCTGGACCGTCTTTGGCTTTAACAAACTACTTTGCATGAAATTTCCTCTCAATACCCCCGACTCGTTACATCGGTAAGGCTGACTAGACGAACAGAGGCCCCAAGGGGCCTGCATCTCAAACCCAAGAACCGGGTTAGCGCGAGTACAACTCGACGATCAACGACTCGTTCACATCAGCCGCAAACTGGTCCCGATCCGGAACCGCCTTGAAAACGCCTTGAGCTTTTTCAAGGTTGACATCAACCCAAGCGGGCATACCGACCTGCTGCGCCAACTGCAAAGCCTCAACCACGCGGTTTTGCTTCGCAGATTTTTCACGCACGGCGAGGACATCTCCCACCTTGACCATGTACGACGGGATATTGACCGGCTTACCATTCACCAGAATAGCCTTGTGGGAGACCAACTGACGCGCCTCTGCACGTGTTGAGCCAAATCCCATGCGATAAACGACGTTATCGAGCCGCGTTTCCAGCAAAGCCAACAGGTTCGAGCCCGTGTTGCCTTTGCGCCGATCGGCCTCTTCGAAATAGCGGCGGAACTGCTTTTCCAGTACGCCATACATGCGCTTGACTTTTTGTTTTTCACGCAGCTGCAAACCGAAATCGGACGTGCGGGCGCCAGAGGTGCGACCATGTTGGCCGGGCTTGGAGTCGAACTTGGCCTTGTCGGCGATAGAGCGACGTGCGCTCTTCAAAAACAGGTCAGTGCCTTCACGGCGAGAGAGTTTGGCTTTGGGGCCTAGGTAACGTGCCACTTGAATATCCTTTTAATCATCTTCCGCAAATGCGGGAGCCGCGGCATGACCGCGGCGGTGGGCTTGGGAGGGAAATTTTAGATACGACGACGCTTTTGAGGGCGGCAACCGTTGTGCGGGACAGGCGTCACATCAGCAATCATGTTGATCCGGATTCCCAATGCAGCCAGTGCGCGGACAGACGACTCGCGACCAGGCCCTGGACCTTTGATTTCAACATCAAGATTCTTGATGCCTTGCTCAATCGCAGCGCGACCGGCGACCTCTGACGCAACCTGTGCGGCAAATGGCGTCGACTTGCGTGAACCCTTGAAACCCTGTCCACCAGAAGACGCCCAAGACAACGAATTGCCCTGCCTGTCAGTGATCGTGATGATGGTGTTGTTAAACGATGCATGCACGTGCGCAATTCCGTCGGCAACGTTCTTACGAACTTTCTTGCGGACACGTTGCGCAGCGTTATTGGCGGGAGCTTTTGCCATGGTTATCCTTCAATCAGTTTATTTCTTGAGCGACTGTGCGGCCTTGCGCGGACCCTTGCGGGTGCGGGCGTTGGTGCGCGTACGCTGGCCACGCAATGGCAAGCCGCGACGATGGCGGAAACCACGGTAGCAACCGATGTCCATCAGTCGTTTGATGTTCATCGTGGTCTCACGACGCAAGTCACCTTCAATGGTGAACTTGCCGACTTCGTCGCGCAACTTCTCCAACTCTGCATCCGAGAGATCTTTGATCTTCTTGGAGTAATCGATCCCACAGGCTTCACAGATCTTGCGTGCGCGACTGCGCCCGACACCGAAAATGGCTGTCAAACCAATTTCAGAGTGCTTTTGTGGCGGAATATTGATACCAGCGATACGTGCCATTTTGTTCCTCTATAACTCTTGCAATTAACCCTGGCGCTGTTTGTGACGCGGATCAGTACAAATCACGCGAACAACACCCTTGCGCCGAATAATCTTGCAGTTACGGCAAATTTTCTTAACCGAAGCCGAAACCTTCATTTCATTCTCCTAAACAATTTCAAACTGATGTTACCTATTTTGCGCGGAACACAATCCGAGCCCTGGACAAGTCGTAAGGTGTCAACTCCACCGTGACTTTGTCACCAGGAAGAATTCGGATGTAATGCATCCTCATTTTCCCTGAAATGTGACCCAGCACGATGTGTCCATTTTCAAGCTTCACCCTGAATGTCGCATTGGGAAGATTTTCAACAATCTCACCCTGCATCTGAATAACGTCATCTTTTGCCATAAATCATCATCTCAAGAAGCCTTGAAATTAGCCTTCTTTAGTAAAGATTCATACTGCTGAGACATCAGATAGTTCTGAACCTGGGCCATGAAATCCATTGTCACCACAACAATAATAAGCAACGATGTTCCACCGAAATAGAAAGGCACGTTGTACTTCAAGATCAAGAACTCTGGCAACAAACAAACCAGCGTGATATAGATCGCACCGATAAAAGTTAACCGAAGCAATATCTTGTCAATGTACTTGGCGGTGTTTTCACCCGGACGAATACCGGGCACAAATGCACCACTCTTCTTCAAGTTGTCCGCCGTCTCCTTGCTATTGAACACCAGTGCAGTGTAGAAAAAGCAAAAGAAAATAATGGCGGCAGCATAGAACATGACATAAAGCGGCTGACCTGGCGACAACGACCCAGCGATATCCTTCAACCAGCGCATTGAATCACCGGCACTGAACCAACCAACAACAGTCGCAGGCAACAGGATGATGGATGAAGCGAAGATGGGCGGTATCACACCAGCCATGTTCAGCTTCAGCGGCAAATGGGAGGACTGACCGCCATAAACCTTGTTGCCAACCTGCCGCCGGGCGTAATTCACAAGAATCTTTCGCTGACCACGTTCCACAAAAACTACGAAGTACGTCACCAGTGCGACCAAAACAACGATGAACAACGAAGCAATAATGCTCATGGCACCGGTTCTGACCAGTTCCAGCAACCCACCGATGGCACTAGGCAGACCGGCAGCAATACCACCAAAAATAATGATCGATATCCCGTTACCCAGTCCACGCTCAGTGATTTGCTCACCCAACCACATGAGGAACAAGGTACCAGCAGTCAGCGAAACCACAGCAGTTACCCGGAAACCAAGACCTGGAGAGATAACCAAACCAGCAGAACTCTCCAAAGCAACAGCGATACCAAGTGACTGAAACAGCGCCAAACCCAGCGTGCCGTAACGGGTGTACTGCGTAATTTTTCGCCGACCAGCCTCGCCCTCTTTCTTCAACTGCTCAAAGGCAGGAAGAACATACCCCATCAGCTGCATAATGATCGATGCAGAAATATAGGGCATGATTCCCAGGGCGAAAATGGTAAAACGGGACAATGCCCCCCCGGAGAACATGTTGAACATGCCCAGGATACCGCCTTGCTGGCCCTTGAAAAACTGTTGCAGTTGAGCCGCATCGATACCTGGCACCGGAATATGTGCGCCTACCCGGTAGACGACCAACGCCAACAGCAGAAAAATCAGTCGGCGACGCAAGTCGCCATACTTATCTGCTTTCGCTGCGGATGCTGAACTGGTTGCCACGTGCAGTTTTCTCGCGAGCTGAATTAAACCAACGACCCACCAGCGGCTTCAATCGCCAGCTTGGCAGCCGCAGTCGCGCCGATACCCGACAGCTTGACAGCCTTGGTGATCTCGCCAGTCTTGATGACCTTCACCACCTTGACCAGTTCGCCAACCAAGCCAGCTTGCTTGAGCACAACCAGGTTGACCTCAGCAACATCGAGCAAATTCAGCGCTGTCAGCGTCACTTCGCCGTTGAACTTCAACAAAGCTGATTTGAAACCACGTTTGGGCAAACGCCGCTGCATAGGCATCTGACCGCCTTCAAAGCCAACCTTGTGGTAGCCGCCAGCACGTGATTTCTGACCCTTGTGTCCGCGACCGGCAGTTTTGCCGAGACCCGAACCGATGCCACGACCGACACGACGCTTGTAATGCTTCGCGCCATCGGCGGGCTTAATGCCATTCAATTCCATCATGAACCTCTTAGAGCACCTTGACCAGGTAACTGATCTTGTTAATCATGCCACGCACTTCAGGCGTATCCACCAGCTCGCTGGTACTGCGCATCTTGCGAAGACCCAGCCCACGGACGGTTGCTCGGTGCGATGCAGCGCATCCAATCGGGCTACGTACCAGTTGAACTGTTACTTTTTTTTCGGTTGTCATAGGGAATCTCCGATCAGACAAACAGCTCTTCGACAGTCTTGCCGCGTTTAGCAGCGACCACCGATGGCGTTGTGGCGTGCGACAGCGCGTCAAGCGTGGCACGAACCATGTTGTAGGGGTTGCTGGAGCCGTGGCTCTTGGCGACGATGTCGGTGATACCGACGACTTCAAACACAGCGCGCATCGGACCGCCGGCAATGATGCCGGTTCCCTTGGGAGCCGGGGCCATCATGACCGAGGCTGCACCGTGCTGACCCATCACCTTGTGGTGAATCGAGCCGTTTTTCAAGGCCACTTTGGTCATGTTGCGGCGCGCTTCTTCCATCGCCTTCTGCACAGCAGCGGGAACTTCCTTGGATTTCCCCTTGCCCATTCCAACCGTGCCGTCGCCATCACCCACCACCGTGAGTGCTGCAAAGCCAAGGATACGACCACCCTTGACGACCTTGGTCACCCGGTTGATCGCGATCATTTTCTCGCGCAAACCGTCCTCAGGACCCTCAGCCTTACCCTGCATCTTCGCTTGTACTTTAGCCATCTTAATTTCCGATCTGCTTAGAACTGCAAGCCAGCTTCGCGTGCCGCATCAGCCAACGCTTTGACGCGGCCGTGGTACGCAAACCCTGCCCGATCAAAGGCAACTTTCTCGACACCGGCAGCCTTGGCTTTTTCAGCCACACGCTTACCAATCACTTGTGCGGCAGCCACGTTACCGCCTTTGCCAGAACCACCCAAGGACTGACGAACTTCGGCCTCGGCTGTGGAAGCCGTTGCGATGACTTTGGATCCGTCGCCAGAAATCACACTTGCGTAGATATGCAAGTTGGTGCGATTGACTGTCAAACGGGCAACACCCTGATTGGCAATCCGAATACGAGTCTGACGGGCTCTGCGAAGACGCTGTTCTTTTTTGGTCAACATAGTGCAGCTCCTTATTTCTTCTTGGTTTCTTTGATCGCGACTTTTTCGTCCGCGTACCGAATGCCTTTGCCTTTGTAAGGCTCAGGCGGACGAATCGCACGGATCTCAGCAGCCACCTGACCGACACGCTGACGGTCAGCACCTTTGATCAATATTTCAGTAGGTGTAGGCGTAGCGACAGTGATACCTTCAGGCATATCCTTGTTCACCGGGTGCGAGTAACCCACCACCAGATTGAGCTTGTTGCCTTGAGCCTGAGCCTTGTAACCCACGCCAATCAACGTCAGCTTTTTCTCGAAACCCTTGCTGACACCCACCACCATGTTGTTAACCAACTGACGGAACGTACCCGACATGGCATCTGCTTCGCGGGACTCATTGGCCGCGGTGAAGCTGATTTTTCCACCTTCATTGGTCACCTTGACCAGGTTGTTTTGGGTCAAAGACAGCAGACCACCGGCGCCCTTGACACTGACTTGATGCTCAGACAAAACCACTTCCACTCCAGCAGGAATGGCAACCGGCATTTTTCCAATACGAGACATGTTTTATTACTCCTAAATGTCACGCATCAGGCGACGTAGCAAAGCACTTCACCACCGACACCGGTAGCACGCGCCTTGCGATCAGTCATCACACCTTTGGGTGTTGTGACAATGGCGACACCCAGCCCGTTCTGGACTTGGGGAATGGCATCGCTGCCACGATACACACGCAAACCAGGGCGACTGACGCGCTCAATGCGCTCAATCACCGGGCGACCGGCGTAGTACTTGAGGGAGATTTCAAGCTCTTGCTTGCCATCAACCGTATTGACCTTGAAGTCATCGATATAACCTTCGTCCTTCAGGACTTGGGAAATCGCCACCTTCACCTTGGAGGAAGGCACGCGAACAGACGTCTTGGCAACCATCTGCGCATTGCGAATGCGCGTCAACAGATCGGCAATAGGATCACTCATACTCATATCTATGTCTCCTGCCGCTTACCAGCTAGCCTTGACCATGCCAGGGATTTCCCCAGCAAAGGCCATTTCACGAATTTTTGCCCGAGCCAAGCCGAACTGTGCAAAGGTGCCACGTGGACGACCCGTGATTGCACAACGGTTACGCTGACGCGTTGGGTTGGCATTGCGCGGCAACATTTGCAAGCCGAGACGAGCAGCAGCACGCTCTTCGTCCGTACGCTTGGCATCGCCAGCGATCGCCTTCAGTTCCGCATGCTTCTTGGCATACTTGGCAACCAGTTTGTCTCGCTTGAGCTCGCGCTCGATTAAAGCCATCTTAGCCACAGATCACCTCAGTTCTTGAAGGGGAAACGGAAACCTGCGAGCAGTGCTTTGCACTCGTCGTCAGTTTTGGCCGTTGTTGTGATGCTGATGTTGAGGCCGCGCAAGGCATCAACCTTGTCATACTCAATCTCAGGGAAAATGATCTGCTCTTTGACGCCGATGTTGTAGTTGCCGCGGCCATCAAAAGACCGACCGGAAATACCACGGAAGTCGCGAACACGCGGCAGAGCCACAGTGACAAAGCGATCCAGGAATTCATACATTTGCGCACCGCGCAACGTCACCATGCAACCAATAGCCTGGTTCTCACGGATCTTGAAACCCGCAATCGCCTTCTTGGACATCGTCACCACAGGCTTTTGACCTGCAATCTTTGTCAAATCAGACACAGCGTGATCCATCACTTTTTTGTCAGCGACCGCTTCACTCACACCCATGTTCAAGGTGATCTTGGTCAGGCGAGGCACTTCCATGGGCGACTTGTAACCAAACTTGGCCACCAGTTCAGGCGCCAATTTTTCGCGATAGAGTTGTTGCAAACGAGCCATGTTCATGCCACCTTGATTTCTTCGCCGCTGGACTTGTAAACGCGTACACGTTTGCCATCAGCCTGCGTCTTGATACCAACCCGATCAGCCTTGCCTGTTGCCGCATTAAAGATGGCCACATTGGACTGATGGATCGGCATGGTTTTTTCAACAATACCACCAGCCTCACCCTTCATCGGGTTGGGCTTGGCATGCTTCTTGACCGTGTTGACACCGTCCACCACAAGGTGAGCGTCGTCTGTGCGCAGCGACACTTTGCCGCGCTTGCCTTTATCGCGCCCGGTGAGCACGATGACATCGTCGCCTTTGCGAATTTTGTTCATGAGATGTCCTTACAAAACTTCAGGGGCCAAGGACACGATCTTCATGAACTTTTCAGTGCGCAACTCACGCGTCACCGGTCCAAAGATGCGGGTGCCAATCGGCTCCAACTTGGCATTGAGCAGCACGGCAGCATTGCCGTCAAACTTGACCAGCGAGCCATCACTGCGACGGATGCCCTTGGCAGTGCGAACCACCACAGCACTGTAAACATCGCCTTTTTTGACGCGTCCACGCGGCGCAGCTTCTTTGATGCTCACTTTGATAATGTCGCCAACGCTGGCGTAGCGACGCTTGGATCCGCCCAGCACCTTGATGCACAGAACGGACTTCGCGCCGGTGTTGTCGGCGACTTCGAGTCGAGATTCGGTTTGGATCATTTGTTTATTCCCAACTTGCACCAGAAATTCATTTGCACAACGCAAATGTCTTGCCAGTCAGTCTTGGGCCCGTTGCACTCGGCGTGAACCACTCACACCGTCAGCTTTGGGCAGACACTTCGTACTTTTTCAAGCGAAGCCCTGCATTATGCACCAAAAGCAGAGGCAGGTCAAATGTTTTTGCTGGATTTCAGCAAATATTGCATCGCCAGCGCTTTGAAGGCGTCCACTTGGGGATCGACGCCCGTTTCGGTTTGCAAAACTTCTCCCACCCGTAGTGCCAGTTCGCTGGCCAGGCGTGCATCCAGAAACAGCAGGCGCGAACGGCGTGCCAGCACGTCTTCGACTGTCATCGCGTATTCATGGCGGGCGGCAAAACGCACCATGGCTTGCGTGAAACCTCGACTGAGTTCATCGTCTGCACCGGGCAGCGACTGGATGTAGGCCTGCTCCGAACCATAGGAATGCCAACCCGGCTCATCTGCCATTGACCGAACCGCATCGGTGGTACTCACCCCCACCAAACGCAAGCCAGCAGTTAGACCGCGCTTGCCCGGCGTTATCAGGCGTTGTTGCGCACACTTTTCGAGCACATCTTCGGCCATCGCGCGGTAGGTCGTCCACTTGCCACCCGTCACGGTCACCAGGCCACTGCGACTGACCACAATGGTGTGCTCGCGGCTCAACGCCTTGGTGTTGTTGCCGTCATCCTGCACCGGTTTGACCAGCGGGCGCAGGCCAACCCAAACACTTTTAACATCTGAGCGCGATGGTGCCCGGCGCAGATAACGGGCCGATTCGCGCAGGATGAAGTCGACTTCTTCGGCAAACGGCAGCGGCGTGCGGGACAAATCATGGCGCGGTGTATCGGTGGTTCCCAGGATGACCTTGCCCAGCCAGGGCACGGCAAACAAAACCCGGCCGTCCTCCGTTTTGGGCACCATCAGCGCCACCTTGGCATCCAGAAAACTGCGATCCACCACCATATGAATACCTTGGCTGGGCGCCACCATGGGTTGAGTCGCACCACCCGCGCTTCCTGGCACCGCGGCACCGTCTTTCTGACGCAACTCGTCCACCCAGACACCGGTCGCATTCACCACGCAGCGGCTGCGGATGTGAAAAAGCTGGCCTGACAACTGATCTTGACCTACCACCCCAGACACTTTGCCGTGTTCGTACATCAACTCGGTAGCGCGGCAATAGTTGACCAGCAGCGCGCCGTGGGCGGCCGCCGTGCGCGCCAGCACGATGGCCAGACGGGCGTCGTTGAATTGCCCGTCCCAGTATTTGATGCCACCTTTCAGGCCTAGCGGGCGCAAGGTCGGCAGGTGTCTGAGCGTTTGCGCGCGGCTCAGCAGCTCGGTGTGCCCCAAACCCGCGCGCCCGGCCAGCACGTCGTACATCTTCAGCCCGGTGCCGTAAAACGGCAGCTCCCACCAGTTGTAAGCAGGCAAAACAAACGGCAGGGGTTGCGCCAGATACGGCGCATTCTTCAACAGCAGCGTGCGCTCGTGCAGCGCCTCTTGCACCAGGGCGATATTGCCCTGCCCGAGATAACGCACACCACCGTGCACCAGCTTGGTCGAGCGCGATGAGGTGCCTTCGGCGAAGTCGTGCGAATCGATCAACACCACGCGCAGGCCGCGTGCGGCGGCGTCCAGCGCCACGCCCAGGCCGGTCGCACCACCACCCACGATGGCGATGTCGTATGGCTCCGGCTGTCCCAGGCGCTGCAGCAGATCGGCACGGTGGGTGGGCAAGGGCGACGGTAAAGTGGGCATGCTTGGCGTGAATGAGGACAATGAACGCCTGCATTATTCGCCAGATCCATGCGCTGGACTTGGCACCCAGCCAGATCCCCGCCGTGACGCCCGCTAACACCTTGGCGGCCCCATGTCGGGCTCGCGCATGCGATGCCTCAGACCAAGTGTAACGAAAAATTGACAGGTTGTCAGCGCAATTGATTAGACTCGGCGCTTTCACAATTGACAAGCGGTCTGGAACCGCACACCACTATGAGCGAGCGCATTGCATTTATTGGCGGCGGCAACATGGCCCAAGCCATCATCGGCGGACTGATCCAACAGGGCGTGTCACCGCAAAACATCGACGTGGTCGAGCCCTCGGCGGACACGCGTGACCAGCTGCTGAAGAGTTTTGACGTGACTGCGCAAGCGCAAGCCAGCGACGCCCTGACCGCTGCCGGCCTCGTGGTGTGGGCGGTCAAACCGCAAACCTTCAAGGACGCGGCTCTGGCCACGGCGCCTTTCACGGCGCATGCGCTGCACCTGAGTGTGGCGGCCGGCATTCGCACCGACAGCATGGCCGCATGGCTGGGCAGCGACCGCATCGTGCGTGCCATGCCCAACACGCCCGCGCTGGTGGGCCAGGGCATCAGCGGGCTGTTTGCCCGCGCAGGTGCCTCGGCGGCAGACCGGGCACGCGTTGAGCAGGTGATGGCCACCACGGGCGAGTTTCTCTGGATGGACGCCGAAGACCAGCTGGACGTGGTCACCGCACTGTCGGGCTCCGGCCCGGCCTATGTGTTCTATTTCATGGAAGCCATGACCATGGCCGGCACCGAGATGGGTTTGAGCCGCGAACAGGCGCACCAGCTGGCTGTGGCCACGTTCGCCGGTGCCAGTGGGCTGGCCAAGACCTCGGCTGAATCACCTCAGGTGCTGCGTCAGCGCGTCACCTCCAAAGGCGGTACCACGGCTGCGGCCATTGCCAGCATGGAAGACAACGACGTGCGCGCCCTGTTCATCGATGCCATGTACGCCGCCCGCGAGCGCGCCAAAAAACTCGGCAACGAATTCGGCGCGGCCTGAGTTACCCCAGCAAGGCCAAGCCCCACACCAGGGCGATGATCACCAGGCTGACCATCTGGGCCGCACTGCCCAGATCCTTGGCGCGCTTGGCCAGCGGGTGCCGCTCAAGCGAGGTGTGATCCACCGCCGCCTCCACGGCAGAGTTGAGCAACTCCACCACGATGCTGAACAGGTGGGCAAAAACCAGGACCATGCGCGACAGCGCTGGCAACGGCAGCCACAGCATCACAGCCACCCCAATGGCAGCCAGCAGGCAGACCTGGCGAAAGGCCGCCTCACCCGACCAGGCGGCCTTCAAGCCGTCCACGGAATACCCCGCAGCGCTCACAATCCGGCGCCAGCCGGTTTTGCCCTTGAAGGCGGTTTCTGCAGAGTCTTGCATGCGAGATGTCCGGGTGGGTTCGTTGGTTGGCGACGTGACAGATCGGCTGAGCGGGTCAATCAACGCAGCGCGTAGCCCAGCATCACCCCGGCAAACACGGTGGCCCCCAGCCAGTGATTAAGCCGGAACGCCTTGAAACAGCCGTCCCGGCTGCGCCCACGGATCAGGGTGAAATGCCACACCACCTGCGCCAGCGCCAGGCCGATCCCCACCATGTAGATCGCGCCCAGCCCCTCGGGTCGCAACGCCAGAGTCCAAAGCACGATGAAGATCAGGTAGAACACCACCACCGCTGGCACGTCGAACCGGCCCAGCGTGATGGCCGAGGTTTTGATGCCGATCTTCAGGTCATCGTCGCGGTCCACCATGGCGTATTCGGTGTCGTAGGCCAGCACCCAGGCCAGATTGCCCAGCATCAGCACCCAGGCCAGCGTCGGCACCTGGCCTTGCACCGCGGCAAACGCCATCGGAATCCCCATGCCAAACGCCACGCCCAGCACCGCCTGCGGCATCGACACCCAGCGCTTGGCGTACGGGTAAATCAAGGTCACCGCCAGCGCGGCAAACGACAGCGCCACCGTGAGCCCATTGGTGGTCAGCACCAGCGCAAACGCCACCAGCGCCAGCACCGCACCCACGCCCAGCGCCTCTTTCACCGACACGACCCCGCTGGTGACCGGCCGGTTGGCGGTGCGTTTGACGTGCCGGTCAAACTCGCGGTCAGCCACATCGTTGATGCAGCAACCCGCGCTGCGCATCAACACCGTGCCCGCCACAAACACCGCCAACAAATGCCAGCCGGGAAAGCCGCCCGCCGCCACCCACAATGCACCCAGGGTGGGCCACAACAACAGCAGCCAGCCCGCAGGCCGACTCCAGCGGATCAGATCCAGGTAAAGACTCAACTTCTTCTGCAGAAAACTCACTCGCACACCCTCTTCAACTGGTTCAGGAAAGCCGCGTGACACCGGGCAATTCGCAGGCATAAATGGCGTTGCGCAGCGCGGCAATCGCCTCGTAGCGGGTGAAACTGCGCCGCCAGGCCAGCACCACCCGGCGTGTTGGCGGGTCACCCGCAAACGGCAGGTATTTGATGAACGGCTCTTCGTCGCGCTTGCGCTTGGAGCTGGGCTCCAGCGCCTCCTTGGGCACACTCAGGCGCGGCACCAGGGTGACACCCATGCCAGCCGCCACCATGTGTTTGATGGTTTCCAGCGACGAGCCCTCAAAACTTTTGCGGATGCCTTCGGCATTGGCCGAAAAACGCGCGAACTCGGGGCAGACTTCCAGCACATGGTCGCGAAAACAATGGCCCGCACCCAGCAGCAGCATGGTCTCGTTCTTGAGCTGCTCACTGGTCACACTGCCCTGGCTGGCCAGCGGGTGGTGGGTGGGCACGGCTGCCATGAAGGGCTCGTCGTACAGCGGCGCCAGCGCCAGCCCGGCGTCGGGAAAGGGCTCCGCCAGGATGACACAGTCAATCTCGCCGGTGCGCAGCATCTCCAGCAGCTTGACGGTGAAGTTCTCCTGCAGCATCAAGGGCATCTCGGGCGTGTGCTCAATCACCTGGCGCACCAGCGCAGGCAACAAATAGGGGCTGATGGTGTAGATCACGCCCAGGGTCAGCGCACCGGCCAACGGGTTTTGGCCGCGCTTGGCGATCTCTTTGATCGCGGCGGCCTGCTCCAGCACACTTTGCGCCTGGCGCACGATGGCCTCACCAAGCGCGGTGACCGACACCTCGTTGGCGCTGCGCTCAAACAGCTTCACATCCAGTTCTTCTTCGAGCTTCTTCACCGCCACCGACAGGGTCGGTTGCGACACATAACAGGCCTCGGCAGCTTTGCCAAAGTGGCGCTCTCGTGCCACCGCCACGATGTATTTGAGTTCAGTCAGGGTCATGGCGCTATTGTCTTATCAGAACCGTCGCTTGGTTTTGGGCTGGATCAACAGGCAGGGCGGCCCGCACTCAGGCCTTCAGAAACTCGGCCTTGCCACCGAGCCAGCGCAACACATGCTGCGCTGCCAGTGCCGGGTGCTGGTCGAGCATCAGGGGCGCCAGCTCGCGCGCCCAGGCCAGCAGGCCTGCGTCAGCCACCACATCGGCAAATCGTAAGAGCGCCGCGCCCGACTGGCGCGCACCCATGAACTCACCCGGGCCGCGGATCTCGAGATCACGCCGGGCGATCTCGAAGCCGTCGTTGCTCTCGGCCATGGCGCGCAGCCGCTCACGTGCGGTTTCGCTCAGGCGGGGTGCATCGCCGGTGGAGTACAGCAGAACACAGGCGGATGCTGCCGCGCCGCGCCCGACCCGGCCGCGCAGCTGGTGCAATTGGCTCAGGCCGAAACGCTCGGCATGTTCGATCACCATCAGGCTGGCATTGGGCACGTCCACCCCGACCTCGATCACCGTGGTACTGACCAGCACACCCATCTGGCCGCCGGTGAACAGGCCCATCACCGCCCGCTTCTCGGCCACCGGCATGCGGGAATGCAGCAGGCCCACCATCACCCCGGGCAGCGCGGCGCTGAGCTGAGCATGGGTCTCGGTGGCGTTGCGCAGGTCCAGCGCCTCACTCTCCTCGATCAGCGGGCAGACCCAGTAAATCTGCCGCCCCTCGGCAATCTGGCCCCGGATGCGTGCCACCACCTCATCGCGGCGGGCGTCGTTGACCACCTTGGTGATGATCGGTGTGCGCCCTGGGGGCAGCTCGTCGATGGTGGACACGTCCAGATCGGCGTAATAACTCATGGCCAGCGTGCGCGGGATCGGTGTGGCGGTCATCATCAATAAATGAGGTTCCAGCGCATCGACCAGCTTGCCACGCAGGGCCAGGCGCTGGGCCACACCAAAGCGGTGCTGCTCGTCGATGATGGCCAGCGCCAGCCGGTGGAATTGCACCTTGTCCTGGATGATTGCATGGGTGCCCACCACCAGCTGCGCCTGTCCACTGGCAATCAGCGCCAGCATCTCGCGCCGCTCTTTGGCCTTCTGGCTGCCGGTGAGCCAGGCCACGGTGATGCCCAGTGGGTGCAGCCAGCCCACCAGTTTGGCAAAGTGTTGTGTCGCCAAAATTTCGGTGGGCGCCATCAGCGCACACTGCCAACCGGCGTCGATACACACCGCGGCCGCCAATGCCGCCACCACGGTTTTGCCGGAACCGACATCACCTTGCAACAGGCGGTGCATGGGCACGGTCTGGTGCAGGTCATGGGTGATTTCTTCACAGACGCGGCGCTGGGCGCTGGTCAGCTCAAAAGGCAAGGTCGCCAGCAGGCGCTCATACAGCGGCTGGCGCGCGGGGTGGCCCTCACCCCTACCCTCTCCCGGGGGGAGAGGGGGACAAGAAAGCGTATCGTCCGTTGTCAGCGCGGGTGCGCGCAAGACCGCGCGCTCGCGTTTGGCCTGCAATTGCGAGAGTTGCTGCGCCAGCAACTCCTCGGCCTTGAGCCGCTGCCAGGCCGGGTGGCTGTGGTCCTGCAGCGCGGCCAGTGTCACGTCGGGCGTCGGGTGGTGCAAAAAAGAGAGCAATTGACGCATATTCCACTTGGGCTGCAGGCCAATTTGGCTCAAATAGACGGAGGGAATGGTGTCGACCAACTCGGCACGCGCCAACCCGGCGTCCACGGCGCGGCGCAGGTAGGCCTGGGGCAAACCGGCCACCGTCGGGTACACCGGCGTCAACGCGGTGGCCAGTGGCCCACCAGCAGGTTTAAACGTCGGGTGCATCATCGTCAGCCCGGCAAAACCACCGCGGATTTCACCCCGCACCCGGATCTGGCTGCCCACCGCCAGGGCCTTCTGCTGCGAGGGGTAAAAAGTGAAAAACCGCAGCAGACAGGTGCCGGTGCCGTCGTCCAGCGTGACCAGCAGCTGGCGGCTACCGGTGATTCTGACCTCGCTGTGGCGCACCGTGCCTTCGACCTGGGCCAACTCCCCCTCACGCACATCACGCAGTTTGACCAGGCGGGTCTCGTCCTCGTAACGCAGCGGCAGATGCAGTGCCAGGTCAATCGGCCGATCCAGACCCAGCTTGCGCAGGGCTTTCTGCGGGCCGCTCAGCGGCTTGGTCGGCGGCGCGTTGGCAGAGGTGACGGACGGCTTGGGCATGTGCTGATTTTGCACGCGCTGCAAGTGCCGCTATGGCCCCGTGCACTCACGGGGCAACAGCCTGAGCGCGCAGCCACCTCAGGCGGACAAGGTCTGCGGCGCGCTGGGCCGCCCGAGTCGACTGAGTTTTTGCTCCACCAGATGGTAAAAAGCCGCACCGGCCAAGTTGCAGACCAGCCAGGCCACCAGCACCCCTGCCGTCTGCACCCAGACATGGTCTGAGCCATAACGCGTGAACCAGGCATTGACCACCAGGGCCACCGGGAAATTCAGCAAAAACACCGAGTAGGAAATCTGGCCCAGGTAGGCCAGCACCGGGCTGCGTGGCCAGCTGTAGAGCCAGCCCTTGCGCAGCGACCAGGCCAGCACCAGCGCCACCGTGAGCGCCAAGGCAATACGCGTGCGGAACTCAACCACCAGCGCCAGCAGCGTCAACAGCACCAGCGCCCACATGCGCCAGCGCCGCGCCCGCCCCGAAGGCAGTTGACTGAACCAGTACGCCAAAGCACCCAGGCCGTAGGCCCCAAAAAAGTACAGCGCCCAGTTGTCCCAGTCGGCATCGCGGTTGAAATAAAACAGGGACGCCAGCCCCAGCGCCCACACCAACGCCCGCGCCAGGCGCCGCCGTTGTGTAGACGGCGCGTCGGGCCAGCGGCGCGCCGCCCAGAGCAGCAGCAGCAGCAAGGCAAACAGCTGGAAATCAATCGCCACATACCAGACCCCGGCCGAGAGTGAGTCCATATCCAACACACTCTGCAGCAGCAACACATGGCTGACAAACTGCCACAATGTGGGTGAATCGGGCAAGGAGTCATGCTGCATCCAGTGGCCAGCCAGTTGGGTGCAGGCCATGGCCACCAGCAGCGCTGCGATGTAGGGCAAGGCCACGCGCACATAGCGCTGCCACAACTGGGCCAACGGATTGGGCGTCACCAGTACCGCCTCGGGCGCCAGGCTGCGCGCCGCCAGAAAACCGGCCACCACCAAGAACACCTGCACCGCCATACGTGCATCTTGGCTGAACCAGGCCACCAGATCGGGGGCCAGCAGATAGGCGCCATCGGACAGCGGGCCGTAAAAGGCAAGGTGGTGCAAGACGATCAGCTGCGAGGCAACCGCTTTGAACGCATCCACCAAGGGCAGACGCTGCCGGGACGCCGGGCGGGCGAGGGTAAGAAGTGAAGACATGTGATGGGGAAAGAGGCTGCTTGCAAACGGTGCTCAAGGCTGGTGCACGGTGGCCGACCTGGGCCAAACTGAGCCGGTAGCCACCACGCACAACCGAGCGCACAACACCACCACCCAACTCCGGCAGCACGTCCTCTGACCCTTGGCTGGCCCAAGCAGGGCAAGCACCTTCGCAAAAGGGTCTACTTTACTTGATGAACATCCTGGCCTGGACCGGGCATCAGCCCCTCAGCCTCGACCTGATGGGCACCTCCTGCGGCGGCATTCAAGCGACCGGATGAGGCGCCACGTCCGCAACAGCGGGTAAACCCAGCGGCAAAATGGCCTTGATGGTGGTCCCTTGTCCGGGGGCCGAGTTGAGTTCGAGGCGACCTTGCAGCGCATGCATGCGCTGTCGCATGCCCGACAAACCATGAGTCGCGTTCTTGCTTTGCCCTGCGTCAAAACCGACACCATCGTCGTTCACCACCACCTCAATATGGTTCCAGTAATTTTTCACCAGCACCTGCACCCGATTGGCATGGGCGTGTTTGGCAATGTTGGTGAAGGCCTCTTGCACCAGGCGGTACACCCCCAGTTGTTGCGCCTCGTCCAACTCAACGTCGTCCACACTGGTCTCCACCGTCAACTGTGTGTTGGCTCTGAACTCCTGCGCCAAAATCTCCAGCGCCGCAGGCAAGCCCAGGTTGGACAAGGACGAGGGGCGCAAATCCTCGATGATTTTTCGCTTGATGGCGATCCCGGCATTGAGCGTGCTCGTCAAATGACTCAGTCGTTCGTGCAGGTCGGGTGGGTCGGCTGGCAACCTGGATTTGACACGCGCCACATCGAACTTTGCCGCCGTGAGCAAGGAGCCCAGCTCGTCATGTAATTCCCGGGCCAAACGCTCGCGCTCGCGCTCCTGCACATTGATCAAATGGTTAGCCAGCCGCTCCAGTTCAGCGGTGCGCAGTGCCACCAAGCCTTCCAGTTTTACTTTTTCGTGCTGCAGATCTTGGGCGCGCCTTTGCGAGGCCTCATGCAACTTGGTCGAGCCACGCAAATACAGTCCAAACGCCAGCAAGCAAAAAAGCGCCGAGATCAAAAAGCTCAGACGCGACGCCTGCAAGCTTTTCTGGAGCTTGGCAGTTTGCCGTGTCAAATCTTGGGCTGCCGATTTCAGCAACGCATCTGAGGCAGCTCGCACGGCCTCCATGTACTGACGCCCCAGTCCGGTTTTCATCACGGTCTGCCAGGGTTCATGTTCAGCGCCAGATTGGCGCAGTTTGATCGTGAGCTCCAGCTCTGCCAGTTTGCGAGAAATGGCGCGCGAAAACACGGCGAATTCGGACATCATCTGGGCATTGGACATAACGAGCGCCCGCAGGCTGTTGAGCGACGCATCAACTTCGGTCACGGCATGGGTATAGGGCTGCAAATACCTCGGATCGCCGGTGAGCATGTAACCCCGTTGCCCGGTTTCAGCGTCCAGCAACAGACGCTGCACATCGTAGATCCTGGTCTGTCGCTCGGCGACAACAGCATTGGTGTGAGAAGCTTCACTGGCGGCGTCAAAATTGAGCTCATTCGCCACGATCAACAAAATAGCGACCATCACCGCCAAGCCCAAAATCACTGGCTGCTTGGATAACCATTTGCGGGCCGTCTTTGTCCAGACGTGTTGGCGGACGCTGTCAATCACACTGAACCCGTTCCCGTATGTACGCATCGTTCGTCTCACTGCCAGCCCTGATGCAAATTGCGCTTGACCGCAGGGCGCTACGGATTTGAGCTGCGCCGCCATCATAATTGGCCACCTACCGCATCATGACAAACATCAAAATTGCCATCATCGACGACCATGTCTTGGTACGCAGCGGCCTGCGAGGCTTCTTCACGGACCAGCCCGACATTGAGGTCGTCGCCGAAGCTGGTGATGGCGCCCAGGCGCTGGAGGTGGTGCGTCAACACCAGCTTGATGTCCTGATCCTGGATATCTCCATGCCCAAACAGTCGGGCATGGACGTGTTGGCCAGGATCCAAGCCCACGCGCCCGACTTGGGCATCCTGATCTTGAGCGGTTACCCCGAGGAGCACTACGCCGTGTCCTTGTTACGCCGTGGCATCAGCGGCTACCTCAACAAACAATGCGAACCCGAAGACGTCTTGGCGGCAGTACGTCGCATTGCGGGTGGCAACCGCTACATCACGCCTCAGATTGCCGACCTGTTGGCTGGCCAACTGAACCGGCCAAACGACGCTGCAGCGCATGAACAACTGTCCGCGCGCGAGCTGCAGGTGTTGCTGCGCCTGGCCAAAGGTGAAACCGTGGGTGATGTTGCCCAATCCTTGTTCCTGAGCGCCAAAACCGTGAGCACCTACCGCACCCGCATCCTGGAGAAAATGGGTTTGGCCTCGAACAGTGATCTGACCTACTACGCCCTGAAAAACGGGCTGCTGGATTGAGAGCGGCTCAGGGCAGCTTCACATCCAGACCCACTTGGCGGCAGTAGTCGATCAACGCGTCCACATCCTGCGACTTGTCAAACACGCGGTCCACCCCCAAACGCAAAGCCTGCGCACGCATCTCAGACGTGGCGTAGTTGGACAACACCAGCACCCGTTGTTTGGGAGAGCGGCCAGCGCAGGCACTGAGCACAGGCAAACCTGATCCGCGCTTGAGGAAAATATCCACAATGGCCACATCCCATCCGTCAGGATGTTCGCTCAGCCACTGAATCGCATCGGCCTGTTGCTCCGCAACACCCACCAGGCAGGCATCCGCAAGGTCCGTCAGCATGTCCATCAAACTGACACGGATCGTCAAACTGTCTTCAACGAGAAAAATGCGCAAGCTCACAACAAAAACGACCTCTCGTTTGGCAAAACAACCGCCCATAGGTTGGTTTTCGGCACCCAGGATATCGGAAAGTTGGCCAGAACGCTGTAGGACAAGACCGCAACTTGCACGATATCAGTAGCTGAAAGGAGGCGCTAGGCTAGTCACTTTGTAGGACAAGGCCCACAGCGCTTGGGGGTGGTGGCTGATAGCCCGGAAACAGGTCGGTGGGCATCATCCAAACCGACACCAACCACCAGGAGAGCACGATGCACATCCCCTCACGCCCCACTGGCGATCCACGGCAAAACCACTTCTTGGCCGCGTTACCCGAGTCGGTGTGGGCTCGCTGGCGCAACCAACTCGAGTTCGTCGACCTGCCTCTGGACAAATCCTTGTACACCTCTGGCGCCACCCCTGCGTATGTGTACTTTCCGACCACGGCCATCGTGTCCTTGCTGTACATCACACGCGACGGCGCATCCACCGAAATTGGTGCGGTGGGCAACGACGGTGTCATTGGCATCGATGTGCTGATGGGCGCAAGCACCATCGCCACCCAGGCTGTGGTGCAAAGTGCCGGGCACGGTTACCGCTTGAACGCCCATGCGGTGCGGCACGAACTGTCGCAAGGCGGACCGGCCTTGCCCTTGCTGCTGCGTTACGCCCATGCCCAGGTTGCACAAATGGCACAGCTGGCCGTGTGCAACCACTTCCATTCCGTCGAGCAGAAATTCTGCCGACGCCTGCTGATTGGTCTGGACCGCTCACCCCAACCTGAGCTGGCCATGACCCATGAACAATTCTCCAACCTGCTGGGGGTGCGGCGTGAAAGCATCACCACTGCGGCGCACAAACTGCAGCTCAGCGGCGTGATCCGTTATCGCCGAGGTCATGTCACCGTGCTGGATCGGCAGCGCCTGGAGCGTGGGGCCTGCGAGTGTTATGCCGCAGCCAAGAAACAATACCAAAGCACGATGCCTCTGCCCTTACCGCTGGCAGCATAAAAAAAAGCGCGGGCCACAGAGCAGCCCGCGCTTTTGTCAGATTCGTCCTTAACGTGCAGCGTTCGCGCGTTCGGCCAGGAAGATCTCGATACGGCGGTTTTTGGCGCGGCCTGCTTCGGAGCTGTTGTCCGCAATCGGTTCACGCGAACCCCGGCCATCAATCTGGATGCGGCGTGAATCCACCCCACGTGCGGCCAGGTAGTCGCGTGCGCTGGCTGCACGGTTGATCGACAGCGGGTTGTTGACGGCATCCGAGCCGGTGCTGTCGGTGTGGCCGATGATACGGATTTCAGTGTTGGGCTGGCTGGACAAGCCTTGAGCAAACTGGTTCAGGATCGGCTGCAGATTGGGCTTGATGTTGGCGCGACCGGTGTCAAACGAGATGTCGCTCGGAATGTTCAGCTTGAGCTGGTTGTCAGCGGTTTGCGTCACGGCCACGCCGGTACCGGCAGTGGCCTGCTCCATGGCGGCTTTTTTCTGTGCCATCTGGTTCGACCAGATATAGCCACCCAGCGCACCCACACCGGCACCAATGGCGGCTGATTTGGAGCTGTCACCAATGGCAGCCCCTGCCAGCGCGCCCACGCCAGCACCGATGGCGGCGCTGCGCTGAGCATCTGACATATTGGCACAGCCGCCGATCAACAAAGCCACAGCCGTCAGACCGACGGTGGTCAGGCGAGCAGAAGATGTTGAGATGTTCATGGTGTTTCCTTGGGAAGTTGTTAGAAAAACATAACTTATACCATCCACACCTATTTCACAACGTGCGCTGGCCAACACAGCCCCGCCGGGCTGCCGCATCCCAAACCAGGGCACTGCGACAATCTCACGCTCCATCCACTTGGCACGGGGCCTGTCCGCCCCTCAAGCACCATGAACATACCGTCCCCAAGCGCCCAGCGCAGCTTCACCCTCAGTGACTTTGACTTCCAGCTGCCACCCGAGTTGATTGCCCAACACCCAGCCCCCGAGCGCAGCGGCTCGCGCCTGCTGGATGGCCGCAGCGCCAGCCCGGTAGACCGTGTGTTCAGGGATTTGCCTGCGTTGCTGCAACCCGGCGACCTGATGGTCTTCAACGACACCCAGGTCATGAACGCCCGACTGTTTGGCGAAAAACCGACCGGCGGCAAGCTCGAACTGCTGGTGGAGCGGGTGCTGGGTGGCAACCAGGTGGCAGCCCACATGCGCGTCAGCAAAAAACCCGAGGTTGGCACCACCGTGGCCCTGGTGAGTGCACCCGGCAGCCAGGACCACTTAAGCGCCACCCTACTGGGCCGCTGGCCCGATGAACAAGGCGCGTTATTTCGCTTTGTGTTGTCCAACGACGCGGGTGACGACCCCTACACCCTGATGAGCCGTCATGGGCATGTGCCTTTGCCACCCTACATCACCCATACCGACTCGGAAGAAGACGCACGGCGTTACCAGACGGTGTTCGCCAAAAACCCAGGTGCCGTAGCCGCACCCACCGCAGCCCTGCATTTTGACGAGGCCTTGTTGGCGCAGATTGACGCGCTGGGGGTGCAACGCGCCCAGGTCACGCTGCATGTGGGTGCCGGCACGTTTCAACCGGTCAAGACCGAGAACCTGTCCGAACACCAGATGCACAGCGAGTGGTACGAGGTGCCTGCGGCCACCCAGCAGGCGATTGCCGATTGCCGGGCACGTGGTGGACGCATCGTGGCCGTGGGCACCACCACCGTGCGCACGCTGGAGTCCTGGGCGCAATCGGGCACCAGCACTGGCGACACCCGTATCTTCATCACCCCAGGCTTTGAGTTCAAACTGGTGGACGCGTTGATCACCAACTTCCACCTGCCCAAGTCCAGCCTGATGATGTTGGTGAGCGCCTTTGCGGGTTATGAGCACATCATGGCGCTGTATGCCCACGCCATCCAGGAAAAGTACCGATTCTTCAGTTATGGCGACGCCATGCTGCTGACCCGCCAGCCTTAACGCAGGCCAGGCAACTGGCCCAAACGCAAGAACTGCGTTTCACCACTGGCGCCACCCTCCACACCGTCGTTGTCGGTCACGGCAAAGGCCTGACCGGTTACGTCCACCGCAAAACTCTCGACCTTGTCGAGCACATGGCCGTGCTGCTTTTGCAAATCAGGCACCAGATCACGCACCAGGCGCTTGTGCACCACCGGCACCTTGCTGTCGCCTGGTGCGGCAGGTTGCAACCCAGCCACAGAGAAGGCTTTGAGTGTTTTGAGGGATTGGTCGCCAAACTGGTTGTCACGCTCGATCACCACAAAGCTGTCGTTACCGACGGCTGTGATCTCCGACAGCCCAACCCAGCCACCGGCCACCGCCGTGGTGTCGAGTGGGTAATGCAGCACACCCCAGGTTTGGGTGGCCGGGGTGTAGCGCAGAATCTTCACCATCCCCTTGGGGTCGTCCTTCCACTCCCGCTGTACCGCCAGCCACACCTGTTCTTGCGCACCTTCACCGGTGGTGGCGACCCCTTCCAGGCCAAAACGCACAGCGTGGCGGCTCAGGCTCTCGGGCAAGGTGATCTCCTCCTGCACTTCACCCTTGGCATTGACCCGGACCAGCATGTCTTTCAGGGGACCTGACTTCTTGTCAGGGTCCCCCTCGGACGCGATCCAGAAACCGCCGTCGGCGCGCTGCGCGATGCCTTCACCGTCAAAACCCACCGGTTTGCCATCCTTGGTGACGGTGATCGCTGCGGTGATGAGCGCAGGGCTGAAGTTGGCGTCGATCTGCAGGATGCGTGTTGTGGCATAAGCGCTGTCGGTCACCGCCCACAAACGTCCCGCTTTCTGGCGATCAGCAGAGAAACCAGAAAGCGCGCCCCAAGGAATCGGTGTGCCGCTGGCGCTGTCACTCGACATCAGCGTGGGATAGGCGGGCAGCTCGGCACCCCGCTGGTAAATCATCACGCCCGAGCGGGCCGCACCGTCGTTTTCACTGGCCACCACCAGCAGATTGCGTTGCGGGATGGCCAGCACACCTTCGGGGCCACTGCCTGCGGGCAAGGCCTGCAGGTACTGCGGTGACTGGCCAGCGCCCCGGTCACGCCACACCGTTACCAGTGAGGAGCGCTCCGAACCCACAAAAATCAGACGATCCTTGCCGAACATACCCACTTCCACACTCTCAGGCTCGTTGCCTTTGGCGCCCGAACGTGCTTCTGGATAGTGGCCCAGGCGGATCGCCTCATGGTCCAGGAAGTTGCCACTGTCCCAGGCCAGGGTGCCGGCGGTGTTAAAGATGGAGAAACTGCGCGAACCACCCTTGTAGTCACCTTCGTTGGCGGTGACAAACCGTTTGTCATCCAGCCAGGCCACTGCATCGGGCTCACGCAGCACACCGGTCAGGGAGTCAGTTGGTTGGATGTTGCCGTCACGCTGGGTGTCGACCTCTTTGAGGTTCACCGTGCCCGCAGAGAAATGTTTGAGAACCGCCCGTTTGGCCACATCGACCAGCACCAGGTGGTTGTTCTCCTGCAAGGACACCACGGCCACGCCTTGGCGATTGACCTTGACAAACTCGGGCTCCGGGTCACTCGGCGCAATCTCGGCCAAACCGGCCAGAGACACCGGGTGCAGCCGTGTGCAATCCGGCAAACCTTGGGCATTGAGCGGCACGATGCTCAGGTTGCCACCGGGCAACTGGGGAATGGCGCCCTTGTTGCGCTTTTCATCACGTTCGTTCTCGATCACGATCACCGCATGTTGGGTGCCAGCATCCAGGGCAATCGAATCAGGCTGACCACGCAGCGGGCATTGGGCCACCAGCTTGCGGCTGGCAAAGTCCAGCACCGCCAGATGACCTTCGGGTTGGTCAAACTGGCGGGTAGAACTCACCGCAGCCAGCACTTTGCCATGGGCAAACACCACCGAGGTCGGCTCACCATCGACCGGCACAAAACCGGCTGGTTTGGGCTGAGAAGGCTTGCTGATGTCAATGAAACCAATACCCTGCTGTTCACCGTCGGTGTAGGCCAGCCAACGGCCATCGGCACTGGCCGCCACAATTTCGGCCACCGACTTTTTGCTGACGGCGCGGCCTTCGGGCACATTGCGGTAGGCCTCAAAAGTGGCCACGCGGTTGAAATAGCTACCCGTTGTGGCGGCGGGTTGTGCCAGAACGGGCATCAAGGCTTGTGCGCAAGCCAACACCAGGGCGACCTGGATCGGGGAACGTGAACGTGACATGGGTTATTCCTAAAGTAAAAGGCGGGTGACACAGCGCCTGCTGTCACCTGCTCAAGAGAAAATCCTATGTCGATCACGTGACGATTTGGTGACACTGGCCCGCTGACCTGCACCCGGCACGCGACGATGCCACGATCAAAGACAATAGCCCCATGCTCACATTCGACCTGCTCCATACCGACCCCGCCAATGCTGAAACTGGCTACGCGGGCTCCCACGCCCGCCGTGGCACCCTGACCCTGAACCACGGTGTGGTGCAAACGCCGATCTTCATGCCCGTGGGCACCTACGGCACCGTCAAGGGCGTGATGCCCTCCAGCCTGGAAGACATGGGCGCGCAGATCATCCTGGGCAACACCTTCCACCTGTGGATGCGCCCGGGGCAAGACGTGATGAAGAGTTTTGGCGGCCTGCACGGTTTTGAGCGCTGGAACAAACCGATCCTGACCGACTCAGGCGGTTTCCAGGTCTGGAGCCTGGGCGCCATGCGCAAAATCACCGAACAAGGGGTGCACTTTTCCAGCCCGGTCAACGGCGACAAACTCTTCATGTCGCCCGAAGTCTCGATGCAGATCCAGACCACACTCAACTCCGACATCGTGATGCAACTTGACGAATGCACACCGTATTTGTCGGTGGAGCCCAAAACCAAGGGCCAGATCACCACCGAGCGTGAAGCGCGCACCAGCATGGAAATGAGCCTGCGCTGGGCCAAACGCAGCCAGGACGAGTTTGCCCGGCTGGAAAACCCCAACGCCTTGTTTGGCATTGTGCAAGGCGGCATGTTTGAGCACCTGCGCCAGGAGTCACTGGAAGCGTTGGTGGCGATGAATTTCCCCGGTTACGCCGTGGGTGGCGTCAGCGTGGGCGAGCCGAAAGACGAGATGTTACGCATCATGGCGCACAGCCCACACCGCTTGCCCACCCACAAACCACGTTACCTGATGGGTGTGGGCACACCCGAAGACCTGGTCGAAGGTGTGGCGCAAGGTGTGGACATGTTCGACTGTGTCATGCCCACGCGCAATGCGCGCAACGGCACCCTGTTCACGCGTTATGGTGACCTCAAAATCCGCAACGCCCGCCACAAGACCGACCACGGCCCGTTGGACGCCACCTGCACCTGTTACGCCTGCAAGGGCCAGACCCGGGCCGACGGAACAGTGAGTGGCGGTTTCAGCCGTGCCTACCTGCACCACCTGGACCGCTGCGCCGAAATGCTCAGCCCGATGCTCTCGAGCATCCACAACCTGCATTACTACCTGAATTTGATGGCGGAGATGCGGGCCGCGCTGGAAACGGGCACCTTTGGCGCCTTCCGCGCCCAGTTCAAGGCAGACCGCTCGCGCGGGGTGTAGGTCGAATTTATCCTTGCAGATCATGGAATGAAACTCCCGGATTGCAAGGATGTTTCAACGCCATTGGCTGCCACGGCTTGCACAAGAACTGAAACTGGTGCAGGACGCCACCCGCTTGAAGCGCGGGTTAAAACAGCAAAAAGTCGCGCAAATGACTTTGAGCCGCTGGATTTTTTCTGAGCCGGTCAGGTCATCCCGCTGAACCTGAATCGCCACGACCGCGGATGTGACTTGGACGCATGGATGCCGGGTCGGGGCCCGGCATGACAACCGGTTATGTCACGTCAATTCCCGGTAAAAACGGTCAACACCCCGGTGTAGCCATACAGGTGGTTGCGGGCGATTTCGCCGCCGGCAAAAAAGCCGACCAGCGGCACGTCGCCCAGCGCACGGCGAATGATCTGCAGCTCGGCGCTCGGCCCGCCGAAATGTTCGCCACCCCGCCCGGCGCAGCTCACATAAATGGCCCCGGCGATGCCGCGCTCGGGGTGTGGTGCGGCCTCGGCCTCGCTGGCGGCCAGCGCGGTGGCCGATTCCAGCGCCAGCTCTTGCGGCTCGAGTTCCTCGCGGATTTCAGCGCAGATGCGCATCAGGTCGGCGCGGGCGGCCTGTATGTTGCGCTGGCAAAAGGCCAGCTCCATGCCGACCTTGACGGGGGAGGCCACTGCAACGCCGTAGCGCATCGGGTCCAGCCCGATGATGTTGCGCACCAACACATCGCTGCCAAAGTTGCCGGTGCGGGTGATGGTGGGCGAGTCGCTGGATGGCCCCGACGCGCCGCGCTCGGTGATGCCCGCCAGCGTGGCACGCACCGCCTGCAGCGCGTCATGCGGCTCCTCCAGGCTGACGCCCAGCTCGCGCATCAGCACCTCCAGCGCGGGTTCACCGTCCAGCGTCAGCACCAGATTACGCTCAGCCCCGGTGATGTGGTGCGCTTTGGCCACCGGCAGGCAACCTTGGGTGACGCGCGAGACCATCGCCACGCCAGGCCCAAAGGCCACACCACTCAAGCCACCGCTGAAGACGCCGCTGGCGGCGCCCTGGCCTTTGACATTGCCGTCACCCGCCACCGCAAATTGCACTGACTTGCCCCGGCTGCTTGAGAGGCCGCCAAACAGGTAGCCCGAGTCGGTGCGCGCGGCCATCTCGGCAATCAGGTCGGCCAGATCGGTGGTGTGCGGGTCGGCGTGCACCAGCGCCGAATGCGCCTCAAACGCCATGCCCAGCGGCGCCACGCCCGAGAACACGCGGTACTGGTCGGTGGGCAGCTCACACAGCATAACGGCCATGGCAGGCTCGTCCACATATTCAACGTTGTTGGCGGCAATGCCCACGCCGACCGTGCCAGCCCAATCGGTCACCTCAGGCAGCTCGGCGCTGAGGTGCGCCAGGATGTCCTGCGCATCTTGGGCATACCGGTCGGTGATGTAGAGCAAGGCCAGCGTCGGGTTGCGGGCATAACCGTGCAGCGTCATCTGGGCACGCAACTGCGCCAGCACCAAGCCGGCGGCCATCTCCCAGCGTGGGTGGGTGGCGTGTGCGTAGGGGAACAGTTTCACGATCGGCTCCTCGGGCGGGTGCGCGCCCTGTGTCTCAACAAGCTAGCGGCGTCGGGCCGCCTTGGGTGCTGCGGTGGCTGCTTTTTTGGTCGCCGTTTTGGCCGCGGTTTTGGCCGAAGGTTGGGCGGCAGTGGGGGTCAGTGCACTTCTGGACGCACTTTTTTTGGCTGCGGCCCGCGGCGCGGGAGCCGCTTTGCCCGCTGGCTTGGCCAGGCCCTTGGCTGCCCCTGCGGCAGCCCCTTTGAGCATATTCTTGCCCATGTCCATGGCGCTGACCTTGCCAGCCTCGGCCATGGCGCTGGCGGCAATCGACTGGAACTGGTGGGTGAGCGATGTCCACAGCTGCATCGGGTCGGCCATGCCTGCCACGGCTGCCGCGGCGGCGGGCTTGGCCACGTCGGTGACGCTTTTGGCGATCTCTTCGGTTTTGCCAGCGACGTCACTCACCGTCTGCACCGCAGCGGCGGCGGTGTCGGAGACTTTTTGCATGCTGGACGCCACGGTATCGGCGGCCTTGAGTTTGAAGGCGTTGGCCATGTCGGTCATGCTGAAGTTCATGCCCTTCAGGGTGGCCAGGGTCATCTTTTGCACTTCCAGCGCCTGCACGGTGGCGGCCAGCGCGCGCGAATTCTGGTCCAGCCAGAAGTGCACCGCCTTGAGTTCGGAGATACGTTTATCCAGCTCCTCCACACTGAGGGTGGGCGCAATCCAGTTGGCCATGTTGGGCATCTGCGGGATGGCCTGCGAGGTGCTCTTGGCCAGGTTCTGCAAAAAGTCAAAGCCCGGTACAAACTGGGCAAAACCGGCGCTGGATGTGTCGCTCATGAAGGTCTCCTGTGGGTGTGGCTGGAAGAACCAGCAGCTTACCCCAACGCGCCACGCACTGTGCGTCGATTCACGCCCTGATCGAGCGAAGTTTGCGCGGTGCCACCATGACGCCGGTTCAGGCCACCATCCCGGCGTGGTATCTGGCAAAAAACTGTTGGGTGGCAGCGTGTTGCGGGCGGTCGATGACCTCGGCGGCGGGGCCACTTTCCAGCACCACGCCGTCGCGCATGAAAACCACCTGGTCCGCCACCTCGCGGGCAAACGACATCTCGTGGGTGACCAGGATCATGGTCATGCCATCAAGCGCCAGGTCGCGGATCACGCCCAGCACCTCACCCACCAGCTCGGGGTCCAGCGCCGAGGTGACTTCGTCAAACAGCATCACCTGTGGCTGCATGGCCAGCGCCCGGGCAATGGCCACGCGCTGCTTTTGCCCGCCCGAGAGCTGCGCCGGGTGTTGCTCGGCCTTGTCCTGCAAGCCCACTTTGGCCAGCAGCGCCAGGGCCTGTTCGCGCGCTTGCGCCTTGGGGGTGCGCAGCACGGTGAGCGGGCCTTCCATCACGTTTTGCAGCGCCGTCATGTGCGGGAACAGGTTGAAATGCTGGAACACCATGCCGGTGTTGGCCCGAAAACGCGCCAGCGCGCGGTCGCCTGGCAGGCGCGTGGCGTCGCCCGAATACGTCATCTCGTGGGTGCCGACGCGGATGCTGCCCTTGTCGGGAAGGGTCAGCAGGTTCACACAGCGCAGCAGCGTGGACTTGCCCGAGCCCGACGGCCCCAGCAGCGCCACCACCGCGCCTTTGTCGATGTGCATGTGGATGTCTTTGAGGACGACATGGTCGCCAAAGCTTTTTTGGAGTCCCTGGATGTCGATCATGGCTTTGCGTCTCGCGTGCTTCATTGTCTGGCTTGCTACTCGGCGCGTCGGGATTCAAGACGCCGCACCAGCTTGCTGGCGGGCAACAGAATGGCGATGTACATCAGCGCGATCAGCGTGTAGGCCTCCAGCGGGCGGTAGGTTTCATGCGCCACTGCCTGGCCTTGGTAGACCAGATCCGGCAGCGCCAGCACCGACAGCAGCGAGGTGTTTTTCAGCTGCATGATGGACTGGTTCATCAACGGCGGCGTCATGCGGCGCAGCGCTTGCGGCAACACCACCCGGCGCATCACCTGAAAGCGCGTCATGCCCAGGGCCCGTGCGGCGTCGCTTTGGCCGGGGTCAATTGAGACAATGCCGCCGCGGATGATCTCGGCATAAAACGCCCCGCCATACAGCGACAAGGCCAGCACCGCGGCCACCGAGGCCGTCATCGTCACGCCGATGAGCACCGGCAGCGCGTAGTAAAACCAGATGATCAGCACCAGCACCGGCGTGGCGCGAAACAGCTCCACGTACCACTTCAACGGCAAGTGGATCAGCCGCGATTTGGTCAGCCCGCCGATACCGGCCACCAGACCCACGGCCAAGCCCAGCACGATGCACAGCAGGCTGTAGCCCACCGTGACCATCAAGCCATTGGCAAACAGCTGGCGGTATTGCCAGAGATAAGCAAAATTCCACTCGTACACGCCCATTCCTCGCTTCAGTGCTGTGTCAACGCCGCATCAACGTGGTGCATCAAAAACTCACGTTGGCCGGGATTTCTTCGCGCTTGATGTTCATGAGTTTGTCCAGGTTGCCCAGCACGATCGGGTTGATGGCGTCGGTGCGGCGCAGTTCGGCGATCCACTCATCCACGTAGGCGCGCCAGCGCTGGTCAGGCTCCAAACGCAGCCCGGCGTTGGTGGACGTGCCTTTGATGGGCTGGGGCACCACCACCTGGCCGATCCCCGGGTTCTTTTTGACGATGCCAGCCGAGAGCGTCACCACCAGCGGCTGCACATCGGCGCGGCCGGTCTGCACCGCCAGCGTGGCGTCTGCCGACTTGTCAAAGCGCAAAATCTTCGCTTTGCTGTACATGGCGGTCACCAGGTTGTCGTAGGACGACCCCACATCCACCGCGATGGTCACCTCCGGCGTGTCCATCTCTTCCCAGGTCTTGGGGGTGTAGCTCTTTTTGGCGATCAGGCTGTAGGCGTTGTTGTACAGCGGTTGTGAGAAAGCAATGACTTTCTCGCGCTGCGGCGTCGGGTTCAGACCAAAAAAGATGTCGATCTTGTTGGACTGCAAGTCCAGCACCGCATTGCCCCAGGTGGTCTCGGAAATCACCAGCCTGGCACCCAGTTTGGTCGCCAGGTTGTTGGCCAGGTCGATCATGATGCCGCTCCACTGCCCGGAGGCCAGGTCTTTGTGGTAGTTCGGCGCGCCCCCGGCCACCGCGGCGATGCGCAGGGTTTTGGTGCTGGCGATGCGGTCCCAGGTGGCCATGTCGGCCGTGCCTTGCGCCCAGGCGGGCGCGCCGCACACGGCAGCAGCCAGGGCGACGGCGCCCAGAACGACGCGGCGGCGTGGATGTGTCTTCATCAGTCTCTCCTTCTCAAAAAAGGCACCTTGATGCCGGGGGTTAACTTGAAACAACGTCGTCATCCGCGTACGCGGCCAGCGCCGTCAACGCCACCGGGCGCAGCGGCCAGCGCGGCGTGTCACCGTGCAGCGCACCCGGATCGAACACCACGCCATGCTCACGCGCCAGGGCGCTGACCGCGCCAGCGCAGTAACGGCCCTGGCAGGCGCCCATGCCAAAACGGCCCACCAGACGCAGCTCACGCGCCGAGCCTGCCGTCTGCAGGCGGTCAAAGTCAGCGCGTTGCAAACCCTCGCAGCGGCACACCACGGTGTTGGCGGTGGGCATGTTGGACGGCGCCTGAAACAGCTCGGCCAGCGCGCTTTGCGTGCGCCGTGCGGTCGCGATGGCCTGGTCCAGCCGCAGGTCATCCGCCAGCGCGTGGCCCAAATAACGCAGCACCTGCTGCGCCGCTTTTCTGCCGTCGTCCACCGCGGCGCCAGCGCCCAGCACCTCGCGGCAATCCCCGGCAAACACGATGCAGGCCGCGTCAGTCTGCCCAGCTGCGGGCAAACCGGTGGTGTTGGGGCGCAGCCCGTCATGCAAGCCCAGATGCTGCACCTGGAACTGGCGGCGCAAACCGCTGTGGTGTTGCCCGGTCACCCACAGACCGGCGCCTTTGGCCTGCACCGAGGCCACCTGCCAGCCCATCAAATACGGCACGCGGGCACGCCACAGCTCCCGGGCGTACAGCGCGGCCTCCTGCAATTGGGGCCAGCTGCGCAGCGCCTGCACCACCGCGCGCCCCTGCCACCACATCGACGCCAGGGGCTGGGCGTGCTCCAGCACCGCCTGCGGCGGGTTCCCCGCCGCAGCCAGCTGCGCGGCCAGCGCCAGCAGCAGCGGGCCGCTGCCCGCCAGCAGAATCGGGCCGGTGGGCGTCCGGCCGGTTTCCTTGAACTGCACCTGCAAACCACCCACCGTCACCACGCCGGGCAGCTCCCAGCCCTCACGTGGGTTCACCTGCTCGACCGAGCCCACGGCCAGAATCACAGCCTTGGGGCGAACACTTTGCACCCGCCCCAGCCGCCGGTTGTCGATCAAAAACCGCCCATCGCGGTCCACGCCCAGCAGCACCGATTGCATCCAACGCGTGACCCGCTCGCCAGCGTCCGTCAGGCCTTGCATCAGCCCGTCCCGCCTGCGGCGGTGGTGCTCGGGCATCACCAACGTGACGCTGCCGGTGCCGGCATGACGCCGGTAAATGGCGCCGCCCACCTGGTCACGCTGCTCCACCAGCAGGCTGGTCACGCCATGGCTGGCCAATTCAACCGATGCGGCCAGACCCGCGGGCCCGGCGCCGACGATCAGCACCTCCGGCTGGGTGGTCATCGGGCGCTCCAGACCACATCGCTGGTGGCAAGCGCGGGCGTCAGGCGCATGCCATCTTGCGCAGGCGTCAGGCAAGCCTCGACCGGGCTGGCGCCGTCCACACACACCAGACAGGCCTGGCAATTGCCAATGCCGCAGAAATAACGCGCCTGCAAGCCACCCACCGCCTCACCCCACTGCCGGATACCACCGCGCGACAAGACCGCCGCGATGGTTTCACCCGGGTGAAACGGCACGGGCAACTGGTTCCAGTACAGCGTGTGGGATGTGGGGGCTGGCATGTTCATTTGGACAAATCTATTTGCAAGGATAACAGCATGCCGTCACCCGTCAACCGGGCGGCTTTAGCAGGCATCAGAGCGGGTCAGACAGCGGCAAGTCGCCAAAACGCGCTGGGTCCAGCACCGACACATCCACTTTGGCAGGCAACCCCAGCACCATGTCGGCCACCGCCGAGCCCACCACTGGCGCCAGGCAGATGCCGTCGCCTTCCATGCCGGTAGCGATGAACAGGCCAGGCAACGTCGGGTGCCGCCCGACGATCGGCAGGCCATCCTGGGTGCCGATGCGGATCCCGGCAAAGGTGCGGATCACCCGCCGCTGGGCCAGCGCCGGCACCACGGCAAGCGCCTCGCGCAGCAGGGTGGACACGGTGTGGATGTCGGTCTGGCGGTCGGCAAAACCGGTTTCGCGGCTGCTGCCAATCAAAAACTGGCCGGTGACCAGCGGGTCGATCACCAGGCTGGCGCTGCTTTGGCTCAGCACCATACGACGCTTGGCCGCCAGATAACCCGCCGACATCAGCGGCCCTGGCAGGGCGGCCCCCGACAACGAAGCCCGGTCGGTGACGATGAGCTGCCCCTTGCGCGGGATCAGGATGTTGTCCAGCCCCACCAGCGCCGCCGTGCCCAGGCCAGCGGCCACCACCACCGCATCGGCCACCCAGGGACCGTCCGGCGTCAAAACCCCCACCACCCGCCCGCCCGACACCACCAGCCGCTGCACCGGCGTGAAGCGGCGCACCGGCGCATTCGCCACCTGCAGCAACCGGTCCACCACGCGGTAACCCAGCGCATGGCCGTCGTCGGGCACCTTCATGCCTGCCAGCACATGGCGGCCCAAGCCCGGCACGCGCTGCATCAGCTGCGCATGCGTCAGCGGCAAAACACGCTCGCCAAGCTCCATCAAATCGGCGCCTTGCTGGGCAATCACGGCCACCTCTTCGTCGGTGCGGGCAAACAGGTAGGTGGGGCGGGCGTGGTAGATGTCGGTGAGCACGCCGTGCTGCACCAGCTGACGGTAAATGGCGCGCGAGGCGCAGGCCAACTCCATCATCGGACCGGGGCGTTTGCTGGCCACCGACACCGCGCCATCCGACGCCCCCGAGGCACCCGCCGCCGGGGTGCTGGTATCCAACACCGTCACGTGGGCTCCGGCACGGCTCAAGAAAAACGCGGTGGCCGCGCCCACAATGCCCGCGCCGATGACGATGACATGGCGCGCGCCGTGGGAGCGGGAGATTTCAGGGGTAAGCAAGGTACATGGCAGCGTTGACGTGGGCGAAGCTTAACCGCTTGCGCCTCATCCGGCCCGCCGCCAGGCCGGCCGCTGCCCTGCTATCCTGTGAGCCATGAACCGCCTGTTGATCCCCTTTTTCTGCGCCCCGTTGCGCCACCCGATCGCGGTCACCGGGCTGGCCGCGCGGGCGGCGGTGCACGCCACATGAACTACACCTTTGTCTCGGCCACGATCCTGCTGATCCTGATCACCGACCCGATCGGCAACATCCCGATCTTTGCCAACGCGCTCCAACACGTGGCGCCCGAACGGCGCGCCCGCGTCATCCTGCGCGAGGTGCTGATCGCGTTTGTGCTGCTGCTGACCTTCATGTTTGTTGGCGAGAGTTTTTTGCGCGTGATGAACCTGAGCGAACTGTCCTTGCAGATTGGCGGCGGGGTGATCCTGTTTTTGATAGCGCTGCGGATGATTTTTCCGCCACCCAAGGGCACCGACACCCCAGAGGCGCCAACCGAGCCGCTGATCGTGCCGCTGGCCATTCCGGCCATTGCCGGGCCGTCAGCGCTGGCCACCGTGCTGCTGCTGGTGTCGCAAGCACCTGAAAAGCGCCTGACCTGGATCGCCGCGCTGTGCGTCACCATGACGGTGAGTGCGGTGGTGCTGGTGCTGGCTGAACGCATCCAGCGCGTGGCGGGTGACCGTTTTGTGGTGGCGCTGGAGCGGCTGATGGGTCTGGTGCTGGTGGCGCTGTCGATCGAGATGATGCTGCGCGGCATCCGCACCTTCGTCCTGCAGTTGGCAAGTGCCTGACGGCCCGGACGGTGCACACCATGGCCACGCTGCCAGCCCGCTCGCCACGGCTCCTCTGGCTGGCCCTGGGTGGGCTGGTGCTGACGGCGCATCTGGGGCTGTTGCAGCTGATGCCGGTGCCGATGGCAGCCACCGATGCCGGTACCCCCACGGCCCTGCGCTTTGCCACCCGCGCCGTCGTCCCCGAACCGGCACCACCATCCCCCCGCCCGGTGGCGATGCCGCCGCCCCAGGCAGCGCGCAAACCGGTCAGCCGACCACCCCCAGCCATGGCCGCCCCGGCCACCCTCCCCGCAGCCACTGCCCAGTCACCCGAACCACAGCCCCACAACCCCGAGCCGCCCCAGTCGCCGCCGCCCGAACCTGCCGCGCCGCCTGAACCGCCCGCCTCGGCGCCTGATCCCCAGACGACCCTGGACACCACAGCTTCAGCCGCCCCCACCCCCACCCCGGCGCCAGCCGCTTTGCCGCTGCCCTTCCGCGCGGATCGCTTGATCGCCTCGACCCGGCTGATTTACTCGCTGCAAACCAGCAAATTCCCGTTCCCGGTGCAAGGTGAACTGCTGTGGCTCAACCAGGGCGACACCTACAGCGCACGCCTGTCTTACCGCGCGTTTGGCCTCTCGCGCGAGCAGACCAGCCGCGGCCACATCACTGCCAGCGGCCTGGCGCCCGAGCGTTTTTCTGACAAATACCGCAGCGAACTGGCGGCGCACTTCAATTACGCTGAAAACAAAATCAGCTTCAGTGCCAACACGCCCGATGCGGTGCTGCTGCCCGGCGCGCAGGACCGACTGAGTGTGCTGCTGCAGCTGGGCGCCCTGCTGGCCAGCGCGCCCGAGCGCTACCCGTCTGGCAGCACACTCTCGGTGCCCACCACCGGCCCGCGCGAGGCCGATATCTGGCTGTTCACGCTGGCAGCCATCGAGCCGCTGGATGTGGCCGGGCGGGCCCTACCTGCCGTGAAGCTGGAGCGTCAGCCACGTCGCCCGTACGACCAAAAGGTGGAGGTCTGGCTGGCGCCCGAGCTGGGCTACCTGCCTGCGCGCATCCGCATCACCGAGGCCAATGGCGACCACGTGGACCAGGTTTGGGTGGCCACCGAGCCCGCAGGCCCTTGAAATTGGCGCTTTGGCACCCAACTGCACGGTCAATATCAATCAAGCATAATTTGTTCATGCACACCCTTTACGACTCTGACACCTACTCTGTGACACACATGCTGGCCAATGCCGTGGCAGCCGATGTGCCTGCGGACACGCTGAAAGAAGGCGAGCAGTTGCTGATCGTGCCGCGCCTGGCGCGCCACGGGTTTGAGATTGTGGACAAACGCAGCGGCAAAGAGGTGTACCTGGATGGCTCTTGGGCCGAACTGTTCCAGCAGCAGATCACCGCCTGGCAAGCCAAAACGCCCACCCAGGAAGAAGTGGAAGACAAGCTGGAGCAATACGCCGAGCTGGCGCAAAATCCGGTCGTGCTGCACTGATCGCTCATACCGCAGCGTGAAATGGTGAGGGTGCGGCGACAGGCCCCGCACCAGTCCTGCCCCCGGCACGGTAGTGATCTCCAGCCAAACCGTCTCCACCTGGCGAAAATTGGCCTGCGACAATACGGCCCCATGAACCCTGTCTACATCCTCACTCTCTCCTGCCCCGACCGCCTGGGCCTGGTCCACGCCGTGTCCGGCTTTTTGCTGGAACGCAGCGGCAACATCGAAGAAGCCGCCCAGTACAACGACCAGAGCACCGGCCTGTTTTTCATGCGTGTGCAGTTTGCCTGCGCCAAACTCAGCTTTGACGAGCTCAAAACCCAACTGGCTGGTTTTGCCGCGCCGTTCGAGATGCAATGGCAATTGCACGCACAGGCCGAGCCGATGCGCACCGTCATTTTCGTGAGCAAGGAAGGCCATTGCCTCAACGACCTGCTGTTTCGCTGGAAAAGCGGCCTGCTGCCGCTGGACATCCGCGCCATCATCAGCAACCACCGCGACTTTTACCAACTGGCCGCCAGCTACAACGTGCCGTTTCACCACCTGCCCGTGACCGCCGCCACCAAGGCGCAGGTCGAAGCCAAGCAGTTGGAAATCATCCAGAGCGAAGAAGCTGAACTGGTGGTGCTGGCCCGTTACATGCAGATTTTGAGCAACGACCTGTGCAAGAGCCTGTCAGGCCGCGCCATCAACATCCACCACAGCTTTTTACCCAGCTTCAAGGGCGCCAAACCCTACTACCAGGCGCATGACCGCGGCGTGAAACTGATCGGCGCCACCGCCCACTATGTGACCGCCGACCTGGACGAAGGCCCGATCATCGAGCAGGACGTGGCCCGCGTCGATCACAGCAAAACCGTGGAAGATTTAACCGCGTTGGGCCGCGACACCGAAAGCCAGGTGCTGGCCCGCGCCGTCAAATGGCACGGTGAACACCGCGTGCTGCTCAACGGGCACAAGACGGTGATTTTCAAATAACCATCAAGCCAGCGGCGCGCCGGTTGCAGCCCGGTACATAACTACCGTGCTGTCAAGCACGAAGCGCATCAGTCGCGCCCTTCACCGATCAGCGCCTTGATATCACAAGAACTGTCGTCTGGTTGACAAAGCTTTCGTGGCGAAATTTGGTTTCTGTCGGTCGCAAAAGGCTGTCAGCGGTAGTAGCTGTTCGCGATTTGCCCTCTCCAAACCGGCCATTAGAGCTGTCATAGTCCGGCCCACGGGCCGCCGCGGTGGGATGGCTGTGGACAAATCGTTATGGGTGTCGAAGCTGGATTTGGAACTGAAAATAGGCGAGGGCTCAGGCGCGACGGTGGTGGTCCAGGCTTTGCAGGCACACGTCCCATACCGTCGGCCTTGGAAGCTAGCGCGCAGTGACGGTCTTCAGTCGTGCAGCGAACTCAAAAACTGCTTCAACTCTGGTGTTTTCGGGCTGCCAAAAAGCTCGCTTGGCGAGCCGATTTCGTGCACCAGCCCCTGGTGCATGAAGATCACGCGGTCGGCCACCTTGCGGGCAAAACTCATTTCGTGGGTCACCATCAGCAGCGTCATGCCCTCGTCTGCCAAGGTTTCCACCACACGCAGCACCTCGCCCACCAGTTCGGGGTCGAGCGCGCTGGTGATCTCATCGCACAACAGCACGGCGGGCTCCATAGCCAGCGCGCGGGCAATGGCCACGCGCTGCTGTTGCCCACCCGACAACTGCTCACCAAAAGCGTCAAACTTTTCTGCCAGACCGACGCGCATCAGCAGCTTGCGGGCCAGGGCTTCGTTGGCCGAAGCGTTCTTCTTTTTGACTAGGCCCGGCGCCAGCATGATGTTTTTGCCCACCGTGAGGTGCGGGAACAAATTGAAGCTCTGAAACACCATGCCCACATGCTGGCGCAGTTCGCGCATAGCGGCGGCGTTGTTGTGCAGAAGCGGTTTGCCATCCACATTGAGGCTGCCACTCTGGAACTCTTCGAGCCCGTTGATGCAGCGCAGTAGCGTGCTTTTGCCAGAGCCACTTTTGCCAATGATGGCAATCACTTCGCCAGCCTGCACTTGCAAGTCAATGCCCTTGAGCACCTCGTGCGTGCCATACGATTTGCGCAAGCCCTTGATATCAACGATGGACATGAATTTTCCTCTCCAGGTGCTTGGCGTACAGGCTGATGGGATAGCACAGCAAAAAGTACATCACTGCAACACAACTAAAAATCAAAAACGGACTGAAGGTGGCATTGGCAATGGTCTTGCCCACTTTGGTCAGCTCCATGAAGCCAATAACCGACGCCAGCGCAGTGCCCTTGATGACCTGCACTAGAAAACCCACGGTCGGCGGCACCGCAATCCGAACCGCCTGTGGCAGGATGATGTAGCGCAATTGCTCGTAAAAACTCAATGCCAGGCTTTCGGATGCCTCCCACTGCCCGCGCGGGATTGCGGCCACACAGCCGCGCCAGATCTCGGTCAAAAAAGCGCTGGCATACAGCGTCAGGCCAATGCCGGCCGCCACCCAGGGCGAGGTATTGATGCCAAACAAGCCGAGTCCGTAATACGCCAGGAACAGTTGCACCAGCAGCGGAATACCCTGAAACAACTGCACGTAAGCAGCGACGATGGGACCAACTGCTGGCCACTTGGTCAGGCGCAGCATCAACAAGAACAAACCCACCGTTCCTCCGCCCACAAAGGCGATGATGGAAAGTCCAATCGTCCAGCGTGATGCCAGCAGCAGATTGCGTACGATGTCCCACAGAGAAAAATCAACCATGAATCACCTCCGCCCGAACAAAAACCGGGCACCCGCCCAGTTAAGCAGTTGCCGAGTAGCAATCGAGAGCACCAGGTAAATGGCCCCCACGACAATAAAGGCTTCAAAGGACCGGAAGTTGTTGCTCTGAATCAGATCAGCCGAGTAGCTCAACTCTTGGGTCGAGATCTGCCCGCACACCGACGAGCCCAGCATCACGATGATGATCTGGCTGACCAGACTGGGCCAGACTTTTTTGAGGGCCGGGGGCAGCACCACCCACATAAAGGTCTGGCTTCGGTTCAGCGCCAGGCTTTGTGCTGCCTCCATCTGGCCCTTTGGCGTGGCCTCCAGCCCGGCACGGATGATTTCGGTGGCGTAGGCACTCAGGTTGATCACCATGGCGATCACTGACGCTGTTTCGGCAGAAATCTTGATGCCTGCTGCTGGCAGACCAAAGAAGATAAAAAACAGCTGCACGATGAATGGGGTGTTGCGGATCAGCTCCACGTAGGTGCTTACAGCCAATTGCAGCCAGGCCGGGGCCAGGTAGGCTCCAAAGCCTCGCGCCCGCACCCAGGCAAAAGCGGTGCCCAACAGCGTGCCGATCACCACCGAGATGGCGGTGAGCGACAGCGTCCAAGCCACGCCCGTCAGTAACAGCTGCCACTCCGACAGCACGGCCATAAAGTCGAGTTGAATCCGCATAGCGATGTCGCCGACCTTCGATGCGTGCGCTCAGCGATTAAATGGGCAAGTCGCCAGCCGGGCGGCCCAACCACTTTTTGGACAAGGTATCGAGTTCGCCGCTCTTTTTGGCTTCGGCCACGATTTCGTTGACCTTCGCCTTGAGCTTGTCTTCGCCTTTGGCCACACCAATAAAGTTGGGGCTTTCCTTGAGCAGCAGCTTGTATTCGCTGGAGAGCTGTGGGTTCTTGGTCATCATATTGCCTGCCACTGATGCGCCCAGGGCCACAAACTGCACCTGACCGGACACAAACGCCGAGATAGTGGCGTTGTTGTCTTCAAAACGCTTGGTGTCCACGCCGGACGGTGCCACCTTGCCCAGTTCCTGGTCTTCCATGGCGCCACGGGTCACGCCCACCGATTTACCCGCCAGATCAGCAAAACTCTTCACACTGACGTTTTTGGGGCCAAACACAGCCTGAAAGAAAGGGGAGTAAGAGGATGAGAAGTCGATGACTTTTTCACGGTCGGGGTTTTTGCCCAAGGTGGCAATCACCAGGTCAGCCTTGCGCGTTTGCAGGGCAGGAATGCGGCTGGCACTGACCACTGGAACCAGTTCGACCGCCACACCTAGCTTTTTACCAATGTAGTTAGCCATGTCTATATCCAGGCCGATCGGTTTCAAATCGGTGCCCACAAAACCATAGGGCGCGGAGTCGGTTTGCACAGCGACCTTGAGCACTTTGCTCTTCATGATGTCGTCCAGTGCGGTCTGGGCGTGCGCGCCGGTCGCGCTCAGTAGCGCAGTACAGGCCAAAAACAAGTTGAAGCGGCGTTTGTTGAGATTTGGCAGTTTCATAGCAGAGCTCCTAGGTAAGTTGATGCGTCATCGGAAGGTTTGTCAGTAAAGCTTGTATGCAAGTCTTGTGCCGCAGGGCGCGCTGCAGTTGTTGGTGTTGTGTCCAGGGGTTTGAGAGCCTGGCGCAGTTCTTCCAGCGCATCGCCTCTGGCGGGCTCGAGTTTGAGTGCGGCCTGCACCTGGCCGATGTGGGATTGCATCAGTTGCTCGGCCCGCGCCCAGTCGCTCTTTTCGAGCGCCCGCACTATCTCTATATGCTCGGCGCAAGAATGTGTGGCGTCGTGGGACGACTGATAAAGCATGGCAATCAAGGTGGTACGTGCCGTAAAGTCGCGCAGCGTGTCGGCCAGCAAGCTGTTGCCCAGGCACTCGGCCAGGCACACATGGAAATCACCCAGCAGGAAGCTTCGCAAGCCGACATCGCCACCCTTGAGGGCGGCTTTCTCTTTGGCCAGATGGACCTTTAGTTGCTTGAGTGCCATCTTGCTAACCGAGGTGGTGCAGCGGATCAGACCCATCTCAATCACCCGGCGGGCTTCAAACGCCTCGCGCGCCTCGGCCAGCGATGGCTCAATCACAAACCAGCCACGCCGGCTGCTGACCGTGACAATGCCGCGTGCCGCCAGTTGGGTTAATGCCTCGCGCACAACAGTGCGGCTGCAGTCAAACAATGAGGACAGTTGCTGCTCGCCCAGGCGCGTTCCTGGGGCCAGTTTCTGGGCCATTACAGCTTCAATGATGCGGTTGCTGATGTCGTTTGCGCTGGTCATACAGGTCTACCTTCATGCAAATTGCATGCCACTGAAATACAAGATTTGTGCACCGATTGCGGGGGATCTCGTGTGAAGAGAGTGCCAACGACGCACTGCTAAAGTGCGAACATCGTGCTACACGTCTTACTGTCAGTCATTGCGCAAGGCCTGTACGCCAACAGCTCCGATGCTTTGTGAGGACAAAACAGCTTTGCACATCGCGCAGCCACTTTCATCCTCCGCTTCGACTCCAGCCTAAACGGTCTTGTGCTCTTCACCTTTTGCGTGGTTGGTGAGATGGCGGAAGAACACGGCACTTCCCAGAAGCGGGTATTTGTGGCTGTCTGGTTACGCTGCATTTGAGTCAGATGCCATACCTTCCTACTCCGCTTGACCTGACATGCCCCCGTTGCCTCTATTCACCGCACGCCGTGTGCAAAAAATATCCTTTTCGCCAGGCTAACCCCCACCCGCCATCACCCGCCATCACCCGCCATCACCTGCCCCAACTGCACCGCCCCGCCCGGCTGCCATGCCGGGTTGAACTGCAGCGGGCCTTTGGGGAACAGCATGACGACCGTGGAGCCGAGCAAAAAGCGCCCCATCTCCTCACCCTGCTTGAGCTGGATGCGCTGGTCGTCATAGGACCAGTCACACACCTTGCCAGCCCGGGGGTTGTTGATGATGCCGTGCCAGGTGGTGGCCATGCTGCCCACGATGGTGGCGCCGACCAGCACCAGCACAAACGGGCCGCGGCTGCCTTCAAACACACACACCACACGTTCGTTGCGCGCAAACAGCCCCGGCACGCCGCGCGCGGTGGTCGGGTTGACGGAAAACAGGTCACCCGGCACATAGATCATGCGTAGCAGGCGGCCGGCGCAGGGCATGTGGATGCGGTGGTAGTCACGCGGGCTGAGATAAATAGTGGCAAAGTGGCCGTCATCAAACTGCGCCGCCAGCGCCGCGTCGCCACCCACCAGCGCGGTGCTGCTGTACTGATGGCCCTTGGCCTGAAAAATCTGCTGGCCTTGAATCGGCCCAAACTGGCTGATGGCGCCGTCCACCGGGCACACCAGCGTGGCTTGGGCCAGCTTGCGCGCGCCCTGGCGCAGTTCGCGGGTGAAAAAGTCGTTGAAGGTGGCGTAGCTGGCCAGGTCCGGGTTGGCGGCTTCGGCCATGTTGACGCGGTAACGCTGGACAAACCAGGCGATCAGCCGGGTGGTGAGTGTGCCGCCGCGCACGCGGGCAATGCGTCCGGCCAGCAGGGTGAGCGCCTGTTTGGGCAAAAAATACTGCAGCAACACGGCAAGACGGTCAGACATAGTGGCACCCGTTGGAAAGACACAAACAAACAAACAACAAGCCAGCACGCCTTGGCCCGCCAAAGATCACGCCGGTGGCCCGCAGCCCAACAACGGCTGCACCCGGACAGGGCCGCAATTTTACCGGCGCCACCCCTGCCCTAAAGCTGCCCGAAGCCAGCCCCTCGCCCGCCCGGCGGCGCACCCGGTGCCACAATGGCCCGATGACCGTCCGCATTCCCCCGATCCAATGCCTGCTGACTTTTGAGGCGCTGGCGCGCCTGCGCAGCGTGACGCAAACCGCCGAAGAGTTGTGCGTGACGCCCAGCGCGGTGAGCCACCGCGTCAAACAGCTGGAGCAGATCATCGGCACCAAGCTGTTTGGCCGGGCGGATTTTTCGCTCACGGTGGAAGGGGTCGACTACCTGGCGCATGTGCGTGAGGGCCTGGGCATGTTGCAGCGCTTTCCCGGCGCGGCGGCCATGCCGGGCAAACGCAAACTGCGCCTGGCCGTGACACCGACGTTTGCGCGCGCTATCCTGATCCCGCGGCTACGCCAGTTCACCGAGGCCTACCCCGAGATCGACCTGACCTTGCAGGTGTCGATTCCGCTGCTCGACGTGGTGGCGGAAGACGCTGACCTGATGATCCGTTTTGGCACCGGCCGTTACGCCGATGTGGAGCACACCTGCCTGGTCAAAGACGACGTCACCCCATTGGCCTCCCCCAACTTTGTGCGCGAACACGGCCCGTTTGAGCAGGCGCTGGACCTGGAAGGCGAGGCGCTGCTGCGCAGCCCGCTGGAGCCCTGGCGCACCTGGTTTGCCGCGCAGGGGCTGGACTGGCCCGAGCCGCTGGACGGCTCGCAGTTCAACGACATTGGACTGATGTGTGACGGTGCTGCAGCTGGCATGGGCATCGCGCTGGTGCGTCTGAAGCTGGCGCAAACCTGGCTGGAGCACGGCGCGCTGGTGCGCCTGAGCCACCACAACGCCTTCACGAGCAACGTTCCCAACCCACACGCGCACTACCTGTGCTGGCGCACCGGAATGATGGAACGCTGGGAATGTGTCGCGTTTGCCGACTGGCTCAAAGCCAGCCTGGCTTGATTGGCTTCATCACCCATCGGCATGCCGTCCCTGTGGACGCAAGGCAAACCACGCCACCGTGAATGACCACGCCCTATTTCAACAAGCTTTTCAAAAATCCTCACGCCTGACCAGGCTGACCCGCGGTAGAGTGCGCAACTTGCCTCGCTGCGCCCACCCAAGGAATTGACATGACCCCCCCCTTGCCCCAGGAAGCTTCCCTGCCCCAACGAGCCGATCGACAAGCTCAGATCGTGAAAGAACTGCAGGCCCATTTGCCAGCGCACGCGCTGCTGTGGAACAGCGAAGACACCACCCCCTACGAATGTGACGGCCTGACCGCCTACCGCCAACGCCCGCTGGTGGTGGCGCTGCCCGAGACCGAGGCGCAGGTTCAAGCCGTGTTGCGCACCTGCCACCGCATGAACGTGCCGGTGGTGGCGCGCGGCGCGGGCACCGGCTTGTCGGGCGGCGCGTTGCCGCATGCGATGGGTGTGACGCTCTCCCTGGCCAAGTTCAACAAGATTTTGAAGATTGACAAAAAGGCCCGCACCGCCACCGTGCAGTGCGGCGTGCGCAACCTGGCCATCAGCGAGGCGGTGGCGGGCCTGGGCCTGTATTACGCGCCCGACCCCAGTAGCCAGATTGCCTGCACAATTGGCGGCAACGTGGCCGAAAACTCGGGCGGCGTGCACTGCCTGAAATACGGTCTGACGCTGCACAACATTATCAAGGTCAAGGGTTTCACCATGGACGGTGAAGAAGTCACTTTGGGCAGTGACGCGCTCGACACACCCGGGCTGGATTTGCTGGGCGTGGTGATTGGTTCTGAGGGCATGCTGGCCGTGACCCTTGAGGTCACCGTCAAACTCATCCCCAAACCGCAACTGGCACGCTGCATCATGGCCAGTTTTGACGACATGCGCAAAGCCGGTGACGCGGTGGCCAGCCTGATTGGCGCGGGCATCATCCCGGCCGGGCTGGAGATGATGGACAAACCCATGACCGCCGCCGTGGAAGACTTTGTGCACGCCGGCTACGACCTGAACGCCCAGGCGATCTTGCTGTGTGAAAGCGACGGCACGCCCGAAGAAGTGGAAGAAGACATTGGCCGCATGAGCGCCGTGCTGCGCCGCGCTGGCGCCACCGCCATTGCGGTCAGCAAAGACGAAGCCGAGCGCCTGCGCTTCTGGAGCGGGCGCAAAAACGCCTTCCCGGCCAGCGGGCGCATCAGCCCCGACTACATGTGTATGGACAGCACCATCCCGCGCAAACGCCTGGCGGATTTGCTGCTGGCGATTCAGGACATGGAGAAAAAGTACCAACTGCGCTGCGCCAACGTGTTCCACGCGGGCGACGGCAACCTGCACCCGCTGATCCTGTTTGATGCCAATGACCCGGACCAACTGCACCGCTGCGAGCTGTTTGGCGCCGAGATTTTGGAAACCAGCGTCGCCATGGGTGGCACGGTGACCGGCGAGCACGGCGTGGGCATCGAGAAGCTCAACAGCATGTGTGTGCAGTTCTCTGCCTCTGAAAACGAGCAGATGTTCGGCATCAAACGCGCGTTTGACCCGTTGGGCCTGCTGAACCCCGGCAAGGTCATCCCCACGCTGCAGCGCTGCGCCGAGTACGGCAAGATGCTGGTGCGCGGCGGGCAGCTCAAGCACCCGGATTTGCCACGATTCTGAGGGCGCCTGATGCAAGGATTACGTGGGCTGGCATGGCTTTTGGCCATGCAATCTGTGGGCGAACTGCTGTCGCGCGGGCTGGGGCTGCCGTTTCCCGGGCCGGTGATGGGCATGTTGCTCTTGGTCTTGGCGCTGCGCTGGCCGGTGGTGCGCTCACCGGTGGCGGCTTGTGCCGGGTTCCTGTTATCGCACCTGTCCCTGCTGTTTGTGCCGGTGGGGGTGGGGGTGATGACCCATCTGGGGCTGCTGGGCGAGTTCGGCCTGCGTATGCTGGCGGTGATTGTGTTGTCGACCTGGATCGGGCTGGCGGTCACCGCGCTGGTGCTGCACCGGCTGCGCGGGAGGCGCGATGCCTAAATTTGTCGAACTCTGGATCTACCTCTCGGCCACACCGCTGTTTGGGCTGACCGCCACGCTGGTGGTGTACGTGCTGGCACAAGCCGCCTATGCGCGGCTCGACCAGGCAGCGTGGGCCAACCCGGTGTTGTGGTCGGTGGTGGTGCTGGCGGGTCTGCTGACGCTGACCGGGGTGGACTACCCCACCTATTTTTCTGGCGCGCAGTTCATTCACTTCTTGCTCGGGCCCGCCGTGGTGGCGCTGGCCTGGCCGCTGTGGGAGCGCCGTTTGGAGCTGCTTGCGCGCTGGCGCGCCCTGCTGGTGGCGGCGCTGGCGGGTGGTGCCGCCGCCAGTGGTTCGGCGCTCGCGTTGGGCTGGGCGGTGGGTTTGCCGCATGAGGTGGTGCTGTCGCTGGCACCCAAATCCGTCACCGCGCCGGTGGCCATGGGCATTGCCGACAAGATTGGCGGCATTCCGGCGCTGGCGGCGGTGTTTGCCGTGATCACCGGCATGGTCGGCGCGCTGAGCAGCCAGGCCCTGTTGGACCGGCTGAAGATTCCCGGCGACGCACAGGGCTGGATGGCGCGCGGTTTTGCGCTGGGCACGGCCGCGCACGGCATCGGCGCCGCACGCGCGCTGCAGGTCAATGCCGATGCGGGCGCCTACGCCGGACTGGCCCTGGGGCTGCAGGTGCTGCTGGGCTCGCTGCTGATTCCGCTGTTGTTCTGGTTGTTTTAGCGGCACACCGGGGCACCGACCGCCGTCAGGCGCGCTGCAGAATGCGTCGCTTGGGTTCGTCGTCGGCCAGAATCGCCTGCGCCCAGGGTGCCAACTTGCTGGTGTCGGAGCGCAAGATCTCCTGCTTGACCGCCAAAATTTGCGCCGGATGCATGGAAAAACTGCGCAGTCCCAGGCCCAGCAGCAGCTTGGTCATGCTGACATCCCCCGCCATTTCGCCGCACACGCTGACCAGCTTGCCCTGGGCGTGGCCCTCGGCAATGGTGCTGGCCACCAGGCGCAGCACGGCCGGGTGCAGCGGGTCATACAAGTGCGCCACCGATTCATCGGCGCGGTCAATGGCCAGCGTGTACTGAATCAGGTCATTGGTACCGATGGACAAGAAGTCAAAGTACTTCAGGAACACCTGCAGCGTCAACGCCGCCGCCGGGATCTCGATCATGGCACCCAGCTTGACCGGGCCATAGGCCAGGCCCCGGTTGTCCAGCTGCACCCGGGCGTGGTCGATCAGCGCCATGGTCTGGCGGATTTCACTGGCGTGCACCAACATCGGGATCAGCAAATGCACCTGCCCGTGTGCCGCAGCCCGCAAAATCGCGCGCAACTGGGTCAAAAACATGGCCGGCTCGGACAAACTCCAGCGGATAGCGCGCAGCCCCAGCGCCGGGTTCAGGTGCGCCGCATCGCGCTGGTTGTCATCCAGCGGTTTGTCCGCGCCGATGTCAACCGTGCGGATCGTGACCGGCAAGCCCTGCATGCCCTCCACAGCGCGCCGGTAGGCCTGGTACTGTTCTTCTTCGTTGGGCAGCTTGCCGTGGCGGCCCATGAACAAAAACTCACTGCGAAACAGCCCGACCCCCACCGCGCCAGACTGGATGGCCAGGGCGGCGTCGTCGGGCATTTCGATATTGGCCAGTAATTCGATTTTTTGCTTGTCCAGCGTCACCGCCGGGGTGTGCAGCAGGCGGGCCAGCCTGCCCCGCGCCAACGCCACCTGACGTTGTTTGAAGCCGTACTCGGCCAGAATGATGGGCGAGGGGTCCACCACCACCACGCCGGCATCGCCGTCAATGATGACCCAGTCGTCCTGGCGGATCAATTGACTGGACAGCCGGGCGCCGACCACCGCCGGGATGTCCATGCTGCGCGCCACGATGGCGGTATGCGAGGTTTTGCCACCCACATCGGTGATGAAACCGGCAAACACACTCTGCTTGAACTGCAGCATGTCAGCCGGTGACAAGTCGTGTGCCACCAGAATCAAGGGCACGTCGATGGTGTCGTCCAGCAGCAGGTCCTGCTGCGAGACTTTGCGCCCGCCGCGGCCCATCGGCTGGATCAGCGGCGACGAAATGCCGCGCATGGCGCGCAGGATCCGCTCGGTGATTTGCTCCAGGTCAGACTTGCGCTCGCGCAGGTACTCGTCCTCCATCTCGTCAAACTGACGCGCCACCACCTCCAGCTGGCTGGTCAGGGCCCACTCGGCGTTGTAGAGGCGATCCTGGACCCAGTGTTTGACGCCTTGAATCAGTTGCTCGTCCTGCAACAGCATCAGGTGCACCTCCAGCAACGCGGCCAACTCGTGCGGTGTGTCCTTGGGTCCCATCTGGGCAATGCTGATCTGCAAGCGGTGGATTTCGGCGATGACCGCGTCACGGCCATCGCGCACGCGGTCGATTTCGGCCGCAACCTGCGACGGCTCAATGTAGTAGTGCGCCACGTCCAGACGGCTCGACGCCACCAGCACCGCACGCCCAATGGCAATGCCCCTGGCAACCGGTAGACCGTGGATGGAGAAGGTCATAGCCGCCGCGCCGGGCCGCCCCAAGCCAGGCTAGCCCCTGAGGGAGGCCGCGCGGTACGCACAGTGACAAGCCCCGGCTGGAGCGGTAGCGATAGACGCAAGGCGGCCACTGCTACTCACCTTCACCAAATTTGTCGTTGATCAGGGCCAACAAGGCTTCCATGGCCTCCTGCTCACGCTCGCCGCTGGTTTCAACCTCAACCGTCACCCCCATCCCGGCAGCCAACATCATCACGCCCATGATGCTTTTGGCGTTCACGCGGCGTTCACCGCGCGACATCCAGACTTCGCACGGAAAACTGCCCGCCAGTTTGGTCAGCTTGGCTGACGCACGCGCGTGCAGGCCCAGCTTATTGCTGATAGTCGTGGTCGTTTTGATCATGGATCTTTCTTTTCTGATTCTGGGGTGCCGTGACGGCCACCTGCATCACACCTTGCGTGCCCCCGGACAGCACCCGCGCCACCAACGCGTCCATCGACTCCTGGCGGTAGGTCACGGCGCGCATCAGCATCGGCAGGTTGACGCCGGTGATCAGTCTGGAATTGACGCCGTCCACCAGTTTCTGCGCCACATTGCAGGGCGTGGCGCCAAACAAATCGGTCAAGACCAGCGTGCTGGGCGTGTTCAGCATGGACATGGTCATGCGCGCCGCTGCCAGCGTTTCATCACTGGGCATGTTGGGCTGCACATCAAACACCGCCAGCGCGTTAGCCGCGTCGGGAAACACATGCAACACGCATTGGCGCAAAGCGCTGGCCAAAGGCGCGTGCGCGATGATGAAAATGCCGTTGTTCATGAGCTTGTACAGGCGCTGAGGAGGTCAATAAAAGTCACCGTGGCGGTCTTCAGGTGCGAAGACACGCCTCGATTATGACTTTTGAAAGCGCACCACCTGGCTATTTCAAGGCACCAAATACCTTTTGCAGCAGCGCGCTGCCGCTACCGACGGGGTCTTGCCTGATTTTTTTCTCTTCCTCGCCAATCATGAAATACAAACCGTCCAGGGCTTTGCTGGTGACATAACGCTCCACGCTCACCTCTTCACCCTTGATCAGCCCCATGCCAGCGGCCTTGGAAGCGATCTGGTTGTACTTGTCAGCCAGGTTGACTTGCGCCGTGGTTTTTTTCACGACCGGCAAAAATTTGACGCCCAGCGGCGCGCGCGTCTTGTCCGCAAAAAATTGCGTCACCGACGTGTCGCCACCGCTCAGGATGTTTTTGGCGTCCTGCACGTTCATGGTTTTGACCGCATTCACCAACATGTCTTTGGCGAGCGGAACCGCCGCTTCTGCCGCCTGGTTCATGGCGGTCACCAACTCATCGAGCCGCTTGCCCTGGCCAAAGGTCCGCAGCAAGCCGGCAGCCTCTTCCAGATACCCGGGCAACGAGATACGCACCTTGTCATTGCCCAAAAACCCGCCGGGTTGCCCCAGCGAGGCAACCGCTGCACGGGCGCCCTGCTCCAGCGCCGCCTTCAAGCCTTGAGAGGCTTGCGTGTTGGTCACGTCCGCCAAGGACACGGCAGCGCTCGTTGCATGAAACGCCAGGCCGGGCACGGCAAGGCAACTCACCGTTAGCCAATTGAAACGTCGACGATCCATGGGCATCACCTTTGAAAGAGAACCTCTGCGACCCACGTCCCGTTCAGCACCAGCGCTGATCGAGACATCGCTTTGCAACGCCCATTATTTGGCTCTGAAATCGTCGTGGCACGACTTGCAGCTGCCGCCAACGGCGTTCACCGCCGTCTTGATCGCATCCAGGTTGCCGGTTTTGGTGGCGGCTGTCAGTTTGACCATGTCGGCCTGCATTTTGTTGGCGTAGTCGTCAAACTTGGCCTTGTTGCTCCAGATGTCAGCCTTGGCTTTGGTGTCGCCCTTGTCGGTACCGGGAACAAACGCGGCCCAAGGCAACTTGCCCACAAATTCCGCCACCGCGGCGCTCTCAGCGGCTACCTTGGCATCAAAGGGAATCTTGCCCGCTGCCATACCGGCCACCCGGCCAAAATTCTGCTGCATGACAAAAAAACTGCTTTGGCGGTATTTGATTGCATCTTCCGCTTTGGCAAACTGCGCCGAGGCGGGTAGCACAAACGTGGCTGCAACAGCGGCGAGCGCGAGGCTGGTGATTATTTTCATGGGACTCCTTGGAAAGTTAAACTGAATGTGACGGCTGGCAAAGTTTACGTTCTTTTTTCCAAAGCCCACTGTGCCAACAACTTTTCGAGGAGTGCGTATGCAATACAGAGTTCGCGTTTGGGATGCGCCCACGCGTTGGTTTCATTGGTTGTTGACCGCCGGTGTGATCGCGTTGGTGGTCACCGCCCAAATTGGTGGCAGTGCCATGGAATGGCATTTCCGTTTGGGATACGCCATTCTGTCCTTGTTGTTTTTCCGAGGGATCTGGGGTCTGGTGGGTGGTCACTGGTCACGATTTCGGACCTTCCTATTCCACCCCAGTCAGATCATTCGCTACCTTGTCGGGCGCGACGAGCAGCGCCAATGGGTTGGCCACAACCCATTGGGTGCGTTATCAACTTTCACCTTGCTCGGCTTACTGATGCTGCAGGCTGTGTCCGGCCTGTTCAGTGACGACGAAATTGCTGCCAGCGGCCCGCTGACAGCGTTCGTGTCATCCGACTGGGTGTCCACTGCCACTTATTACCATAAAGACATTGGCCAATATCTGCTGATGGCGCTGGTGGCCTTGCATGTGGCTGCCATCCTGGCTTACTTTTTAAAGAAGCGCGAGAACCTGCTCAAACCAATGATCACGGGTGACAAAACACTGCCCTTCCCGGCACCTGCCTCGTCCGACCGGGCGCGCGACCGGATCAAGGCGGCGGTTATTTTCGGCTGCTGCGCGGCACTGGTTGTCGGCGCTCTGAACTGGATCAGCTGAAGGTGACGCGGCACCGGTCGCCACACCTCTGACACCTCTCATCAAGCCAAAAAAAAGACCCACCAAGTGGGTCTTTTTTTGGAGGGAGCGAACCGTTTGACCGAATTCGCCCGACCGGTCCGCTTTAAAGCAAACCGGCCTTTTGCACCAAGCGGGTTGCCACCCAGTTCTTGGTCTTGGAAATCGGCCGGCTTTCGGTGATTTCGATCAAGTCGCCGAGTTTGAACTCGCCTTTTTCGTCATGTGCGTGGTACTTGCTGGACTTGCCAACAATCTTGCCATACAGCTCATGCTTGACCCGGCGTTCAATCAGCACCGTCACCGTCTTGGCACGTTTGTCACTGACCACCTTGCCAATCAGGGTGCGCTTGAGGGATGTTTTAGCTTCCGTCATTTATCGCTCCTTATTTGGCGGATGTGTCAGCAGCCAGCTTCTCGACCAGAATGGTCTTGGCGCGGGCGATGTCACGACGCGCGGTGCGAATCGTGGCTGTGTTGGTAAGTTGTTGCGTGGCTTTTTGCATGCGCAAGCCAAAGTGAGCCCTTTGCAGCTCTTTGACTTCCACCTTCAAAGCGGCAACGTCTTTTTGTCGTAATTCAGTCGTTTTCATATCATTTGCTCCTGATTACTGACCGATCATGCGGGCCACAAAAGTGGTACGCAGCGGCAGCTTGGCCGCAGCCAACCGAAACGCTTCACGTGCCAACTCTTCAGTCACACCAACAATTTCAAACACGATCTTGCCGGGCTGAATCTCAGCCACATAGTACTCGGGGTTACCTTTACCGTTACCCATCCGCACTTCAGCAGGCTTTTGGGAGATCGGCTTATCAGGGAACACGCGAATCCAGATACGACCACCCCGTTTGACGTGGCGGGAAATGGCACGACGAGCGGCTTCGATTTGGCGCGCGGTCAAACGACCACGGTCCGTACATTTCAGACCGAAATCACCAAATGCGACCGAGCTGCCTCGGGTCGCAATACCGGTGTTACGGCCCTTTTGCTCTTTGCGGTACTTGCGACGAGCGGGTTGCAACATAGTTATTCTCCTTTGCCGTCAGCTGCTGCAGCTGGCGCGGCTACCTTGCGGACGCGCTGAACGGCGGGTTTATTGGCATCAGCACCAGTGGCTTCAGCGGGCTTGTCACTGCCATCCGCAGGGGCAGCGTTGCTACCCATGGGACGACGTGCACCGCGAGGTGCAGGACGATCGGCGCCAGGGCGGCGGTCATCACGACGCGGACCACGCGGGCGGCGCTCATCGTCTGGACGAGGCGTTTCAACCGCGGGCAAATCGTTGCGGCCCAACGTGTCACCTTTGTAGACCCAGACCTTGACGCCGATGACACCATAGGTGGTCTTGGCTTCAGAGGTACCGTAGTCAATATCGGCGCGCAGGGTGTGAAGCGGCACGCGACCTTCGCGATACCACTCGCAACGGGCGATTTCAATGCCGTTCAAGCGACCCGACGACATGATCTTGATGCCCAAGGCACCCAGACGCATGGCGTTTTGCATCGCACGCTTCATGGCCCGACGGAACATGATGCGTTTTTCCAGCTGCTGGGTGATCGAGTCGGCGATCAGCTTGGCATCGATTTCAGGCTTGCGCACTTCTTCGATGTTGACTGCCACCGGCACGCCCAATTGGCGGCCCAGATCACGCTTCAGGTTCTCGATGTCTTCGCCTTTTTTGCCGATCACCACACCCGGACGAGCCGAGTAAATGGTGATGCGGGCGTTCTTGGCCGGACGCTCGATCAGAACGCGTGACACTGACGCGTTCTTCAGCTTGGCTTTCAGGTAATCGCGTACCTTGATGTCTTCGGCCAGCATGCCCGCGAAATCGCGGTCATTGGCGTACCAACGCGATGACCAGTTGCGGCTAACCGACAGCCGAAAGCCGGTTGGATGGATTTTTTGTCCCATAACTTCCTGGCCTCTTTCAGTTACCAACCGTCACGTACACATGGCACGTGGGTTTTCTGATTTGATTGCCACGACCTTTAGCGCGGGCCGTGAAGCGCCTCAGCGATGCGCCTTGTTCGACGTAGATGGTTTTCACCTTCAACTCGTCGATGTCAGCACCGTCGTTGTGTTCAGCGTTGGCAATGGCAGACTCCAGAACCTTCTTGATGATCACGGCAGCTTTTTTCTGCGTGAACTGCAAAATGTTCAGGGCTTGATCCACTTTTTTGCCGCGAATCAGATCCGCGACCAGGCGGCCTTTATCGACCGACAAACGAACGCCACGAAGGGTTGCACGTGTTTCCATGGTCACCTCCTTATTTCTTCTGGACTTTTTTGTCCGCAGGGTGACCCTTGAAAGTCCGGGTCAGAGCGAACTCACCCAACTTGTGGCCAACCATTTGGTCAGTGATATAGACAGGCACGTGCTGCTTGCCGTTGTGCACGGCAATGGTCAGACCGATGAACTCGGGCAGCACCATGGAGCGACGCGACCAGGTCTTGATCGGCTTTTTGTCTTTGGTAGCCACAGCCTTTTCGGTTTTGGCTACCAGATGATGGTCGACAAACGGACCTTTTTTGAGAGAACGAGTCATTACCTACCCCTTACTTCTTGCGACGCGACACGATCATGACCTGCGTGCGCTTGTTGTTACGGGTACGGTAGCCCTTGGTCAGATTACCCCAAGGATCCACTGGATGACGGCCTTCACCGGTCTTACCTTCACCACCACCATGCGGGTGATCCACAGGATTCATCACCACACCACGGACAGTCGGGCGAATACCCATCCAGCGCTTGACACCCGCCTTGCCGAGTTGACGCAGGCTGTGTTCTTCGTTGGCCACTTGACCCAAGGTTGCACGGCACTCGATGTGGATCTTGCGAACTTCACCAGAGCGCATACGCACCTGAGCATAGGTACCTTCACGAGCCAGCAAGGTTGCCGATGCACCTGCCGAGCGAACGACCTGGGCACCTTTGCCAACTTGCAACTCGATGCAGTGCACCACCGAACCGACCGGAATGTTACGGATCGGCAGGGTGTTGCCAACACGGATCGGCGCTTCAGCACCGCTCATGATGGTGGCACCCACTTCCAGACCACGCGGCGCGATGATGTACTTGCGCTCGCCGTCGGCATAACACACCAAAGCGATGTGCGCCGAGCGGTTCGGGTCGTACTCAATACGTTCCACCTTGGCAGGAATGGCATCCTTGTTGCGAAGGAAGTCAACCACACGGTAGTGATGCTTGTGACCACCGCCTTTATGGCGGGTGGTGATGTGACCATTGTTGTTACGGCCGGCCTGCTGGAACTGAGGCTCCAGCAACGCAGCGTGCGGCGCACCCTTGTGCAGGTGGTCCCGCGAAATCTTCACCACGCCACGACGGCCGGGTGAAGTCGGTTTCATTTTGATAACAGCCATGATTACGCAGCCTCCCCACCGAGGTTGAGTTCCTGACCTGGCTTGAGCATCACGTAAGCCTTGCGAACATTGTCGCGACGGCCCACAGATTTGCCAAAACGCTTGGTCTTGCCCTTGGTGTTCACCACAGACACGCCCTTGACTTCCACCTTGAACATCAATTCCACAGCGGCCTTGATTTCATATTTGGTGGCATCCTGGAGCACCTTGAAGGTCACCGCATTGCTCTTTTCCGCAACCATCGTGGCTTTTTCAGACACGATAGGCGCAACGAGAACCTGCATCAAACGACCTTCGTCAAATTTTTGATTGGGGTTATTGGCATGGCTCATGCGAACATCTCCTGCAATTTACCCATGGCAGCCTTGGTGACCAAGACCTTGCGATAGTGAACCAACGACACCGGATCGGCGTAACGCGGCTCAACCACCAACACATTGACCAGGTTGCGCGACGCCAGATACAGGTTTTCATCAACCTCATCCGCAATCACCAGCACCGAGTCCAGGTTCATGGCTTTGAATTTCGCAGCCAGGGCCTTGGTCTTGGGGGACTCAACGGTCAGCGAATCAACCACAGCCAAGCGACCTTCGCGCGCCAGCTGCGACAAGATGGACGCCATACCGGCGCGATACATCTTCTTGTTGATCTTCTGGGCAAAGTTTTCATCAGGCATGTTCGGGAAAATCCGACCACCGCCACGCCACAGCGGCGACGACGTCATACCCGCACGCGCACGACCCGTACCCTTTTGTTTAAAAGGCTTCTTGGTCGAATGGCGAACTTGCTCACGGTCTTTCTGGGCCCGCGTACCCTGACGGGCGTTGGCCTGGAAAGCCACAACCACCTGGTGAACCAGGTCTTCGTTATAAGCACGACCAAACACGGTCTCAGGAACATCCATCGTGGACGCAGCCTGACCTTGGTCATTCAGGAGTTCGATCTGCATCAGTTCGCTCCTTTCGATTCAACGGTTTTGGCCTTGACAGCAGGACGCACGGTCACAAAACCGCCTGCAGAGCCAGGAACAGCACCCTTGATCAGCAACAGTTGGCGCACCTCGTCAACACGGACGATGTCCAAATTCTGGGTCGTGACCAAGTCATCACCCAAATGGCCCGTCATGCGCTTGCCCGGAAACACGCGACCCGGGTCCTGCGCCATACCAATGGAACCAGGAACATTGTGCGAACGGCTGTTACCGTGAGACGCACGCTGTGAACTCATGTGGTGACGCTTGATGGTGCCGGCATAGCCTTTACCAATGGTCGTACCCTGAATGTCCACTTTTTGACCCACCGCAAAGACCGAGGACACCGGCACAACAGCGCCAGCCTGGTACGCAGCAGCAGTTTGAGAGGAAACGCGGAATTCGCGGATCAACTCACCCGCCTCGACACCCGCCTTGGCGAGGTGCCCAGCGGCTGGCTTGTTGACACGAGAAGCTTTTCTCGCACCAAATGTCACTTGCAAAGCAACATAGCCATCGTTCTCTTGGGTTTTGACTTGAGTCACCCGATTGTTAGACACATCAATCACAGTAACAGGAATTGCGTTCCCGTCGTCTGTGAACAGACGCATCATGCCAACCTTGCGACCAAGCAATCCAAAGTGATTGCTTAGACTCATTGTTTTCTCCATAACTTTCACCAGCCCCACTTCAATTGGCGAGGCTGTTTGGTTGTGAAAGAGGGTTGATAAAAAATCTGCGAGATAGGCCTTTAAAAGCCCATCTCAACAGAGCCAGCGAGTATAACCACAGATCGCTGCTTGCGCAAGCAAATCAGTTCTCGCTGGAAATTGCAGTTATTGCAATTTGATCTCTACATCCACACCTGCGGGCAAATCCAGCTTCATCAGTGCATCGACGGTCTTGTCCGTCGGGTCCACGATGTCCATCAAACGTTGATGGGTGCGGATCTCGAACTGGTCACGGCTGGTTTTGTTGACGTGAGGTGAACGCAAAATGTCAAAACGCTTCATGCGAGTTGGCAGAGGCACGGGGCCCTTGACAATGGCGCCGGTGCGTTTGGCGGTGTCGACAATTTCGGCGGCCGATTGGTCGATCAGTTTGTAATCAAACGCCTTCAGACGGATACGGATTTTTTGTTTAGTTGCCATGTTTATCTCTGGTTAGTTGAGGACAGAGATGGCACCACTGCGTGGTGCTCAGGTCTGTCCTGCAAACAGGTTATTAAGCAAGAATCTTGGCAACCACACCAGCGCCAACGGTCTTGCCGCCTTCACGGATCGCAAAGCGCAGACCTTCTTCCATGGCGATGGGGGCAATCAGCTTGACGGTGATCGACACGTTGTCACCA
>NZ_JAJCTH010000023.1 GCF_020594515.1 Rhodoferax sp. U2-2l
CCACTTGCTCCACCACCGACAGCTTAAAAGCCAACGTGTAGTCGCGCTGTGTGCGCTTCACTCCTGTATCCATCACACCTGCCCTTTCTTGACGGCAAATGTGTCAACTTCTGGCAGGACGGGTCACCAGACGCAAAAAAGCCGTCCTGAGACGGCTTTTTTGCTTTTGCTGACAGCGCACCCGTTACAAACGGCGGGGTTTCCCCCCGTGCGATTTGCCTAAATACTAGGCGGCGACTGCGGCTGCAGCCAGGGCTTTCACCTTGGCAGACAGACGGCTCTTGTCGCGTGCAGCCTTGTTCTTGTGGAAGATGCCCTTGTCAGCCACGGTGTCGACCACGGCTTGCATCTTGCCAAACAACTCGGTTGCTTTGGCCTTGTCGCCTGTCAGAACGGCTTTTTCAACGTTCTTGACGGCGGTGCGATATTGGGAACGCAGCGAGGTGTTCGCAGCGTTGATTTTGATGTCCTGACGGACGCGTTTACGGCCCGATGCCAGGCGCGGGTTTTTCTTTTTGGGTTTTGTAGATGCCATGATGGATGTTCCTTGAGTCTGTGGATGTTGTCAGCAAAGCCTGCGATTCTAGCAGTGTCACGCTGGCGCAAGCCGCCCAGCCCGACCCAAGCAGGGCGCACGGCTACACTTTGCGGTGTGAGTCTCTTCAAATCCGCCTCTATCGTTTCGCTGCTGACACTGCTTTCGCGCATCACCGGGCTGGTGCGTGAGCTGCTGATGGCGTCCACCTTTGGCGCCTCCGCCATGACCGACGCCTTTAACGTGGCGTTTCGCATCCCCAATCTGTTCCGGCGTTTTTTTGGCGAGGGCGCTTTCAGCCAGGCGTTTGTGCCGGTGCTGGCCGCCTCCAAAGCGCAGCAGGGCGACGACGCCACGCGCCTGGTGATTGACCGTGTGGCCACCGTGCTGGCCTGGGCGCTGCTGGTTTTGAGCATTTTGGGTGTACTGGGCGCGGGTGGGCTGGTGTGGATCATGGCCAGCGGCTTGAAGCAGGACCCGAGCGGTTATGAGGTGGCGGTGGTGATGACGCGCTGGATGTTTCCCTACATCGCCTTCATGTCGCTGGTCGCGCTGGGCGCCGGTGTGCTCAATACCTGGAAGCGATTTGCCGTGCCTGCGGCCACACCGGTGCTGCTCAATGTCTGCATGATCGCCGCCGCCTGGCTGGGGGCGCCGTGGTTCAAAACGCTGGGCATCGAGCCGATCTACGCGCTGGCCGGTGGTGTGCTGCTGGGCGGCGCGGCGCAGCTGGGTGTGCAGTGGCTGGCGTTAAAGCGGCTGAATCTGCAGCCGCGCATGAGCTGGCGCTGGTCCGCGTTGCGTGAGGCGTGGGCCTGTGCCGAGACCAAAAACATCCTGCGTCTGATGGGCCCGGCGCTGCTGGGGGTGAGCGTGGCGCACATCTCGATGCTGATCAACACCCAGATCGCCTCGCACCTGCGCCCCGGCAGCGTGAGCTGGATCACCTATGCCGACCGGCTGATGGAGTTCCCCACTGCCATGCTGGGTGTGGCCATGGGGGTGGTGCTGATGCCGCAGCTGGCCAGCGCCCGCGCCAGTGGTGACGCCGCCAAATATTCGGGCATGCTGGATTGGGGACTGCGCCTGGTGGCGCTGCTGGCCATTCCGTGCGCGGTGGCGTTACTGGTGTTCCCCACACCGTTGGTGGCAGTGCTGTACCACTATGGCGCCATGACCGACTTTGACGTGCAGCAGGTCACCTATGCGCTGATGGGCTGGGGCGTGGGCCTGATCGGCATTGTGGCCATCAAGGTGCTGGCGCCGGGCTACTACGCCAGCCAGGACACCAAAACCCCGGTGCGCATCGCCATCGGCGTGCTGGTGTTCACCCAGTTGCTCAACATCTTTCTGGTGCCGATCTTTGCGCATGCGGCGCTCACCTTGTCGATCGGCATCGGGGCCATGGTGAATGCCCTGTGGCTGTTGGTGGGGCTGATCAAACGGGGCAGCTACAAGCCCGAGCCAGGCTGGGGCGTGTTCCTGATGCAGGTGCTGGCGGGCTGTGTTTTGCTGGCCGTTTTCCTGATGTGGGCCAATGGCCACTGGAACTGGACTGCCCTGCGTGCTGAGAGTTTCAAGAGGATTTGGCTTCTGGCTCTTATTTTGCTGGGTTCGGTAACTATTTATTTGGGAGCTGTCAGCGTGGCGGGTTTGCAATTGCGCCAACTTCTGCGCCGGTAGACAATGGCCCCCATGAATCTTTCCTTGAACGTTCCCACGCCGCTGGAGTATTTCGCCTCGTTGGTGCACACCGACGCTGAGTTTGCCTTGCTGGAAGCTGCCGTGAGCCTGGCGCAGGACGAGTACCCCGACATCAGCGTGCAGCAGGTGCTGGGCGAGGTGGACCAATTGCTGGCGCGTTTGCGGCGGCGCTTTCCGGTGGATGTCGGGCCGCTGCAAAAGCTGCGATCGTTGAACCAGTTTGTCTACCGGGACCTGAACTTTGCCGGCAACTTCAACAACTTCTCCGATCCCGACAACAGCTATGTGCACGTGGTGCTGCGCACGCGCCTGGCCATTCCGATTTCGATGGCGGTGATCTGGCTGGAGCTGGCGCAAGGCATTGGCCTCAAAGCCCGCGGCGTCTCGTTTCCAGGGCACTTTCTGGTCAAGGTCAATTTGAGTGAAGGTCAGGTGGTGATCGACCCACTCACCGGTCAGTCACTCAGCCGTGAGGAGCTTGCCGCGCGTCTGGAGCCCTACCGCAACCTGGCCAGCCTGGTGGATGAGCAAGAGGTACCGCTGGGTCTGTACCTGCAGGCGGCCAAGCCGCGCGACATCATTGCCCGCATGTTGCATAACCTGAAAGAAATCCATGTCGCGCAGGAGGACTGGCACCGGCTGATCGCTGTGCAAGACCGCCTGATTGTGCTGCTGCCGCAGGCCTGGGCGGAGTACCGTGACCGAGGCTTGGCGCATGCCGAGGCGGGTCACCCCGGCCACGCGCTGGAAGATCTGGAAACCTACCTGGCCAACGCCGGCGTCACCAACGACCGCCCGGCCATTGCCGCCCGCGCGGCAGAACTGCGCCGCGCCACGCACTAACGCATCGGTTGCCTCAGCGCAACGGCTCCCACTCGTAAATGCTACCGTCGGCCATCAAGGCCATGAACAGGTGGCCGTCTTTCAGCACAAAAGAGCGCACAAATCCCAAGTCCCGTGCCAACTTAGCGTCCAGCGAACCCGGCGCGCACAGGGCGCGGGTCATGGCGATCTGGCCAAAACGCAAAGCGCCTGAACTATCGCTACCCGCTTCTGCCTGCCAGCTGCCCGCACCCCGGTTGCAGTCCAGCCGGAACGCTGCTCGGCCATCGGCGCCCAGCGTGACTGTGTAGTGCGCGGGCTCGGTCACCCGCGTGGTGCCTTGTGCATCGTCCATTGACTGAAAAGCCAGCAGCTGCCAGCGTGTGCCAGCCAACGCGGGTGGCAACGGCGCTGGCTCTGCGGCCTGGGCGGGCGCGGAGACGGGTTGGCAGCGCATCTCGGGCGCGCCGTACCCCCAAACGATGGTGGCCTCGCCCTGATGCTCCCACAGCGATTCATTGCGCCCCTGGTAGCGCGCGCCGCTGGCACTGATTTGCTGAACCATGAACGACACCGCATCACCCCGTTCGGCGATCAGCGTGGCGGGGTGGGTCTTGAAATAGGTCGCCAGCACCTCGTTGGCCGGGTTGCCGTTGCAGGTGTAACGCACCGTGGCGGTGGGCGCCAGCAAGCGGTAACGCGCCTGCAATTCGGCAATGCGGACGCGGTAGCTATCTGCCATGCATTGACGCTGGTCGGTGCTTTTCCAGCAGTCGTTGCGGCCCTTGATCCAGCCGCGCTGCTCGGCTTTGAGCACTGGCGGGCGCTCGTCACGCGCCTTTTTCAAGGCCGCCGCATACACCTGCGTCATCTGGTGGTCCAGCGTGAGCAGGTCGGCGTCGGCGCAAATGACGGCCTCAGCACTTGAGGTTTGCGATTTGGTGCAGTCCAATCCGGGGCTGGCTGCGTGGGCGCTGGTGCCCAGACACAGCACCACATACGCGGAACATCTCAGGAGCAAGCCTTTGTTCATGTCAAAACCTTGATGAAGAGGTATGTGTCTGTCAACACGGAAGGCTTGTTATTGTGCATATCGGCGGTTTGATGAGCCTGTTGAACTGTCGTCCATCGTTGGAACCGTTGAAGGCGGGTGGTGGGGTTGCCGGGCGCAGGCGCCATTCGCGTGGCGTGACGGCTGGCAAGCCAAGGCTGTCAGCGAAACATGGCAATCGGGAAAACCCAATCCCTCAACCGCGAGCAAGCCGGAGAACGGCAACCCCATCGCCTGCCTGGCGGCAGATCAAAGTTACCAGAGTTTTTTGCCTCTTGCCTGTATCGATAGATTGCCAAAAGTTATCGACTAACTGGCGTTAAGAGCCTGCCAAGTCGAACTTTGGCAAGCCAGCAAACTTAGCCAACCACCACCGCAGCGCCATCTCCCATCGGCGCGATCACCCCAATCTCATACACCGTTTCACCCGCCGCGCGCAGGGTGGCGGCACACGCGGGGGCTTCAGCCGCGTCCATCACCACCACCATGCCGATGCCGTTGTTGAAGGTGCGGTTCATCTCGATGTCGTCGATACCGGCGGTTTTTTGCAGCCAGGCAAACAGTTCGGTCTGTGGCCAGCTGCCTTTTGTCAGGTGCGCGGCGGTGCCTTCGGGCAACACACGGGGGATGTTCTCCAGCAGACCGCCACCGGTGATGTGGGCCAGGGCCTTGATCGGGTGCGCGGCCAGGGCGGCCAGCACGTTTTTGACGTACAGGCGGGTGGGTTCCATCAGCGCTTGTTTGAAAGGTTTGCCGTCCAGCGTGGCCGGGGCGTTGCTGCCTGCGCGTTCGATACATTTGCGCACCAGACTGAAGCCGTTGGAATGCACGCCGCTGGACGCCAGGCCCAGCACCACGTCACCAGGTTTCACATCAGCGCCGGTCAAAATTTTGGATTTTTCAACGGCACCGACGGCAAAACCGGCCAAATCGTATTCGCCAGCGGGGTACATGCCGGGCATTTCAGCGGTTTCGCCGCCAATCAGCGCGCAGCCGGACAACTCGCAGCCCTTGGCAATACCACCGACCACCGCGGCGGCGGTGTCCACGTCGAGCTTGCCGCAGGCAAAGTAGTCCAGGAAAAACAGCGGCTCGGCGCCTTGCACCAGCACGTCGTTGACGCTCATGGCCACCAGGTCGATGCCCACGGTGTCGTGCATGTTCCATTCGAACGCCAGCTTGAGTTTGGTGCCGACGCCGTCGGTGCCACTCACCAGCACCGGCTCCTTGTAACGCTTGGGCACTTCAAACAGCGCGCCAAAGCCGCCAATACCGGCCAGCACACCTTCGCGCATGGTTTTTTTGGCCAGGGGTTTGATGCGCTCCACCAGCGCGTCGCCAGCGTCAATGTCGACGCCTGCGTCTTTGTAGGAGAGGGCGGTGGTGGGGGTGTTTGAAGTGGTCATGGGGTGGTCACGGGGTAGTTCAGTCAGGCCAAATGCCGGGGGTGATCGGTTAACTTGAGGGTGGGTCGGCCAGCTGAGCCGAGCCCGATAGAATTTGGCCTGATTTTAAGGGTACGGCCCCTCGCCGATTTTTCACTCATTTGATGCAATTCACCTCCCCTCAGAAAAAAGCCTTGGCCTGGGCCGCGCTGTTGATCGGCGGGGTGCTGCTGCTGTGGTTGCTGGCCCCGGTGCTCACCCCCTTTGTGGTGGCGGCGATCCTGGCCTATGCGCTGACCCCGGTGGTGGACTGGCTGGATGACCTGGGCCAAGGCCGCCTGCCGCGTGTGGTGGCGGTGGTGCTGGTGGAGCTGGTCTTTCTGGCGATGTTGTTGTCGATTGCCCTGCTGATCGTGCCGATTTTGGTCAAACAACTGCCGCAACTGCGCGAGCAGGTGCCGCCGCTCTTGGACCAGCTCAACATTTTTTTGGCCCCCAAACTGGCGGCGTTGGGCTTGCAGGTGTCGCTGGATGTGGCCGGTATCCGCGCGTTTTTGATGGAACACCTGAGCGCCAATCTGGAAGACAGCGTGGGCCAGTTGTTGGCTTCGGCCAAGCTGGGCGGCAGTGTGGCGCTCTCCATTTTGGGCAACGGGGTGTTGATTCCGGTGGCGCTGTTCTACTTTTTGATGGACTGGCGCCGCTTCATCAGCATGCTGTTGGCGCTGGTGCCGCCCGGCACGCGCGGCGTGGTCAGCAACTTCACTGACGAGGCCGACGGCGTGCTGGGCCAATATTTTCGTGGGCAGCTGCTGGTGATGCTGGTGCTGGCGGTGTACTACAGCGTGGGTCTGGCGCTGTTCGGGCTGGACCTGGCGCTGCCCATTGGGGTGTTTACCGGGTTGGCGATTGCCATTCCCTATGTCGGGTTTGGCTTGGGGTTGATTTTGGCGCTGTTGGCGGGTTTTCTGGAGTTTTCGGCGCAAAGCGGCCATGTCAGTGTGCTGGTGATGGTGGCTGTGGTGTACGGGCTGGGCCAGTTGGTGGAGAGTTTTTTCCTGACCCCACGGCTGGTGGGTGAGCGCATTGGCCTGCACCCGCTGGCGGTGATTTTTGCGCTGCTGGCGTTTGGGCACTCGTTCGGCTTTGTCGGCGTGCTGATCGCGCTGCCGGTCAGCGCGGTGCTGCTGGTAGCCATCCGCCGCGCGCGCGACACGTATATGAACAGCGCCTTGTACCGCGAATCATGATGAAACAACTGGTGCTGGATATGGGCCTGGCCAAGGGCCCGAGCCTGAGTAATTTTTGCGTTGGCCCCAACGCCGCGGCGCTGGATCACCTGCAGCTGTGGCTGGGCCAGCCGGGCAAGGCGGGCACAGCACGCTCGCCCGTGCCCACCTACCTGTGGGGCCCTGGCGGCTGTGGCAAATCTCACCTGCTGCGCGCCGTCAGCAGCGCGTTGCAGGGCCAGGGCCAGCGGGTCGGCTGGCTTGACGCGACGACGTCTGTCGCTGACGAGTTTGACGCCACCTGGGCGGCCGTGTTGATGGACGATGTCCATGCGTTTGATGTGGCGCAGCAGCAGGCGGCCTTCAACTGGTTTGTCAACGCCCAGACGCAGCAAATTGCCGTGCTGGCCGCCGGCAGTTTGCCCCCGGCTGACTTGAAATTGCGCGACGACCTGCGCACCCGGCTTGGCTGGGGCCATGTGTTTGCGCTGCAAACGCTGGACGACACCCAGCGCCGTGAGGTGCTGCGCGCCAGCGCCCAGACCCGCGGCATTGCGTTGAGTGATGAGGTGATGGACTTCATGCTGACACGTTTCAGCCGCGACTTGGGCTCACTGATGGAACTGCTCGACCTGATGGACGGCTACGCCCTGCAAACCCAGCGCGCCATCACCATTCCGCTGATCAAAACCATGATGGATAACGCATGATGTCAAAGAAAACGAGCGCCGCCGGGTCGCCTTCAGGCGCGAGAGGCCCCTTGGGGGGCCGCGCGGCACACACAGTGGCAAGCAGCGGGGTCAAAAGGCTCACTTTGTTTGACCTGGATCACACCCTGATCCCCGTCGATTCCGACCACCAGTGGGGCGTGTTCACCACCTCCCTGGGCTGGAACGATGCGGCTGACTTTGCCCGGCAAAACGACGCCTATTACCAGCAATACAAGGCGGGCACGCTCGACATCCATGACTACATGCGCTTTGCCACGCGCGCCATCCGCCAGCAAGGTGCTGCCAAATCAGAAGCTGCCCATGCTGATTTCATGCGGTCTGTGGTGCAAAACGCCATCCATCCCCATGCCAAAAAATTGGTACAAGACCATCAGGCGGCGGGGGACGAGGTGATCATCGTCACCGCCACCAACGAGTTTGTCACCCGCCCGATTGCCGCCGCGTTTGGTGTGCCGGAGCTGATCGCCATCCGGCTCGCGCGTGACCCGGCCAGCGGCTGGTTTACCGGCGAAATTGACGGCACACCCTCGTTTCGCGAAGGCAAGGTGGTGCGGGTGCAGGAATGGCTGGCCCGCCGCCAGCTGGGCTGGGACGATGTCGAGAGCACCTTTTATTCCGACTCGATCAACGACCTGCCACTCTTGGAGCGCGTGACCCACCCGGTGGCCACCAACCCCGACGACCGACTGCGCGCCATTGCACTGGATCGCGGCTGGCGCATACTTGAGCTTTTTCCATAGCGCCGATTCACAAAAATAGCAGGCCTATAACACATGCTTGAAGTTGTTGGTCATGGCGGACCTGATCCGCAATCCATGTCCCCCATCATGGATGCCGGATCAGGTCCGGCATGACATCCCGCTCCTCAGGCCTGTGCGTTTTGACAAACCACCCACACCCATGATCAAAAGATTCATCGACAAACTGCTGGGCAAATCCGCCCCCGCCACAGCCAAGAACCCATTTGGCAAACGTGCCGAAATTGGCCCTGACGTGCATGGCATCAACCCCGAGTTGGTGGACGAACGCGCCAACAACGTGGTGCGCACCCTCAAGGCCGCGGGTTTTGAGGCCTACATCGTGGGTGGCGCGGTGCGCGACCTGATGCTGGGCCTGGCGCCCAAGGACTTTGACGTGGCCACCAACGCCACACCGGAACAGGTCAAAAACCTGTTTCGCCGTGCTTTCATCATCGGGCGGCGTTTTCGCATCGTGCACGTGGTGTACGGGCGCGGACGTGAACATGAGGTGATCGAGGTCTCGACCTTTCGCGCTTACCTGGACAACGCCGCCGCCGAGCAGGTGGCGGGCAACGAAAAAACCAGCAAGAGTGACCTGGCTGGCATGAAACACGCGGTGGACTCTACAGGCCGTGTGCTGCGCGACAACGTTTGGGGCCCGCAGGACGAAGACGCGGCGCGACGTGACTTCACCATCAACGCCATGTATTACGACCCCGAGACCCAGATCGTGGTCGACTACCACCACGGCATGAAAGACGCCAAAGCGCGCGTGATCCGCATGATTGGCGACGCCGCCACGCGTTACCGCGAAGACCCGGTGCGCATCATCCGCGCCGTGCGTTTTGGCGCCAAATTGCATGGCCTGGGCTTCAAACTCGAGCCCAAAACCGCCGCACCCCTGGTCAAGAGCCAGTCGCTGCTGCTGGAAGTGCCGCAAAGCCGCATGTTTGACGAAATGCTCAAGCTGTTGCAAACCGGCCATGCGCTGGCGTCGATTGAGAAACTCAAGGAACTCGGCCTGGCGCGCGGCATTTATCCGCTGCTTGACGTGGTGGTGGAGCGTGCCGAGCAGCCGTTTGTCAAAGCTGCCTTGCTGGACACCGACCGCCGCGTGGGTGAAGGTAAACCGGTGGCGCCGAGCTTTTTGCTGGCCTGTGTGTTGTGGGCTGATGTGCGGGACGGCTGGGCCAAGCGCCTGAACGCCCGCCAGCACTCCCACCCGGCGCTGATGGACGCGATTGACGATGTGTTCAACACCCGCATCGGAGATGTGTCGGGCCGTGGCAAGCTTGGTGGTGACATGCGCGACATCTGGACCATGCAGCCCCGTTTTGAGAAACGCACCGGCAGCGCCGCGTTTGGCCTGGTGGAGCAGCCGCGTTTCCGGGCTGCTTTTGACTTCATGCGTTTGCGTGCTGAAAACGGCGAGCTTGACGAGGTGTTGTCCGACTGGTGGCAAGAATTCAGCGTTGCCGATGACAACCTGCGCAACGACATGGTCGATGCGGTCAGACTGGAGCAGCAACAGCGCGCCAAAGTGGCACGCACACCGCGTGTGCACCGGCTGCCTGCACCCGGTGCGCTGGATGCTGCCGCCCCGGCGCAAGATGTTGCCGGCCACACTGCGGCCACACCGCATGGCGAGCCGGTGGCAGATGCCTCCGATGCGCCCAAGAAGCGCCGCCGCAGGCGCCGTAGCCCTGGCCGCGCTGCTGGTGAAGGCGCTGCGGGTGGCGCGGGGACAGGCGAGGGCGGCGGGACCCCGACGTGATGCGCGGCGCTGAGCACGGTGAGGTGTCGCATGCCTGACCCCACCGGTTCCGCGGTGTTGGCCTATGTGGCGCTGGGCGCCAATCTGGGGGATGCACGCACCACCGTTGTCAACGCCATCGCGGCCTTGAACCAGCTGCCTGGCACACGTGTGCTGCGCGCCTCCAGCCTGTACCAAACGGCGCCGTTCGAGGCCAGTGGTCCTGATTTTTTCAACGCTGTGGTCGCGCTGCACACCACCCTGAGCGCCGCCGACCTGCTGACGCAGCTCCAGCAACTGGAAAACGCGCACGGGCGCCTGCGTCCCTACATCAACGCGCCGCGCACACTGGACCTGGATATCGTGCTGTATGGCGATGAGGTGGTGATGCGCCCTGATCTGCAAATTCCGCATCCGCGCATGCTCCAGCGTGCCTTTGTGCTGGTGCCGCTGGCTGAAATCGCCCCGGGCGCGGTGACGGCTGGGCAGTTGGCGGCGGTGGCCGACCAGGCAATCCAACGGGTTTAATTTCACGCGCTGTGGCTTAGGGGACAGGCCGTGTGCGCGTTACTATTGTGCGCTGGCAAAAAATCAGGGCATCTGCCTGTCGTCTGGAGACATCTATGAATTTGCAAAACTTACGTCTGGCCTCCAAATTGTGGCTGGCCACGGGTTTGATTGTGCTGGGAATCTCTCTGGTGGTGGGTTACACCGCCGTGCAATCTGCTGCTGACCGTGCCGAGAGCACCGCCGTACTGGACAAGCTCAGCGCCCGTGTCAAGGCAGCCATGGGTTGGGCCGCGCTGTCCCAAACCAACGCGGCACGCACCCAGGCACTGATGTTCAGCGGCGACCCGGCGCTGGAAGCCGGATTGAAAGGCTTGATGGCTGACACCTCGGCCCAGATCAGCAAGATCCAGCAAGCCATCGAGGCCGAAGACCTGGGTGCTGCCGACCGCGAGCAGCTCAAAACCATTGCCGCCAACCGCAAAGTCATGCTCGAGGCACGCGCTGCCGCGATGAAGCAGCGCGGTGAAGGCCTGCTGGAGGAGTCCGCTGCCACCATCGCCACGGTGTTTCAGCCCGCCATGGACGCGTACCAGAAGTCGCAGCGCGATTTTGTGGCGTTGCAGGAAAAAAACTTTGAGACCGCCCGCGCCAGCTACGCCGAACATGCCAAGAACCTGATCCTCTTGGCCAGTGGCCTGATGCTGCTGTTGTTGCTGCTGATTGTGGCTGGCGCTGCCTGGCTGATCCGCGCCATTCGCCAGCCGCTGGTGGTCGCCAACGAGCTGGCCGCCAAAATCGCCCAGGGTGATCTGAGCATGACCATCGACACCTCGCGTGGGGACGAGTTTGGTGACCTGATGAAGTCGCTCTCCAGCATGAACGTCTCGCTGGGCACCATGGTCAACCAGGTGCGCCATAGTACCGACAGCATCGCCACTGCCAGTGCCGAGATAGCCCAGGGCAACAACGACCTGGCCCAGCGCACCGAACAAACGTCCGGCAACCTCCAGTCCACCGCTTCCAGCATGGACCACCTGACACAGACCGTGCAGATCAGCGCCGACAACGCCCGCCAGGCCAGCACGCTGGCCGCCAATGCCTCCAGCGTGGCGGAACGCGGTGGCGCGGTGGTGCGCCAGGTGGTCAGCACCATGGAAGACATCAACACCAGCAGCCGCAAGATTGCTGACATCATTGGCGTGATTGACGGCATTGCGTTCCAGACCAACATTCTGGCGCTCAATGCGGCGGTGGAAGCGGCCCGCGCCGGTGAGCAGGGCCGGGGTTTTGCCGTGGTCGCCTCCGAGGTGCGCAGCCTGGCGCAGCGCAGCGCCGAGGCCGCCAAAGAGATCAAAACTCTCATCAACACCTCGGTGGACAAGGTCGCCTCGGGCACACAACTGGTGTCTGACGCGGGTGCCACCATGAATGACATCGTGCAGTCGGTGCGCAAGGTGGCTGACGTGATTGGTGAAATTACCGCCGCCTCGGGTGAGCAAAGCACCCAGATTTCCGGTATCAACCAGGCCATTGGTGGCCTGGACCAGATGACCCAGCAAAACGCCGCCCTGGTGGAGCAAAGCGCCGCGGCAGCAGAGAGCCTGCGCGACCAGGCCGACCAACTGGCGCGTGCGGTGGCCGTTTTCAAGACCGATGGGCGTGCCTTGGCAGCCCTGCCGCAACACCCCACGCGGGACATCACGCCGCGCCCGCAGGCGTTGGTTTACAAACGTCCGACCGCGCTGGCCAAGCCTCAGGCCCAGGCGGCGCTGGCCAGCGGCTCGCCTGCCAAAAAGCTGGCGGCGCCTGCCAGCCGACCTGTGGGCACGCCACCCACCTTGACCAAACCGGTGTCGGTCAAGCCCGGCGTGGCGTTGAAAACCGCACCGCCGAAGGCGGTGGCCGCCCCGGCGGCAGAGTCGGACTGGGAAACGTTTTAAGTTTTAAGCGACTTCGGCGATCAGCTCGATCTCGACGCAGGCGCCCAGCGGGAGCTGCGCCACACCAAAGGCGCTGCGAGCGTGGGCGCCCTTGTCCGCGCCAAACACTTGGCCAATCAATTCACTGGCACCGTTGGTGACCAGATGCTGCTCGGTGTAATCGGCGCTGGAATTGACCAGTGACATCACCTTGACGATGCGTGTCACCCGGTTCAGGTCGCCGACCGCCGCGTGCAAGGTGCCCAGCAAATCAATGGCGATGCTGCGGGCGGCCAACTTGGCTTCGTCGGTGGTCATGTTGTTGCCCAGCTGGCCGACCCAGGCCTTGCCGACTTTTTTGGCAATGTGGCCGCTCAGGAACACCAGGTTGCCGGTCTGCACAAACGGCACATAAGCCGCGGCGGGGATGGCGACGGGCGGCAGGGTGATGCCCAGCTCGGTGAGTTTGGTGTAAATGCTCATGGTGGTCCTTTGTGTTAACAGGGGCTGCAGCCCTTGGGGTGCCAGGGCTGACAGCTTTCAACGGGAAATTTTGACGGCTTGGGAGAGCCCAGAGGGGATGCTCAGGCCGCTGCGAGTTTAGCGTCCGGGGCATCGTGAGGCGCGTAGCTGGTGCCGTGGCAGCCCTCAATGTCCTCCATCGGTATGGCTTGGGGCAGCCGGATCTCGCCGGTCTGTTCGTTGTAGCCCACGCTGCGCAAATGCAGCGCCAGCGCCGCATCCATGGCGTTGGCGTGCTGCGGAAACCAGACGCCCAGTTCGTCGGCCATTTGGCGCACCACGGTCAGGTCACCGGCGTGGCCCCGCTTCAGCCCTTCACGCATCACTTTGAGCACGATCTGGTGCTGGCTGCTGTGGCAGTTGTCGGCGCTAAAACCGGTGGCTGTCATCCAGCCGTCCTCGCGGGCAAAGTGCGCATCGGTGTGGTCGATCAGATCCTGCCAAAGCGGCATCAGTCGGGTGTCGCTGGCGTTCACCACCTCGGCCAGCAGGTTGACAAATTCCAGATGGGTGTCATCCATCACCGGCATCCCCAGTGCGAAAGCCTCTGACCACTGCAACACCGCCATGACGTGTCCTTTCAAAAAAGCAAAGCCGCGAGCATAGGCAAGTGGGTCAAGTACGCATTGACGCAAGTCACAAAACAAGTACTCTGGATGACGTAAGTCGCGCGTCAGCTGCTATTGATTTGTATCAATACTATTTCCGCTTTATGAATCTACATTGCGGTTAGCAAAAAAATGAGCTTCGCCAACATCGGCTGGGTTTCATGCACATTGAGGAGCAACTCATGTTTCAGGTTCGTATCCATGGCCGTGGCGGGCAGGGCGTGGTGACAGGTGCCGAGATGTTGTCCATCGCGGCTTTTTTGGGTGGCAAACACGCGCAGGCCTTTCCCAGCTTTGGTTCTGAGCGCACCGGCGCGCCCGTGGTGGCCTTCTGCCGCATGGATGACAAAGAAATCCGGCTACGCGAGCCCATCATGCAGCCTGACGCCATCATCATTCAGGACCCGACGCTGCTGCACCAGGTGGATGTGTTCAGTGGCCTCAAGAAAGACGGCTACATCCTGATCAACACCACACGCAGCTTCAGCGAGATGGGTCTGGAGGAGTTTGCCAAGGGCTTTCTGCCGGAGCGCCAGCTGATTGTGCCGGCCAGCGAACTGGCCATGAAACATGTGGGCCGCCCGGTGCCCAACGTGCCGTTGCTGGGGGCGTTCGCTGCTTTGGGCGGCCTGATTTCTCTGGATGCCGTGCACCGGGCGATCGACCAGAAGTTCTCAGGCGCCGTGGCCAAAGGCAACAAGGCGGCCGCCAAAGAAGCTTATGACATCGTCATGGCGCAGGAAGAAAAAGCCAAGGAGATCCACCATGCTTGAACAATGCGAAGGCTCCCATGCGGTCGCGATGGCGGTGGCGCTGAGCCGCCCTGAAGTGATTTGTGCCTACCCGATTTCACCCCAGACGCACATCGTGGAAGGCCTGGGTGAGCTGGTCAAATCCGGCGCGCTCACACCGTGCGAGTTCATCAACGTCGAGTCCGAGTTTGCGGCCCTGAGTGTGGCCATTGGGTCATCGGCTGCCGGGGCACGCTCCTACACGGCCACGGCCAGCCAGGGGCTGCTGTTCATGGCGGAAGCGGTGTACAACGCCTCGGGCCTGGGTCTGCCGATTGTGATGACGGTGGCCAACCGGGCGATTGGCGCGCCCATCAACATCTGGAACGACCACACCGACAGCATGAGCATGCGCGATGCGGGCTGGCTGCAACTGTTTGCCGAGACCAACCAGGAGGCGCTGGATTTGCACATCCAGGCGTTCCGCATTGCCGAAGAGTTGTCCCTGCCGGTGATGGTGTGCATGGACGGCTTCATCCTGACCCACGCCTACGAGCGGGTCGACATGCCCGATCAGGCGCAGGTGGACCAATTTTTGCCACCGTACGAGCCGCGCCAGGTGCTGGACCCCAGCGACCCGGTGACGATTGGCGCCATGGTCGGCCCCGAGGCGTTCACGGAGGTGCGTTACCTGGCCCACGCCAAACAGATGCAGGCGCTGGATCTGATTCCGCAGGTGGCCAATGAATTCAAGGCCATTTTTAACCGCGATTCGGGCGGGCTGATCAAGACCTACAAAACCGAGGATGCCGACACCATCGTCATCGCGCTGGGCTCGGTGCTGGGCACCATCAAGGACACAGTGGACGACCTGCGCGCGCAGGGCCACAAGGTGGGTGTGCTGGGCATCACCTCGTACCGGCCGTTTCCGATTTCTGCCATCCGCGACGCCACGGTGATGGCCGAACGTATTGTGGTGGTAGAGAAATGTTTTGCCGTGGGTATTGGTGGCATCGTCTCACGCGATGTGCGCAGCGCGGTGCGCAACCGTCCGCAACCGGTCTACACCGTGGTGGCTGGCCTGGGCGGGCGCCCCATCACCAAAGAGTCGATGAACAAACTGCTGCTGCAAGCCATGTCGGACAAGTTGGAGTTGCTCACTTTTCTGGACCTGGATTGGGCGGTGGTCAACCGGGTGCTGGACCGCGAAAAAGCCAGCCGCCGCTCGGGCCCGGTGGCTGAAGGTGTGTTGCGCGACCTGGGCACCGTGGCCTCAGGCGCAGTCTAAGAGTTTGCGGGACAGACCAAGGCTACACGCAATGAGCTTGATCTGTCCTCAACATACTGAGACCTTGCGGGACAGACCAAGGCTACACGCAGTGAGCTTGCTCTGTCCCCAACATATTAGTAGCGTGACAGACCAAGGCGACAGGCCGTGAGCCCGGACCACCGGGCGCACGTTTTGTCCCCAATTGATCAGGAGACACAGATGGAACAGTCAACCGTCAAGTTTTACCAGACCGGCACCTTCACCGTGGGCAACCGCCTGCTGGCGCCGGAGCAGCGCAGCGTGCAAGCCGGCTCGGAGCGGAAAAATTCGCTCAATTCCGGCCACCGCGCCTGCCAGGGCTGCGGCGAGGCGCTGGGTGCCCGCTACGCCATCGATGCGGCCATGGCGGCCACCAACGGCCAGTTGATCGCGGCGAACGCCACCGGCTGCCTGGAGGTGTTTTCCACCCCGTACCCCGAAACCTCGTGGCAAATCCCTTGGATCCACTCCTTGTTTGGCAACGCAGCGGCGGTGGCCACCGGCATTGCTGCCGCCATGAAAGCCAAGGGCCGCAGCGATGTGCGGGTGGTGGCGCAGGGCGGCGACGGCGGCACCACGGACATCGGTTTTGGCTGCCTCTCGGGCATGTTTGAGCGCAACGATGATGTGCTCTACATCTGCTACGACAACGAGGCCTACATGAACACCGGGGTGCAGCGCAGCAGCGCCACACCGCCCGCCGCCCGCACCGCCACCACCATGGCGGTTGGTGAACATCCGGGCAACGAGTTTGGCCAGGGCAAAAATGTGCCGCAAATTGCCATGGCGCACGAGATTCCCTATGTCGCCACAGCCACCGTGGCGGATTTGCGTGACCTGGAATACAAGGTGACCAAGGCGATGACGATCCGCGGTGCACGCTACATCCACATCTTTGTGCCCTGCCCGCTGGGCTGGGGCTCCGCCTCGCACGACACCATCAAGCTGTCACGCCTGGCGGTGGAAAGCGGGGTGTTCCCGGTGTTTGAGGCCGAACGCGGCGAGGTCACCGGCGTGCTCAAAATTCGCCGTCAGGTGCCGGTGGAAGACTATTTGCGGCCTCAAAAGCGTTTTGCCCATTTGTTTGGCAAACATCCGGATGTAGCCACACTGGCCCGGCTGCAGGGGCGGGCTGACCGCAACATCCGCCGTTTTGGCCTGCTGGAAACCAATTAGTCGGGGACAAGACCATGCAAAAACCTTTTGCCATCACGCTCGATGTCGGCAGTTCGCTGGCCAACCACACCGGCTCGTGGCGCACCTCGCGCCCGGTTTACCTGAGCCGCATGCCCCCTTGCAACCACCAGTGCCCGGCGGGTGAAAACATCCAGGCCTGGTTGTTCCACGCGGAATCCGGTGACTACGAACAGGCCTGGCGCACGCTGGTCGAAGACAACCCGTTTCCGGCGATCATGGGCCGGGTCTGTTACCACACCTGCGAAGGCGCCTGCAACCGCGGCCAGCTCGATGCGGCGGTTGGCATCAATTCGGTCGAACACTTTTTGGGCGACCAGGCGATCGCCCAGGGCTGGAAGTTTGCCGCACCTGCGGCGCCAACCGGCAAAAAAGTGCTGGTGGTCGGTGCCGGGCCGTCGGGCTTGTCGGCGGCTTATCACCTGGCGCGCCTGGGTCACGCGGTGACGGTGTTTGAGGCCGGACCGCTGCCCGGCGGGATGATGCGTTTTGGCATTCCGCAATACCGCCTGCCGCGCCAGGTGCTCGACGACGAAGTGCAGCGCATTGTGGACCTGGGGGTGGACATCCAGTACAACACCAAGGTCACCGATGTGTTGCAGGTCAAGCAGGACTTTGGCTTTGACGCGGTGTTTCTGGCCGTGGGGGCCCACATTGCCAAGCGTGCCTTCATTCCGGCGGGTGATTCGGCGCATGTGCTGGACGCGATGTCGGTGCTGCGCTCCATGGAAGGTGAAGACAAACCGCTGCTGGGCCGCAAGGTGGTGGTTTATGGCGGTGGCAACACCGCCATTGACGTGGCGCGCACCGCCAAGCGCCTCGGTGCCACCGAGTCGATCATCGTCTACCGCCGCAACCGCGAAAAAATGCCCGCGCACGACTTTGAGGTGGAAGAGGCGCTGCAGGAAGGGGTGTTGATCAAGTGGTTGTCCACCATCAAACAGGCCGGTGAGTCGTCGATCATGGTCGAAAAGATGGCACTCGACGAGAAGGGCTTTCCGCAGCCCACCGGCGAGTTTGAAACGCTGGAGGCCGATTCGGTGGTGCTGGCATTGGGTCAGGACGTGGATTTGTCCCTGATCAACAACGTGCCGGACCTGGTGGTGCAAGACGGTGTGGTGCAGGTCAATGCCCAGATGATGACCGGGCATGCCGGTATTTTTGCCGGTGGCGACATGGTGCCCGCCGAGCGCAACGTGACGGTGGCCATCGGCCATGGCAAAAAGGCAGCGCGCAATATCGACGCCTGGTTGCGCGGCGAGGCCTATGTGCCCGCGCCCAAACACAGCGTGGCCACCTTCGACAAGCTCAACACCTGGTACTACAGCGACGCACCCAAAACCATGCGCCCGATGCTCGACATCATCCGCCGCCAAAGCACGTTCGAGGAAGTGCAGGGCGGTCTGGATGAGAGCAACGCCTTGTTTGAAGCCCGGCGCTGCCTGTCTTGCGGCAACTGTTTTGAATGTGACAACTGCTACGGCGTGTGTCCGGACAACGCGGTCATCAAACTGGGGCCTGGCAAAGGCTTCGAGTTCAATTACGACTATTGCAAGGGTTGCGGCATTTGTGTGTCGGAATGCCCCTGTGGCGCCATCAAAATGGTGCCTGAAGACATCTGATCAGGCGCAAAATTCACGAGTAAGTTGCTTTGATAAGGAGTACATCATGTTCAAGCACATTCTGGTTCCCGTTGACGGTTCAAAAACATCGCAGGCAGCAGTCGGCAAGGCGATCGTGATGGCAAAGGCCTTCGACAGCACCGTCACCGTCATTTACGTGATCGACCCCTACCCGTTCACCGGGGTCGGTACTGACTTCGCCTACGGTCAGGCCGAGTATCTGAGTGCCGCCAACGCGGAAGCCAATGCCGCTGTGCACGCCGCCAAAGACAGTTTTGCGGCCGCCGGAGTCAAAGTGGAAACCTCGATCATTGAGGCACACACGGCCTGGCGCGGCATTGTCGAAGCGGGTGATTCACTGCAGGCTGATCTGATCGTGATGGGTTCACACGGACGCAGCGGTCTGGAAAAACTGGTGCTGGGCAGCGTGGCCCAAGCCGTTTTGTCACACACCAAGCTGCCCGTGCTGGTGATGCGCGACTGAGTCGGCACGACGTCTTTCAGGGTGCTCAAAGCACCTTGCTGAGGAAACGCCGGGTGCGTTCTTCCTGTGGCCGGTCAAACAGCTCGGTCGGTGTGCCTTGCTCCACGATCACACCCTCATCGATGAAGATCACCCGGTCCGCCATCTGACGGGCAAAACCCATCTCGTGGGTCACCACCACCATGGTCATGCCTTCGGTGGCCAGGGTCTGCATCACCGCCAGCACCTCGCCGACCATCTCGGGGTCGAGCGCTGAAGTGGGTTCGTCAAACAGCATGATGCGCGGCTGCATGGCCAGCGCCCGGGCAATCGCCACACGCTGCTGCTGGCCGCCCGAGAGCTGGTTGGGGTAGGCGTCGATCTTGTCGATCAGGCCCACCTTGTCCAGCAGTGCCATCGCGCGGGCCTTGGCGTCGGCCTCGCTCAAGCCACGCACCTTGGACGGCGCCAGCGTGATGTTATGTAACACCGTTTTGTGCGGAAACAGGTTGAAGCGCTGGAACACCATGCCGATGTCGGAGCGCAGGGCGTCAATATCGGTTTTGGGTTCGTGCACCGCCACACCATTCACCCAGACCTCACCACCGCTGGCGTCTTCCAGGCCGTTGAGGCAGCGCAAAAACGTGCTTTTCCCCGAGCCCGAGGGGCCGATCACACACACCACCTCTTGCGCCGCAATGCTGCAGTCGATGCCGCGCAAGACCTGCAGCGCACCAAACTGTTTGCTCAAAGATTTAACGCGAATCACCTCGTCCATAACGGGCCTCCAGTCTCTTCACCACATAGGCCAGGCCCAGGGTCAACACCCAATACATCAAAGAAATCGTCAGATACGGCTCCCAGTAGCGGGAGTAGGCGCCCGCCACCGTGCGGGCGGCGTAGGCCAGCTCGGCCAGGCCAATCGCCGAGATCAGCGACGAATCTTTCAGCAGCGAGATGGCGTTGTTGCCCAGCGGCGGCAACATGCGCCGAAACGCCTGCGGCAGCACCACGTGGTACATCGTGCGGCCATAACTCATGCCCAGCGAACGTGAGGCCTCCACCTGGCCCTTGTCGATCGACTGGATACCGGCGCGGAATATCTCGGAGATGTAGGCACCGGCATTGAGCGTCAAAGCCGCCACGCCGGACAGAAACGCACCGTAGTTCTGCTTGAGGTTTCTGGCCAGATCACCGTCGATCAGGATGCCGTCCACCGGGTTGATGAACAGCGGCAGCACCGCAAAATGCATCAGCAGAATCTGCACAAACAGCGGTGTGCCACGGAAGAAACTCACATACACCGTGGACGGCCAGCGCAGCGCAAAACGGCACAGCTGGCGCAGCGGCGCGTGGCGCGCATCGGCCACCCGCGCCAGCCCAATCGCCAGCCCCAGGGCCGTGCCCTGGATGATGCAGATCACCGTGACCAGCACGGTCATCTGCAGGCCATGCCAGAACAGCTCGGCGTACTCCGCAATGATGTCGGCGCGGAACCAGCCGAACCATAAAACTTGATCCATAAACCGCGAGGATCAGTGTTTATTGCGCGGGCAGCGCAGGTGCTTCAGCCTGGAACCACTTCTTGTAGATCTGGGCGTAGCTGCCATCGGCCTTCACAGCGGCCAGACCGGTGTTGAGCTTATCGAGTAATGCCTTGTTGCCCTGTTTCACCACAATGCCGAAATATTCCTTGGGGAAGCTGGCGTCGGCCACGGTTTTGAGGCCCTTGTGCTCTTGCACGCGGAAGGCGATCACACCGTTGTCACCCATGGCGGCGTCCAGACCGCTGTTGGCCAACTCGGCGATGACCACCGGGGTGCTCTCAAAGCGGCGGATGTCGGGGTTGGTCTTACCAAACTCGCGCGAGGTCATGTCATCCGCGGTGCTGCCGGTGACCACACCAATCTTCTTGCCAGCCAGGTCTTTCAGGCCTTTGGCGGTGCTGCTGGTGGGCACAGCAATGAGCTGACGCGCTTCAAAGTAGGGGGCGGTGAAGTCGTAAGACTGTTTGCGTTTGTCGTTGATGGTGACGCCAGAGATCACCAGGTCCACATCACCGTTGTTGAGCGCAGCAAAAATGCCGGTCCAGGGGGTGTTGACGATCTTGATCTGCAGGCCGGCCTTTTGCGCCACGGCTTTGATCATGTCGATGTCGTAACCCACAATTTCCTTGGTGGGGGTTTCATAGGCAAAAGGCCGGTAGGTGGCGCTGGAGCCCACCACCAGCTCTTTGTTTTGCGCCTGGCCCAGGCCCGGTGCGCAGAAAGCCAATGCGGTCAGTGCCAGACCGGCGATACGTTGGATACCCATGAATTCATCCTTTGAATAAAACGAACCGAAAGAAAATGGGCCGTCGGGGAGCCCTTGCACCAAGGTTCAAAAAGCCCCTGAGCCTGTGACCTGATCCCTGCCCGAGAAGACCCCTCGCGGGCTGTTGCCAAAGACCAGAGCGCGCATTCTAAAGTTAAAGAATTTGGTCTTACGCAGGTTTAACAATTCGTTCATAAAAGCGTGATTCAGAAACACACTAACAGCAGGTCGCTATGCGTCAAAACAGGTCAGCCCCTCCGTCTGGCGGACCTGGATCCGATAGGAGTTCGGCATGCGATTGTTGAGCGGTGAACAACCCAGGAAGTTTTTGCCCGCGTGGGTGCCATATGCCATGACGGCGGCACTGGTGTCGGCCCTGATCCTGGTTTGACCGGTTTCACGCGCTGATCTGAGGCCCGTCGCAGCCAGGTCGAGGCCGCCGTCACCCCCCAGAATCAGGCCCTGCTGCTGGCCGGGCAGGTGAGTACGCTGTTTGCCCGGGCCGACTCGTATGTGAGTCCACCCGCCGGATTCGCCAAGCGGGTGGCGACGCGGGTGCTGTCCCGATCATGGCCATGACGGCCAATGCCTTTGCCGAGGACCGGATGCGCTGCCTGGACGCTGGCATGAACGACGACGTGACCAAACCCGTGACCCCCGCTGCGTTGTACGAGGTCCTTGTGCGTCAATTCAGTCGCCAAGGCGGGTGAAGCGCAGCCTGGGTAGGCTTGGCTTCACTGGCCACTGTTAACCGCCGACCCGCAAACTCAACCGCATTGACCCACGTAGCCGCAGGCGGTGCAGAAATCGCAGCCGTCCTTGTGGATCACGGTGGGGTTGCCGCACTCGGGGCAGGCTTTGCCCGCCATGGTGCGGCTGGCTTCCTTGGCTTCGGGCGTGTCGAGCACACCCATGTCACGCAGTGGGAAGCCTTCTTCGTTCAGGATACCCAGCATCGCATAGCGGTGAATGATCAGGCGGGCGATGTAGGCCACGGTGGACGGCCACACTTGCTGGCGGCGCTCGTTGTTGGGCAGGCCCGGCACAAAGGCCATGAAATGACCCAGAGGTTCCGCGTAGTTCAACAACTTGCGCAGCTTCATGCCAATCCAGGCCGGGTCAATCACCCGCATGTCCAAGGAGAGCAGGCGCGCCAGGCCGTCCATGGCTTTGGGGTAGTTGCCGCTGAAGCCCACGGCACAGGGGCGGGTCACCACACCACCGTCATGGCTGGGCAGGTTCACCTCTTTCAAGGTGACCGTGAAGGATTCGCTGGTGGCTGGGTTGTCCACGTCCACCGACCAGGCCAGCGTGCCCGAGGTGCCAGTTTGCGGTTCACCACGGCTGAACATGGCGTCAATCACCGGGGTGTAGGCGGGTTTGGACTCGGGTGCGCGCAGTTTGGCGCTGGCGGCCACCTGCTCACAGCGCCAGCGGATCACCGCCGCTGTGGCGGCCACCACGCCGGGGAATTTGCGCTTTTCGCCGTGCGGCGGGAAGGGCATGTCAAAGGCGTGTTCTTCGCTTACCGTGGCCAGGGCGTCGAGTTTGAGTTGCAGCCAGGCCGGGTCGTTGGCACGCAAGTCCATCGACAGGGTTTTGGCCATGGCGCCCAGACCGCGGGGCTGGTCCGAGCCATTGACCCAGACTTCAAACGGCTGGGGTGCGCCGCCTTCTTCGGGCGAGAGTTCGCCGATGAACAAGGCAAAGTCGCCAAACGGGTGGTGCACCATGAAGGTCCAGGCCGAGTTGCCTCCCGGCAACTGCGGACGACCGGGCCAGCGCAGGCTGGACAGCACCGGTGCGGGCAGGCGGTCCAGCGCCAGGCGGTGGTTGGCACTGTCAATCTGCAACGGTTTGGCCACGGTGGGGGCGCTGGGCGTGACGCTCAGCACCGAGCCCAGCACGCTGTTAGGCCGGTAGGTGGCCAGGCCTTTGAGGCCGGATTTCCAGGCGGCTGTGTACAGGTCCTGGAAGTCTTCATAAGGGTAGTCGGCCGGCACGTTGACGGTTTTGGAAATCGCGGTGTCGATGTAGGGGGCCACCGCCGCCACCATTTCTTCATGCGCCTGGGCGCTCATTTCCAGCGCGGTCACAAACGCGGGCGTCAGGGGGGCGTTTTCACCCTTGAGGTGGCGGAACAGGCGCCAGGCGTGGTCTTCCACCGCGTATTCCTTGAAGCTGCCGTCGGGCATGCGTTTTTTGCGGGTGTAGGTCCAGCTGAAGGCGGGCTCGATGCCGTTGCTGGCGTTGTCGGCAAAAGCCAGGCTGATGGTGCCGGTGGGCGCAATCGACAGCAGGTGCGAGTTGCGCAGGCCGGTTTTGCGGATGCGGTCTTTCAGGCTGGCGGGCAGGCGCGAGGCAAAGGTCTGGCCGCTCAAAAACAGGTCAGCGTTGAACAGCGGGAAGGCGCCACGCTCTTGTGCCAGCTCGGCGGAGGCGTCATAAGCGGTGTCGCGCATCAGGATCGAGATACGTTGCGCCATGTCGCGTGCCTGCTGGGTGTCGTAACGCAGGTTCATCATCACCAGCGCGTCGCCCAGACCGGTGAAACCCAGGCCGACCCGGCGCTTGCTGGCGGCTTCTTGCTGTTGCTGGGGCAGGGGCCAGACGGTGGCTTCCAGCACGTTGTCAAGCATACGCACCGCCACCCGGGCCACGGCGGCAAAACCGGCTTCGTCAAAGCTGGCCTTGGCGCTGAAGGGTTTGCGCACAAAACGGGTCAGGTCAATCGAACCCAGGCAGCAGCAGCCATAAGGTGGCAGCGGTTGTTCGGCACACGGGTTGGTGCTGGCGATGGTTTCGCAATACGACAGGTTGTTGTCGCGGTTGATCTGGTCCAGAAACAACACGCCCGGCTCGGCGTGGTCGTAGGTGGAGCGCATGATCTGGTCCCACAGGGCGCGGGCCTTGAGCTTGCGGTAGGTCCAGATGCCGGTGTCCTTGTTTTGAAAAGCGCCTTCTTCTTTTTGCGGCACGCCGGGTTCGGCGCGGTGCACCAGGGCGAAGTCAGCATCAGCCTGCACCGCGTTCATGAACTCGTCAGTCACGCCCACCGAGATGTTGAAGTTCTTCAGGTCGCCCTTGTCCTTGGCGTGGATGAATTCCTCGATGTCCGGGTGGTCGCAGCGCAACACACCCATCTGGGCACCACGGCGGGCACCGGCCGACTCGACCGTTTCACACGAGCGGTCAAACACGCGCATGTAGCTGACCGGGCCACTGGCGGAGCTTTGGGTGCTGCCCACCCAGGCACCACGCGGGCGGATGCGCGAGAAGTCGTAGCCCACACCACCACCACGGCGCATGGTCTCGGCGGCCTCGGTCAGCGCGGTGTAGATGCCGGGGTGGCCGTCTTCCACATGGGCAATCGAGTCGCCCACGGGCTGCACAAAACAGTTGATCAGCGTGGCCGACAGGTTGGTGCCAGCGGCCGACTGGATGCGCCCGGCGGGCAGAAAGCCGGCTTGCAAGGCCTCCAGAAACTTGCCTTCCCAGAGTTTTTGCTGGTCGGGCTGTTCGACGCTGGCCAGCGCGCGCGCCACGCGTTGGTTCACGTCGGCAATGCTGCATTCGCTGCCTTTGCTGTACTTTTCGATCAGCACTTCTTCACTGATGGGTTGGGGCGGGAGTGACAGCGTGGTGTGAGCAAGCTCCGGGGTGTGCAGTGCCATAAATAGGTCCTAAAAAGTGAGCGCTGAAGATAGGGTTTAATTGACTTCCAGAGACTTTTCAGCAACGTCATCTGCTTGTCGAAATCGGTTCCAAACGCTACCTGTAGTGTTTGGGGAGGCAAATGTTACCACCTATGGTGTGTGAAATGTGTGAGCGACGGTAAGCACAGGCAACATTTCTTGGCTTGACATGTCTGCAAAACCGGGGCAGGCGTCACCCGGTCGGCATCACCTCAGCTTGCCAGCCAGCCCAGCGGATGGTGCGCCAGCGCAATCGAGATGATGGTGAGCGCGGTGGCCAGCGCCGCAACAAAAAACAGCAAGCGTGCCCGATGCGTTTTGGCGCGCTTGAGCCCGTAAGACCCCAGCACGATGTAGACCAGCAGCAACACCAGCTTGACACCGAGCCAGGTGTCGCGGGTGGGGTTGAACTGCAGCAGACCCCACAGGGTCAGTCCGGCGGCCATCAACACCGTGTCGAGTGCCACACTCAGCCAGCGCCAGCGCGCCTGCATCGGCCAGGCCTGGCGCCAGGCCACCCCCAGACCGCGTGCGGTGAACAGCGCCACGCTCAACGTGACGGCGCTGACATGCAGCGTCAGGGTGGCGCGGTAGAGCCAGGGGGCGTATTCGAGCGGGTTGGTCACGTTACATGCCGCCGATTACTGCGAGCCGTAGCCCGCGAGCTTGTGGACATCCAGGATCCGGATTTCGCGCCGGTCGATTTCGATCAGCCCTTGCTCTTCCAGCTCACGCAGCACCCGCGAAAAATACTCGGGTGTGAGCGACAAGCGGGACGCAATGGTGGCCTTGCTCACAGGCAAAGACACGGTGACCACACCCGATGGCGTATGAAGATCATGCTCTATATCCCGTAGCAAAAAACCGATCATCCGCTGCATGCCGCTTTGCAGGGCGTAACTCTCCACGTCTTGCACCAGCCCGTGCAGGCGCCGCGAGATGCCCGCCAGCATGTGCAGCGAAAACCGCGGGTCTTGCGCCACCTCCTTGAAAACGGCGTCTTTGCTCACGCGCAGCAGCAGGCTGTCGCCCAGCGCTTGCACGCTCAGAAAGGAGGGCTTCTCCAGGAACACCATGGCTTCGGCGAAACTCTGGCCGGGCCCGACGATTTCAAGCACTTTTTCCTGGCCGCTCGGCGCCACCATGAACAGTTTGACCTGACCCACGATGACGACAAAAAAGGCATCGCACGGGTCGCCGTTGCGAAACACCATCTCACCGCGGGCAAAGCGCTTGAGTTGGCAACCTTGTGCCAAACGCGCGCGCTCGTCGTTGGAGAGGTCGCTGAACAAGGGCATGACGGCCAGGTAACGTTGGATATCAAAAGTGTCTGACATGAGCTGGATACACGGTTCACCCCGAGGCTGCTGCGCAGGGGGGCGGTGTGAGGGGTAAGAGAAAGGGCGCGAACCATAACACCGAACGCTGGAAATTACCGGCGCGACAGGTTTGCCCATGCTTGCGTCAATTGTTTCACCAGGTCCTGCGGTCGCCGCACCAGCGCGTAACCCTGCTGGCCAAACAGCATCGGCAAGTAGTTTTCGGCTTTTTCGTCGATGGTCACGCAAAAGGTCGACAAGCCCCGCGCCTGCGCCTCCAGGATGGCCTGGCGCGTGTCTTCCAGGCCGTACCGGCCCTCATACACATCCAGGTCGTTGGGTTTGCCATCGGTCAGCAGCATCAGCAAGCGGCGGTGTTCGCTGCGGCCGGCCAGCTGCCGCGTGGCGTGACGCACGGCCGCGCCCATGCGGGTGTAGTAACCCGGGCGAATCGCCCCGACACGGGCCCGGCTGGCGTCGTTCCACGGTTCGTGGAAGGCTTTGAGGTGCTGCAGGCGCACATGGTTGCGCCGCACCGAGCTGAAACCCCAGACCGCAAACGGGTCGTCCACCGCGCTTAAGGCTTCGCCAAACACGTACAGCGCGTCGCGGATCACGTCAATCACCCGCTCGGTGGGCGTGGCGTAGGCGTCGGTGGACAGCGACAAATCGGCCATCAGCAAGGTGGCCAGGCTGCGCTCGCTGAGAGCGCGGCGGGTGTAGATCGGCGGTGAATCGGTGTGCAGTCCGCTCGCGCCCTGCATGTCGGCGCTGAACCGCACCCAGGCGTCCAGGTCCAGGTCGTCACCGCTGTCCTGGCCGTGTTGGGGCCGTGGCGCGTCGCGCAGGGTTTCGAGCTTGTGCCGGATGCGCCGCGCAGTGAGTTGGAGTGCCGGGCTGGGCACAAAAGGCGGTGCTTGGCGCGCTTGCATCACCTGCACCACACAGTGTTCGGGCAGCAAGGCGCCTTTGCGGTAATCCCATTCGGGCTGCAGCAGGCCCGGCCCCAGCGGCACGTCGTCCGCGCTGGAACTGGGCAGGTCCAGGTCAAACTTCACGCGGCTGGCCAGGGTCTGGCCGTCGGGGGCGACGGTGAGGGCTTCCATGTCGTTGGCGGCGGTGTTGGTATTGCCATCGTCTTCGTCATCGGTGCCGCGGTTGACGCTGACGTGTTCGCTCCAGGTCATCAGGCCGCCGCTGTGAAATGGCAGCACCAGCGCCTGGCGGGCATCTTCTTCCTTGGCTTGGCGGGTGCGTCGGCGCTGCGTGTCGCGGTTGGGCGCGTTGCTGCCGGGCCGGGGTTCGGCGGTTGGGTCGGTCTGCGGTTTGGATAAACCCGACGCCGCGCCAAAGGCGCTGAGCCACAGCCAGACGGGGGCCACGTCTTGCGGTTTGACCGGTGCGACGTGCTTGGGCAGTGGCTGCCCGCGCAAATGGGCCTGGACAGCGCGTTCGCCCTGATGGGCTGCACCGCGCAAGCGCGTCACATCGGGGCGGCGCGCCAGGTGGGCTTGCAGTAAAAAGTCATAACGTGCTTGAAAGCCCGGGAAAGCGCCCAGCGCTTTCTGGGTGGCCCGCAGGTTGTCACCCAGCCAGTCTTGCGTATTCTCAAAAAATGCGGATTGCAGCGCCAGCCACAGGTACAGGTCGCGGTTCAAGGCGGCTGTCTCGAACACCGCCAGTTGTGCGGGCAGGGCCAGCACATCGGGCTCGAGTTGGGCCAGCGCCGCCCGGGTGCCGCTGCCCGAGAGCCGCTGCAGCCAGTGCCGCTGGCCACCCACCCGCTGCGACGTGGCGTGGGCAAAACGCAACGTGGGGGCACCGCCCGCGCTGCGAAACAGGAAACCAATCGACTTTTGCATGTCGCTTAAACACACAGCCGCCTCGGGGTGATCAACCCGGGCCAAGCGTGTGATGGCCTGGTGCCACCATTGCCCCACCATTTCTTCCATCAGCGGTCTTCTTTGAAGGTTTGCGCACGTTGGCGCAGGGTTTCGCGCAGCGCATCGGCGCCCACGCGCCATTCCAGCGTGGGGCTGCGGCCTTGGTTGCCTTGAGAGGTCTCGCAGGCATCCAGACACTGGCCGCATTGCACACACGAGAACATCATGCGTTTGATGTTGCGCGGGTTCAGCCGCATCGGGCAGACGTTGTCGCAGGCGGAGCCGACGGGGGCCGCGCGCCGGGCCGCCCCAAGCCGGGCACTCCCCTCGGGGGACGACCCCGGCACGGGGTCTAGGGGCTGTGTGCCACAGGTTTTGCATTCTTTGGCGCGTTCGCGCTCAAAGGCGACCACCATGCCCTTGGGGTTGGCCATCCAGGCCAGGCTCTGGAAATAACCCACGGCGCAGCCAAAACGGCAAAACAGATGGCGGGCAAAGGCCAGTTCCAGGCTGATCAGCAGCGTGGCCACACCCAGAAAGCGCAATTGGTTGGGCGTCAGGCTGCCTTGCACCAGGTTGCCCCAGATCACGGCGGGCGGCAGCAGGTAGGTCAGCAAGGTGATTGCCCAGACAAAACCCACCAGCCCACAGCTCAGGCCAAACAGCGGCCACCAGCGGGTGTTGGGCAACTGGCCAAGACGTGGTGTGGGGCTTTTGTCCCACAGGCTGAGCTTGCCGCACGCGCGTTGCAGCAGGCCGTTGAGCATTTCCACCATCGAAAAATGCGGGCACAACCAGCCGCAGTACAGCCGCCCGTATTTGTAAGCAATGAAGATAAAACCGCCCACCAGCGCCAGTCCGGGAAAAAAGGCCCGCCATAAAATTTGTAGCGCGGCGGTGGTGGCGTCGATCTCGCCACGGGCCAGCGCGTCGATGCCCAACGACCAGCGCATGCCCAGAAACCAGAGCTGGGCTTCATACAGGTCAAAACGCAGCAGGTTCAGGGCAGGCGCGAGCAAAAACAGCAGGAAAAAACCCGCTTGCGTGAGGCGCCGCCAGTCTTGCCGAGCCAGCCGCGACCGCTCTGGTGCAACGGGCTTGGCCAGCGCTGCGCTGGGGCAGGGCGAATCAGGGGGCATCACCAAACAGCGCCCGCATGACGTCATCGAGCGCTTGCGCGGTGGATTCGTCATCGGTCAGCGCATTCACAATGGCCGCGTGGCAGGCTTGGCGCATCGACAAACCGCTGGCCACCAGCCGCCCGGCCGACACCAGCAGCCGGGTGCTGGCGGTTTCTTCCAGGTCCTGATCGGTCAGGCTGCGCAGCGCCCGGGCCAGTTGCACCAGCTGCTGCGCCTGCGCGCTGGGCAGACCGGTTTCTGACTGGACAATGGCCAGCTCCACCTCGGGCTTGGGGTAGCCCATGCTCAACGCAATGAAGCGCTGGCGCGTGCTGGGCTTCAGGCCCTTGAGCAGGTTCTGGTAGCCCGGGTTGTAGGAAATCACCAGCATGAACTCGGGCGGGGCTTGCAGTTGCTCACCGGTGCGCTCAATCGGCAAAATGCGCCGGTCGTCGGCCAGCGGGTGCAGCACCACGGTGGTGTCCTTGCGGGCCTCCACCACCTCGTCCAGGTAACAAATGGCGCCCAGGCGCACCGCGCGTGCCAGCGGCCCGTCGGACCACTGGGTGCTGCCGTTGCCGATCAAAAAGCGGCCCACCAGATCGGCGGCGCTCAAGTCGTCATGGCAGGACACGGTGACCAGCGGGCGGTTAAGCCGTGCGGCCATGTGCTCCACAAAGCGGGTTTTGCCACACCCGGTGGGGCCTTTGATCAGCAGCGGCAGCTGCTGGCGCCAGGCGTGTTCGAACAGGGCGCACTCGCTGCCCTGTTCGGCGTAGAACGGAACGTCAGTCACGCTCTGTCAGCCTTATGCTGCAGCGCGGCGGGGCGCCAGGCCGGCCGTGTCCCAGGCTTCACGCTCGTCGGTGCCCGGTGCTGCAAAGAAGCTGTACAGGTAGGTCAACAAACCCATCAGGAAGCCAACGCCCCCGGCGACGCGCAGCCAGTAGAAGAAGCGCAACTGGTCTTGCGTGGCCATGAACGGCATGGCCGTGCCATCGGTGGGCATGCGTTGCAACCACACCTGCAGGATGCCCGCGCCAGTGAGCGCCAGCACCATCAGCGCCATGCCGATGGTCATGATCCAGAACGACCACATCTCAAACGCCTGGGCGCGGCGGCTGTTGGCCACCCGACCACGCAGCGTGGGCATGGCGTAGCTGATCATGGCAATCACCACCAGTACATAGGCGCCGTAAAACGCCAGGTGGCCGTGGGCCGCCGTGATCTGGCTGCCGTGGGTGTAGTAGTTGATGGCGCTCAAGGTGTGCATGAAGCCCCACAGGCCGGCACCCAAAAAGCCCACCACCGAGCAGCCCACCGCCCACAACACGGCGGCCTGGTTGGCATGCTCACGGCGGCGACGTTGCACCATGTTGAAGGCAAACACCGTCATCATGAAGAAGGGAATCGGTTCCATGGCCGAGAAGATGCTGCCCACCCACAGCCAGTAGCCGGGCATGCCAATGAAGAAGAAGTGGTGGCCGGTGCCCAGAATGCCGGTGATCAGCGCCATGGCAATGATCACGTACAGCCATTTGTCGATCACCTCGCGGTCCACGCCAGTGGTCTTGATCAGCACAAAGGCCAGCAGCGCGCCCAGAATCAGCTCCCAGGTGCCTTCCACCCACAGGTGCACCACAAACCACCAGTACATCTTGTCACGCACCAGGTTGTCGGGGTTGACAAAACTGAACAGGAACATCAGCGCCAGGCCCCACAAGCCCATCAGCAGCACCAGCGAGATGCTGGTTTTGCGGCCCTTGAGCACGGTCATGGTGATGTTGAACAAAAAGGCCAGGCAGACCACCACAATGCCCACTTTGGTGGGTAAGGGCTGCTCCAGAAACTCGCGCCCCATGGTTTTGAGCAGCTCGTTGCCGGTCAGTTCAGCCAGCCGGGCGTACGGCACGGCCAGGTAACCCACAATCGTCAGGGCACCCGCGGCCAGAAACACCCAGAACAGCACCATCGCCAGCAGCGGGCTGTACAGCTCGGTCTCGGACTCTTCGGGCACCAGGTAATAGGCCGCGCCCATGAAGCCAAACAACAACCAGACGATCAGCAGGTTGGTGTGCACCATGCGCGCCTGGTTGAACGGGATGTACGGAAAAGCCAGGTCGCCAATGACGTACTGCAGCCCGAGGGTGATGCCGAAAATGATTTGCGCGGTGAACAGCACCAGCGCCGCAATAAAGTAGTACTTGGCTACCCCTTGCGATTTGTATTTGAGAGTGAGTGCTTGCATATATGGTTTCCTAATGGGTTCTGGGGTGCTTCAAGCATCAGCCTTCGATGTTCGGTGGCCAGTTTTCGGTGTTGATCTCACCCGTCCAGCGCAAAAATTCGGTCAGGTCGTCCAGCTGCTCGGGTGTGAAGTTGAACTGCGGCATCTGGCGGCGCCCCTCAATGTGGGTGGGCTGTGCGGCAATCCAGGCCTTGATGAAATCGGGCCCGCGGCGCTTGTAGACATTGCCCAGCTCAGGTGCAAAGTAAGCGCCTTCGCCCAGCAGCGTGTGGCAGCCAATGCAATTGCGCGTTTCCCACAGGTGCTTGCCGCGCACCACCTGGGGGGTGATGGCCTCGGCGTTGGAACGTTGGGGAATCTTGCGTTCACTGTCAAAGATCAGTGCTGCAAATACAAAGATGAAAAAGACGGACCCGCCATAGAACATGTTGCGGGCCATCTGCTTGGTAAAGCCGCTGGCTTTGGGTTGACTCATGCTGGAACGCTCCTAAAAAGTGAATGCCAGAGGTTAGGGGGTGCGTCCAGCGGCGTCCTTGAACCACTTCAAGAATTGACGCAAATCAGGTTTTTTATGGCATCGGGTTCTTGAAGTGGTTCAAGGACAGCGCGCCCACGGCTTCGCATAATGGGCCGCATCTGATGATCCACCTGGCGCAAGACGCCACCCCCTGCCATGAACAAGCCGACTTCCCCACCTCTCTTTATCGCTGGTCAGCCGCCCGGCCCGCCGCCGCGGGGCTGGGCCTTTTTGCGGCTGGGTTTCCGGCCGTTTTATCTGGCCGGGGCGCTGGTCGCCGCCGTGACGGTGCCGCTGTGGTTGGTACTTTTTCTGGGGTCGGTATCGTTCACCACCGCCGTGTCGCCGCTGCTGTGGCACGCGCATGAGATGTTGTATGGCTTCGCGGTGGCGGTGATCGTGGGCTTTTTGATGACCGCCGGCAAAAACTGGACCGGGCTGGACACGCCGCGCGGCGCATCGCTGGGCGCGCTGGTCTTGCTGTGGCTGGCAGCGCGGCTGGCCTCGCTGGCGGATGTGCCGCTGCTGTATGCGGTGCTGGACATGGCGCTGCTGCCGGTGGTGGCGCTGATTTTTGGCACCTTGCTTTGGCGCGTCAAAAACTACCGCAACATGCCCTTGGCCGTGATCCTGCTGCTGCTGGCCAGCGCCAACGGCTTGTTTCATCTGGCGGCCTTGGGGGTCATGGATCTCAACCCGATGCAACCGCTTTACGCCGCGCTGGCGCTGATCACGGTGATTGAAACCGTGATCGCCGGGCGGGTGGTTCCCATGTTCACCATGACGGTGAACCCCGGCTTGAAGCTGGAGGCTTCACAGCTGCGTGAACGCGTCACGCTGGGTCTGACGGCGGCAGGCCTGCTGCTGTGGGTGCTGGCGCCCGCCAACGCTTTCAACGCGGCCGTGTTGGCGGCGGCGGGTGTGGCGCAAGCCTGGCGGCTGTGGGGCTGGCGACCGGCGGTCACGCTGAATCGGCCCATCCTCTGGATCTTGCATCTGGCCTACGGCTGGATCGCCGTGGCGCTGGGCCTGCTGGCGCTGGCGCAACTGGGCTGGGTGCCGGTGTCGGCCGGGGTGCATGCGCTGGGTCTGGGGGCTACCGGCGGCCTGATCATTGGCATGGTGACGCGTACCGCGCGCGGCCACACCGGGCGGCCCATCATGGCGTCCAAACCCGAGGTGGCCATGTATGTGCTGGTGATGCTGGCGGCGGTGTGCCGGGTGCTGGCGTCGACCCTGCTGATTCAGTATTACAGCCTGCTCTTGATGCTGGCCGCCACCGCCTGGAGCGTGGCGTTTGGGCTGTACCTGTGGGTGTTCACCCCCTGGCTGATGGCCACCCGGCTCGACGGCAAAGACGGCTGAGCCGCCGTGGCGGATCGTGCCTCAGATCACGCCGTCAAACATCATCACCTCCACCGCATCGCCCACGGCCACATTGCCTTGGGCGTGGGGCAGCACAATCAGCCCGTTGGCCTGCACCATGGAACTGAGTACGCCCGAGCCCTGGTTGCCGGTGGTCTTGACCTGCAATGTGCCGTCGGGTGCGGTGCTGACCACACCGCGCTGGTACTCGGTGCGGCCGGGTTTTTTGCGGATGACTTCCTGGCTGCGCGCCCGCAGCAGCGGCGGCGCAACCGCGTTGCAACCCATCATCTGGCGCAGCGCGGGGCGCACAAACGCCAGAAACGTCACCATCACCGCCACCGGGTTGCCCGGCAGGCCAAACAGGATCGCCGAGCCACGGGACGCCGCGTCACGCTCGGTGCCGCCGGTGTTTGCCATGTCAGGACGGGCAGTCAATTTGGCGCGTGAAATCTGACCCACGGCCATCGGCCGGCCGGGCCGCATGGCGATGCGCCAGAAGGCCACATCACCGAGCTGCTTCATCATCGCCTTGGTGTAATCGGCCTCGCCCACACTGACTCCGCCGCTGGTGATGATGGCATCCGCCTGCAGCGCGGCCTGCTCAAACGCCGCTTGCAGCGCAGCGGGCTCGTCCCGCACCACGCCCAGGTCGATCACCTCGCAGCCCAGCCGGGTCAGCAGGCCAAACACGGTGTAGCGGTTGCTGTCGTACACGGCACCGTCGCGCGGTGGTTCGCCCAGGCTCAGGATCTCGTTGCCGGTAGAAAAGTAGGCCACCTTGACGCGCCGCAGCACCGGCACCGTTTGCAACCCCAAACTGGCCACCAGCCCCAGCGCCGCGGGGGAGAGCAACTCGCCTTTTTGCAGCGCTGGCTGGCCTTGCATCAGGTCTTCCCCCAGCAGGCGGCGGTTGTCGCCGGGGCGCACCACACCCGCTGGCATGGTGATGGTGGCGGGGGTGGCCGGGTCGTTGCCCGTCTGGCCTGCGCCTCCTAGTGCCAGCGTCACAAACTCCTGCGGCACCACCGTGTCCAGGCCGGGCGGCATCACCGCGCCGGTCATGATCTTGAGGCATTCACCGCGGCCCACCGTGCCCGTCCAGGCTTTTCCCGCCAGCGCGGTCCCCACCACGTTCAGGTGCAAGGCTTGATCCGGTGTCAGTTGGCTGCCATCAAAAGCATAGCCATCCATGGCCGAGTTGTCGTGCGGCGGCACGCTGATGGGCGAGATGAGGTCAGCCGCCAGCACCCGGCCCAGCGCCTGGAACACGCCCACCTGCTGCACCTCGGTCACCGGTTCGACCAGTTTGGCCAGAAAAGCGTTGACGGTGTCGGCGCTGAGCGCCTGCGGGTCGTAGCCAGCCAGCTCGGCGGCAATCTGATCCAGGGTTTTCATGCGGCTTGGTTCTCCAGTTGGTGCAGCTCGGTCAGGGTGTTGGCGTTGAAGAAGGCTTGGCGGGCGTCGGTAGGCAGATCAAAACTGACCCGCGCAACGCTGTGCCCGGCACACCAGTCCTGCACTTTGTGGCCGCCTTGGCCCAGAAAATGGCTCAGGCTCGTCAGCAGGTTGGTGCGCATCAGGCAAAACACGGGCTGTGGGCGCAGGCGCATTTGACCTTGCGCGTCCGGCTCGGGCGCCATGGCCAGCGCCAGGTCGGCGCTGTCGTGCTGTAGCGCGGCAGCCAGGCGCTGCGCCAGATCCAGCGGGAACAACGGCGCGTCACACGGCACAGTCAGCAGGTAGGGCGTCTGGCAATGCGTCAGCCCGGCCAAAAAGCCCGCCAGCGGCCCGGCAAAACTGGCGTCGGCATCGGGCCAGACCGGCACACCCAAGGTTTCAAAATCAGCCAGATGCCGGTTGGCGTTGATGGCCAGCGGCCCGACACCGCCGCCAGCGCGCAGCCGGTCCAGCGCGTGTTTCGCCAGCGGCGTGCCCCGGAAGGCCTGCAGCCCCTTGTCCACCCCGCCCATGCGCGAGCCGCGCCCGCCTGCCAGGACCAGGCCGGTGATGTTGTGTGGGTTGATCATCATGTTTGCTCAGCCAAAGGTTTCGCCGCCGGGCCGCCCCAAGGCGAAACGCACCCCCTCGGGGGGCAGCGCCGTACGCGTAGCGACAAGCGTGGGGGCCATGGTCAGCCTCCGATGTAACTCATCTCGATGCGTTTGACCGGCGGGCCGGTGTCTGGCCCCAGCGCCTGGCGCTGCTCGGAATAGTTGTCGCGGCGACCCTGCCAGATGTGGCCGATGGTATTGCTCAGGTCGGCGTCAGACGCGTCACCGCGCAGCAGGCTGCGCAGGTCGTAACCCTTGTCGGCAAATAGGCACAAATAGAGTTGGCCCTCAGTCGACAGCCGGGCGCGGTTGCAGCTGCCGCAAAAAGCCTGGGTCACGCTGCTGATCACGCCCACCTCGCCCAAGGCCGGGTCAAAACGCCCGTCGGCACCGGCGTAGCCCCAGCGCTGGGCGGTTTCGCCGGGCTGACTCGGCGCCAGTGGCACCAGCGGCAACTCGGTCTGGAGCAGCCGGATCACCTCGGCCGAGGGCAGCACCTGGTTCATGCGCCAGCCGTTGGTGGCGCCCACGTCCATGTATTCAATAAAGCGCAGCACCATGCCGCTGCCGCGGAAATGCCTGGCCATCGGCAAAATCTGCTGCTCGTTGGTACCGCGCTTGACCACCATGTTGATCTTGATCGGGCCCAGCCCGGCGGCACGGGCGGCGTCAATGCCCGCCAGCACATCGGCCACCGGAAAGTCGACGTCGTTCATGCTGCGAAACACCGCGTCGTCCAGCGCATCCAGGCTGACGGTGACCCGCTGCAGACCGGCGTCTTTCAAGGCCTGGGCCTTGCGTGCCAGCAGTGCGCCGTTGGTGGTCAGCGTCAGGTCCAGGGGCTGGCCCTCGGGCGTGCGCAGGGTGGCAAGCTGCGCGACCAAGCGTTCTAGATGTTTGCGCAGCAGCGGCTCGCCACCGGTCAGGCGGATTTTTTGCACCCCGTGGGCGACGAACTGACGTGTCAGGCGGGTGATTTCCTCAAACGACAGCAGCGCCGAATGCGGCAGGTAGGCGTAGTTGCCGTCAAAAATCTCCTTGGGCATGCAGTAGTTGCAGCGGAAATTGCAGCGGTCGGTCACGCTGATGCGCAGGTCATGCAGGGCCCGGCCACGCAAGTCGGCCAGCAGGCCCTGGGCGGTGAGGCGCTGGTCTGCCTGGAAGGCGGACTTTGGCAGCGCCAGGGCCAAGGGGCGATGGTCATGCAGCGGGATCACCCGCTGCGGTTGGGGGTCTGACATGAGGGTTGGACTTGAAATAAAGGGCCGGGGAAGGGCAGTTTGACAAGCGATGGGACCGCCGCGATTTTGTCACGCGCGCCAGCCTTCGTCGGGAAGGGGCCAATTGCCGTCTTTCACCATCACTTACCCAAGGACGGGTTCAAGACCTATGGCTGCCGTTGACAGGCTCGTACACCTGCTATCGGCCAAAGCAGTCTTGCAGACCTGAGCGTGTTTAGTCACCAGGGCCGTGTTGGCTTTCACAAAAGAGCCGCCTGTACCCAGATGGTGAAATGTGCAGTTGGCCCGTAAAGTGTTGACGCAGGGACAACGCAGAGCCAAATCCCACCTCCGTCGCAACCTGCTCAATCGGCAAATCCGTGGTTTCCAGCAGCTGCTGCGCTCTCGCGATTCGCTGGGCAGCCAGCCACTTGACGAAGGTCACGCCCGTGGCTTCACGAAAGCGCCGGGTAAAGGTTCTTCGGCTCATGCGCGCCACCTCGGCCAGCACATCCAGTGACAGCGGCTGTGACAAATGCTCGCGAGCCCATTCCAGAACACCGGGTAAACGGTTCTCGCTGGGCAGCGAAGGCACTGGCTGCTCGATGTATTGCGCCTGTCCACCCTGGCGATGTGGTGGTGTCACCAGCAACCTCGCCACGCGGTTGGCAACGTCAGCGCCGTGACGCTGACGCACCAGGTTCAGGCAGCAATCAATCGCAGCCACTGTCCCGGCGGACGTCATGACATGACCGTCATCCACGTAGAGCACGTCTGGCAAAAAGTTGGCCCTGGGAAAGCGCTGGGCGAAAAGCTCGCGACAGGCCCAATGGGTTGTCGCGCGGCGTTCGTCCAACAAGCCCGCATCACACAGCACAAAGGCGCCCAGGCACAGGCCAACCACCTGGGCGCCGCGGGCGTGGGCCTGTCTCAGTGCGTTCGACAAGACTGCTGGCGCAGCGTTTTCTGGATGGTTCCAGGCCGGGACGATGACGATGTCGGCATCGTCCATGGCGCCCAGGCCGCCGGGCACCTCAATCTCCATACCCTGGTCGCAGCGCACGCGACCGGGAGCCGGCGCGCAGTAGCGCACTTCGTACGGTGGTAGTCCAGCAGGTGCAGGCGTGACGCCGAACACGATGCCCGGCACCGAGAGATGGAAAAGGCTGACGCCCTCGAAAGCAAGGACGGCGACACGGACGGGCTTCATGGCGTCTCCAGTGGCGATGGTCGTAAATTGGCCTGATTTTATCTAATGTTGTCATTTGGGCCACTGGTGCGAATCCGAGCCCCTCCGCAAAATTGACCCCAACGCGCAAACGGCGTCTTCGTTGCGCGCAATCAACCCAATTTTGAAGGAAAAACCTCATGAAAATCTCGAAACCTTTGCGCAGCGCCGCAGTCCTGAGTGGCATTGCGATGCTCGTCGCCAGCGGCACGGCCTACGCCGGCACCAGCGACTCGGCAGCGCCCACGGCGGTGGCCAACGCCGTCCAAGTCCAGCAGATTCGAAACGCGACGGTCAAGATCGACTTCTCTGGCACCACGTTTCTGGTCGACCCGATGCTCTCCGCACAAGGTGGGTTCCCTGGCTTTGAAGGCACCTACCGCAGCGAGTTGCGTAACCCATTGGTCGAGTTGCCGTTGTCGGTTGATGACGTGTTGGAAAGCGTTGAAGCCGTCGTTGTGACCCACACCCACACCGATCACTGGGATGAAGCCGCGCAAAAGCAGATTCCCAAGAACATGCCAGTGTTTGTGCAAAACGAAGTCGATGCCCAAACAATTCGTGGTCAAGGCTTTAAAGATGTGCGTGTCCTCCAGGGAACTACCACTTTCAACGGTGTCAAGCTGAGCAAGACCGGCGGCCAGCATGGCAGTGATTTGTGGTTTGCAGACCCCGCACGTTCTGCGGCGATGGGTCCCGTCATGGGGGTGGTGTTTTCTGCGCCCCAGGCCAAAACCGTTTACGTCGCTGGTGACACGGTGTGGCGCCCGGAAGTGGATCAAGCACTGAAACAGCACAAGCCAGACGTGGTGATCCTCAACACAGGAAGCGCACTCATGACAGGCTGGGAGGAGCATCCCATCATCATGGGCAAGCAGGACACCCTGCAAGCCACCAAAGCAGCGCCCAACGCGGCCATCGTGGCGGTACACATGGATTCAGTGAACCACATGTCACTCAACCGCAAGGAACTACGTGAATTTGTGCAAGAAAACAAAATTCAGGAGCGAGTGGTGATTCCTGAAGACGGTGAAGTGATGAAGTTCTAAGAAATCAGGATGGGTTAGCGGGCCTGTCAGCGCACGGCCAGGGTCGGCCCTTGTGTGGCCCATCGGCTTCTCGCGGACCTACCAGGCTTTTAAGGCTTGCAACAGTCGCGTTTTGACATCTGCACTGGCAAAGCTGGCCTCAATGGAGGTGCGCGCCACGGACCGGGTCACCTCATCCGTCCATCCAAAGGTCTGGCGGCATAAGGCATATTCCCCGACCAGACTGGCACCCAGCAAGGCCGGGTCATCGGTGTTGACGGAAACACGCACACCCGCCGCACGCAGATTCTCGATGGGGTGTTCATGAATGGAGGGGTAGACACCCAGAACCAGGTTCGACGTGGGGCAAATCCCCAAGGGAATTTGTCGCTCGGCCAGCAAACTGACCAACGCCGCATCTTCAATGGCTCTGACGCCATGGTCAATTCGGTCTGCCCCCAGCAAGTTCACTGCATCCCAGACGCCTTCAGGCCCGCTGGACTCGCCGGCGTGCACGGTGCGGCGCAGGCCAGCATCTCCTGCGCGCCTGAAGGCGTCGGCAAATCGCGGGCCGGTGCGGCCCGCCGTGACCTCATTGCCATCCACCGACAAAGCCACCACGCGGGGATGGCGGCTGGCGCGCAGCGCATCAACCAGTTCGATGGCTTCATCGGCAGACTGGGTTCGCAACAGGCTGACGCACAAGCCCACGCTGGGCAACCCATCCTGTTCGGCCGCTTTGAAACCCGCATCCATGGCATCGAGCATGGCGCCCAGTCGTCCATGCCAGGCATGCCAGTGCGTGGGATTGAAGATGACGTCGGCGTAACCCGTGCCGTTATCGGCCAGTCTTTGGCTGAGCCCATAGCTCAGTGCCACCAATCGCTCGGTGGTGCAGGCCAAACCGCACGCCAGGTCAAGAAAGCCAAGAAAGTCTGCCAGGCCGGAGAACTTGAACAAATCTTCCTGCGGTCTGGGCAGTGTCACGCCTTCGGCCTTGGCCCACTGCGCGATGGTCGCCGCCTCGAAGCAGCCCTCCAGGTGCAGATGCACCTCTGCCTTGGGAAGGGATGTCAAGCGGCTGGCCTCAAGGTCTGGGAGCGTTCTGTTCATTCAGGAGATTGTCGCTGCTCACCGTCCAGGCTTTGCCGGTGGCGCACCAGTCCATTGGGCTGTTTTGGCGCGATCACGTCCGTCTCGGAAGACACCAGGGGCGCCTCGTCAGTCCGTGTCGAACGGGTGCTGCCGTGGGCGGGTTGCACCACGGCAGCTTATTCGACACTGGGCGCGTCGTTAGAGCCAGTGCCGAACCACTTGGATCGCCCCAGCCTTTTTAGGCGCTGACGGATGCTGCTTTGGGGGGTGTACCTTCAGCGTTTGATGCAACGGCATCGATTTGAATTAAAGCATCGCCAGGCAAAGCGGATACGCCAATGATTCTTCGCGCAGGCACACCGGCGGGGAAGAATTTTGCATATGCCTCATTCACAGCATCAATATCTGCGATATCTTTGAGTGCGATATTGATCTTCACCACATCATCCATCACGTGGTTGACACCCTCCAAAATCGCCTTGATATTATTCAGACATTGTTCCGTCTGCTTTTTGATGTCGCCAGTCACCATTTTCCCGGTTTTGGGGTCGAAAGCTAACTGAGCGGCAATATGGTTGTAATGTGAAAATGCAACGGTTTGCGAGTATCTGCGTTCGGCGGTGTCATCCGTCCCTTGGGCTTTGATGACGATGTTGCGGGCGTCGTCAGGACTTTGTGGCGGCGTTCCATCTCCGTGGGACACCACAGCTTCAATTTGTACCTTGGCACCCATAGGCAGTGCTGAAACGGCGACCGTTGTCAGTGCAGGCACATAACCCGGGTAAGACGTTTCCAAAACCTCTTTTGCCGTTTGCAAATCCGACAAATTTGTCGCAAAGATGGTCACCCTCACCACGTCATCCATCACATGGTTGATACTTTCCAAGATGGCTTTGATGTTGCTCAGGCACTGATTCGCCTGTTCTTTGACGCCGCCGTCGATGATCTTGCCTGTTTTTGAATCAATCGGTAATTGGGCGGTGAGGTTGTTGTAGTGAGAAAACGCGACCGTTTGCGTCGACAGCGGGGAGGTGGGTGCCTGGTCGGTATTTCTGGCGACTTTGACCAAATCTCCGGCTTGCGGCGCGCCTGGAATCGTGCCTTCACCGTGGGACACCAGGGCTTCAACTTGGATCAGGGCCTGCATGGGCAAAGCGGCGACGGCCGCCGTTGTTCGCGCGGGAACATAGCCCTGGAAAAACGTTGAAAAAACTTCGTCGACAACGTCAATATCCGCGATATTTTGAACGAATATGCTTATTCTGACAATATCGTCCATGGTGTGGTGAATGCCTTCCACAATGGCCTTGATATTTTCGAAGCATTGTTGCGCTTGATTTTTTATGCCACCAGCTACTATTTTTCCGGATGCTGGATCGATAGGTAACTGGGCTGCAAGGTTGTTGTAGTGAGAGAATGCCACGGTTTGCGAATACGGACCCATGCCTTGGAGGGCGCTTACTGGATTTTTTGATGATATTGCGTTGAAATTGCTCATAATATTATTAATCTTTCATGTTGTCGTTGGGTATTGGGTTGTGTTGCTATTGAAATAGCTTATTAAATTTGCATATAGCCTCCTGTAAAGCATCTTTTTCATGCTGATTGGTGATGAATAAAAGGGATGGGCGCCCGAGGCCCCGCACGGACGGATGCCTTGGCATGGCCGTGGTCAAACATGCGTTGCTTGTTTGCCTCGAGACGGGGCATCACGGCCTTGCCGTTGTCAAGGCGATGCTTTTCTGCGCCTGGGGCGTTTCACTGCGCTCAGTGGGGTCCACAGCGTTGCCGCCGATGTGCAACGATGCGCTGATGCGGGGTCTTGACTGAGCTTTTCATGGGTGATGTCGATGAACGTGCCACGTGATGACGAAGCAATTCAGTCTAGGGTCGGGGCCCCTGCCGACTGTGGAAGATTCTTGAACAATATGGACGGGAATGTCGCAATGTGGTGAGCAACCGGCCTACACAGCTAGGTGCAGTGCTTATGGGCTGACTTGCGCGCCCCAGAGGCTGAATGGGCGCCATGGACATGCCCCTCGCGGCTCGATGAGGACACAGGACTTTTGGCGATCTCGGTCAGCTCATGAAGTATTCCGCAGTGCTGCGCCTCCTGCCCGCCCAGGCAGGCTTCGCGCAAGCTCTTGAGCTGCTTTTCCAACTGGCGCAGCTCTTTGATCCGCTCGGCTACGTGGCCAATGTGCGCATCCAGAAGCTCATTGACTTCCAGGCAGTTGTCCGTTGGCGCGTCTTTGAAACGCAGCAGCACACGAATCTCGTCCAGCGTCATGTCCAGCCCACGGCAATGGCGGATGAAAGACAAGCGCTCTGCGTGGGCGTCACCGTAAATACGGTAATTGCCCTCACTGCGTCCAGGTTCGGCCAGCAAGTTCTGGCGCTCGTAGAACCGGATGGTTTCGACTTGGGTGTTCGTCAGCGCGGCCAGTTCGCCAATTTTCATGGAAGTTCCTCAAGGGCTTGACTCTGTAGTGGCTACAGGGTTTTTAATACTGTAACGACTCGCATGCCATTCAGCAAGGACACCCATGAGCCACCCGCACACCGAAGAAAAAGCTACCAGTCACGCCTGTGGGTGTGCAAGCGCCTGCGCCACAGAATCCATCGTCATAGCCCAACCCAGGCCTGAGCCAGCAGGCATCTTGGTTTTTCGCATCCCCACCATGGACTGTGCGGCGGAGGAGGGCGAGATACGACATGCCTTGGCCAAACTGCCGGGGCTACGCAGCCTGAACTTTCAACTGGGCGCACGAACGCTGGCTATTGACGCACCTGCCGAAGCCATACCGCAAGCGCTGGATGCGATCCGCCAGGCCGGATTCAAACCAGTCCCTTTGTCTGAATCCGTCGGACACGACGACGATCACCATCACGGCCATGACCATCACCATGGTCACCAGCATGGCGGCTTTGTCCTTCAAGAAGGCTTGCCCCGGTACACCCTGGCTTTGGTTTTGGCTCTTGGCGCCGAATCGATGTCATTCTTCGCCCCACATACCTTGACCTTCACTGCGCTTGGGATGGTTCTGGCAGCTGCAGCCATTGGATTGGCTGGGTTTTCAACCTACGTGAAGGGATTGGCGGCGCTGCGCCATCTGCGCTTGAACATCAATGCACTGATGACCGTCGCCGTCACAGGCGCGTTCCTCATTGGTCAATGGCCAGAGGCCGCCATGGTCATGGCGCTTTATGCCATGGCTGAACTGATCGAAGCGCGGTCCGTGGATCGCGCCCGCCATGCCATCAAAGGCTTGCTGGACATGACCCCTGACATGGCCGAGGTCAGACAAGCCGACGGTTCATGGGTTGAGCGCCTGGTCAAGACCGTCGCCATAGGCGCTACCGTTCGGGTCAAGCCGGGCGCGCGTGTTCCGCTTGACGGCGAGATCATCGCCGGGACAACTTCGGTGGACCAATCCCCTGTGACTGGCGAGAGCATCCCGGTTGACAAGGTGGTTGGCGACCCGGTGTTTGCGGGCACCATCAACACCACCGGCATGGTCGAGGTCCAAGTCAGCGCAGCAGCCAATGGCACCTTGCTGGCCCGGATCATCCATGCGGTCGAGCAGGCGCAAGGGTCCAGGGCGCCCACGCAGCAATTCGTGGATCGTTTTGCGGCCATCTATACACCGGCTGTTTTTGCATTGGCTTTGGCGGTGGGGCTGCTGACGCCTTGGCTGATGGGCTGGACCTGGATGCAGGCCATCTACAAAGCCCTGGTGCTTTTGGTCATCGCCTGTCCCTGCGCTTTGGTGATCTCCACCCCGGTGACGGTGGTGAGTGGTCTGGCTGCGGCCGCGCGCCGTGGCATCCTGATCAAGGGCGGCATCCATCTGGAAGGGGCCCGCAAGATCAAGGCCATTGCGCTGGACAAGACGGGCACGATCACGCTGGGCAAGCCCCAACTGGTGGCGACCGACGTCCTGCCCAATGGCCCGGACGCATCGCAAGTTTTGCGTTGGGCATCGGACTTGGCAGGTCATTCTGACCATCCCGTCTCCCAAGCCATTGCACAAGGCCTGGGACTTCAAGGCAACGGACAACTTGAAGGCTTTACCGCCCTGCCGGGTCGCGGCATCGAGGCCAAAACCAGCGGCTTTGCATTGATGTTGGGGAATCACCGCCTGATCGAAGAGCGTGGGCTTTGCAGCCCGCTGATCGAGGCCCGATTGGCCGACCACGAAGCGCAGGGGCGAACGGTCACGATGCTGGCGTCCTCCACCCAAGTTTTGGCGATCTTCGCCGTGGCCGACACCATCAAGGAGAGTTCGCGCCAGGCCATCGCGGAACTGCACGCCCTTGGCGTGGCGTCGGTCATGCTCACCGGTGACAACGTGGCCACAGCCAAGGCGATTGCCAAAGAAGCGGGTATTGACGATGCGCGCGGTAATTTGCTGCCAGAGGACAAGCTTGCCGCCATCGAGGCACTGCAAAAACACTATGGCACTGTCGCCATGACCGGCGATGGCATCAACGACGCCCCGGCACTCGCTCGCGCCAACATCGGTTTTGCCATGGGTGGGGCGGGGACAGATACCGCCATGGAAGCGGCTGACGTGGTGATCATGAACGACGATCTGCGCCGCATTCCCGAAGCCATACGCCTGTCGCGCAACATGCAGGCCATTCTCTGGCAAAACATCGCTTTGGCTTTGGGTATCAAAGCGGTGTTCCTCTTGCTGGCGTTGTTCAATGGCGCCACCATGTGGATGGCGGTCTTCGCCGATATGGGCGCCAGCCTGTTGGTCGTGTTCAATGGATTGCGCATTTTGCGCAGCAACTCTTCAACGGCGTGTTAGCCATGCAGTCAACCCCCTCCAAAATCCCGACAGGCATCTGGGTCCTGGGCTTTGTCAGCATGCTCATGGACATCTCCTCCGAGATGGTTCACAGCCTGCTGCCGATGTTTTTGGCGGGCACGCTGGGCATGTCCATGTTGTCCATCGGCATCATCGAAGGTCTGGCCGAATCCACTGCGTTGATCGTCAAGGTCTTCTCTGGGGCGCTCAGTGATTGGCTGGGCAAACGTAAAGGTTTGGCGCTTGTTGGGTACGCGATGGGCGCCTTCAGCAAACCGCTGTTTGCCATGGCCTCTGGCGCAGGCTTGGTGGTTGCCGCCCGGCTGATTGACCGCGTTGGCAAAGGCATCCGCGGCGCGCCGCGCGATGCGCTGGTTGCCGACATCGCGCCGCCGGACATACGGGGGGCGGCCTTTGGCCTGCGGCAATCTCTGGATACGGTGGGCGCGTTTCTCGGGCCCTTGTTGGCCACGGGCCTCATGCTGCTGTGGGCCAACGACTTTCGTGCCGTGTTCTGGGTCGCCGTCATTCCGGGCTTGATGGCCGTGGCACTGTTGGCATGGGGGGTGCGCGAGCCGCAAAGGCACAGCGGCGACAAGCGCACGAATCCGATCAAGCACGACAACCTGCGCCGCTTGGGGGCGGCCTATGGGTGGGTCGTGGCCCTGGGCGCGATTTTCACACTGGCCCGGTTCAGCGAGGCCTTTCTGGTTTTGCGTGCACAGCAACTGGGGGTTGCCATGGCTTGGGTCCCGCTGGTCATGGTGGCGATGAACTTGGTGTATTCGGCATCGGCCTACCCCTTCGGGAAGCTCTCGGACCGTGTGTCCCATTCGGCCCTGCTGGGCTGGGGACTGGTCGTGCTGGTGGCATCCGATGTGCTGCTGGCAACAGCCACCGGCTGGCCCGCTTTATTGCTGGGTGTGGCGCTGTGGGGTATCCATATGGGGATGACGCAGGGATTGCTGGCGACCATGGTGGCGGAGACTGCGCCCTCGGATTTGCGAGGAACCGCCTACGGCGTGTTTAACCTGGCAAGCGGGCTGGCGCTGTTGGTTGCCAGCGTGGTTGCTGGATGGCTCTGGGATAGCTTCGGCTCATCAGCCACATTCTGGGCCGGCGGCGCCTTTGCGACGCTTTGCCTTGTGGCCTTGATGGCTCGAAGCCTCACCAAAAATCGACGCAGCTGCTAAATCCCAACGGCATGGAAGACAGCGCTTGGGCAGCCATGCTGCTCATCGGCACTTTCGCTGTGGGGCGATTGCGGCTCTGGGTCGCAAGCTGGCGCCGATGAAGGCCTGCATTCGGGCCGCCTATAGCAGTCCGGGCACACCATCAAACAGACAAATGCCAAGCCGCATGGCGCCCCACAAGACAGAGGTCTTTCCCGATTGAATACCTGGACTGTCATATCATCCAGCGACGTTCAAAACATGGCGGACTCACCGCCGCTTCAGGGAGATTGTCCGTGCGACTGGAAAACATTTCGATTGCGAACTTCAGGTGCTACCAAGACGAAGTCACCGTCTGGTTCGATGACCTGACCACCTTCATCGGCAAAAACGACATCGGCAAGTCGTCGGTCCTTGAGGCGCTGGAGATCTTCTTCAACAACGAGACCGTCAAGATCGAGTCGGGCGACGCAAACGTTTACAGTGGTAACACAAAGGTGTCGATTACTTGCGAGTTCTCCGAATTGCCGCCCAGCTTGACCCTCGACGCAGGTGCAGCAACGTCGCTCGCTGCTGAGTACCTACTTACGGCCGCCGGCACCCTCAGGATCTGCAAGGTATTCGACTGCAAGACCGCAAAGCCGACAGAGGAGGTCAGCCTGCTGGCTCACCACCCCACGGCGCCTGGGGTTGAAAACTTACTCGACCTCAAAGAGAGGGATCTCCAGGTCCTCGTCAAGAAGAAGGGGCTAGACGTTGCACTGAAGGGCAACCCCGGCATGCGGCAAGCTCTTTGGCTCAGCGAACCCGACCTGCAGCTTGCTGAGGTGGCAATCCCCCTGAGCAAGGGTAAGGAGGACGGCAAGAAGATCTGGGATCAGTTGCAAGCGCACCTGCCGTTGTTTGCGCTGTTCCAGAGCGACCGCAACAGCAAGGACTCTGACGGCGAAGTTCAGGCGCCAATGATGGCTGCCGTGACCCAGGCGCTGGCTGAACTACAAGCGGAGATAAACGCGATCCAGGCCAAGGTTCGGCAAAAGACCGAGGAGATCGCCAGCCTGACGCACGACGCATTGAAGACCATCGATCCGAACTTGGCCAAGGAACTGACTCCTCAGTTCACCCCGCCCACGCAGGCAAAGTGGAAGGGCCTCTTCTCGGTCAACATGGAAACCGACGACGGCATCCCGCTGAACAAACGCGGCAGCGGCATCCGCCGGCTGATCCTCGTCAGTTTCTTCAAAGCTGCGGCCGAACGGCGCCTCGCCAGCGGCGATAAAGCACGCAGCATCATCTACGCGATCGAAGAACCCGAGACCGCCCAGCACCCCAACAACCAAAAGATCCTGATCGAATCCTTCAAGGCGCTGGCCGGGGATGACGGCTGCCAAGTCATCCTGACCACGCACAGCCCCGGCTTCGCGGCAGAACTGCCTACAGACAGCATCCGTTACGTCACGCGCAACTCAGCGAAGAAGCCTTGCGTTGAATCCGGTGTCGATGTTTTCGAGCACGTTGCCGCGGCACTCGGCCTTGTGGCGGACAGCCGGGTGAAGGTCCTGATCTGCGTTGAAGGGCCGACGGACATCGATGCGCTGAAAAACCTGAGCCATGCTCTGCACATCGCCGATCCAAACCTGCCCGATCTCTCGAGGGATCGTCGTTTCGCATTCGTACCCTCCGGCGGGTCAACTCTGCAGCATTGGGTTGCCGAGCGCTACTTGGCAGATCTCGGCCGCAAGGAGGCGCACATCTACGACAGCGACGTTCCAAACTATGGCAACGCTGTTGCCGCTGTTAACGCCCGCCAGGATGGTTCGTGGGCTACCCAAATGTTGAAGCACGAAATCGAAAGCTACCTCCACCCTGACGCCATCAAAGACGCGCTTGGGGTTGTCGTCAACGTGGCCGATCACCTGAACGCCGACGGGCATGCTGTGCCAAAGGCTGTCGCCTTGGGAATACACGCGGCGAACTCGGTTGGCGCACCAATGAAGGACAGCACAGTCAAGAAACTCTTGGCGAGCAAGGTCTTCCCTTACATGACTGCCGACAGACTCGCCGAGCGAGACCCGAATGGCGAGGTCAGAGGCTGGATGGTGCGCCTTTCGGCCATGCTCTAGCTTCATCGCTGGCGCGCTCCCTCACTGCTGTGCCGACACTCCGTCCGGTTTCAGCCGGGTGCCTTTAGTGCTCTCCTAAACATGTAGATGTACCGCCCCCTGCGACCGGCTCAATTCAAACTTTTAACGGCTACTTGCCGGGTCGGAATGCGACTCCGATAATGTCCGAAGGGGGGCAGCGTGAATGCGCCGGTCGCAGTAGCGGTCTTCCGACGGCTATATAGCTCGCGCCGCCCACACCCATCGCGAACGACCACAACGACCTTCGGGTTGACCATTCGATCTGCCTTCGCGCGGTCATGGCAATGACCGGAGGCTGGCCGACACCGTGAGTTGGGGCGCGGCGGACGAAGGATACGAGACGCTGCACTCCGGCTGTTGATCGTACCCGTCTGGTGAGCTCGCGATGAATTTCCGCTACCAAGTCATGAATCCGAGTGGTCCGAAGACTGCTTCGGGTCGAATGCAGATTCAGGTCGACTGCTGCGGCAAGTTCGGACCACACCGGACTACCAATTAAGCGCAGCAGGAGACTTACAAGTGGCAGAAGCACGCCGATGCCTGTCATCGTCATCAGGTGCAAAATCACACGATGAACCTAACGAAGGCGCGTCGCCACTACTCGCTGAACCAGAGCCTGATGCTGATGGTCTTGGTGTGCGCTCTGTTGCCGACGCTCACCGGAATGGGGTTGGGCTACGCCTACTACCGGCTGCGTGTCGAGCAAGTGGAGATGACCACGGTGCTCGCGGCCAGAACAGTCTTGGCGCGGTTGGAGCAGGAGCTGGCCAAGATCGAGGCTTCACTCAAGGTCCTCGCTTCGACGGAATCCCTGGTGGGCGGGGACTTGGTGAAATTTCATAAGGATGCTCGCAACGCCTTGCCAGCTGGAGTTGTTTATAACTACATCCTGACGGATCCCTCGGGCCGGCAGATTCTCAACACCCTGCGACCAATTGGTGCTTCATTGCCGCAGCAGGGCACACCACGTCAGCTTGATCGCGTGTTCAGTGATCGAGTCACGGTCTTGACCGATTTTTTCATCGGTCCAGTTACGGGTGAGCCCGCTATCGCCATGGGGGTTCCCGTCATGCGGGGTGACGAGGTGGTCTATAGCCTGAATGTTGGTTTGGCGCCTGCACGCGTTGCAGAGATACTCAATGGGGTTCGATTGCCCGATGGCTGGCTGGCTGCGGTTTTGGACGGCAGCGGCACCATCGTCGCTCGCTCGCGCGATGCGCAACGCTTTGTCGGACAGAAGGCGGTACTCGAAATTGCGGCCACCCAATCGGGGCCACCCGAGGGTCAGTTGGTTGCGATGACAAAAGACGGTCATCCGGCTGTGAATGGCTACTCCCGCTCAAGCCTTTGGGGATGGACGGTTGCCGTCGGTGTTCCCAAGGCGCAACTCAACGGCGAGCTGAGAAACTTTGTCATCTATGGTCTTTTGGGTGGGGCAACTGGCATGGGCCTGGGGCTCTGGCTGGCCTTGCGACTGGCGCGTCGAATTCTCAAGTCTGTGCAAGAGTTGAACCGGGCTGCGCTGGACCTGAGCGAAGGCCGGCCGGTGGTGCTACCAACGGTGGAACTTCATGAGGCTGAGGCGGTTGGCCACGCGATCCAACTTGCGGCTCAGGCCATGGGACAGGTTGTGTTTGATGCCAGCCATGATGCCCTGACCGGCCTAGCCAATCGCCGTCTGTTTGACGATGCGGCGCAACGACAGGTTGCCCAATCCATGAGAAGTCAGGATCAGCTGGCTTTATTGGCCATTGATCTGGACGGCTTCAAGGCAGTTAATGATTCGCTGGGCCATGAGATGGGTGACGCAGTGCTGCGCGAGGCGGCCAATCGGCTGCGGAGCGAGATTCGTGCAGGCGATATCGCGGCACGTTGGGGGGGCGATGAGTTTGTGGTCCTACTTGCGGGTGCCCTCCGGCCAGAGGCACTGAATACGGCAGAGCGCATTGTTGTTGCCTTAGGACGCCCGTACGCCGGTGTCGCCGTGCCAGTCACGGCCAGCGTCGGGGTTGCCATGTTCCCCAAAGACGGTACAACGGCTCAATCCCTGTTCGAGGCAGCGGATGCGGCGCTTTACGCCGCCAAGCGCGACGGTAAGAACTGCGTTCGTTGTGATTGTGGGGGGGCCGGTCACCCACGAGAACAGCGCCTTCAGACTGACTTTTTTGAATAACGAGCCTGAATGGCATATTGCGATCCGATATTTTTTCTTCGTGATACAGCGTGTATCGGTGACCGGTTTTAAGCCACTGGGTCGAGGGGCGCTATGTCAGCATTGGGTCCATTGCACCTCTGGGCCAGTTGGGCGTGTTCGCCACCGATGGGTGCCGGGCCGTAGACTGGGCCCCGCTCAATCCTTGAGGCTCACCCCAAAGGTTTCCAGCTTCTTGGCATACGCGTCCCTGCGTTTGGCTGCCTTGGCCGCTGTTTCAGTGGCTGCTTGGATGGCCTTGGGGCCCTTTTTTGCAGCCGCTTGGATCAATCCGAACTTGTGCGCAGCATCTGCCTGCGCCCGCTTGAACGTGGCGATGAGTTCGGCATGGGCAACGGATGGATTCATAGGGGGAGTTTGACGTTCGTGCGAAGCAGGGCGGTTCTTAAATCGCGATTGGCCGGTATGGAAACGTCCACCTTTTGAACCGCCAGGTCGAACGATGAGCCTGGCCGGATGCTGGTTGGCAGTATCTTTTTGGCGGGGTTCGCCGCGGGGTAGGTGCCCTGACCCGGACACATGCGAACGGAAAACCCAAACTCGTCGAGGACGCCTTTGGCATACAACTCCGCCAATTGTTGAAATGTCACGAAGGTTGAGCGTTTGACGTCTTTGAACCCGGGCTCACGAATGTCACGAACGATCTCGAATTTGCCCAGCGTATCTCGCTGCGTATCGGTAAACGGATGCAGCAAAAAAGTCTGCCGCACCCCAGTCTGTTTGGACACCCGCGTGTGCTCGACGGTGATATCAGTTAATAGCATCTTGGTTTCCTCATTTTTATGCCACAGCTTGCCCAGCCGCACCAGCCGTCATGCCCCAAAAGTCCCAGATCATGTTTTTTCAAACCAGGCCACTGGGAAACCGATGCCCCTTGCGATGCGAAGTGATCGCCATGGGCCACCCTTACAGGGAGGGCAAGGACTGTAACTGAACGAAAGCCAATGGCATGTCCCTATGGCCATGTGACAGACCGCTTTGGGTCGGGGCCTGCCGATGGCAATCGCCATTCCGATGTCACCAGGCTGTCAACGGGTAGCCCTCAAGCAATCAATTTGAGCCCCGGCGGCAGCGATTCGCCGAGCAGACGTCGCTCGGTGGCTTCGTCCAGCGTGACTTTGTGGTCAACCATCTCGATCCAAACGGGCGGGGCGTTGATGCTTTGCAGGCGCGCCATGATGCGTTCGCGCAGCGCCAGTGGCAGGTCGCGGGTGCGGTCATCGGTCATGCGGGCCAGGTGGGCGGCGGCGAAGGCGGCACTCTCCTGGCGCTTCCAGTCCAGCGCCAGCAAGGTGTCCAGCCAGGCGACCACGGTCTCGGCGGGCACCACGTCGTGTGTGTTGCCATAAAACGGCTGGCGGGCGCCGATGCGGCCCAGGGCCGACAGGGTGCGGGCATCGCTGGCGGCGTCCACGGGGCGGCCTTTGGCGGCAGCGGTGGACGATTTCTGCAGGCGGCCCAGCAGCCATTCGCCAATCTCCACCTTGTAGTCCACCGGAATGCGCTCCAGCGCGGCGCCCAGGCGCAGCATGTCGTCGTCGCTGCCTTTGACAGGCTTGATGGCGGCGGCGTCGCTGCCGAGTTCGTTGTGATGCAGGTTGTAGGCAAAGTCGTCCAGCAGGCGCGCTTGTTCGGGCGCGGCCAGGCCACCGGCCACGCGGCGCCACAGCGTCCACCATTCGGTGCAGACCTGTTTGTCGCTGGCAAATTGGACGCCGGGCGCAAACTGGGTCCAGAGCTGGCCGATGCGCCAGCCATCCAGCGGGTCGCCAAAACCGGGGCGCAGGCAGTAGCCGGCCAGGTTGAGCCAGACCCGTTCGTGCTCGGCCGAGCGGCGCCGGCCTCGGGCGCGGGCCCACAAGGCGTCGAACAGGTGGCGCAGTTCGGGTGCGGCCCAGCGCTCGCGCTCGCCCAGTAGTTGCTCCAGTTGCGCCCGCAGTTGTTTGACTTCTTTGGCTGGCACGGGCTTGCTGCCGGTGCCAAAAACGTGGTCGATTTTGTCAACGGCTTGCTTCAGACGGACGCTGGCCGGGGTGTCGGGCGGGACGGCTTCGGTGCCGGGGCTGGCGGCGTTTTGGGCATGGCGCAGGTCAAATTCCAGCAACCAGCGTTGGCTGGGGTCGGCCAGGCTCACGCAGTGGATCTCGAGCGTGCCAACTTCGGTCAAGGTGGTGGCCAGTTGCACCGGGATGTTCTTCGGGTTGGATGAGCCGCCAGCCACGGTGTCAGGGGCGGTGCGGGCTTCTAAAACCGTGGCGATGGGCGGCAGGGGCTCAAACTGGCCTTGCGTGAGCGTGACCAATTCACCGGCCTGGGGCGGCGTGTGGTCGGCCTCGGCGGTGGCGCTGAGCAGGTTAAAGCGCACCGGCTGGCCCAGGCGCAGGGCAAAGCTGCGGTCGGTGAGCAAGACCTCCACGCCGGGAGCCAGCCCACGCGGCAGCAGGCAGATGCCGCGCGCAGCGGTTGGGTCGGTGGTGCTTTTGGCCGCGCCTTCCAGCAGCAAAAAGTAGCTGCGCGCCGAGCCGCCACCGATTTTGGGCGCCAGCCCGTGTTGCGCCAACGCGTAGGCGACCGCGCCGCGTGCCACCGCCACGTCGGGGTTGTCGTTGTGCAGCAGGCGCAGCGGGGCACCGCGCCATTCAGCCAGCGTTTGCGCCAGCCGCTGCACCAGCGCGTCAGCGCGAAACACGCCACCGTTGAGCAACAGGGTGTCGGGCAGGGCGTGCGCGTGTTGGCGCAAAAAGTCGGCAATGTGGCGTGTGATGGCCGGGTCGCGGGCGTAGGGCAGGCCAAAGGCGACGATGCCGCTGCGGCCTTCTCTGGCTTGTTCAGTGCGCTCAACTTGCGGGAAGAAACCGTCCACCAGCATGCGCACCACCTCGTCGCGCGTGAGTGTGACCGAGCGGCTACCGCCAACCATCCGCGCCCCGCCACCCAGCAGGGTGACCTGGGTTTGCTCGGGCGCGTCGGCGGCCAGCAGTTGCTCTTTGGCGGCGCGGCAGCGCTCCATCAGCTGGGCCAGCCGGCTGGCTGACAGGGTTTGCGTGGCCGGACCGCTGGCGGCCAGGCGGGCCTCGACGGTGTGTGCCAGCGCCAGGTCCATGTTGTCGCCGCCCAGCATCAGGTGTTTACCCACGCCGATGCGGGTGAGCTGCGGCTCGCCGTTGACCTGGTCGACCTGGATCAGGCTCAGGTCGGTGGTGCCGCCGCCCACGTCACACACCAGCACCAGCTGGGTGTGGGCCAGTTCATCGGCCAGGTGGCTGCGGTGGCGCAAGAGCCAGTCGTAAAACACGGCCTGCGGTTCTTCCAGCAGGCGCAATTTCGGCAGCCCGGCCTGGCGGGCGGCGCGCAAGGTCAAGGCGCGGGCGCCTTCGTCAAATGACGCGGGCACGGTCAGCACGATGTCTTGCTGTTCCAGCGGGCTGTTGGGGAATTGGGCGTTCCAGGCTGCGCGCACGTGGCCCAAATAGCTGGCACTGGCCTCCACTGGCGAGACTTTGGGCACGTCAGCCGGTGCGCCCCAGGGCAGGATGGGCGCCAGTCGGTCCACCGCCGTGTGGGACAACCAGCTTTTGGCGCTGCTCACCAAACGGCCCGGCACCTGGCTGCCCAGCTGGCGCGCCCATTGGCCCATCACCACTGGCGTCGGCATCGGCGCCACGTCATCAGCAGCAGGCCAGGGCAGTTGCCGTTCACCGGGCGCGATTTCGCCTTCTGCGGCGTGGTAACGCACCGACGGCAGCAAGGGCCGTGCCGCCACCTGGCCCGGCGCGACCAGTTGCGCGATGTCAAACAGCTTGATCTCGGGGAGCGCACGGCGCTTGCCACGTCCCGGCGGCTGGGCCACCGGGGCGTAGGCCACCACCGTGTTGGTGGTGCCCAGGTCGATGCCGACGAGGTATTGGCTCACCGGCTCAGGCACTAGGCGTTGCCACGCACGTCAAATTCAACCTTCCAGCGCTCGTCGCCCTGGGTGGCCACGGCGGTGAGTTCCAGCGTGCCGGTCTCAGAGGCCACGGCGCGCAGCCTCACCTGCACGATTTCGCCGACTCGGCGGCCTTCGGCGGGCAGGGTGGCCTGAATTTCGCCCAGCTCCTGCAGCTCATCAGGTTGCCAGAATTCCAGCAGAGTGCCGATCTGGTCCTGCCGCCGCACCGACGAGCCAAAAAAGCGCAGGTGCACCGGCTCGCCCACCACCAGGCCAAATTCCTGCGCCAGCAAGTCGGTCTCGATACCTTCTTCCATGCCAAACGGTGCCACACACAGGGCTTGCACCGGCGGCTCCATGCCGGGGATGGCGGGCATGCTTGACTCGACCGCCACGTAATAGGCGCGGGCCGTGCCGCCGCGAATGCGCACGCCCTGGCCGCGGCGCATATAGCCGTAGTAGGCGGCGCCGCGCGCCACAGCCAGGTCCATGTCGGCCCCGGCCAGTTCGCGCGCCGGTTCGGCGTGTTCGCCGGCGAGCCAACCGTTGAGCGTGCCCAGGGTGCGCTCTGACAGGATGGTCGACTTGAACACGCCGCCATTGAACAGCACGGCGGTGGGGTGCAGAAAGCTGGCGTTGGTGTCCACCTGCCCGGCAAAACCTTCCAGTTCAGCCGTGGCCCCGGCTTGCCGACCCAGCAGCGCCGCCAGGTGGCGCGTGACGCCCGCGTCCTGCGCATAGGGCAGGCCAAGCTGCGTCAAGCCGCCGCGGGTGCGGCTGGCCGGGCGGGTGGCGGCGTCGACCTGCGGGAAGAAGCCTTCGAGGATGGTGGCGCGCACTTCTGCCTGCGTCAGTTCGGTGCGGAGGGCGCCGCCAATCAGCTTGGCGCCACGGCTGGGCACCACGATGGATTGCGCCTCCAGAGCGGCGTCGCTCAGCAGGTTTTCTTTGGCGCTGCGACAGGCGTAGGTGAGTGCGCGCATTTGCCAGGGGTCCAGCGTTTTGCCGTCTGCGGCCAGTTTGCGGGCCACCACATGCGCCAGCGTCAGGTCCATGTTGTCGCCGCCGAGCAGGATGTGGTCACCCACGGCCACGCGGTGCAGCTCCAGCTGGCCTTCGCGCTCCAGCACGGCGATCAACGAGAAGTCGCTGGTGCCGCCGCCCACGTCAACCACCAAGATGATGTCGCCCGGTTTGACCTGTTTGCGCCAGCCGCCGCCGCTGCCCTGAATCCAGTTGTAGAGCGCGGCTTGCGGTTCTTCCAGCAGGGTCAGGTTCTGGTAACCGGCGGCGCGGGCAGCCTCGGCGGTGAGTTCGCGCGCAGCGGGGTCGAACGAGGCGGGGATGGTGACGGTCACGTCCTGCTGGTCAAACGGCGCTTCGGGGTGGGCCTGGTCCCAGGCCTGGCGCAGGTGCGCCAGGTAACGGGTGGAGGCTTCCAGCGGCGAGATGCGGGCCACTTCGGGCGGTGCGTCAAACGGCAAAATGCCGGCGCGCCGGTCCACGCCGGGGTGGCAGAGCCAGCTTTTGGCGCTGGACACGAGCCGGATCGGGGTGAGCGCGCCCCGGCTGCGCGCCAATTCGCCCACCGCAAAGCCTTGCGTGCTGGACCAGGGCAGGCTCAGGTCACCGTCGGCCAGCTCGGCCTCATGTGGCAGGTACAAAAACGAGGGCAGCAAAGGCAGCGATTCGACCGCGCCGGGGGCGCTGAGCTGGGGGATGTCGAGCACGCCGTATGTGGTTTTTTCGCCATCGCTGGCGCCAATGTCCACAAAGGCCAGCGCGCAGTGGGTGGTGCCGAGGTCGATGCCAATCGAGAACAGTGGCGCGCTCACAGTTCCACCTCGGCTTGTGCCAGCACGGTCACGTCATGGCTGGGGGTGAGTTTGGGCAGGCGTGTCTCAGTGGCGCGCCAGCCGCGGTGGCTCAGGCTGCCTTTGAACGGGGCCTGGCCGACCACGTTGCCCGTCAGGCGGATGGCGCTGGCGTCAAAACCTTCAGGCAGCGTGATGCGGCTGCCTTCGGCTTCGGCGCGCACCGGCGCAATGGTGAAGTGGTCGCGCAGCACTTTGCAGCAGCCTTCGTGCACCACGCGGGCGGCGCCGCCAATGTCGGCGTCGCTGTAGCTGCTGAGGTCTTCTTGCGTGAAGTCGATCAGGCGCGCTTCTTTTTGCAGCAGGCCCAGCAGTTGCAGGGCGGCGTCGGGCGTGGCCTCCCGCAGCACCACGGCTGCGGACTGGGCAGGTTGGGCAGCGACCGGGGGCGGCATGTTGCCGAACAAAACCTGGAAAAACGCACTGAAGGCCAGCGGTATGCGTTGAAAAAATGAGGGCTTGGCTTGGGGTGTGGGTTCGGTCATGGGGTGTTCCTGAGGGCGTCGGCTTTGGCCGAGCGAGATGGGGGGAGAGCGGTGCGTTGGTCAAATTTTAAAGGGCAAGCCTGCGCAGGTGCATAGAGCGTGCCAACGGTGCAGCATAGGAACAGACGATGTCCAGGGTGTGGAGGGCCGGGTTAGCGAAGTAATCGGCCCGCCTGCGCCGCAAATCGTTCCGAAGAAACACGTGGCGCGGGCGTTGCAAATGTGGCAAGGTGGAGCGTGGCACAGGCAAAGACCGGTGTAGCAATGGTGCATATT
>NZ_JAJCTH010000024.1 GCF_020594515.1 Rhodoferax sp. U2-2l
TACCGCCAGCGGGTCTTGCACAACCTCGCCCAGCGTGCCAAGACCATGGGGATGCAACTCGTGGCTACTGAAAATCCCGTTTGAAAACACCATGCAAATCAATCAGTTGTGTGGTGTTTCTTGAGAGAGCTTGAAAAAAATGGCTGGTTTTCTGGCGACCGGTGGTTTTGCAAGTCGCGGCGACGCGCCGCCGGCGGCCACCAGTTCGTTCCGCGACATCGGCGAGGGCAATAGCCGCGGCGTCAGCATCGCGACCGTGGTGCTGTTGCTGGCCCTGTGGTTTGGGGTCACCCAGGCCGGCTGGGTCAAGCCCCTGTTTTTGCCGTCGCCCGGGGCGGTATGGCAGCAATTTTTTGACTACCTCAGCGGCCAAGCCAACGATCAACCCCTCTGGCAGCATGCGTTGGCCAGTCTCTCGCGGGTGTTGCTGGCTTTCCTGCTGGCGTGCCTGACAGCCATCCCGCTGGGCATGGCGATGGGCGTGTCGCCTTGGGTACGTGGTGTGTTCGACCCGCCGCTTGAGTTTTACCGGCCCTTGCCACCGCTGGCCTATTTACCGCTCATCATCATCTGGTTTGGCATTGATGAAACACCCAAGGTGCTGCTGATTTACCTGGGCTGCTTTGCCCCTTTGGCCTTGGCGGCGCGCTCTGGCATGCGCAGCGCCACACCAGAGCAAATCCACGCGGCGTACTCGATGGGGGCCAGCCGCTGGCAAGTGATTCAGCATGTGCTGTTGCCAGCCGCCTTGCCTGAAATATTGGTTGGCATGCGCATTGCCATCGGGTTTGGCTGGACCACCCTGGTGGCGGCAGAAATGGTGGCGGCTTCCGTCGGGTTGGGGCAAATGGTGCTCAACGCGTCCAACTTCTTGCGCAGCGACATTGTGGTCATGGGCATTGTGGTGATCGGCCTGCTGGCTTACACCTTTGACACCTTGATGCGCTGGGCCGAACGGCGGCTGGTGCCCTGGAAGGGGCGCAGCTGACCTGTCCACAGCGTGCCGTGCCCTGTGTGGGCCCGCGTCGTTTCAACTTTTTCGATACCAAGCATTTTCCATGGCTCCAAACACCCCCATCCCTCGCACCGTGGCCACCGGCCCGCAAAAAATGACGCCTTCCGAGGCCTTTGTCGAAACCCTGGTGGCCAACGACGTGACCGACATCTTTGGCATCATGGGCTCGGCCTTCATGGACGCCATGGACATTTTTGAGCCCGCTGGCATCCACCTGGTGTCGGTGGTGCATGAACAGGGCGCCGCCCATATGGCCGACGGTTACGCCCGTGTCAGTGGCCGCCACGGTGTGGTGATTGGCCAGAACGGCCCGGGCATCAGCAACTGCGTCACCGCGATTGCTGCGGCCTACTGGGCACACAGCCCGGTGGTGATCGTCACACCCGAGACCGGCACCATGGGCATGGGCCTGGGTGGCTTCCAGGAGGCCAACCAGCTGCCGATGTTCCAGGAGTTCACCAAGTACCAAGGTCATGTGAACAACCCCAGGCGCATCGCCGAGTTCACCGCACGCTGCTTTGACCGCGCCTTGAGTGACCTGGGCCCGACCCAGCTCAACATCCCGCGCGACTACTTTTATGGCGAAATCACCACCGAGATCCCGCAACCGCAACGCGTGGAACGCGGCGCCGGGGGTGAACAGAGCCTCAACGCCGCCGCCGAACTGCTGGCCAACGCCCATTTCCCGGTCATCCTGGCTGGCGGTGGGGTGGTGCTGGGCAACGCCGTGGAAGAACTCAAAGCGCTGGCCGAACGCCTGGGTGCGCCGGTGGTCACCGGCTACCTGCGCAACGACGCCTTCCCGGCCAGCCACCCGCTGTGGGCCGGGCCACTGGGTTACCAGGGCTCCAAGGCCGCGATGAAGCTGATTGCCCAGGCCGACGTGGTGCTGGCCTTGGGCTCGCGCATGGGGCCGTTTGGCACGCTGCCGCAACACGGGCTGGACTACTGGCCCAAGGACGCCAAGATCATCCAGGTCGAGGCCGACCACACCAACCTGGGTCTGGTCAAAAAAATCACGGTGGGCATTCACGGCGACGCCCGGGCCACGGCGCGGGCGCTGTTGCAACGTTTGGAAGGAAAAACACTTTTAGCCCAGGAGAATTGGGAGCAACGCGCTGCTGTTATTGCCGCAGAGAAGGCCGCCTGGGAAGAGGAACTCAACGCCTGGACTCATGAGCGTGACCCGTTCAGCCTGGACATCATGGCCGAGAACGCCAAGGAATCTACCTTCAACGGTGGCCAGTGGTTGCACCCGCGCCAGGTGCTGCGTGAGCTGGAAAAAGCCATGCCGCCACGCGTGATGGTCTCCACCGACATAGGCAACATCAACTCGGTGGCCAACAGCTACCTGCGTTTTGAGGAGCCGCGCAGCTTCTTCGCGCCGATGAGTTTTGGCAACTGCGGGTATGCGCTGCCCACCATCATCGGCGCCAAACGCGCGGCGCCGGATCGCCCGGCGGTGGCCTATGCGGGAGATGGTGCCTGGGGCATGAGCATGTCGGAGATCTTGACCGCCGTGCGCCACGACATTCCGGTCACCGCCGTGGTGTTCCACAACCGGCAATGGGGTGCCGAGAAGAAAAACCAGGTGGACTTCTACAACCGCCGTTTTGTCGCCGGTGAGTTGGACAACCCGAGTTTTGCCGGCATCGCCATCGCCATGGGTGCCGAAGGGGTGGTGGTGGACCGGCTCGAAGACGTTGGCCCCGCGCTCAAACGCGCTGTCGACGCGCAGATGAACCAGGGCAAAACCACGGTGATCGAGATTCTGGTGACCCAGGAGCTGGGTGACCCGTTCCGCCGCGACGCGCTGTCCAAGCCGGTGCGTTTTCTGGAGAAGTACAAGGACTACGTGTGAGCGTTTGGCGCACCACAGGCGCAAGGTCTACAAGCTATTTTGGCCTCTAGCCCTCATGAATAGAGGGCTAATAGCTATTTTAAATATAGCGCCATGACGCCACTTGCCAACGCCTTCGTTTGATTCACCATGCCCCCAGAATTTGACTGCATCATCGTGGGTGCAGGCTCCAGCGGCTGTGTGCTGGCGGGCCGCTTGAGTGAAGACCCGGCCACACGGGTGCTGCTGCTCGAAGCCGGGCCACCCGACCACTCTCTGTGGTTACACCTGCCCATCGGTTACGGCAAAACCATGTGGAGCGCCACCTACAACTGGCGTTTTGAAACGACACCCGAGCCCACCATGGCCGGGCGGCGCATCTACTGGCCCCGTGGCAAAACCCTGGGTGGTTGCAGCGCCATCAATGGCCTGATCTACATCCGTGGCCAGCGGCAGGACTACGACCACTGGGCCAGCCTGGGCAACACCGGCTGGAGCTATGCCGATGTGTTGCCCTACTTCAAACGCTCCGAGGGCAACCAGCGCGGCGCCTCTGAGTACCACGGCGCCAGCGGGCCACTCAAAGTGAGCGATATCGGCACCACCCACCCGCTGATCGAGGCCTTCATCCAGGGTGCCGCTGAACTTGGTGTGCCCCGCAATAACGACTTCAACGGCGCAGAGCAGACCGGCGCGGGCTACTACCAGCTCAACACCTTCAAGGGCTGGCGCTGCAGCAGCGCCACCGCGTTCCTAAAGCCCGCACGGCGACGCCGCAACCTCAGCATCCAGACCAATGCCAACGGTACCGGGCTGATCTTCGACGGCAAACGCACCGTGGGTGTGCGCTACCGCCAGGACGGTGTGATCAAAGAGGCACGATGCACAACCGAGGTGCTGCTGGCCGCCGGTGCGGTGCAGTCACCGCAGCTTCTGCAGCTCTCAGGCATCGGCCCCAAAGCCTTGCTGGCACAACACGGCATCCCGCTGATCCACGATGCGCCCGAAGCCGGCAGCAACCTGCAGGACCATCTGCAGATTCGCCTGGGTTTTGAATGCAGCCAGCCGATCACCACCAACGACCAGCTCAACGCGTGGCTGGGCAAGCTCAAGATCGGCCTGCAATGGTTGTTGCAGCGTAGCGGCCCGTTGGCAGTGGGCATCAACCAGGGCGGCTGTTTCATGCGAGCCCTGCCCGACGAATCGCCGACGCCTGACATCCAGTTCCATGTGGCCACGTTATCGGCTGACATGGCGGGTGGGCAGGTGCACCCGTATTCGGGCTTCACGCTGTCGGTGTGCCAGTTGCGCCCCGAGTCGCGCGGCCAGATCCGCATCCGCAGCGCCGACCCGCTGGAGGCACCGGAGATTTCGCCCAACTACCTGAGCACCGAGCTGGACCAACGCACCGTGGTGGCTGCGGTCAAGGCCGCGCGCGCTGTCGCCGCCAGCAACGCCCTGAGCCCCTTGGTGCGCCGTGAGGTCAAACCCGGCCCCGAGGTCAACACCGATGCCGAGATTCTGGCCTTTTGCCGCCAGCACGGCGCCACCATCTTCCACCCGGCGGGAACCTGCCGCATGGGGGTGGATGCCACGGCGGTGGTCGACCCCCAGTTGCGGGTCAACGGCGTCCAGGGCCTGCGCGTGGTGGACTGCTCGGTGATGCCCACCCTGGTGTCGGGCAACACCCATGCTGCAGCCGTGATGCTGGCCGAGAAGGCGGTGGACATGATTCGCACAGACCACCGGTCAGGACGCTGAACCCCTGGGAAACGCGCCAGCAGGCCTTGCTACAGTCCGGCCTGATGTTTTGTCTGGCTTGATCCCGATGTCCGTTCCCGAAACCGTTGTCTGGCTGGAAGCCGTTTTCCAGGCATAAGCTCATGCGCAAATCATCGACGCCTGTGCTTGCGTGATTTTCTTCGTTGTGGCGGGTTGCTTCGGTCTCTAGCATGGGGCATCCATTGACTCACGCAGGGACCCCACGATGACCTTTTTGACCAGCAATCAGGTTCACCAATCAGAACAATGGCACCGGAACCACGCGCTCACGCGTGTGCATGTCCATAGTGCAGCGACATGTCTCGGTGATGTGATGCGGTACGACCGCGCCAGTGCCGACAACGCGATGGCAGAACCGCCACCAGCGGTCCCGTCTGAGCCGGTGAGCGGATCGGCTCGGCGCAGGCTCTGGGACATGGGGCACAGCGCCGCCTGCCCGATCACCGGTGTCTGCCTGGTATTGGCCGACCTGCAAAAACTGGCGCGCAAGTCAGGGCTACCTGTCGATGGCTGCTCAGACTACGAGGTGCACAGCCAGGTGCTTCAGGCTTGCCACAGCCGCTCGGCGCTGGCCGAGCAACTTCAGCGCGAACTTGACCGGCGTTATGCCCGGCAGATCCAGCAATTACAACGTATCAAGACCACCGACGCCCTGGCCCAAAACTGGGCACAAACCAGCCTGAACGGTGATTGGGCCGGTGATTTCTGGGCGGTGCTGACCCACCCACGCTGCACCGCCGAACTGGAGAACCAGGTGCTGGGCCAGGTGCACATGTGGCAACACCAGACCGGGCTGGCAGCGCGCGCCGATGCCTCCCGACTCAAAGAGGTGCTGGCCGAGAACCAGCGGTTGACCCTGGAGCTTGCAGCGGCCCAACAACGCTTGCAAACCCAGGCGACGGAACAGGCCGCAGCGCAGCAGGCCTGGCGGGCTCAATACGCCGACCTACGCGCCAAGCTGATCCGCACCGAGGCCGAGCGGGATCTGGCGCGCACCCAGGGTGTGACCGCCCCAGCCACCGATGCCGCAGCCCGCTTGCGTCAGCGTCAGATCGCGGGCCAACAGCGGCTGGCCGATCACAACGAAAAGCTGCTGATGCGCAAGTTGCGCCGGGAGGCAGAACTCAATACCAACACCCCCAGCCCGCACAAACCAGGCCGCTCCCAGGGCACAGCGGATGCGGGGCAGGACAGCGCTGCGCCCTTGTTGGTGGACCTGACCGACCGCGCCGTGTTGTGTGTCGGTGGCCGCACCCAGGGCATTCCCATCTACCGGCAGGTGATCGAGCACCGGGGCGCCAGGTTCATGCACCACGACGGCGGTGAAGAGGACAAGGCCAGCCGCCTGAACAACCAGTTGCAGGCGGCCGATGTGGTGATTTGCCAGGTGGCGTGTGTCAGCCATGGCGCCTACTGGCGCGTCAAGGAGCATTGCAAACGCACTGGCAAACCTTGCCTGTTTGTCGAAATGCCGAGCCGCTCGGCGCTGGAGCGAGCCTTGGGGCAGTTGGCGTCAGGCACCAGCAGCAGCCTGGTCTGAGCCGGGTTGGCTGGTCTAAGCGTGCCGCAGCCTCACTGCGGCACATGAAAGGTGGTTTTCTCACGCACCCGGGCCTGCTCTTCATCTGACCCAAGCTGCGTGACCTCCAGCTGGATCGGCAAGGTCTGCCCGGCCAGGCTGCTGGCGTCGGTGAACGGCAGGCGCACACGCAGGGGCACGGTGCGGGCCTCGACCGGACCCAATGCCAGTTCCAGCGGTTCGCCAAGGGACAAACCGGCGTGACCCAGTACCGCCACCCGGTAGCGCTGAACTTCTTCGGTGGCGTTCATGACATGCACGCGATAGACGTTTTCCACCGCGCCATCGTTCACCACCCGGGCCATCACACCGCGGTCACGCACCACATCCACCCGCATCGGGCTGCGCAGGGCGACACTGCTCACAAAGGCCAGCACCGCTGCCAACAGCACAGCCGCGTAAATCAGCACCCGTTGGCGCAACACCCGCTTGCGCAGGGTCGGCTGGTCCCAGCCGTTGGACAGGCCATTCTGGGTCGAATAACGGATCAGACCCTTGGGGTAATTCATCTGGTCCATGACCGTGTCGCACACGTCAATACAGGCGGCACAGCCAATGCAGTTGCTTTGCAAACCGTCGCGGATGTCAATGCCGGTCGGGCAGACCTGCACACACAGGGTGCAGTCGACGCAGTCGCCCAGGCCCAGCGCCTTGGGGTCGGCACTGCGCGAGCGTGCGCCGCGTGACTCGCCACGGGCGGTGTCGTAACCAATGACCAAGGTGTCGCGGTCCATCATCGCGCCCTGAAAGCGGGCGTAGGGGCAGGCGTGTTTGCACATCTGCTCACGCAGATAACCCGCATTGACATAGGTGGCCAGGCCATAAAAACCGACCCAGAACAGCTGCCACGGGGTCCAGGCCAAGGCCAGGGCTGCCGCGCCCAGGGACTGGATCGGGGTGAAGTAGCCGACAAAGGTGAAACCAGTCCACAGGCTGATCAACAGCCAGGCCGCCTGTTTGCCGCCCTTGCGTGCCAGCTTTTCAGCTGTCCAGGGCATGGCATCGAGCCGTTTGCGGGCGTGGTGGCTGCCTTCCAGGCGCTGCTCCACCCACAGGAAAATCTCGGTATAGACCGTCTGTGGGCAGGCAAAACCACACCAGATGCGCCCAGCTACCGCCGTCACAAAAAACAGCAGCAAGGCGGCCAGCATCAACAACACCGCTAGGTAAATCAGGTCTTGCGGGTACAACGCCAGGCCAAACAAGTAAAAGCGCTGCTGCCCCAGGTCAAACAACACCGCCTGACGGTTGTTCCAGGACAACCAGGGCAGGCCGTAAAACACCAGCTGGGTCAGCCACACCGCCGCCCAGCGCCAGGCGGCAAACCGGCCGGTGACGGCACGTACATAAATCTTGTTTTTGGCATCCATCACAAACAGGCCACCGTCGGTGGCGCTGTCAGCAATGGGCAGGATGGGAATGGTCTTTCGTGACATACATCAAGGATGCCGCAGGCGCATCTGAAATGGTAGATTCAGTTTCTGAGAAAAAAACCATATCAGTTGAGTCCATGAAACGTTACGAACACTATGCGCAGGACATCGCCCGGCTGATCAAGGCCCAGACCTTGCGCCCTGGTGACCGGCTGCCGTCGGTGCGCCAGGCCAGCACCAGCCGCCAGATCAGCCCGACCACGGTGTTTGCCGCCTATTACCTGCTGGAAGCGCAGGGCTTGATCGAGGCGCGCGCGCGTTCTGGCTACTACGTCAAGACACAAGCCCAGCCGCTGCAGGCCGAGCCAAGCACCGCGCCGCCCGGCGCAGACGCCACCCCGGTCAACATCAGTGATCTGGTGTTTGAGGTGCTGGAGTCCACCCGCCAGCCCGACGTGGTGCCGCTGGGTTCGGCCTTTCCGAGCCCGGCGTTGTTCCCGCTCGACAAACTGGCGCGTTGCCTGACACCCGCGATGCGGCAACTGGCGCCCGAACGTCTGGTGGAAGACCTGACCCAGGGCCACGAGCGCCTGCGCCGATGGATCAGCCTGCGGTATGCCAGCAACGGCACCAAGCTTGCCATGGACGAGGTGGTCATTACCAACGGTGCAATGGAAGCCCTGAACCTGTGCCTGCAAGCGGTCACCCAGCCCGGTGATTTGGTGGCGGTGGAGGCGCCCACGTTTTATTCGGCGCTGCAGGCGCTGGAGCGGCTCAAGTTGCGCGCGGTCGAGGTGGCGACCCACCCGCGTGACGGCATCGACCTGGCCTCGCTGGCGGCGGTGTTGCAGGCTCACCCGGTGAAAGCCTGTTGGTTCATGCCAAACTTCCAGAACCCATTGGGCAGCCTGATGCCCGAGGCACGCAAACAGGCCATGGTCAAGCTGCTGGCCGCACATCAGGTGCCGATGATCGAAGACGACGTTTACGGTGAGTTGTACTTTGGCCTGAACCGCCCGGCGCCCGCCAAGGCCTATGACCAGCACGGTTTGGTGCTGCACTGCAGTTCATTCTCCAAAAACCTGGCACCTGGTTACCGGGTGGGCTGGGTTGCAGCAGGCCGGTTTGCCCGGCAGGTGCAGCGTCTCAAGCTGATGACCACGTTGTCCAGCGCGATTCCGTCGCAGCTGGCGATCACAGACTACCTGCAAGGTGGCCAGTTTGAGCGCCACTTGCGCCAGTTGCGGCTCAGTCTGGCCCAACAACAGGAGGTCGCCCTGAAGGTGATTGCCGCGCACTTTCCGGCGGGCACCCGCGTCACCCGGCCACAAGGCGGCTATTTCCTGTGGCTGGAATTGCCCGCGCAGGTGGATACGCTGGTATTACAACGCCGGGCACTGGCGTCACACATCAGCATCGCGCCCGGCCACCTGTTTTCAGCTGACCGGCGTTTTTGCCACTGCCTGCGCCTGAACTACGGCCAGCTTGCGAACGCCCGGTTTGAAGACGCGCTCCAACGTGTCGGGCAGGTCGCCTGTGAGCTGTCAGCGCTCGTCCCGGTAGTGGTACCACCGGTAGAGGATGCGCTGCCCGAGACGACGAAACGGCGCCAACGCGGGTGAGCGCACCACGCCGAACAGGTTCGGCGCCTGAAGCGGTGCGTTGTAGATGGGCAGCTTGAAGACCTCCTGCCCGGCGTCCTTGCCTGCCACCCGCTGCGCCAACCGCTTGCCCGCGCAGGTCGAGAAAGCCACACCGTTGCCGCCATAACCCAGGGCATACCAGATGGTCTGGGCCGGGTCAGGCTGGGTGATGCGCGGCATCATGTCGTGGCTGACATCGACCCAGCCCCACCACGAGTAGTCGATGCCAATGCCTGCAAGCGGCGGGAACTTGCGCGCAATCGCGTCGGTGAGTAACTTCAGATGGCGGGGTGCCGACGCATCCGCGCCATGGATGGCGCTGCGGCTGCCAATCTGCAGGCGTTTGTCGGGCAACAGGCGGTAATAAAACCGCAGGGTGCGGGTGTCGGTCAGGAAGAGGCGGGTCTGGAAGCGGGTGGCCTCAATCTCGGCATCGGTCAAGGGCCGGGTCACCACCGAGTTGGAGAGGATCGGCATGATCTTGTTGCGCAGTTGCGGATGTAATCCCTGCCCGGTGTAACCGCCAGTGCACACCGCCACCCGTTTCGCCCGCACCGTGCCGCCGGGCGTGCGCAGGTGATGCACGCCGCCCACCGTTTGCCAGCCCTGCACCGGGCTGGCTGGGTGGAACTTGACGCCAAGTGCGCGCGCTTGGGCCATCAGACCGTAGGCCAACTTCACCGGGTGGATGCCAACGCCCTCGGCCTCCAGCATGGCACCCACGGCATCGCGCTCGTCGCAATAGTCGCGGTGTAGATCGTCAGCACTCAGCAGGCGGGTGTCGTAACCAAACACCTCGCGGCGCACCGTCGCCTCGTTGCGCAGGTAGGCCAGTTTCTCGGGCCGGTGCGCCAGATACAGGTGGCCTCCCGCGTAGGCGTCACAGTCGATCTGGCGCGTGAGGTCAGAGAAGTTCTCGTAACCGGTGCGCACCTCGTGATCAAGCTGTTTGGCCACATCCAGCCCCCACCGTTCGATCCATTGAGAGCGGGACAGGCGTCCGGCGGCGTTCTGGCCCTGGCCGCCGTTGCGGCTGGAGCAGCCCCAGACGGTCTGGTTGGCCTCCAACACCCGCGCCTGGATGCCATGTTCACGCGCCAGGTAGAGCGCGGTGGCGATGCCGGTTAATCCGGCGCCGATGATGACCACCTCGGCCTCCTGGTCGGCGTCAATGGGGCCATCGTCTTGGGGAGGCAGACCGGCGGTGGCGGTCCAGTAGGTGGGGGCATGGGCACTGCCGACGCCGGGGCTGGTTGACACCAGCGGGTCGTAATGCGGGTTGTAAGGACTGGGCATGGTGGTCTCGGAAACGACAAACCCGGCGGATGCTAGCCAGGCGCCCAGCCGCCCGGAAGGACGCATTTCGCGTTTGCTTATGCGGAATTCTTCGTTGGCATGGCGTGCGCCATGCGGGACAGTTCATTCCAGCGCGGGCGGCGATGCGGCCCGCTTGTTTCACGACGGACCCCAGCCTGTATGACCTGTTCCCGATGTCTTCTTCGCTCCCTGGCAACGGCCAGGATTCTGGCCGCCCCGGGTTGGCCAACGCCGCCAACCCGGCTGGCGCGGTGGGGGTGGGCCAGCGTTGGGGCCGAGGGCTGACGGTGTGGAACCCACCGGATTCAGGCCAGTTCACCACCAGCAACCACCTGCCAAGACCAAGGATCAAACCATGAGCGATGTCATTGAAGTCAGCCCACAAATCGACGAACTGAACACCGTGCGGGACCTCGCACGGGCCACCGGCCTGCCTTATGCCGGAGGGGTTCCCCCCAAACTGGCCTGGGCGCTGGTGCAAGCCGGTGAGGCGCTGCTGGTGGATGTGCGCACCACCGAAGAGCGCAAGTTTGTCGGCCACGTGCCCGGCAGCCTGCATGTGGCCTGGGCCAGCGGCACGGCCCTGACGCGCAACCCGCGCTTTGTGCGTGAGCTGGAGGCCAAGGCACCCAAGGATGCCATCGTCCTGCTGCTGTGCCGCAGTGGCAAACGCTCCGATCTGGCCGCCGAAGCAGCTGCCAAGGCTGGATTCACCAAGGTCTTCAACGTGCTCGAAGGCTTTGAAGGCGAGATCGACGACCAACGGCACCGTGGCCGTCTGGGCGGTTGGCGCGCCCATGACCTGCCCTGGGTCCAGGATTAACCCCCACCACGAAGGACAGACCTATGAGCGTCATCGCCCTGCGTCCGGGTGAGTTTCGGCCACCCGTGTTTGAGTTGAAACAGGTTGTTGAAGAGCTGGCCGACGTGCGCCAACGCTGGCGCGCGTCGCAAAAGCGCTCCACCGAACCCGGTGGCCGTGAGTTGCCCTCACGCGAGGCGCTGGCCCACATCATCGACGGCCTGCGTGGCGTGCTGTTTCCGATGCGCCTGGGGCCCGCCGACCTGCGCCAGGAAAGTGAAGACTTCTACGTGGGCCACACGCTCGACAGTGTCTTGCACGCGCTGCTGGTGCAGGTGCGCCTGGAGCTGCACTATGCGGTGCGACACCAGCCTTATCAAAACGCCTTGGGCATGGAGACCGACGCGGTGAAGCTGGTGCAGGATTTTTCGCTGGCCCTGCCCAAGATCCGCAGTCTGCTCGACGCCGACGTGTTGGCCGCTTTTGAGGGTGACCCGGCGGCGCGCAGTGTGGATGAGGTGCTGCTGTGTTACCCGGGCATTCTGGCCATGATCCACCACCGGCTGGCGCATCAGCTCTATGTGCTGGGCGTGCCGCTGCTGGCGCGCATTGTTTCCGAGTTGGCGCATGGGCAAACCGGCATCGACATCCACCCGGGGGCCAAGATTGGTGCGGGCCTGTTCATCGACCACGGCACGGGGGTCGTGATTGGTGAGACGGCCGTGATTGGGGAGCGTGTGCGGATTTACCAGGCCGTCACGCTGGGGGCCAAGAGCTTCCCGACCGATGCGGCGGGCAAGCCCATCAAGGGCCGGGACCGGCATCCGATCGTCGAGGACGAGGTGGTGATTTACGCGGGTGCCACCGTGCTGGGGCGCGTCACCCTCGGGCGGGGTGCCAGCATTGGCGGCAATGTGTGGGTGACACACGACGTGCCCGCCGGGGCGGTGATCACCCAGGCGCGGGCGCTCCACGAGTCGGTGGGAGGCTGAGCCCGGACCACCCTGTTTGCCAACCCCATCTTCAGCAGTTTTGACACCCGTTCTGGCGGCTCAAGCCGTCAGGCGCAGCCACCGCTTTGTTTTATTTTTTAACCTGTCCTGGAGTCCACGATGACCAAACACACCACCCACACCACACTGGGCGACAACGCCGCACGCCAACTGGCCAACGCCACCAAAACCACGGCGCAGCTCTCGACCATTTCGCCCCGCTGGTTGACGCATTTGCTGCAGTGGGTGCCGGTCGAAGCCGGTATCTTCCGCCTCAACACCGTCAAGGACCCGGAATCGATCAAGGTGACGTGCACCGCGCGCCAGACCGAGAACCAGTTGCCGCGCACCTTTGTCAACTACGACGAAAAGCCGCGTGAGTTTTTCCTCAACGCGGTCAGCACCATTCTGGATGTGCACACCCGCATTTCCGACCTGTACAGCAGCCCGCACGACCAGATCAAGGAGCAACTGCGCCTGACGATTGAGACCATCAAGGAAAACCAGGAAAGTGAACTCATCAACAACCCGGACTACGGCCTGCTGTCGCAAGTGACGGACGAGCAACGCATCTTCCCTTTAAGTGGCGCGCCGACACCGGACGACCTGGACGAGCTGCTGACCAAGGTCTGGAAAGAGCCCGCCTTCTTCCTGGCCCACCCGCTGGCGATTGCCGCCTTTGGCCGTGAAGCCACCCGCCGTGGCACACCGCCGCCTACGGTGAGCCTGTTTGGCTCGCAGTTCATCACCTGGCGCGGTGTGCCGTTGATTCCTTCGGACAAAGTGCCGGTGGCCGATGGCAAGAGCAAGATTTTGCTGATCCGCGTGGGCGACAAGCGCCAGGGCGTGATTGGTCTGTTCCAGCCGGGCCTGCCGGGTGAACAAAGCCCGGGTTTGTCGGTGCGCTTCATGGGCATCAACGACCAGGCGATTTCGAGCTACCTGATCTCGCTGTATTGCTCCCTGGCCGTGCTGACGCCGGATGCGCTGGCGGTGCTGGACGATGTGGAAATCGGCAAGTACCACGACTATGCCGACACTTACAAATAAGCAGCTGTCATGACCATCGCTTCAACCCCTTCCACGGGGGCACAGGCACCGTCGCGGGCCAGCTTGTCGCCACCCTTTGCGCCACCCTTTGACCCGGCGCTGATTGCCAGAATGGCCTCCGCGCTGTTTGGTGCGCTGCCCGGTGAGCAGGCCCGCGCGCCAGGTGTGCAGGCGCCGGTCAATCTGGCACCTGCGGGTTCACCCCTGGTGAGCCCGGCCGGTTTCGGACCCGGTGTGCCGGGCACACCCATTCCACAAGGTCAGGTGCCTGGCACCAACCTGCTGCCGGCATCGCCGACCCCGGTTCTGTCGTTGGGGCACCGGGCACCGTCGCTGCTGCCGCACGCCCAGGCGGGCAATGGCCTGCCAGACACCGTGGTGACCCAGTTGCCCGCCTACGAGCCCCGCTTTGGCAGCGGTGTGCTGGGTGTACCTGAAGCATCAGGCGCTTCGGCCTCTGAAGCTTCGCGCCACCCGGCGACGGGCGCAGCGTCGCCGTTTTACTTTGTCAGCGACAGTTTTGGGCACCCGTCTGCGGGAGGACAACCTGTCAATGCACCGGTGGCAGACTACTTTGCCGACACGCCGTCACTGCCCACATCTGCGACAACACTGAGCGCAGCGCCTGCGGCGCCAAGCACCCAAGCGCCCGCACCGGCCGGGGTGGTCAGTACCGAACCCAAGTACTATTTTGTGGATTCGGTGGTGTTGCCAAACGGCTATGTCACCCCCGCCAAACCTGCGCCGCACGCGACGGTTCCTGCCGCAGGTGCCGGTCAACATCCGCCGTTTGACGTGAACGCCATCCGGCGGGATTTCCCGATCCTGCAGGAGCGCGTGAACGGCCGTCAGATCGTCTGGTTTGACAACGCCGCCACCACGCAAAAGCCGCAATCGGTGATAGACCGCCTGGCGCACTTCTACGCCCACGAGAACTCCAACATCCACCGTGCTGCACACGAACTGGCAGCCCGCGCAACCGATGCCTACGAGAGTGCACGCGAGAAGGTGCGGGCCTTCCTCAACGCCCCAGATGTCAACGAGGTGATCTTTGTGCGCGGCACCACCGAGGCCATCAACCTGGTGGCCAAAAGTTGGGGTGGGCAGCATGTGGGCGAGGGTGACGAGATCATCGTCAGCCACCTGGAGCACCACGCCAACATCGTGCCGTGGCAACAACTCGCATCCAGCAAAGGGGCCAAACTGCGGGTGATCCCGGTGGACGACACCGGCCAGGTGCTGCTGGACGAGTACGCCAAGTTGCTCAATGACCGCACCAAGATCGTGTCCGTCACGCAGGTGTCGAATGCGCTCGGCACGGTCGTTCCGGTCAAGCAAATCGTCGAGATGGCGCACCGCGCCGGGGCGATCACGCTGGTGGACGGGGCGCAGTCGGTGTCGCACATGCAGGTGGATGTGCAGGACATCGGCGCGGACTTCTTTGTGTTCTCCGGGCACAAGGTGTTTGGGCCCACCGGCATTGGGGCGCTGTGGGGCAAACGGGCGGTGCTGGAAGACATGCCACCCTGGCAAGGCGGGGGCAACATGATTGCCGACGTGACCTTCGAGAAAACCGTGTTCCAGCCGATCCCCAACAAGTTTGAGGCGGGCACTGGCAACATCGCCGACGCGGTCGGGCTGGGCGCGGCGATTGACTACGTGACCCGGATCGGTATCGACAACATCGGCCGCTACGAACACGAGCTGCTGGCCTATGGCATGCAACAGCTCGGTGCCATCCCCGGTGCGCGGCTGGTGGGCACGGCGGCAGACAAAGCCAGTGTGATGTCCTTTGTGCTGGCGGGCTACAGCACCGAGGACGTCGGTAAAGCGCTCAACGAAGAAGGCATTGCGGTGCGCACCGGCCACCACTGCGCCCAACCGATTCTGCGGCGCATGGGGCTGGAGACCACGGTGCGACCTTCGCTGGCGTTCTACAACACGTGGGAGGAAGTGGACCGTCTGGTGGCGGTGGTGCGACGCCTGGCCGTGGCGCGCTCGCACTGAGGCGGGTCAAGCTAAGGCTGCCCCTGAAAAATGGCCGCTTACGCGTCCATTTGGCGGCTTGTCGGGTTGGCGCCCGACGTTTGGCATGACCCCGCCGACCTCGCCAGCCCATTTTTTTGCGAATCTGGGGATCACACAGCCGAGTTGTGCGCTTTCGCTCGCTAGAATACCGGCCTGTTCGGCCTCTTGGGGTCGCTTAAAAACCCGTTTCGCGACGGGTTTTTCTTTTGACGCATTTTCCTCGATAGCTCAGTTGGTAGAGCGCCGGACTGTTAATCCGTAGGTCCCTGGTTCGAGCCCAGGTCGAGGAGCCAGAGTTTGAGACAGGGTCTGTTGCGGAGTGGTAGTTCAGTTGGTCAGAATACCGGCCTGTCACGCCGGGGGTCGCGGGTTCGAGCCCCGTCCACTCCGCCAAGATGATCACAATGCGGGAATAGCTCAGTTGGTAGAGCGATACCTTGCCAAGGTATAGGTCGAGAGTTCGAACCTCTTTTCCCGCTCCAGTTTGCCCATTTGGCTCAGTGGCAGAGCACTCCCTTGGTAAGGGAGAGGTCCCGGGTCCGATTCCCGGAATGGGCACCAATCTCACACAAGTAACCCCACAGGGGCTGAAGCATTGGCTTGCGTGCCATCGCGGAGCTCGCGGCGCAGGAATTTCCCGAGGTTGGACTTGGGCAGGGGCTCGCTTCGGAATTCGACGATTCTTGGCATTTTGTAGCTGGTCAGGTGCTGACGGCAATGCGCGAGCACCTCCTGCTCGGTCAGCGCGGGGTCGCGCTTGACCACGACGATCTTGACCACCTCTCCTGATCTCTCGTCCTGCGCGCCAATGGCCACGACTTCGGCCACACCAGGATGCAGCGCGACAACGTCCTCAATCTGGTTGGGGAAGACCTTGAAGCCCGAGACAATGATCATGTCCTTCTTGCGGTCGGTGAGCTTGAAATAACCCTGCTCGTCCATGAAGCCCATATCGCCGGTGCGCAGCCAGCCGTCGGCTGTGAACACCTCGCTGGTTTCTTCGGGGCACTGCCAGTAACCCGGCATCACCTGAGGGCCGCGCACACAGATCTCGCCGACCTCGCCCGTGGCCAGGGGGTTGCCGTCCTCGTCGAGGATCGCGGCCTGGGTCGAGGGCATCGGCAGGCCGATCATGCCGGTCCATGCCTCGCTGTCCAGCGGGTTGGCGATGACAATGGGTGACGCTTCGGTCATGCCGTAGCCTTCGATGATGGTGACCCCGGTGCGCTGTTTCCAGCGCTCAGCCACCACGCGCTGCACGGCCATGCCGCCGGCACTGGTTACTTTCAGGGCGCTGGTGTCCACCTCCGCAAACCCGGGCGCATCCAGCAAGGCCCGGTACAGCGTATTGACACCGATGATGATCGTGAAAGGGTATCGCTTCAGGTCACGGAGGTAGGCGGGCATGTCTCTGGGGTTGGTCACCAGAACCGTGCGCGCACCCAGCTTCGTGAACACCAGCGTGGAGGTCAGCGCGTAGATGTGGTACAGCGGCAATGGGCAGACAAACACCTCTTTGCCGTCTACCAGGTCACGGGCCATCCACGCCGTCATTTGCTGCACATTCGCCACCAGGTTGCCGTGGGTCAATGCCGCACCCTTGGCCACGCCCGTGGTGCCGCCGGTGTACTGCAAAAAGGCCAAATCGTCATGGCTGAGCGGTACCTCGTCAAGATCCTGCTTTCGGCCCGCGCGCAGCGCCGCGTTGAACGGCGTGGCGCCCGCAAGGGTCCATTTCGGCACCATGTGTTTGATGTGTTTCACCACGAGGTTGGTGAGCAGCTTTTTCACCGCCCCGAACATGTCGCCCACCTGCGTGGTGATCACGGTCAGGGACAGCGCCGGGTTCTTGTCCAGCACCTGTTGCAGGGTGTGGGCAAAGTTTTCCAGCACCACGATGGCCGCGACACCGGCGTCTTTCAGTTGGTGTTCGAGTTCGGCCGGGGTGTACTGCGGGTTGATATTCACAACCACCAGCCCTGCCCGCAAGACGCCGAACAAGGCCACCGGATACTGCAGCAGGTTGGGCATCATGAGGCCAACCCGATCGCCTTTGCGCAGCCCCAGCGTGTTTTGCAGATAGGCGGCGAAGTCGCGGCTTGCGCGGTCAAGCTCGGCGTAGGTGATCGTCGCCCCCATGTTGCTGTAGGCGGGCAAATCGGCAAATCGTTGGCAGCTGCGCTGCAACACATCCCTGAGTGATGCGAACTCACACACATCCACCTCGGCCGGTATGCCCGGTGGGTAGTTTTTCAACCAGATTGCTTCCATCTTGCTCCTTGCTGTCTCGACGCCATCGCGCGCATCCACCGTCCTGCCGTCCGTTCAGAGCGGCATGGTTGCTGTCGGCGGGGGCTCTGTTGAATGGTAACTGTCAATACAGCTCGCGAATATGCCGGGACACGATCAGAAGCTGCGCACGGTCCATGCGCTCAATGAATTGGCGGCTGACGGAGCTGATGATGCGCACCGCGCCACTCAGGCCCAGCCGCGCTGACTGTTCCATCACGAAGCCAGTCTGCGCTTTCTTAAGCGCCTGGAAGAAATAGTAGTCCATGCCCGCCTCGATGAGTTCGTGGACCAGATCGGCCATCGCTTCGCCGTGCCTGGGCGCCTCTGGCTTGGCTTCCAGCGCGTTGAGCACCGCGTCTGTTTTGGCACGCAGGCTGGTGGTGTGGTGAAAGCGCAAAGAGGGCTGCTCAGCGATCTTGGGCACCGTTTTGCCGGCGGCACGGGTTGCTGGCTTCTTCGCCGCTGGTTTGACGACCGTTTTGGGGGTTCTGGCGGCGGGTGTTTTGGAGGAGGTGGTCATGGTCTCGGGCCTCTGGTGTGGCAGGTCATGCAGGGACGGGTTGGCGGGCTGGGGTCGGGGCGGTGAGACACCGCCCGACGTGCAACGGCGTGGTCAAGCCGTGGCTGCGCCAGTAAGCTTGCACCATGTCGACGAAGCCACTGGGGCCGCATAACCAGGTGGTGCGCTCGGCCACATCGGGCACGGCCAGCGTGAGAGCCTCGGCGCAGAACTGGCCTGCCCGGTCCTCGAAATGGACCAGCAAAGAGAGTTCAGGGTAGCTGTCGGCGGCATGCTGCAAGGCACGGGCCTGGTTCAATTCGGCCGGGTTGCGGCACACATGCAGCCACACCACATCACCCTGGTAGTGGCGCGCCTGTAAATCGCGCAGCATGGACAGGGTTGCGGTGACGCCAGCGTCCGCGCTCAGCAACAGCATCCTGTCGGGCAGCGTCGCAGGCAGTGGAGGGTGCCCCGCGGCCGGGTTGGGTTCGATGCGTGCTTCAAGCCAGCGAACGGATGGGGGAAGAGGGTTGTCAGCATTCATGGTGGTGTCCTGGCATGGCTGGATGGCATTTTATTGTGTACATTCGTACACTGAATGTCCATGCTGCTTTTCTCGTTTAGAGTTGAAAGCCAATTTTTAGAGCATTTATTTGAAGAATTCGATTCATGAAGCGAACGGGATAAACTACGTTCGTACACTCATTTCAAGAAATGTCCACCGTACCACCCGCCAAAAAGCGCCCTGACACCCTGACCCGCAGCGAACGCAAAGACCTGACGCGCGCCAGTTTGTTGCAGGCGGCGCTGGCGCTGATTGGGGAGGGACGCAGTTTCACCAGTCTGGGTATCCGTGAGATTGCGCGTGAAGCGGGGATCGTTCCAAACGCTTTTTACCGCCACTTTCGCAACACCGATGACCTGGGGCTGGCGCTGGTGGAAGAGATGGGTGTCACCCTGCGCCGCCTGCTGCGTGAAGCGCGCCAGGTGGGCAGGGCGCCCAACTCGATGGTGCGCCGATCGGTCCAGGTGTATGACGAATACGTCCGGCAAAACCGCTTGCAGTTCCTGTTTGTCTCCAGCGAGCGCTCAGGCGGTAGCCGCATCCTGCGGCTGGCCATCCGCACCGAAGTCACCCATTTCACCAACGAGATGGCGCAGGACTTTCGGCGCCTGGGCATTTACCCCGACATGCCGACCAGCAGCCTGCAAATGGTGTGTGGCCTGATCGTCACCACCATGCTGGCCGCTGCGCCCGAGATTTTGGACCTGCCCCCGGATCAGCCCTTGCTGGAAGCTGAGATGAGGGAAAACTTTGTCCATCAGCTGCAAGTTGTGCTGCTGGGCGCTGCCTGCTGGAAAGAGAAAAAAGCTGGCCAAGCTTCAGGTGCCCCCGGCTTGTCGGCGGGTCTTTTTTAAAGATCCTGAATTGGCGGAGTCGGTGATGTCCAAGCTGTGCGCCAGCAACGGCCTGGTGATGTACAGCGGCGTGAGTGCACCAACTCATGGGGTGGCGTCCGTTCGCAGGCGCACAGACTGGCAAAATATTCGCTCGTACATTGGCTTGTTATGGCCTACGTTTTAGTTGGTTCGCGAAACGTTGCCGCTTGGCGCCACGAAACCGCGATGTCCGTCACACCCATTGAGCCGCTGAAAGCTGAAACGCAGACCAGCGCCGAACGCTCCCCCATGGTGATGCTGGCCACGACCGAGCTCAGTGGCATCCTGGCGAGTTGCCCAATGGCGCAACCAGAGATGGGTGCCCCTGGTCAAGCCCTGCCATGCGCATGACCCCGATGCCGCAGCGCCGCCCTGGCTGGCGTCTGTGCCCCGCGCCGCCGATGGCTGGGGGGCATGGACCCGCAGGCTGATCAGGGCGTTTTGCCTGATGGCGTCTGCGCTGACGGGCAACCGATGTGGCATCAGATCCAATTTATCCGACGACAGCGAAGGGAGTAACCGCTCAATGATGCCATCTGCAACACCTCAGGAAACACCGGACCGCGAACTGACCGATGTCAGCCTGCGCGAGGAACGCATAGAAGCCGATCGAAAGATGACGGCGAACCGGGCCGCCACAGAAAAGCATGCCGACGCCGTGGTGGAGCATGCCCGGGAAAACGCTGACGCGGTCCTTGTGGCCGCCCGCGAAAAAGCCGACAAAACGGTCGACGACCAGACACCGCAAGACACACCAGCGGTCATCGCGCAAGGCCGAGAGCTCGAAGACGCCACCTTGCTGGATGAACGCGCTGCGGCAGACGAAGCCCTGCGCCAGGAACGCAGCGCGAGCACCCGCATGCTGATGCGCCTCTTGCCGCATGAACGCGACGCCACCGATCAATACCTGCTCACGGAGCGCGCCCGCTCAGACGACGCGCTGGCCACCCGGGACGATTTCCTGGGCATGGTCGCGCACGACCTGCGCGATCTCCTGAACGGCATCGTGGTGAGTTCGCAGTTTCTGGCCCAAAAACTCGAGAAACACAGCGACCGCGAGAAGTTGTTGGTTGAGACGGCACGCATCGAGCGTTATGGCACGCGCATGAACCGTCTGATTGGTGATCTGGTGGATGTCGCCAGCATCGATGCCGGAAAACTCGCCATGCATGTGGTTGAGGGCGACGTGGCTTCACTGGTGGATGAGGCGGTAGAGGCGCTCCAGCTCACGGCATCGGCCAAGGGCGTGTCCCTGGCGGTGCGTCATGTGCCCGCGCCTTGCCTGGCCGACTTCGATCACGATCGTTTGCTGCAAGTGCTCACCAACCTGATCGCCAATTCGATCAAGTTCACGCCCAAGGGGGGCAGTGTCAAACTGCATTGCGAACGCGTGGGAGATCTGCTGGAATTTTGCGTAGAAGACACCGGTGAAGGCATCCCGGCCGCGATGCTGGAGGCCGTGTTCGAGCGGTTTTGGCAGGTCGGCAAGAACGACCGGCGGGGGCTGGGCTTGGGCCTGTACATCTCGCGCTGCATTGTGCAGGCCCATGGTGGCAGCATCCGGGCGCAAAGCACGCCGGGCCAGGGGACGCGGATGTATTTCACCTTGCCGGTCAGCGCCAAACACCATCCCTGACGTCTTTTTCGCGGGGTTGGCCGGTTCAACCCGGGCGCTGCGAGCGTGGCCCGATGCCTCAGGTGCGGTCAGACGCGCAGCTTCCTCATGGAAACAATTTGGCGCACCAGTTGCCATGGCCCGGCGGTGCGCAGCAGGTCAGACATCATCCGAAGGTCGGCCACCGCCCCTTGTAGCGCGCCATATTTGTGGCTCTTCATGGGGCTGTCGACGCTATCCCAGGCCACCACGGCCAGGCCAGCAGCGGCATCGATGCAGATCCGGTTGAGCCAGACCTCAAAACCAAAACGCGGCAGGGCATCGAGTTCGGCCAGTCGGTCGGCAATCAGGCTGCGCCGCAGCACCCGTTCGCCGGAAATGTAGTCAATGCCGACCAGGTGCCAGAGCCTGGGCGCGTTGCGACGCAGGCTGATGGCCATGGCGGCCTGTCCATTGAACACCGGCAGAATCAGCGCGGTCAGTTCACTGCTTCCCAGGCCAATCAAATCGGAGTCGACCAGCAGCAGGTGCGTGCCTCTCGCCCGCGCCAACCCGGCGGCCAAGGCACGGGTCTTGCCGCCATTCTTTGCAAGGCGAATCAGAACCACTTTCTCGCGGCCCATGGCGAGCGCCGCGGTGTCGTCAGACGAACCGTCATCCACAACGATGATCTCGTCGATCAACGGATGGGCCGCCACCACATCCAGAACAGCCTTGATCCGCGGCCCCTCGTTGTAGGCGGGAACGATGCAGGACAGCCGCCGGACCGGCTCGTGATCCTGGGCTGTGGATGTCATGGTCGACCCCTTTTCTTTTTCCAGTACCAAATGCTCACAGCGGCGACGCCGAGGACCGCCACCCCCAGGGAAGCTCTGGCGATCCAGCTGTCTATGGTTGCGTATGCTTCCCCAACGGCATAGCCGATCATCAGGAAGAACAGGGTTTTCGGAATCGTTCCGGCCAGGTTGTAGCCCAGGAAGGCCAAAAACGACATGCGGCTGACCCCTGCGGCAACCAGAACGGCGAACCCAAAAGTATGTGTGAGCTTCGCAGCAACCAGGGTGCGCCCACCCTGTTGGCTGAAATGCTTCGCCACCCGCGCAATTCGCGTGTCGGTTGCGCCGAGCGCCGAGCGCCACCTTGGCGGCAACTTGCCGGGGCCGTAGCGACCCAGCGCGTAAAGCAAACTGTCGCCTGCCAGATCCGCCACGACAAGCACCAGCATCGCCCAGCCAAGCGACAGGTGGCCCAGCCGCGCCAGCCAGCCGGCAACCACCGTGATGATCGGCCCTTCAATCACCGCCAACGGGAACAGCAGCAACAGCCCGTGCGCCTGGACCATCTGCAAGACGGTGTCAGCGGCAGTCATCGCCGGTTCAATGCGTCGTGGGCATCGGCGGCGGTTGCATGGCATTGCCGCGCCAGACGAACCCCTTGGCCGCGAAGGCGCCCAGCCAAATCGCCAGCAGCAGCACATCGCGAACGAGCCACGCCCCAACATCAGCAAGGGTAGCGGGCCAATCGGCTTGGCGAGCAACGAGCCATTCCGCGCCGTACCAAAAACCCAGGAAAAGCGGCACCACAAGCGTGCTGACAACACCGGCCAGCGCCAGGGCGATCAATGTGGCCAACGGCGGAACCAGGCCCGTGAGCGGTTCGAGTGCAAAAAGCGCAGGAAAGCCATCGCGGCGGACTCTCGCCCAGCGCAGTTGCCGCGACCAGACCTCGCCAAAACTGCGCCGCCCCAAAGGCTGCGGAAACGGTCGGCGCACCACCCTGACTTTCAGCCCGGCCGCCCGCACGACCTTGGTCGAGGCCACATCCTCGGCGAGATCGCGTCCCAGCGCGGCCAATCCGCCCGCCGCCTCCAGCACGTGGCGCCGCCAGAAAAGCACCTTGCCTTGCGCAAACCCGTTGCCGAGTTGGTCCGACGCCATTTGCCAGCGATCCTGATAGGTGTTGAGAAAGGCGCTCTCGACCTTGGCCCACAGCCCCTCGGCCCGAATGCCCACCGGCGGCGACGTCACCAGCCCGGTATCAGGGCGCCAGCTTGCAAACAAGGTCTGCACATAGTCGCGTGGCAAGAGGACGTTGCTGTCGATGATCACGATGGCGTCGTGCCGCGCAGCAGCCCATCCTTTGGCCACATTGTTGAGTTTGGGGTTGCCAGAGATGACATCGATGCCGATCAGGAGCTGAGCCGCCGCCTCAGGATGGGCAGCGATCAGCCGACGAATGACAGGAATGGCGGGATCATCGGGCTGGGCCACACAAAAGATCACCTCACAGGCCCCGGCCAAATCGCTGAAAGAACTTGCCAGGGTCTCGTCAAGGTAGGGGTCCAGGCCGCAGACCGGCCGGATCACGCTCAGCGGCGGATGGTTGGCCGCCACCTGAGACGGGTCTGATCCACGCAATCGCCACACCACAAGCGCGCAACTCACGGCGTGCAGCCCCACAACGGCACAGAAGAACCCGGCCAGCAAGACGGTGAGCGTCATGGTCATGTCAGATCGCGAGCGGCAGCTCGCCCTCCTTGTCAAACGGGGTGGCCATCACGGCTTCACAGGCTGCGGGGTCACTCACCCGAACCAGGTCCAGGCGGCCATCAAAATCCTCCACGATGGCCGTGTTGCTGCCTGCCCAGTCGCCACAGTTGGCGTAGGTGATGCCAAAACCGTCATGCAAGGCGGCGTGATGAAAGTGGCCGCAAATGATGCCGTCATACCCACCCGATTTCGCCAGGTGGGCCAATCGCTCCTCAAAGTGATCGTATTTCCGGATGGCGGCGCTGGTGCGGCTGATGGCGCGTTCGATACCGAACCATTCGGGTTGTCCAGCCCGTCGCAAGATAGACCGTTGGGCCACGTCAACCCCCACTGCAATACGTTCCATCAAACGGCCAGCCCTTTCCAACAGCGGTGAATTGACTGAAAAAAGATCACAAATGTCGCCATGCGTCACCAGATAGCGGCGTCCATCGGTCGCCTGATGGACAACGTCGATTTCAACCTCGATACCCCCCACACGCTGACCAGCATAGTTGCGAAAAAAGTCATCATGGTTACCAGGCACGTAGACCACCCGCGTACCGGTTCGCGGCAGATCGAAAAGACGCTGCAAGACCTGATGATGGGCGGGCTTCCAGTTGCCCGACATCGGGTGCCAGTTGTCCACGATATCGCCCACCAGATAGACCGTCTCGGCGTGATGGGTCGCCAGAAAATCGAGGATCAGACTGGCGCGTGACGACCGGGTGCCAAGGTGCATGTCTGACAGGAAGATGGTCCGGTGGCTCTGTGCGGGTTGACCTGCCGATGGTTCGGGCGGGCGCTGGTCCCGCCCCCATGGCGGGCTGGAGGGCTCGCTCGCAAGCGATGTCGCAGCGAGTGCAAGGATGTGATCTTGGACGGACTGAGTCATCAATAGGGGTCTTTCCGGTTCAAGGGATCGGGGCCAAGGCGCCAGGGGGTGGCGTCCGGATGGGGGCGAGTCAGGCCCAATATCTGTCAGACGAAGCATCTGGACAGTTCGATACCGCACATTGGCACAGCGCCGTGGCCGACGGGCCCACTTTCGCCCGCCCGGCTGAGCGTCCGCCTGCCTGGCATTCACGCCCCCATCGACCCCATCTTTGCGCCGTGCGCACCACCTGCCCCAGTGCGACACAGCGTACAGACGCTACGTGGCCCAGAACGAAAACTCACCCCCCTGGCCAAGGAGAAGTGCGGCAGCACCGTCGGTGAACAGGATTTTGCTTCCCCTGAGCACCATGGAACCGAACCGCATGACCCCTGCCAGTCCCCATCGCCACCCCCCAAGGAGATGCCCGTGAGCGACGTCCAGCAAACCCCACCGCCCAGCCAACTTGCAAGCGCTGGTGCACCCCGAGTCATCCTGAAGCCAGGCTGATTTTTTTTCCAACCCTGTCCATGAGGTTTATCGCATGAAAAAACCATTTCTTCTCGCAGCCTGCCTGTCCCTGACCCCCTACCTGGCCATGGCAGCCAGCGACACCGTCGCCACCGACAAGCCTGCGGTACGTGACACCAATGCCAGCAACACCGGCATCAACGAACGTGACCGCGACGGCAAAACCTTGACGCCGATGGATCAGATGAACAACGCCTCTGATCTGAAAGTCACCCAGGAGATTCGCCAGGCCTTGATGAAAGGTGAATTCTCCACCGATGCCCAAAACATCAAGGTCATCACCCGCAATGGCGCAGTGACCCTGCGCGGCCCGGTCGAGTCAGCCGCTGAGCTCAAAAAGATCAGCGCGCTGGTCAAACCCATGCCGGGCGTCAAAAGCATCGACAACCAATTGCAAGTCAAGTAACTTTTAAAGGAAACCATCATGTCAAAAACTGTGATCTGTCTGGCCAATACCGAAGCCCAAGCGGAGACCATCGTTCAGCGTCTGGATGAGGCGGGCATTCCCAAAACCGATGTCTCGGCGCTGTTTCCGGACAAATCGGGCAGCCGTGATTTTGCGCACGAGCACAACACCAAGGCACCCGAAGGCACCGCCATTGGCGCCAGCGCGGGCGGTGTCACTGGCGGCGTGCTGGGGCTGCTGGCCGGTATCGGCGCCCTGGCCATTCCAGGTGTCGGCCCCTTCATTGCGGCGGGTCCGATCATGGCCGCCCTCAGTGGTGCGGCCGTGGGTGCCGCCATCGGTGGCATTGCCGGGGCGCTGATCGGCATGGGGATCCCCGAGTTTGAGGCCAAGCAGTACGAAGCCAAGATCAAGGCCGGCAACATCCTGATCTCGGTGCACGCCACCGATGGCGATGTGGTTGACCGGGTCAAGGACATCATGAAACAGGCCGGGGCGCAAGACATCACCAGCACCGGTGAAGTCAGGGTGAGCGACGACAAGCGCCTGCCTGGCACGCCTTCGAGCCCGCCATACATCGCGTGAGGCTCTGACAGCGCATCGGCCATCGCCGGGCATGCGCTGGCGCCATCCAGATCACCCTTTGGATGGCGCTGTTCACCTCAACCTTTCCCCTGTCTCCCCCAACCCCACCAAGGACGCCCCATGACCAACACCCCCACCACCGCGGCCTCCGCCAAAGCCAAGGCCACACCGAAGGACGCCATCGCCCTGCTCAAGGCCGACCATGAGGCGGTGAGCCAGCTGTTTGCCGAGTTTGAAAAGACCCGCGCCAACGCCAAAAAGAAGGCACTGGTCGCCGAGATCTGCGCGGCGCTCACGGTGCACGCGCAGATCGAAGAAGAAGTGTTCTACCCCGCCGTGAAGGCGGCATTGAAGGACAAGCTGCTGGTGCCGGAAGCCATGGTCGAACACACCAGCGTGAAGGAACTGATCGCGCAACTTGAAGGCGTCGAGCCCGATGGTGAGATGTACGACGCCAAGGTCAAGGTGCTGTCCGAGTATGTGAAGCACCACGTCAAGGAAGAGCAGGAAGAAATGTTCCCCAAGGCCAAGGCATCGTCTGCCGACATGGCCGAGCTGGGTGCCCGCATGCTCGCCCGCAAGGAAGAACTGATGGCGCAGACCACTTGAACCAGGAGATAGACATGCAACAACTCAAAGACGTGATGAGCTACGACGTGCAAGTGATCAGCCCTGAGGCGACGCTGCAGGAAGCCGCCGCCCGGATGCGCGACGCCGACTGCGGGATGCTTCCCGTGGGCGAAAACGACCGGATGATTGGCGCGGTGACCGACCGCGACATCATCGTGCGCGCCGTCGCCGAGGGCAAGGGTGGCGACACCCTGGTGCGCGAGGTGATGTCGGAAGACGTGATCTGGTGCTATGAGGACGACACCGTGGAGAAAGGCGCCGAAATGATGAGCAGGTGTCAGGTCCGCCGCCTGCCGGTGGTGAACAGCGACAAACGCCTGGTGGGCATTGTGTCACTGGGTGATTTTGCGGTCGCAGCCGACGACATCCAGCCCACGGCTGAAGCGTTGGTTGGCATCTCGCAGCCGTAGGCCTGGGCTGCGAACGCAGTGGGCCGGTTCGGCTGGCAGGTGGCGCGGCGCAAGGTGTTGGCATGACAGCCTGGGACATCGTCGCGGCCACCTTGCGGGCCGAGTTCTCTGACCTGCTGCAGATCGAGCAGGTCACGCGGGTGACCGCACGCCTGGCCGTGGCCCTGTTGCTGGGCGCGGTGATCGGTTGGGACCGCGAGCGCCGCGACGCCGATGCCGGTCTGCGCACCCACATGCTGGTGTCGTTGGGTGCGGCGCTGTTCGTGCTGGTTCCCGCCGAAGCGGGCATGGGCTTTGATGCGCTGAGCCGCGTCGTCCAGGGCATCGTTGCCGGCATTGGCTTTCTCGGCGCGGGCGCGGTGCTGAAGATGGGCGACGAGCGCCGCATTCATGGGCTGACCACAGCCGCCACCATCTGGGCCACAGCGGCGGTGGGCATGTCGGCGGGCCTGGGGCGCGAAGGCACGGCCCTGCTGGCCACCGTGTTCATCCTGCTGGTGCTCGTGGGGCTCAGGCGACTGAAAGTGCGTAAGTCGCCCAAAGAGTCCGGCCTGATCGTGGTACCGGAGGCCGCACCACAGTCCACCCGCCAGACCGGGCACAGCGTCCATCAGGATTCGCCATGACCTGCTGGCGCCCGTTCGGTGATGGCCGACCTGTGCCGCACACGCAAGTCATGCGCCCCGGTGAGGCGCCGTTGGCGCCTTGCGCTGTGATCGGCGTGCTCAGGGCCCGCTGGCCTTGAACGGCTTGAAAGGCTTGGGCGCACCGATGGCGCCGAGCACCTTGCCTGCCACCGTGTGGCCATACATCGAATCCCCGGTGGCGTGGAAATTGTGCTGCGTGCCCTGCACGCTGCCGGTGTAACGCGGGTCTTGCGGACGCTCGTGGCTGTTCATGTACAGCGCCACGTCCCAGGCCTGTTGCTCGGTCAGCGTGCTGGGCAGGCCCAGCGGCATGTTGGCTTTGATGAAGGTGGCCGCCGTGCTGATGCGCCCCATGCCGGCACCCCAGTTGAACGAGTCCGCACCCCACAGCGCCGGGAACACCGCGTAGCCGTTTTGCGTGCGCTGGCCTGCGCCATCGCTGCCGTGGCAGAGCGCACAGTTTTCCACGTAAACCTTTTCTCCACGGGCGTAGTCAGGCTTGTCCACCGGTGGGGCCAGCGCCGGGTAGCCGCGGCCAGGCATCTTGGGGTCGATCGGTGCGCCGGACGCGAGCCAGTAGGCGTAGCTCTCCAGCGCCACCAGTTCGGGTGCGCCGAGCGGCGGTGCGCGGCCATTCATGCTGTACTCAAAACAGCCTTGTAAGCGCTGTTGGAACGTGGTGACGCTCTTGGTCTTGCTGCGGTAGGCGGGGTAGCTCACAAACGCCGCCCACATCGGAGACGCATCCGCCAGCCGCCCGGCGTCAAGGTGGCAACTGACGCAGCGCAGGCTGTTGCCGACATAGGCGGGCGCGGCAGCGGGCGTGTTGACAAATATCTCGCGGCCACGACGGATCACGTCACCAAACTCGCCCAGCGGCATGTCGGTCTCGGGTGGGGGTCGAAAAGTTGTGCGCACGCCCGGATTGGCTGATGGCGCCGTGAGTTCGGCGTGCGGCGGGTCACCCGCCAGGTCATTCGCTGCTGGTGGTGTCGACGCCCCTGCGGCGGGCGGGGCAGGCGCGAGCGCGAATGGCTTGGCCCCCGTGGTGGCCTGCGGGCCAAGGTCATCGAACACACCGCCCGCATAAAGGCCACCGACGATCACCAGCACGGCCAGCGCGGTGCCACCATAAAGCCGTTGACGGGTGGTGATCATGGTGAGGTCCTTGCTGGTAGCGCAGCGTAGTGATCTGCCACGGCGCGCACCTCGGCCTCAGACAGCTTGTTGGCGACGATGGGCATCAGGCCCATGGGGCCGGGGGGGCGCGCCCCGGTTTGCCACGCTGTCAACTGGTTGGCGAGGTAGGTCGCGCTCTGTCCGGCTAGCGCGGGGAAGTCCGAACCCACGCCGCGGCCACCGGGGCCGTGGCATTGGTCGCAGGCGGGCAGCTTGTCATCCCAGCGACCACGGGTGGCCAGGGTAGCGCCGACCGGCGCAGGCCCCGTTTCTGCCGCCGGGGCAGATGCCGCTGCAGCGGGCAGGGTGGGGACTGGCGCAGTCGGCGCAGGCAATGCGGCGTAGTACCCGGCCACCTCGGCGCGGTCGGCCGCTGACAAGGCTTTGGCGATGGGCATCATCACGGCGTTGACCCGCGTACCGTCCGCGAAGGCCGCGAGCTGGCGTTGCAGGTAGGACGCGCCCAGACCCGCCAGGCGCGGAAAACCAGCCTGCGCGAGACCCTCGCCCGCCTGGCCATGACAGGTTTGGCAGGCCGGGGCGGCCCCGACGCCGGTTTTGGCCGTCGCCGCGCCGTCGGCAAAACAACTGGCACTCAGCATCAGACTCAAGCCGAGTCCGACAACACATCCACCAGTGATCATGATTCATCACTCCTTGACCATTCTGTTGCTGTCTTCAGCGCGTTGTCGGCCACCTGGCAGGCACTGTTGTGACCTTGTGCGCAGGCCATAGGCTGATAAACGAGAGCGTCACCCTGAGCACCGAGACCGCGTACATCCCATGAGGTCCAAGGTAGTCTTGCTGCCCAGCCGTGTCTGTGGGTTGGCGCGCATAAGCTCGCCCGTCGGCGGTTGGGTCCCACCGGGCTGGCCCACGAGCCGGGCGCCATTGCGCAAAAGTGGTCGAGACGTACAGCGACGCACAGACCTGTGCCGTCATGGATTTCTAGTATGGGCCCGTGCCTGCGCATTCGCCGTGCACTGATCTCGACACGCCGTTTTGAAGGACCACCATTTTTTTCAACGATTGAAGACACCCGGCTTGGGGCACAACGCCTAGCAGCTTGGTCGAAGTCAGGCTACGCCGATCCGTGAAATCGTCGCCACATGACCGACCGTCCGAGGTCTATTTGACCGGCAGGTCATGCTGGTCCTGGCCGGGAACGACGCCAGCATCACCCATGTACGTTGTCGAACAGACACCCTCATAGTTGACCGCGAAACTTGAATTGCTATCCACCGACTTGAGTTCTGTGTGCGGCAGGTCATGCGCTGAAACGGGCACCTCGTGATGCTGTCGCCGGCGTTCTTGACCGGATGGACGCGCCTGGCACTGCACTTGACGATCTATTTAATTTATCCACTGGAGACACCATGAGCACTCGACCGATTGACGCACTGCATGACATTCACACCGCCACGAACGACATACTGAAAGGGTACCGGGAGATGTCTGCGCGGGCTGAACCCGAAATTCAGCCGGTGATCCTTCGGCTCATCGCGATGCACGAACGGCACGCAGCGGAGCAAGCGACTGAACTGGAACGTTGGCGCGATGCGGGGAAGGACGATGCCTCCTTGCAGGGCACGGTGAACAAAGTCGTGGTGATTTTGCGGGATTGGCTAACCGATCTCGACCGGGATGCTCTCCCCGCCGTGCGACAAGGTGAAGAGTCGCTGTCTAAAGAGTACGACACTGCGCTTCAGGCTGAACTGGTATCTGCGAACTCGTCTGTTGCGCAAATGCTCAGGACGCAGAGGGATGCGATCAACGTTGAGATTGCTCGTTTGCCCCAGAAATGAAGCATTGCCAGTGAGGGGCCGAAGTTGACGTCACGCCATCAACACCCCTCTCACGCAGCATGGCCCACAACACCGCACCCAGCGCAGAGACAGACAAGCGCGCCAGTTGCCGCTGACGCTAGCCTCTTGCCTTGCCCGCCATGCGCAGGATGTCGTCCAGCGCATGGCCGTCGCCTGCGGCGTATGCCGGGCTGGGGGCCATCAGCAACCCGCACCTGACGCAGGAGGTTCATCAATGGCTGGACAGCGCCGCCCAGAACATTCTGGACGCCGCGCAAGCCGTGGCAAGCGCCGTCAGGGTCAACACCCAGCGGGTGGTGCTGGTGGGCCGCCATCCGTATGCACGGGTCATCCAGGCCGCCGAGTCCCAAGGCTGCGACCTGATCTTCACGGCCTCCCATGGCTGACGCGGTGTCAGCGCTCTGTTGCTGGGCAGCGAAACCCACAGGGTGCTGACCCACTCGAAGATTCCGGTGCGGGTGTACCGTTCACCGCAACGGATCATCATACGATGATCACTGTGCCGATTGGTCCGGCCTTTATTCTGCGGATGTCGGGTCCGGCAGAGTCAAAGGCTTGCACCATCGCTGGCTCAAAATGGCTGCCAGCAGTCTCATGCGTCCCGCCTTCAGCATGCAGGCATCGCTTGAAATACCATGCAGGATCGTCAGCTTCTGAAAGCCACACCACCATGTCTGAACCCTCTGCCTACACCCCACCCAAGGTCTGGGTCTGGAACAAGCCCAACGGGGGGCGATTCGCCAGCATCAACCGGCCCATCGCCGGGTCCACACACGAGCACGCCCTGCCAAGGGGCAAGCACCCGCTGCAGTTGTATTCCCTGGCCACACCCAACGGTGTCAAGGTCACCGTGATGCTGGAGGAGTTGCTGGCGCTGGGCCACACCGGTGCCGAATACGATGCCTGGCTGATCCGCATCAACGATGGCGACCAATTTGGCAGCGGTTTTGTCGAGGTGAACCCCAACTCCAAGATTCCGGCCCTGTTGGACTGCAGTGGTCCCGAGCCCGTCAGGGTGTTTGAGTCGGGCGCCATTCTGTTGTACCTGGCCGAGAAGTTTGGCGCCTTTGTGCCCACTGAGCCCGCCCAACGGGCCGAGTGTTTGTCGTGGCTGTTCTGGCAGATGGGCAGTGCGCCCTACCTGGGGGGCGGTTTTGGTCACTTTTACGCCTATGCGCCGACCAAGCTGGAATACCCCATTGACCGCTTTGCCATGGAAGTCAAACGCCAGTTGGATGTGCTGAACCGGCGCTTGGCTGAGCACCCGTATGTGGCCGGGGCTGATTACACAATTGCGGACATGGCCATCTGGCCCTGGTATGGGGCCTTGGTCAAAGGCCTGCTCTATGACGCCGGTGAATTCCTGCAGGTTCAGGCCTACACCCATGTGGTCCGCTGGGCTGACACCGTCGCCCAACGTCCGGCGGTCCAGCGTGGGCGCATGGTCAACCGCGTCAGCGGACCGTTGGCGTCGCAGTTGCATGAACGTCACGAGGCCAGCGATTTCGACACCCGCACCCAGGACAAACTGCAAGCTTCACCATGATCACGCTTTACGACTGTGCCACCGCCCCCAGCCCGCGCCGGGCCCGCATCCTGCTCGCCGAGAAAGGCATCCCTCACGAGACTGTGCAGGTCGATTTGCGATCGGGTGAGCAACTTGGTGAGGCTTACCGACAGATCAACCCCCTGTGCACCGTGCCCGCCTTGCGCACCGACGAGGGGGTGGTGTTGACCAGCAATTCAGCCATTGCGGCTTATCTGGAGGCCCGCTTTCCACTGCCACCCATGCTGGGTATCACGCCGCTGGACAAGGCGGCCATTGCCGACTGGCATGGTCGTATTGAGTTCGAAGGTTTTTTGCCGATCGCCGAGGCCTTTCGCAACAGTTCAGCCGCCATGTTGCACCGCGCCTTGCCGGGCCCGGTGAACTACGAGCAAATCCCCCAACTGGCCGAGCGTGGTCTGGCCAGGCTGCAGCAGTTTCTGGTTGACCTGAACGCCCAACTCCGGGAGCAAGACTTCGTCGCAGCTCAGCAGTTCAGCGTGGCAGACATCGCGGCGGTCGTGACCATCGACTTTGCCCGCATCGTCAAGGTCAGGCCCGATGAGCGCCATCCTCATCTGCTGCGGTGGCGGTCCCAGATGGCTCAGCGGCCAGCCATGAGCTTGTAAACCCACCATTTTGTTGCGTTGTTTCGGGCTGGGGGCATGACGCCCATGTGAAACAACGTCAGGCGATTGTCAGTGCACAAATTCATGCTGCACTGCAATATGAGAACCTCACTTGAACTTCAGTTGCGTCTGGATGATCTGCTTGCTGAATTGCAGCATGCACGCCGAAACGACGAACTTGGCCGCTTAGCCTTGTTGATCTACTGTGAGGTGCGCTGCTGGGGACGTCAAGCCGACGAAACAGATCTGGCCGAGTATTGCGCCGCCATGTTTATCGAGCAACCGCACGCCAGCCGGAACGTGTTTCTTTCCCAGGTTGACCAGCTCATCGCGAAGTTGGATGCGGTGAGCCAACGGTACGACGCACCCTCGGCCGGACAGGCTGTCCGCGCCACTTTGGCAGCCAGCGTCAATCGCTGATACCGTTCATTCGTGGCGTGTGCTGGCGCAGGGGGATGGTTACACGGTACCAAACCGGTACGGCTGCTACATGGCAACACAATAAAAAAAGCCCGCTAGTGTTTAAATAGCGGGCTTTTTATTGCTGACTTGGTGGCCTGGGGCGGAATCGAACGTTCCCGAAAACCCGCATCCAGCGCGGGTTTTCAAAGCGACCCAAAAAAGTTACTGCAAAAGTTACTGCAGTCCCAGGGGCACCTCTCACACCGCACACCACCTGACCCCAAAAGGCCAGACACACTCTTATTCTAGTGGGCGAAAGCTCTCCGGTGAGTTGTGCGGTCGCTACATTCGAACGAAATAATTAGGTAACCTTTTGCTGTTGACTAACACCAAATCACGCTGGCCAGTTAGAGGCCGATGTCTGAAAAGACGCGCACCTTTTCTGTTTTCAAATGCATTCCTCACGCGTTCAGTCCTTACTTGAGCAGACGGCGTCGTTCCAACAGATTGCGTATTCCACGCGATGGCGGACACGATTCCATGCTGATGGCGGACAGCGTTCCACCGTCATCGCGGACACCGTTCCACGGTGATGGCGGACAGCACTCCATTTTGAAGGCGGACACCCCAGCAGTGTCCTGAGTGACCCAAACGAGGCGTAGGCTGCCCGGTTTTTTGACCGGAACCCAGCTATGCCACACAAATCTCATGCAGCAACCCTGAAGGCGTTTGGCTACCGCACCCATTCACGTCACTCGCACGTTCATTACCGTGACGTGACTTCCCGTCTCGGGCGTTGATTAACCTGCACTCACCAATAGTTGCTCGCCAAATTGAAGGAAGGTAAGTCCAAGACAGATCAACAGAGTCCGATTCGCTCGCCACGAAGGGCCAACGGGACTCCATTGGCTGCAACTCCTCAGGGCGTTTTGAACCATTTTTTTGCGATCTGGTCGGCTTTCTCTTTGTTCTTGCGTTCCACATTGGCGACCTCGACCGGGCTGGTAGCGGCCTGCGTGCAACGCACTGAAACACGCCGGAAGTTTTTGCTGCAGTTCTGAGCCAGGCGTTTGGCTTCGTCCCAGCCTTGGGTTTCACCATAGAAACGTATCGCCTGCGGCCAGGCTTCCTCGGCATTCTGGAAATAGGCCAGGCCTTGTTCCATGATTTTCTTGGCCGCTGGAATTTGCCGAACGTCTTTGAGTTTATTGCTGCGCTCCTGGTAGGTGATCCATGCACGGTCAGGTTCGGACGAAAAATTGGCTTCCAGCACCTGGCCAGCATCTACTCTTTTGCGGTTCGCCGCCGCGGGCTGTTCATTCAAGACGGTGTAGAGGGCAAACAGGGGCACGGCATGAGTGGCCGTGACGCCGACGGCGGACTTGCGTGCCAGCGCCATGGACCCCGGCTCCTTGGGCGCGCTGATAGCCTTGAAAGCCAGTGCGTAGTTGGCAATCAACTCAGCACTGCGTTTGCCTTGCAAAGCGGATTTCAGTGGTTTGGTCACTGGCGCCTGATCAGTCTGAAGCTCCGGAAACGGCTCAACCGCGACAGCAAGCGCATCGATACGCTCAACGATTGGTGGATGGTCGCTACGCACCTTCTCTGACGCCTTGTTGATGTCAAAAAAGACCTGCTGTAATGCCGAATTCAGATTGCCACTGAGTTCGCCACTCGATTGAGCCAGAGCTTGGCTGACTGGTTTGTTGGCATTAGGATTTTGTTTGGCCGCGTTGTCTTTGGCCTGTTGGCGGATGTACTGAAGTATTTTCTCGTTTTTGTCTTTTTCACGCTGCTCGTTGACTTCTTCCCAACTCGCCATCCGTTCCAGAAATGCTTTCATGCCGTGCTCATATGAGTAGCCCAGCTTCAAGCTAACATTGAGGCCAAATGTGTCGGCGGCACTTTCCTGTGATCGGCCATAAACGGTGGTGACCAGTCCTCGGCCCAGGGTGTAGGCTGTTATCAGGCTGTCAACTTGCGTCCATCCGGTCACTTCGGCCGTTTTGTTGGCAATGGCCACACCGATAGATAACAAGCCAGCCGCCGTATCCGCATCTGCGACCGCGCCTTCAAGCTGGTGGTAGTGCAAGTAGATGTGGCCAAATTCGTGGCTGAGCAAGGCCGCAATTTCGTCTTCACTTTGGGCGGACGTCAGCCACGGCAGCGACACATAGATATTGCCGGCCCCGGTGGCATAGGCTTGCAGGGCATCACTGGCCAGAATACGAACACCGCCAGGCCAGCCGGGCACACCTGCTTGGGTTTTGATACGGGCATACAGACCATTCAAGTAACGCTCCAACTCTGGTGCATTCACCAGGCCGAAGCCGCGTGCACGCTGGTTCAGAACGTCTTGGGTTGAATCCGGCCAACTGCGCTCTGTGGGCGGTGGCAAATCTGCTTTAGGGCTGAGCTGCTTGCCTGTGACCACGTCAGGCAGCGAGAAGTCTTTGAGATTTTTGGGGATGCTCTCACACCCCGACAACACAACCAGCAGGGCCGAGATCGCACCCAGCTGCATCCTTCGCCAAGGGCGTGTGAACAACTTATTTGCACGCATCTTTACCGGCTCCAGGTGTGGCAATGGTGGCGCCTGCCGGGGCAACAACTGACGTGCCGCAACCGGCCGCCGTTGTGTCCCGGCTGATACGAACCTGCATGCCACGCAGCCAATAATCACGCCCGGCAATGGCCACCTTGTGGTAGCCCGTCTGGGTGGACTGAATCGCCAGCGGCAAGCCTGCCTCGCTCACACTGATCTGGCGCACAGGCTGTGCGGAACCGGGTTGCTCATACAGGTCCAGGCTGGCGCGGCTGCTTGGGCTGGGCGCAATGACTTTGTCTTGCGCCATGACGGCTGAGAGCGGCAAAGCCAACAAGGCCAGCAGCAACGGCATTTTTATCTTCATGAATGACCTTTCTGTGTGACGGCGCTAACGGGTTCAAGGTGAGTGAGGTGATTTGGAGGATCCACAGTGGCCGGCGCGAAGAACGCTTGGATTTTTTCCACGAACTGCAGCCCCTCAGTCACCAGCGTCATGCCGACCAGCTCCACCACCGGCAACATCCCGATGCGGAAGTAGGCTTGAAGCCAGCCAATCAGCACCATGGCCACAATGGTTTGAAGCGTGATTTGAGCCAGCCAGAACGCAGCGTCGATCAAAAACCGACGTACCTGCTGCCCTGCACTGAGTGACTCTGGATGACAGCTGGGGCATAACTCTGGTGTTGAGCCCCAACCAGGCAAATGAAGTTTTGAACACACCGACAAACCTTTGAGGGCATTCGCAACGAGGTGAACAAAAAACACCACAACGATGCCCAGCAAGCCCGGTTTCAATAAGTCCCAAGACGGCGGCATGGTCCACTCGGCGCTGAGCTTGTATCTGTCCTGATAAGTGAGAAGGTTGTCCAGCGCCATGGCGTGCATATAGATGCCGGGGGTGAGGCCATGAACCGGCGAATTCGCAAAATCGTTGTAGCCAGGAACCTGTGCGCCCACAAAAACAAATTTGCCAGCCAAGCTTGGTGCAAGTTCTGCTTCTGAAAGCACACCCAACTGCGCCATGGACAGTGTGCGGTGGTAGGGACAAAGAGGCAGCTGAGACGATGCTTCCCAGATTTGACGCAACACGCCAGGAACCAGGTTCTTCAGATGCGACTGCCCAGGCCTGCAGTGCAACAAACTTTCTGGCTTATCAGTCTGAGTCGGCGAATTGTGTCCCCAGACCAACGCCATCGGCACCGTCTCCGGGCCCAAGTCCAGACGCGCTGCATCTTGGGCAATGGCCATCGCAGCGCTGCGGTAAGCGGGCTGCCGACCCGCGTCCGGGGCGACGCCTGGCTGCCAACCCGAGTCTGTCAAGTGGCGGCTCATCTGATAGCTCCACGCCAAGCCATCCAGGGCGTCCGGGACATAGTCCACACCAACCAGGGTGAAACAGGTTTGAGCTTTTCCCGGCAGTTCGGCATTCAAGCCGGATCGAACTTTGAGCCGCCCGTCTTCAGGTGAAGGCAAGGCCGCCAGAAAAACGGGAACCTTGTAGTCATTCTGGATGCTGCACAGTGCATCCTGCAGGGCCGCCAACGTGGGGTCGTTGCGCTCCTGGCCAAACGTGATGTCCAGCATGATCGCCTTGGGCTGCGCGCCAGGGTCTGCGACCAGTCGCAGCAAAGCGTCCGCATGGTCCTGATAACTGATGGGCCAGGCGCTGCCACTGGTCTTGAGAAACTCCTGGTCGTACATCACGACCGTGATTTGGTCACGAGCCTGCGCGGGGTAATTGAATTGCGCTGTCAAAGGCGCTTGTGCACGCGCCATGAAACGCGTCAAGACCATGCCACTGGCGTTGATCTTGTCGCCCAACCAGAGCATGGTGAACGACACGATGATCAGGATTGCCAGTTGCGTGGCTCCTTGGCGCAACTTTGTCAGCAAATTTAGCTTCAGCATTTGGAAAAACTGATGGAGATCCGGTGATTAATCCTTGATAGGAGATGTAAGTATTGAAAATACATCACATCAAAACCACTTCTTTTTTTCAATAATATAAATTCTCTCAAAATCACTATCTGATTTTGTTATATGCATAACAAATTCGATTATTGCAATAACGGCAATAATATAAAATGGTATTACAAAAAGAATGAAGCCAAACATAAATGTCAGGAGCATGATAATCCCTTGCTACTGGTAGTCAAGATAAAATTTATGAGCGCCAAATATTCCTAAAAATAATGCAAACAAAGAGGCTGTTATTTTTTTGATGCGCCTCCTGGCAACAGGCTTTCTGCATAAATTTCAGATGCAACCCCATTGGTTACGATAAAATCAACAGTTGCGCCAGAGCGAGGCTCCGACTGCTGCTTCCAATCCGAAGATTGAAAAGAATATCTTGCGCCGTCTTCACCAGAAATAACTCCAGATTTTGAAGTTGCATCGTAATTTAAAACTTTGCACTTCATTTTTTTTGCTCCTTAAAATTTTTAAATTACTTTAAATTGATAAGTAATTTATTTTTAGATGGTTGATTTTGCAAAGAAATAAAAATTAAGTTATTTTGTCAAGTGCAATCTACTTTGTATGGTTGAAATATATTTATTTACTGCCGTACTTTTGTGATTGATAATTTAATTTTTGCTTGTGGAATTAAGTTATCGAATCTAATTGGTGATCTGCCAGTCGGAAGATGTCTTGATGAAACGCATAGGTACAACTTTGCTTTCCTTCTTGCCTTCTGATGTGAAGACAAGTTCTATATCGCATTTGTAAGCCTTCTCGCCGTCTGCTTTGCAACCAATCTTCTTGACATCATCCAATGTGGAGGGTGTACTTTTTGTACCTCCACCAAATGCTGCGCCTAAGTTGCTCATCATCTTCATTTGCATTTCCAATGCGGGCTTAACTTCTTTGTCAACAATGGTTTTAATGTCACCGCTAGACGGTTCACCTGAGCAAGCAACTAATGTCATGCTCATTAGCGGCAACAGGATATATTTATTCACATGTTTCATTCTATTATTCCCTTTCATTTGACATTTAATTCGAATGGGCTGAAATCGAAATATAAATACATAAAACTTTATAAGTTTTGATGAAATTTATTAATTTCGACTGTTTTTGGCTTTCAAAGAAATTCAGACTAATTAATCACTCCAATCACAAGTCACTTCGCTAACCTTGGTATCTCCATTAAGTTGGGCCTGTAAGTCTTCTTTTTTTCTAAACTGAACTTTTTGCTTGCTTAAGGCAAGTCTTGCGTCTTTAGTTGATGCATTTAGATGAAGAATTGCACCAGATAATCCATTCTCGTCGCCAAAATAGCGTTCAATAGCTTTCACAGGAATCTCATAATATGTTCCATTTAAAACCGGAATGGTGATGGTATAGTAATTATCTTTGATTTGAGTTGGTGTTTTAATGATAGGGATACCTGTTGCATTTTTGTACGAGGTCGGCAAATCAACTTTTTCTAACTTTACCTTGCCATCGTTGCTAAATGTAACTAGGTTGCGTATTAATGCATCTATTTCAGGTGAATTTTTGCATCCGTTTTCCCAGGACTTGAAAAGTTTGGTCCAGTCTGGTTGCTTTTCACTATTTTTAATATCAGATGCCGGCTGAGATTTTGCTGTGCTTGTGGAAGGCTTTTGAATAGATGTAGGCGCTGGTGCAGATGGCTTTGCAATTCGCCGGTCGTCGGGCATCGCTATCGCATCTTTTGATGATGGTGAGGTATTGATCGAGTCTGTACTCGTTGCACTCACAGAGGTTGAATTTTGCTGCAATACAATTTTATTTATATTTTCGAATGCGGTTGCCAGATCTGGATTTGATTGGCAACCGGAAATTCCTACAGAAAGCACTAGGCATAGTAATAATTTGGTATTCATTTTTATGACGCTAGGTTAAATCAAATCTTGATTGGCTTCTTCGGGATCCTGAGATTATTGATTTTGACTATCTATATTTTTCTAGAAACTGGTGTTCTAGAGTGCTGCTTTTATATTCAAACGTTTGTGTAAAATAATTCTCCCCCCTGAAATCCAAACGGTTTGGATGCCATGCCAACGGAAGTCACCAGACCAAACAATTGAAGAATCGCGGGATCTTCCTTTGACATAATTTATGCGCGGAATCCTGTCCGACTGATAAAGATAGAAACAGATTTGGGCAACGGTGTTAACCGTCCCAATGCTCTTTGAACGAAGCAAACTGTTGGTTTTGACATACCGCAAAAATCCTCACCATGGCAACGCATGGTGCGGTTCCTCCCCCTTGCAGATGGTTGCCGCAAACACTCCAGACCAGATGTTTACAGCGGGTTACATTTGTATTTTTTTCAGTATATCGGAACAAAATTCGCTTTCAACCCCTGCTGGCTGACTTTTTTTGCCCTTTCATGTGCACTGAAAGGGAGCACCTTTTTATGGCGACGACTGCTGCACGATGGGCTGCGCCAGTGTTTCGGTGAGCGCGTAATTCATCAAGATGCCGTGTTGATCAAATGCCGCTGAAATCACCTTTGTTGGTGCAGGGCCCTTGCCCATGAGTGCACCTGTAAAGGGCAAGTATGTGTTGCCGTCAGCCGCCGCTTTGTCGTATGTCCACGACAGTTGATGCCGCCTGGTGTGGCTGATGCTTGAGGTCGTGGGTTGCCCCAACTTGGCGATCACCTCTTGTCGGCTGGTCTGCCCCTCGACCATAAATCCCAGGTCCCTCTGATCGAAGCGGTCGATGGGGCCAGGCTTGCAGCCACTCAAGGTCACCAATACGGTGAGCGCTGTGATCCAGACGATGGTTTGAATACGGACCGTTTGTAGTGATCCTGCAGTGGTGATGTTGAACATAGACCGAACTCCTGCGTTGGAGGGCAAGTGCTGATGACTCGCAGCGTTGACAACTTGCCCATGCCGGCTTTGTCGTTGGCCTGCCTGCTTCGGTTCAGATTTATTTCAGCCTCTTCATTGGCCAGCCCCAAGGCCTGGGCATGTGATCCACCCATCGGGTCAATCCACCAAATTTCCTGTGAACCGCCTGCCGCCTCCCGACGACCAAGGGGGCATCCGCGTCAAACACTTCACAAGGACACCATGGAATCTACGCAAACCGCCAAGACCATTGCCGCTTCAAACCTGTCACCAGCCACGAAGACAGCACAGGCTTATGCAGGCCTTTTTAGCCTGTCACTGCTGCTGGTGACCCTGGTGTGGGGCTCGACGGTTCCGGTGCTCAAGGTGGCGGCGGTGAGTTTGAGCGGGGTGGAGATTTCGGCGCTGCGCTTTGTCATTGCCGCCGCCTGTCTTTTGCCGTGGGCGATGCGGGCTTCACCTCAGGCTTGGCGGGACGGTGCGAGCCTGGGGGCGCTGGTGTTGGGGGCGTATGTTGCTCAGGCCTATGGTCTGCAGTTCATTTCCAGCAACCGAAGCGCGTTTCTCACCAGCCCGAACGTGTTGATGGTGCCTTTGTTTGGACTTGCCTTTGGCAACCGTATCTCATGGCGCATCCTGCTGTCAACGGCGCTGGCATGTTGTGGCATCGGTCTCATGTCTTGGGATGGTGACGGCCACCTGCTGGCCGATGTCGCAACACTGCTGGGCGCAGCAGGCTATGCGTTGTATGTGATTTTGCTGTCGCGCTGCGCAGCGCGTCATCGCGCCCAGCATTTGGCGGCCACACAAATTGTTTGCATGGCGGTTTTGGGATGCCTGTGGATGGTGCTGGATTCGGCCAACACCGACCGGTTGCAAACGCTTGGCGGCCGTTTGGACCTGAACCTGGTCGCGAGCCTGGTCTATCTGGGGGTAGTCGCTTCCGCTGGCATGTTGTTTTTGCAGGCTTTTGCCCAGCGCTACGTGTCTGCGGACAAGGCCGCTTTGATTTACGCGATGGAGCCGATTTTTGCTGCGCTCTTTGCCTGGTGGTGGCTGTCAGAAGTTTTGACCGTCAAGGCGGTGCTGGGTGGAGTCATGGTGGTTGGCGCGGTGGTCCTTTGCGAATGGCGTAGTTCGAAGCGCTGATCGTGGCGGCGATGGTCATCTGATTGTCAAAACCCATCCATCTCGGGTTCTGCCCCTACTCCCAGTCCAGGGCTTCCAGGTCGCGCTTTGCCTTGGGGTAGTGGGCTGCGGCGGCAAGTTCAAGCAACCGGCGGGCCTCTTTGACATCACGCGGCACACCATCACCATTGAAATAGAGATGGGCCAGTTCTGTTTGCGCCACCGCAAAACCCGCGTTGGCCGCTTTGCGCAACCAAGAGCGTGCCTTGATGACCGGATCCAGCGGATCTGACATGGAGCCGTCGACCGCCAATGCTGATGATTTAGCCAGCCCGTACAGCCCCAATGTCGTCTGGGCAATCACATTGCCGCCCGTGGCTTTGTGCTCCAACAGGGCCAAGTCATCGGTCGCCATGCTGCTGATGGCACGTTGCATATCCTCCGCCACGTGACCCCACTGAGACTCTGAGAGATTCAGGTACCACAACTCGCTGCTCACGTCGATCAATGGATCACCGCCATCACGGCGTCTGGATTTACCGCTGCGTCGCCCCTCCACCGCAGACAGGGATCGCCCAGCAACCACTGTCACCCCATCGGGTGGCAGAAAAAAATACTCTTCTGACAGCGAAGACTCAAACCAGGGGATCTGGTCATCCTGCGTTTTGTTGCGTACCTGGACGCCAACTTTCTTGAACACGGCCTCGATCGACAGATGGGGCTCCAAGATCACTTGCGCCAGTGCCGCCGTGTAAAGACTGTTGGCATCCTGGCCATCCGCGGCTAATTGACCTGGGGATGTGGAATACGCAACAACGGTCCCCACCGGCGCCTGCACGGGGGCCAAGCCCAAATTGTTGAAACTGCGGTACTTGATCGGGGTCTCGGGTTGGAACGGGTTGTCGCGGCAGGCATCCAGCACCACGATGTTGACGGACGATCGGGATGCCGACAAACGCTCCAGCAGGGTTTTGAGTGGGTAGGCACGCAACGGCACCGACTGCTCACTGGTGATCTTCATGTCCACCGGCACCAAATAGCTGGCACCACCGATCTGCATGCCGTGGCCGGCATAAAAAACCATGGCGGTGGCGCCCTCGGGCAAGTTGTCGGCAAACTCGGTCACCACCGTGATCATCCGAGAACGGTCCATATCCGTGTTTTGTTGAACCTTGAAGCCCAATTTGCGCAGGGCTTGGGCAATCAGCTTGCTGTCATTGATGGCGTTTTTCAGATTGCGTCGATAACCCGCGTAATTGCTGTTACCGATCACCAGGGCAAATTTGGGAACCCCGGTAGTGGAGGATGACGGACTGTCCTGAGCCTGGGCAGCGCCGATCAAAACGAGTGGCCACACCAAAGCGACACAAAGAATGCGAACCGCGCCCCCCACGCCAGCCATGCAGCGCTTCACTTGGCGCACTCTGGCGGCAAGGGACGTTCTTTCACGAGCACCACCTCTTCCACCAGCGGGCTGCTGCGCAACACGGACTGGGTTTCTTCCAGTGATTTCCCCTTGGGCACAGCCAGCCAAAGTGCCCCGGTTTCTGTTGGACCATTTTGAAGGGTGGCTTCAACGCTTCTCAACACCAGCAGAATGTCTGCATGTTTGGCATCGGGGTTGAACTGAACCCGGATCGCCGGCGCGATGGTGCATTCCGGGCGAACTCCTCGGAAGCCTTCACGCTCCGACTCACTCGACAGCAGCGAGCCGATGATGCCCGCCTGGGCCAGGATGACCACGCTGGCCAGCGCCAGCGCGGGCGCAGGCATTTGGACCATACCGTGCAACCAGTTCACTATCTTTTGCAGCAGTGACGGTGCAGGTCGGGATGCCCGCAACTCGCTCATCAGCCGCTCCAGTCTTTGTGTTTCGGGCACCTTGGATGTCGTGTTGCGGGTGGACTCACGCAAGATTTGCGCGAACTCCATTTCTTGTTGCGCCTCAGAGTGAGCGGCCAGGTAGGTTTCCATCCAGGCCTGGTCAGTGGCCTCCAGGGTCCCATTCACGTAAAAGGGCAACAACTCGGCAAAGCGTTGGCGCTCAGTGCGGGTATCAACCATGGCGACCTCCTTCGATCCAGCGCGACACACACTCTCGCATGCGTTGTCGCGCATTGAACAGCCTCGACTTCACGGTACCCACCGGGCAGTCCTGATGTTTGGCAACCGCCTCCAGCCCAGCATCTTCGTAATAGACCCAGAACATGGTTTCGCGATGCTCGGCTGGCAAGCGGTCCAGGCAGTAGCGCACCGCCTGGGCATCCTGCTCAGATTCAAATCGGGCCACAAAGTCCCAGTCGGGATCGGGTGCGTTGTCGATCGTCTGCTCGTCCACGTCGTCCAAATCCAACGCTTTTTTTTGCGCGCGCCACCAGTCAGCGGCTTTGCGCCTCGCAATGGCACACAACCAGGTCGAAAATTTGGAACGACATTCAAAGTCTTGCGGGTTTTTAAAAACAGACAAAAAAACATCGTGCGTCAGTTCCTCGGCAGCGGCATCTACCGTCACGCGGTGGCGAACAAAGGCGTAGACGAAATCAAAGTAATGCCGGTAAAGCCGGGCACAGGCTTTGTCGTCCGATCGGCCAATCTGGTTCAGTAATTCGGCGAGGGTTTGATCTGGCAGGTCGGTCATTGAACAATTTTTGCCACAGCACAAGCTGCGACGCTACGGCAGAAAGAGGGGTACGGCATCAAAACGGCACAGATGGCCTGAGCATAGTGCATAAAAAATACAAATGACAACAATGCCATACTTATGTGCATTCAATAAAAAATACGCCGCTGTGCGGCCAATGGGATGCCCATGAATTCGTCTGTGACCCCTGTCATGCGCTTTGTCACACTTTTCGCCGCAGGGGTGCTGCTGGCACTGGGCATTTATTTCCCGGCTTGGGCCCAAGAGGCTTCCTGGGACCAACTCAATGCGCAAGCGGTCGCGCTCCATCGGCAAGGTGACTTGCGGCAAGCCACACAGGCGGCGCGCCAGGCGCTGGCTTTGGCAGAGAAGTCACTTGACCCCAACATCAACCACCTGGGGACCAGTCTGGAGAACCTGGCGCATATGTATCGCCTCCAAAATCAAGTTGAGCTGGCAGAGCCGTTAGCGCGTCGGGCGGTGACTTTTTGGGAAGACTACCTGGGTCCGGACCACCCCTATCTGGCAAAGCCATTGGCGCTCCTGGGAACCGTTTACCGCATGAAGCGGCAATACGGACAGACCTTGCCCCTGTTCAAGCGCGTCGTGATATTGCAGGAAAAGGGGCTGGGGCCAAGCGATCCGCAAACGCTGGTCAGCATGGAAGCGTTGGCGTCGGTTCATGAGGTCCTGGGCCAGTATGTTTTGGCGGAGTCGCTTTACAAACGTGTGCTGTCGTTGCGGGAAGAGAACTTGGGCTTGGAGCACGTCGATGTGGCGATCAGCTTGTACCGGCTCGCCGAAATGTACTTGACCCAATCGAAGCCAAGCCAGGCTGAGCCCTTGTTCAAACGCGCGATGGCCATCAGTGACAAGCGCCTTGGTGTTGATCACCCCATCGCCACGGCAAATCTGTACGGGCTGGTCAGGGTGTACCTCCAACTTGGCCAGACCAGCAAAGCCAATCTTCTTTATGACCGGGTGTTGGCCAACCTGATCAAGCTCAAGGCACCCATTGACCCAGTGATGCTCCCGCTCATGCTGCATCTGGCACCGCAAGACATGACCAGTAGCCAGCTAACGAAAGCGGAACAAGTGTTTCGACGTTTCCTCGCCGACCAGGAAACACAATTGGGCCCAGAAGCACCGGAATTGCTGAACAACCTGATCAATTTGGCAGACATTTGTCGCGTCCAAGGCAAACTGGATCAGGCAGAGCAACTTTTAAAGCGCGCGTTGCTTATCGAGGAACGCATGGGCTTGGTGGATCACCCGGGCATGGCCATGATCTGGAACTTGCTGACCAAGGTGTCAAGCGCCCAGGGACACGCGTCGAGGGCGCTTGACACCGCACGCCGCGTGACTGCCATCCATCAACATCGCATCCTTGCTGGGGTGACGACGGACAACATCGTGGCGGAAGCCAAGTGGAATCAACATGGGTTTGCCTCCCATCTGGACCTTCTGGCGCGCAATCCTGACCAAGAGCCCGCAGAACGGGTGGCTAACGAGGCCTTCCAAGTGGTGCAACTGGCACAAACGTCTGCTACCGCGGCCGCCGTGGCCAAAATGTCTTCCCGCTTTGCCAGTGGCGATGATGCGCTGGCCGGCCTGATCAGAAACAAGCAAGATGCCGCAGATCGCATCACCAAAGCGGAAACACAACTGCGCATTGCCGCTGGCATGAAGCCGCAACTGCGTCAGGTCGCCGATGAAAAGCGTTTACGTGATGACATCAGCATTTTGGAAGAATTCGTTGGCTGGATCGATGCGGAACTGGCACAACGCTTTCCCAGCTACCAGTTGCTGACCCGTCCGCTGCCGTTATCTCTGCGTCAGGTGCAGACACGGCTGCAACCGCAAGAAGCCATGCTGGTCTATGAATTGGCGCCATCCCGTAGTTTTGTCTGGGTCATCACGCCTGAGCGCACTCAGTTTTTGCCACTCAATGTCAATTTCAAGGAGACCGAAGCCCAAGTGGCAAAGGTTCGCTCTGAAATGGATCTGGATGCCAACGGGCGCCCAAAGCACGTGAGCTTGGACACGCTGCACGATCTTTACCAGCGACTATTTGCCCCCATTGAGCCGCAGCTGGCCGACATCCAACACATCATGGTGGTGGCATCGGGTCCGTTGCAGAGCTTGCCATTGGCCATGCTGGTGACTTCGCCGGTGCCGGAGGTTCGCCAGACGCCGGACTATGCCAGTGTGGATTGGCTGACCAAACGGTACGCTCTCTCGGCGCTTCCGGCGGTCAGCTCGCTGGAAGCTTTGCGCCGTTTTCCCAAGAAGGGTGATGCCCAAGAACCATTTGCTGGCTTTGGTGACCCGGTGATTGGAGATCGACTGAACACAACACCAGGAAAACGTCGCGGCATCGATGTGCAAGACATTTTTCGTTCAACCAATGTCCAAGCCGCGGGAACGGCTGCCGCACTTGGCGCGCCAGACCTTGCGGATGTTGAGGTGATCCGTGAGAAAACGGGTTTGCCCGAAACGGCAGATGAGCTGCGTGCCATGGCCCGTTCACTCAAGGGCGGCCAACAATTTCTCTGGCTGGCTGAGCGCTTCACCGAGGCCGAATTGAAACAGCTTGATCTGACGAAATTTCGAACGCTTGCCTTTGCTACCCATGGCGTGATGGCGGGGGAGATTCCTGGGGCGGGTGAGCCTGGATTGATCTTGACGCCACCGCGTTTGGGCAGCCTTGCTGACGATGGCTACCTGTCGGCCAGTGAAATTGCTGGTCTCAAGCTCAGCGCCGATCTGGTGGTGCTGTCGGCGTGCAACACCGCTGCTGCTGATGGCACCCCTGGTGCAGAAGGTTTCTCTGGCCTGGCCAAGGCGTTTCTGTATGCCGGTGCCAGAAGTTTGCTGGTGTCACATTGGTCGGTTGACTCTGACGCCACAGTGCAGTTGACCACGGCTCTGTTGAGGGAATATCAGGCCAGCCCGAGCCATGGTAAGGCATCTGCGCATCGTAAAGCGATGCTGAGGCTGATTCACATGTCTGACTATGCCCACCCAATGTTTTGGGCACCATTTGTGGTGGTGGGTGAAGGCGGGTCGTGGCATCGTCAGGTATCAGATAAGTCTTGATTTTTGGGTAGGTGCAAACGCTAAACTTTTATTTGGGGTGACTGAAGCGCTTAGGGTCAGTGATGACCGTTTTCTTCTAGAAATTTGCCTTCCCTGCAGCGGCTAATCCTCACTGGCAGCAGATGGTCGTCAAGAGTCACCCAGATTCCAAAACTGCCTGCCTGATACCAGCCACTCGTCTGGAAACTAATTGCTACTGGGAGATGAACCCATTGAAGTTCATGGGAAACCATTGGTTCGTTACGCCACGATGGGTGAGTTGCTGTTTGGGCTGACGAAATACTTTACCTTCTACAACGCCGAGCGCCCGCACCAGTCCTTGGAAAACCGAACCTCCCATGAGGTTCACAAGACTTCAAGCGGGGGCGGTGCGATGATCGTGGACAAATTCCAGAGCACAGAAAGACTCCCAGTTGCGCTGCGCTCCCGCGGGACTGCGTTCGAGGAAGTCAGGTTTGACAATGAGTCAGACATACCAAATGCAAAAACCGGGGCAGCGCCGTCCAGCTGCGAGAGGTCGAGTGCAACTTAAACTGCCATCAAGTTTGTCCTGTCTCCGGGGTCCACTTCACGGCGTGATTTGATTCGACCGACTCCAGAGGAGATTCGAGTATTTCATCGAAAAAGGGGAGGGAGGGGCCGGTGTTGTTGGTTAATTCATAGCAACGCCTGCCCGCTTTCAGGATTTTTATGGCCACGATTGGCGTCGATATGCAGCAAATATCTTTTCATCAGCTCGAGCGTGACCTTTTGCGCCAGCACCATGTCCGGCGTCACGTATTCAATGTTTCCGCCCTGTGAATCCAGCTTCAGGCTCCTCAACTTGCTTTTGGAAATCAGCATTTGCAAATTTGTAGGCAAAGTCGCAAATTCAATCAAGGGGCGATTTCGGTATTCACGGCTTCTATAGTCTTTGCCCAACCACAAGTCCAGGCACGCATTCAAACGAATCTTCGCGTGACACACAGAGCACCTCTACCGACCCGGCTTCAAACTGGCCAAAGCTGGTGTCATGCTGCTGGACCTGCAGTCGAACACCGAGGTGCAGGGTGAACTGGATCTGCAAACTGACGCAAATCACCACCAGAATCAAGAAGTGGACAAGACCCAATTGATGTCAGCCATGGATGGACTGAACCGCCGTTATGGCCGCGGCACACTCAAAATGGCCAGTGCCGGACTGGCTGGTGACAAACGCATCTGGTCGATGAAGCAGCAACGTCGCACACCGGGCTACACCACCTGCCTGGCAGATATGCCTGTGGCGCGGGCTTGAGGGGGAGGGCACCATGCCAGAGTCAGCGCTACCTGCGCAAATCCCATCAATGGAGGCGCCTCTCAAGAAACACCACACAACTGATTGATTTGCATGGTGTTTTCAAACGGGATTTTCAGTAGCCACGAGTTGCATCCCCATGGTCTTGGCACGCTGGGCGAGGTTGTGCAAGACCCGCTGGCGG
>NZ_JAJCTH010000025.1 GCF_020594515.1 Rhodoferax sp. U2-2l
CAATATGCACCATTGCTACACCGGTCTTTGCCTGTGCCACGCTCCACCTTGCCACATTTGCAACGCCCGCGCCACGTGTTTCTTCGGAACGATTTGCGGCGCAGGCGGGCCGATTACTTCGCTAACCTCAAACGCATCCATGCCCAAAGACTCAGGGAGGTGTATCGGTCGGCGGGTTGGCCGTACCAAGACGTGGTGGAGATTGACTTATTGGCAGCGGGACTGCTGGAGCGCACGACCAACGGCCATGGCCACGATCTGGTGCGCCTCACGGGTGCCGGTATCGCCCACTTGGCCAGCGCCACCCAAGGCAACCGCCAGTCGCGCTCGGCCCATGAGAGCCTGGTGGACAAGGTGGCCCAAACCATGTTGCGCGATGGCCGCCTGGTCTGGACGGGACTGAATCTGCGTGCCAGGGTCGCAGGCGAGGGCGAGGACACCTCCCGCTGGAAGATGTGCCAACCCGATGTCTTCTCGATTCGCAACAGCTCAAGACAGGACTACCTGGAGCCCATCGTGCATGAGATCAAGGTCAGCCGGGCTGATTTGCTGGGAGACATCAAACGCATCGACAAACGAGCGGCCTACCTGGATGTGGGGGGCCAGTGCTGGTATGTGTTGGGCTGTGACCGCAGCGGCTACCCGATTGCCAAAGCCAATGAAATTCCACTGGAATGCGGGGTGATGGTGTTCCAGAACAACCACTTCGAGGTGCTGCGCATGGCTCCCAAGAGAGCAGTGAGCCAATTGCCGTTTCCGGTCTGGATGGCCTTGGCGAAGGCGACGCCCTTGAAGGGTGATCAGATGGCGCCTTGTCAGGACGTATTGGGGGCCGGGGAGTGACAGCCATAGCGCCATTGACACGAAAATACCAACAACGACAAGGACACAAGACATGAAAGATATGTTGGTGGTTTTCTCGCACGGCAAGGAGTCTGGTCCCATGGGCTCCAAGATTCGCGCCTTGATGAAGGTGGCCGAAAACCAGGGCGCACAGGTGATGTCGGTGGATTACCGCGAACATCCTGTGGGCATCGTTCATGACCAGAATGCTCCCGGTGAAGCTGAACGGCGGGTTGCTCAACTGTTGGCGACTGCATTGCCGGCGCATCGTCAATTGGTCTTGGTGGGCTCCAGCATGGGTGGTTATGTGTCCACCGTGGCCAGCCAACAGATGGCGATCACTGGCTTGTTTCTGTTGGCACCAGCGTTCTACTTGCCCGGTTATGCCCGGCAGGACATGGCGCCTGGCACCTCCAACACCCTGGTGATTCACGGATGGTCCGACGAGGTTGTGCCGGTGCAAAACAGCATCCGTTTTGTCCAACTGCACCAGTGTGAACTGCATGTGATGGCTGGGGACCATCGCTTGAACGATGCGCTGCCGAAGATTGAACCATTGTTTGGGCTGTTTTTAGCGCAAGTTGTCTCGGGGATGAAATAGCCGCTGTCGAGAAGATGACAGTGTGCTGACCCCAAATCAGGGTTCACGGTCCTATTGCGGGTGACAGGATTGAAAATCCAAGGATGGTGCGCGGATGTTGTTGGCTCTGGCTGATGGCATGCTGATGGCTGATGGGGACATTTGCAGAAAATGGCTTTCGGTCTCAGAATGAGCTACTAAATAGCGATTACGCGTACTGGTCGGCGGCGGCGCGCAGTCGCTGGGCTACTTCTTGTTGAAGTTCAGTGGGCTCAAGGACGCGGACGTCTGGACCATAGCGCAAGATCTCCAGAATCAACTCGCGCGGATCGCTGTAGGGAACGGTGAGGAGAAAGCCACCATCTGCCGTGGATTCACCCACTTGGTCCTTATGCCAGGTCTCCGATCGAACCCACGGCGCTTGCCTGGCAGTGAACAGGAGCTTGGCTAATTTGCGATTCTTGCCAGAGTAGATGCCGAAATCCCGGCCCACAAGTTCTTCAACCAGCTTTTTGGAGACCACCTTCGCGGGATCCTTCATCAGCGCGGCTTCTTCGATGGCATCCAGGGCAAACATGCGCAGGCCTTCCGCTTTGTGGCACCAAGCGACCAAGTACCAGTTTTCTTTGTAGTGAACAATGACCTGGGGCGACACGATTCGCTCAGATCGATCGTTCCGACTTCGGGTGAAGTAGAGAATTTTCAGGCGCCGACGTTTGACAGCAGCTCGCGCCACTGTTTCGAAGTGTGGACTGCCACCGCGTTTGCTGGCTGAGTTCAAGAGGCGCACGCGGGCGCGAACGTCCTCGGGTGAATCCTCCGCAGCACTCAGCATAAGCGTGACGCGCGTGATCAGCGGCTGTAGGTGCTCAGTGAGAAGGCCGGGACCAATATGGCTGGCCAACTCATGAATCATCAGGAGGGCATAGATTTCGGACGCGGAGAACCAGGCCTTTGGCAAACCCAGCTTTCCGCTGCTCCAACCTTTGTCTTCAAGAACGTAGCCACGGTCTCTGCCGCCTTCGCCAGGAACCCATTTGATCGGCGCATGCATCTGATCGCGCAACAAATCCAGGTCACGCTTGAACGTTGCAGCGGACACCTCGAGCTCATCCAACAGCCGCGCACGCGAGACGGGCAGACGGCTGTTTTCGAGGATCGCAACGAAATCTCGGATGCGGGCGGCTTGAGACATTGGGGTTAGCGGCTACTTGTTGTTTAGAACACGATCAAGGTGTGCGCGCAAATTCGTATCCAATCCCTGCCGATCTGGACCGCGCACTTTAGATAAATTCAGCGATGCGTCCGCAGTGAGTCCAAGCGGGGCCAAGTTCGAAAACCTATCAGCTAAGCGCGGAGCAACGACTACAGAATAGACGTCGCCCACTGCAGTTTGCTTAAATCCAATCAGGTGCCGGTCGAATAGACGATCCAAATGAGCGGCAAGAAGAATCCCATTGCATCCACGCTTTCGTTGCCCAACGTCTTCGCTCCAGGGAATGATGTGTGAAGCTGTCAATACTTCACGAACTGAAATACCAGTCACAGCGCACCTTTCCTGGCCACCCCATGTTGCGATCGTGTTTTTCCGAAACTTACCTTGACCAATGCGCGACATGCGATTGTCCAAGCGTTCGGTCGGACCGTTTTCGTCATCAGATACTGTGTCAATGTAATCTAAATCGTCGAGCAGAGACTTCTCGATTTCATCCTCATCGTTTTGGATTATTGAAATGATCCTCGATTCTTGACGATTGGGGGATACAACCGATGGGGTTGATTTGTTCGATCTATAACGCGCGATCAATTCGCGCATACGAACAGACATTTCTAAGTTGGAGAGATCGCGTCCGTTTTTATCGGACTTGGTGAGTCGTTTGCAGCGCACGGCAGCTTCACGCGGGAAAGTACCATCGGCCAGTCCAATAAGAAAATCCTTCAGGGGCAGCTTTTGTCTATTGACATCAATATTTTTCCCCCACTTTCCCGTGAAATTGACTTCGTAACCCCTCACATGAGTTTTCCGATCCTTGATGATTGTTGGATACCACTTCTCGCCCTCGTAACTAACCCAAGCATCCTCAAGGAGCCCCTTTTTATTAGAAACGTCCCGTTCAATATCAACAAAACCTTGATCGTGCGCAAAATCGAAATTCATAAGAATATTTCTCCAAGTTCAACAGTAACCGTACTTCACCAGCCGAATTTGCAATAGGCCTCCGATTATTGAAACCTATACATTTCCAACCTCCTGCACCCAGCACAACGTATTCACTAGCGCCATCTCTTCTGGCGTTGAACACCGAATGGCCATCAATGCTGGGTTCGCAATGAAAATTGCCAGGCACTTGGCCCGTGAGATGGCGACATTCAATCGGTTCTTGCTATACAAAAACTCGATGTAACGTGGCAAATATTCGCCGCTCGAAGTGGTCATTGAGACAATGACGGCCTGCGCTTCCTGCCCCTGAAACTTGTCAACAGTGCCAACACGTGTGCCAGTGGGGAGAACTTGCTTTAGCAAGTTCACCTGCATGTTGTAAGGCGCCACCACAAGTATGTCATTCAGAGTCATTGCGTGCTCGTGTCCATGTTTGTCACGGAACCGCTGCTTCAGCAGACTGCTGACCAATTGCAGGACAAGAGCGGCCTCTTCATGGCTGCGCTGAGAGCAAGCGTCATGCTCAATCGGGACATACCGCAGTCCAGTTGGCAGCAATGCGGGGTGAGCGCCTTTAGAGAGCAGCAATGACTGTTTGGCATTGTTGGGTTCTGGCTCCAAGCGACCGTCATACACCGCACCGGAAATAAACCGGCACACATCCGGATGCATTCGCCAAGTCGTGCCAAGAAAGATGCCTCGCTCAGCGGGGATGGTAGCCATGCCATTGAGCAAATACTCCAGGGACGATTCACCTGACCGGCCTGGGTGAACACCCTGAATGGGCTGCCCCAACTGCATCTGGTCCCCCAGCAATACGATGTTTTTGGCGCTAGTACCCATGGCGACTAGATTGGCCAGGGCCACTTGACCAGCCTCGTCCACAAAAATGTAGTCCAACTGCTGGTCCATTTCTCCATCCGAGAAAAGCCAAGCCGTGCCTGCGATCAACCGATATTCGTCGTCAGAACCAAAGTTTCCCCAGATTTCTTCGTTGTCAAAGCGGTCCTCCACGTAGTCACCATCAAAGTGAGAATCAACTTTGCCGTTCGTCGATTTTTTTGCTCCTCTGAAGACGAAGTTCTGCTCCTTGGCGACCTTCACCACGCATTCAAGCAAGTTGTTGATGGCCTTGTGGCTGTTCGAAGACACCCCTACGCGGCAACCCCTCTTGAGCAACGCCACAATGACGTGTGAACCCGTGTAGGTCTTGCCAGCGCCTGGTGGACCCTGAACAAACAAGTAACTACTGTCAAGGTTTGAAATCGCCGCAACAATCTTCGGAAGCGAAGCGTTGTCGCCGGGCACCACCGGATCGCCCGCAGTGATGCCACGAATAGTTGGCAACGCATGCGAAAGCACGGCCTCGATCGCCGGGTAGCTGCCACTGCCGTCCACCATGCTGTTGGCGAACCGGAAAACCGCTGCTGTCAATGCTTTGGTCGATACCGGCATGCCTGGACCAATGCAGATGGTGTCTGGCAAGGGTTCTCGTTTAGCCGCCCTCTTGAAACTGACGCGCCGATTGTCTGCATCAATCTTGAGCTCCCGCAGTGGCTCACCCGTCTGGGTGATCGAGGCAGCGTCACCCGTCTTGAGCTTCGATTCCTGTTCTGGGAAAAGATAGGTGTAAATGATGGATCGTTTGTCGTCTTTTGGCGGATTGGCCGGATCCAACACCAGTCCTGCCAGGCAGGCGCCATCGTCCAGGAGTTCATCGGCATCCATCTCCATGCGCGAGAACATCTCCCACCATGCGGGTTTCGCGGCCCGGCGATGAAAATCAAGCAGCTGATAAGTCAGTTCCTTCAGGTGATCGGTCACTGTCCAAGCGGTGCGGTCTTGCGGCAAGGTGTCGATCAGACGCTCACGGTAAGGGATCAGTTGTTTCTCTTCTAGGGTGAGCTCGCCTACCTCCGGGGTTGAAAACCCGTCTCGTGCCTGGGCAGCATTTGCCCAAGCCAGCGCCGCAGGACGAAGTGTCAACAGCCACTGGCGCAATTCATACGTAGACCGGACATCATCAAAGTTGTAGGCTTCGATGTCTTTCAGCAGCTGGGGGTCGCCGGTCTCTTTCCATTTTTCGTAATAAACGATGCTGGCACCGGCATTGGTGACATCACCGGAACGGCGCTCTAGATAGAAGTGCTCGATATTCTTGATGGAATAGCGAGGTTCCGAGACGCGGATGCCTTCACGGACCACTTTGTACAGGTCCACCAGCTTTTGGGTGCGCAGCAGGTTGTCCACTTCGGCCTCGCGGGTGCCGTGCAGGGACATCAACTTCTTGAGAGCGGTCTGTTCGTAGTGGGCATAGTGGTAAATGTGCGCGGCTGGGAACCTGCGCAGCCATCGAGTCACAAAATCCATAAAGGCTTCAAATGCCACCTTTTCTTCGGACCGGTTGTGCCCCCAGAAAGCTTTGAACTCCGGCTTTCCATCCTGGAAATAGTAGAGACCAAACAGATACTCGAGTCCACCCTCTTCCAGGGGGTCGCCTTCCATATCAAAGAACAGGTCGCCGATGTTTGGTTGCGGCAAACGCGCAAATCCCCTTGCTGCAGCGTCATCCTGATCTAATAGCTCCAGCTGGTTTTTTCCCGTTTCCCGTGCCAGCAACTGCAATCTGGCCTGGCGACGTAGCTTCTCTTGGGTCTCTAGAGTCATCTTCGGGATACGAATGTCTGGTGACAAGGTTCCCAGCGCTTCCAAAGTGCTAACACCATTTGTTTCCAGCTTCTTGATCTGCAGGCGACTGATGTTGGCGACCTGGCACAGGTGGTCGTCCTTGAGACGCCGTTCCTCACACAGCCCGCTCCATTTGCAAAGATCACATTTTTCGCACGGGACAGGGTAAGTCTCAAGGGCAATTCCGGTGATGCGATCGAGAAACTGGCGGTTGACAAGGTTCAGATAGCGCGAATATTCGGCACAGCGATAGGCGACTTCCGTTTTGTCGCCCAAGACAACGTGCATTTGAAGTGGTTCAAGACCTTGTGCCTTTGCAACCAGCGCTGAGTAAAACCCGAGCTGAACAATGAACTTGGCTTTTGCGCTTCTGGCTAGTTTCGTATCCAGAACCTCGTAGCTCCAGGCGCCAAGCGCGGATGATCGGGGCACTTTGCGCAGGAAATCTGCATGGCCAATCAGGTTCTGGTCGGTCAGGGTCGCCTGAAAGATGATTTCATAGCCTTCACGCATCGCTTTGAGCGTGTTGTCGACCTTCTGCTCCAAGTTGCCGCCAAGCCCAGCAATGTCGATGACGGAGGCGTGCCGACCTTTGAGGGTTGCCAGGAAGTCGGCTTCGTGGGTGTACCCCTTGGCCTGTATCAGCTTTGCCTGATCGTCATCCTTGGTTCTGGGAAGCGGGGTTTCGAGGTCAATCAGATCCAAGGTCGTCAGATGCTCGCACTCCAGGTAATTGACCAGGTCCGATGCGGAGCAAAGAACTCTGTTGTCACGTTTCTGCATCGTTACCCCTTTGCCTTGTGTTCAGCAGTGGCACTGCCTTGACACTTCCAAACACAAATACGAACTTGACAATGGAATTCATCCCATCGATGAAAATACACATGCATGAAATATCAATTCCGCTGAACCGGTCCGTCCGAAAGGGTATTGTGGGCAACATTGTGGCTCATAAACTGAGCTACCAAATTGTTATTCGAGATTATTGAAAGTCTAGTTGGAATGCCAACCCGAAATCCCCAGTATCGGATACATGGCTAGCTGTGCAATCGCGGCCTGCCACCTTTTGTCCAGCCACGATGAATTGAATTCAAGTCCCCTGGCAGGGCTACGGCCATGCAATGGCTTTTCACTCCCAGTTCGTATTGAGAATTTTTGATGGTCAATGAGTTTAGAAGGCACTATTCCCGTTATCAGCCTAGCGATGAGGCAAGCACATTACGGCCGAATGTCGGCCCATGGGCGCTGAATCCGACCTTGCGGATTTCCGCTTTGGGTTGGCTGCTGCGATAAGTTCAGTTTAGGGTTGTAGGATGCCTGCGCATGACCGCGAGCGCGGGTGGCCCAACAGTGCATGGAGGACAGGCGTCGTACAAGCCCCGAGGGAGGAAACCGCGGGGCGTACCACAGGCTAGATGCTGTCACTCGATTTCGAAGCGCCAATGACCGCTGCAATCAGCTCCAGTCATTGAGTGGCTACCGGTCTAGCGCCTCCTGCTCGGCGACGAACTGGGCTTCACGCATCGCCTGCCCCAACTCGGACCAACCTGCAGCAGAAGCGAAGTGTTGAATACGCTCCAAGGTCCGTGCTGTGGCACTAACTCGCATTTCCAAAGGTACGTCCTCTGGAGACATACGGTAGGGCTGCAGGGGAAACCCCGCATCATTGGCCACGGCGGCTATCGTTGAGGCAATTCGAAAGCCTCCTTCGTCCACGTCACCCCAGTGATAGATTGGAGTGTTCGGCGGCAGGCTCGTCAGAAGACGCCCATACATGGCCCGCCAGGTTGGTGATGGCATACCGGCTGTATAGATCAGAAGTGCCTCGTCGTCTTGCCGGCGTTTGGCTTCACTGTGAAACGTGGTCTTGTTCTCGATGGTGATGACCTCAGTTATCGAGCTGGTTACCCCCCGAATGGTCGCGGCCGGTAGCCCCATGTAGGGTGCATCGATCAAACCGGTCGAGCGGGCCCGCGCAATATGCACGTTCCCGGCTAACAGCACTGGATACTCTTCCCGAAACAGTCCCAGCTCTTGCCAAACCTGGGCCGCAGCCCTTGGGCTTTCCTCCACGCTGCCACTCAGCAAAACGTCGAGCTGAGCGGTGAGCGTTTCAATGCGCTTGCTGTCCTGAAACAGCCGCGCGCTGAATTCCCGTACAGGGGCCGCAATCGCGTCTTGGCTGCGCGCTGCGCACGCCCGAATGGTTTTGGCCGCATCAATCCAGGCGAGCGCGTCCTGAGGCCCCAGTCCACGCACCTTGGCCATGCTGGTCCAGCGCCCAATCACTTCCTGGATTGCGGGGAAGTCCGCCTTCAGTGGCTCTAACAGAGCAACAGTCTGGGCCAGCTGGTCTGCATAGGTGCTGCGCCGCAGAAACCGGGCCAGCGTCTGTATGTCCACCAGGTCAATGCGCTCAACCAGTCCATCCTTTGGATTCAGCTTGTCACGCTGCAACGTGACAGCGCCGGCATCGCGCGCGGCCTGGAAGGTCTCATCGCATTCCTGTTTGTGATGCCAGCTCCGCAGTTCGCTGTAGGGCTTCAGGTGCGTGGCCGTCAGCGCGGGCGCGCGCGCACGGGCGCCGGCGGCATGCTTATTGCCGGCATCCAGCAGCTTGGTCAGCAGGTCCCTGGCGATGGCGCCCGCGCTCATGGTGTCGAAACTGCTGATCGGGCGATAGGCTCCTGGCGCACGGCCAGCAGCTCCGCCTCCAGCAGCTCGGGGTGGTACTCCCACATGTCCTCTCGGAACTGCTCGCGCATGGCTTCGCTGACCCGGCGCTCTTCCACATGGATCACGTGGCGTGTTTCGTCTTTCATGATCTCGAAATACCGGTGCAGGAAGGCGGTCAGCGTGGGCAGGTTCTCGCCGGGGCTGGCCAGCAGCACCTGCAGACCGAGTTTTTCGAGGTAGCGCATGGTGGCCACGATGTTGGGCGTGTCCATCTTGTCAAAGGCCTCGTCTAGCAGGATGAGCCGTAGCCCGTCCTGGTTGTTTTCATCCATGCGGTAGGCCGAGGACAGCGCAGCGCCGGCGATCACGTACAACGGCGCGCGATGCTCGCCACCAGAACCCGGACCGATGCGCCTGCTCAGATGCCCAATGGTCTTGGTGACACCGGTGACCGGGTCATCGGTCTCAATTTCGATGTCGAACTCGAAGAACTCCCGGTAGTCATCCAGCGGGCTCTTGACCGCGGCATTGCCGGTGGTAGTTTTCTCGCGCAGCAACTCCGCGAACTGTGCAGGGATTTCCCCAGGCTCACCAAACAACCCGCCGTCTACCCCAAAATCGGCGACGTTTTCGATGAACTTCTTCAGTGGCATCAAGTCGGGCCGAACTTTGGCCTGGAACTGGTACCGCTCCCCATTGGTGAAGGCGGGGGAGGCCTTGAGCGCATCGTTCAAGCGTTTGAAGGTGGTGGTCTGGTACTTAAGATTGGCGTGCAGGGCCAGCGCCACGTCCTGGCGGAAGGTGTTCTGTGACGCAAGGTAGGCCTCCTGAGCCTGACCTTTGTACTCGGGCAGCTCCGTGTTCTGCAGTCGGGTGACTTGCTTCTCCATCCATGCTTTGGACTTGCGCCAGTCAGACATCACCTCATCGCTGACAGCTTCGCGGTGCTCGGTCAGGAAGGTCCCCAGCAGCGTCTGGGCCGGTCCCAGGTGCCGCGTCATGGCGGTGTTGCAGCGTTTGGACTGGGTTTCGCAATGGTTTGCCATCGCCTGGTAGTCGTCGCCGAATTGCTCCAACAGCGAGTCCCAGCTATCGGACGCGTAGTCTGGGTCATAGTCGATATGACCACGGCAGGACTCATGCACTGATCGTTTGCTTTCGAGCTCCTGCAGCTTGGCTTGGCATCCCTCGGTCAGTCTGTCCAAGACAGTCTGTGCCCGCACAACGGCGTCACGGGCATCGCGGGCATCTTTCTCCAGCTGCGGCTTGCGTTCTCGCAGTGCCTGTAGCTTAGCGCACAGGGCCTGGTACTCGGCACTGGTGCTGCCAGCAATACGTTGTTGGGCGAGCTCTCTTTCGGTGAGCGCTTCGCTCAGCTGGTCTGCAGATCCAAGCAGTAGGCGGAGTGACTCCTGCGACGACAAGCTCTGCACGGCCTTGCGGATCCGATCAATGTCGCCTTGGCGCCCTTGAAGGTCGGCTACCTGTTGGTTCAGTTTACGGGATTCGGCCCTGAGTCCGTCGACCTGGCCCTTGGCGCCGGCGCCGATCTGCAAGTCCGCCTCCGGCACCAGGCGCAGTCGCTCAAAGTCGCCGGGCCCCACCAGCATGCCGTCCAGGGTCAGGGTTCGTTCGCCCCGCAGCGCCTCTTGGGCGGAATTCGCGCGCTTGAGATTCCCCAGCTTGCCACGCAGGTAGGCCACGGCCATCTGGTTGCTGCCCTGTATCAGACTGGCCACCGTGTCGGCTGCCGGCTGGGCCTGCCCAGGCCGGGCTCGATCGGAGCGCACGATCTTGACGCCGTAGATGCTGCGTTTGCCCTGCAAGGCCTGGTAGATGCCAAAGGCCTGTTGTTCTTCCTCCGAGTCCCGCAGCAGGATGGCTTCCACGTTCTTGGTCAAGTAGGCTTCGATCGCTGGCTGCCATTTGGGATCGGTCACCTTCACCAGGTCGCAGACCGGGGTGGGATGCAATCCGTGGTCCGAGAACTCATGCATCAGCCGGGCCGTGGGTTCACTGACCTGCGCGCGGTTGGTGTTGGCGCGCTCCATCCCCAGTTTGATCGTCGAGATGCGCTCTGTGGCGATCCGGAGCTGCTCCTTGACGACGTCGTGCTCCTCATTCAGGTGCGCACCAGCGACCTTCAGCGTTTCTCCAAGGTCCTGGATGATCTGCCCCAGCGCATCCTGGTCGACCCGGTTCTGCTCCCATGAGAAGGCGCCAAGCTGCTGAGCGGCCTGCGCAAGCGCGGGCTGCCACTGGGCCAGCAGGTCGTTGGAACTGGCGTTTTGGAGCGGCTGCCGGAAGCTGCGGAGTTCCGCCTTCAGCACTACTTCCTGGCGGGCGGTTTTTGCTTGCGCCTGCGCCAAGTCCCGCTGGGCCCCCGCATTCTCGGCATGGTCCGCATGGGCGCGCTGAAGGCCAGTCAACTGTACTTCTTCGAGCGCCCAGGCTGCCAGCGCCTGATCTGCTTTGGTGCTGGCCTTGGTGCATTCTTCGACCACACCCTCCTGATCAAACTTCTCGGCCGTCAGCTTCTCGTGGGCCGCATTGCTGAGCTCGTACGCCGCAGAGGCCTGCAACCCGGTCCACGTGGCGGATTTTCGTGCCTCGGCCAGTGCCGCGTCAAAGTTCTTGCTGACCTCTTGGCCCTGCTTGATTTTGAGCTCGACGCCCTCGACCAAGAGGTTGATCCGCTTGAAGGTCTCCACCAGCTGCTTGAACCTGGCGATGTTGGTCGGTCGGTCTTCCAGCACATCGTTGCGAACAATCTGGTCCACCGACTTGGAAAAGCTCATGCGCAGTGCGAAGCGAAAAGCGCGCGCAAACGCGTCGTAGGACGCCGGGCCCGCCTTGCCGCGCAACATGAACAGCACCTGTTTGACATAGCTGGCGCCATCGTCGAACAGCGGTTCCTCACCGGTGACCTTGGATTGCTCCAGCAGCCGGTGGCGGAAACTGCTCCAGGGCAGGGGCATGGTCGACCCGTCCACCGTCTGCAGGTGCTCCGACATGCTCAGCTCCACGCCGCGGATGACGTAGCGCCCCAGCACCTTCTCCGCCTCGTTGCCCAAAGAAGCCTCTATGCATACGCCCATGGAAACCGGCTCATTAGTCTCAGTGTCGCGCCAGACCAGTGTGATGTAGGTGGTGGCCTGCGGCCGCGCACACTGTTCAATGGTGTCCCCGTACTGCCCGAGGCAGTAGGAGCGCAGGGTACGGCTTTGCTGGTGGGATTTGTTATCGGCCTGTGCATTGAAGTGCATCTGGTTCTTGTTGGCGCCCATCATGGCGATCTGCACGGCATCGAGCGCCGAACTCTTGCCACTGCCGTTGCGGCCGAACAGACCGGTGATTTCCTCTAGGCGGAATTCCTGCTGCTCGTACAACAGGAACTGCACCAGTTTGACGCTCTCAAGCCGCTTCATAGTTCATCTCCCTGGTGGTCATCAATCGCCACAGGCTCGCCAGCGGCACCATCCTCCTGCGCCTCATCCGGGGCCGCACCCCACTGCGCCAGCCGTATCAAGGCAGTCTCGCCCAGTACATCAACGATGGCCGGGCGGATGGCCACGCCACCAGCCGACTGCTCCTGCAAAGGGGTGAGGTGACCACTGTCATTGTCTTCCAGCCGTCGAGCGATGCCCCAGCGCTTGGCTGAACGCAGCAGCGTGTCGAGCTCGCCGCGAGTGGGTAGGTCGCGCCCGGTCATGAGGTGGAACTTCTCCTGCAGCTCGATGTAGTCGGCCAGGACCTCGCCGTGTTCCGTGAGCCCGCCGGCGCGCACGCCTTCGTCGTACAGACCGCGTAGCACCAGGGCAAAAAGCGTCTGGGCCACGGTCGCGGTACCGGCCTTGGCGTGCCGCGGCAAGGCAGTGACATACCGTAGCTGCCGGTTGATCGACAGGGACACCCCCAACGGAGCCAGTACCTTGGCGAACTCGCGCTCGTAGAGATCCAGGATGGCATAGGTCACCCGACTGCTCCGGTCGGAGTGGTAGATCACCTGTTCGGCTACCAGCCGGTAGGCCGCGGCTTCGAAGTCTTCGACGGTATAGATGCCATCTAGCCGGCTGGCCAGATCCTCCCAATCCCGTGGGTTGCTCATTTGGACTCCCTGTTTTTAGTCTGGCGTTTGCGCCAGCTCAGTGTGAATGGTTTACCGCTCAAATACGGGTGCTCGGTGACTTCATCACTGGTGTAGCGCAGCTCCATACCTGGGGCTGAAACCCGACCTTCCATTTCCAACCTGGGAATCCGGGAGTTGGTGGCCATGGCCACGCTGGTCAGGACCTGGAAGGCGCGCAGGTCCTCAATGGATCCGCAAGGCAGGGTGTCGCTGCTGACGGTAGCAGTGTCCTGCAGCACTTTCTCGGCATAAGCACGCAGCTTCATGGGCGTGATGGACCGGCGCTCCTGAGCGCGGCGCACCAGATTGCCAATGGCGCGTGTCCGGTCGGAGATGATCACTTGGCGCAAGGGTGTGGGCGCCAGCCGCTGCACTTCTTTGCGTGGCTGAGCTAGGCGAGCACCACCCATCAGGGCATCTGGCGGGAAGACTGGGGCGACATCGATGTCGGGATTAGCAATCAGCCGATCCATCGTCTGCCTAAGCAGGTTGTCGATGGGCCGTATGGCGCGTAGCTTGTATTCCAGGAAGGCCAGCGCGCGTCGGTTGGCAACGCGGATCTCTTCGTCCAGGCGCTCCAGGTACTCTTCGATCCGGTCGAGTTCGTACAGGCGCTGCAGGTCACGCTGGAATGCGGTCTGGCCTTTTTTCTCGTCCCCACCAGAGAGGCGGTTCACATACCAGTCTTGCAAGCGACTGCGCTGCTCTGGCTGGGTGTCAATGTCTGTGACGGCGTCCAGAATCTGTTGACGCTTGGACAAGGGGTGCTCCCGGGTGCGCAGCTCCTGGTAGTCCCCAATAAAAACCTCTTGGATGTACGAAGTGAAAAAGGACCGAACATATTGGGCCGTGGTGGGCTGTGCGCCTATGGCCGCCATGAGGTCGCGCACATTGGTGCCGGTGTTGCGGATGTAGACCAACAGGTTGCGACACTGTTCGGCCGCTTCCCGCAGCAGGTCGCCGCTGGCTTCACCCTTGTGTACTTGGGCCACGGCAGCGTCGATAGCCCGGATCTTGCCTGAAACAAACACGGGACCCGTCTCGGCGAAATTGATCAGTTGGGTCAGCAATTGGCCCACGGCCGGTGCCATGTTGACGGTCTTCTCGATGCCATACTTTTCCAAGCGGAACCAACCCGCATCGACCAAGCGATTGAAGATGCTGATGGCCCGGATGTTCAGGGGCGTGTCGGGCTGATCGCCGGACTCAGGCTGCCATTCGTCGGCGTATTTGAGATGGTCCTCAATCTCCTGGGTGATCTCGCGCTGCAGGAAGCCGTAGCTGGGCGGCAGGGGCGCGTCGGGACCGAAGCGCCGACGGTGCAGATGGCACAGCAGCGCCCAGTAGCCATGGCGGTTTTGCGAGGCAAGCGGACCGAACAGGCGCTCCGGTATGCGCTGGAAGAGCGCCATGGAAGCGGGTGCTACGCTGGGAACAGCCATTTGTGCACCTCCTCGACGTTCTCCACTGCCAGCTGATACTCAGGCGGCAACTCCTTGGCCACGTCCAGGGCCAGTCGCAGCTCCTGGACCAGGTAGGGCAGCAGAGCGCCGCGGCAGCTGTGCACGCGCGCCGCAGTCCCCTCGAAATACTCGCTACATACAAGGTCCTGCTGGCCAGGTGTTAGCTTGGGATGCGCCTGGATGCGGACTTTCACCACAGCGTTCCATTTGGTGTCCTCTGCGGCCGTGGATTCGGCCTTCTGGTCCAACATGGAGAGTTTCGCAATGCGCCCCAGCACGAAGTCCCGAAAGTCACCGGTCTCCAGGCAGTAGCCGCGCATGTGCCAGCGTCGGCCGGCCTGCACCAAGCTGTGTGGCTCCACGGTCCGTGGATGTGGCTCGGGGGTGCGCATGGAGCGGTACTCAAGTTTCAGTCGGGTGCCTCGCTCGATAGTCAGACGAATGCGAGAGAAGATGTTGGGGTTGACATGGGAGAAGCCCCAAGGGGCCACGGTGATCGGGCCGGAACCTGGGGCGAGGTCCGAGTGAATGTCCGCCTCTGCCAGGTATGCGGCCAAACTCAGATCCGAGGTGCCAGCCTTTAGCTCATTCTGGGCCGTCTTGTAGGCGGCGGGGGTGACAAAGTAAGACTTACTCTTGCTGTCCCACTCAAACCAGTCAGGGGTTTCTTCCCGGACCTCTCTGAGGAGTTGGCTCACCCGAATACCACTTAGGCCCAGGACTCCCATGATGCGGGCGCGACTCAGACGCCCCTCCCACAGAGCCATGCGGCGCATGACCTTGTAGCGGTTCTTTTCGAGAAGATTGGGTAGATTCATCGCACTCGAGTCTTTCGTTATAAAAAATAATAACATATATTAAAATATACTATATACAGATTTATATGTACTAAAGTGAAGTGCGCTGCTTGACGCTAGATCTTGCAGACGGTGAACCCCAGTCGCAAAGACTCCAATATCCGCTGTACATTTGTCAGCGCCCAGCCAGTTCCTGGGCGGAACGCTCACGATGGTTGCGTGATGGTAGCTCCGCTTGCCCAACGGCGGGTGTCAGTGGGAACGGTCGTCGCGGGCATGCAAGCCGAAAGTCGGGTTATTGTTCTCAGCCCAATACGATGTGTTTCCGGCGGGTGGACCGCGCTGCGCGCACAGATCGGCTTCGATGGAGCGATTCGTGAGTTGCTTGTCGAGCTGGCCAACGATGGTGGGTCTACGATCTTTGTCGACAACCTCGACTCTTTCAGTATCGAGGAGAGGCTCACGGTCGTCGATGTGGTCAGGGAAGCGACTACCGTTCTGGGATTGTTCAGGCGCAGCACCAAGGCATGCTTGTCGGCCCCGTCTGGGGTGGTGAAGTGCACGCGGTCTCCCTCGGCAAACTGGGCCAGTTGCACGGTGCTCTTGGCCTGATCCAGCAGGTTCAACCGCTCCACGACCATGCGGGTATTCCTGTTGTGAACGACTACATAATCAGCCTAAAGCTGGCTGCACTAGGCTACTTCTACTTTGCAGCGGTTCCTGTCATCGGCGATCAGCCGCCGAGTTCACGCATGCCTAGCATGAAGCAGTCTTCGGCGCACCTGGACGGCTAACGGTTTCAACGACCGGCGGCCAACGACGTCGGTGAGCCTCGCGCGAATGGGCTCTTCAATCTGTGATGCGCCTATTGATCCTTCTTGAACGGAACTTCAGAGTCAGGGACGTTGTCCATTGCAGATACCGAATCGAGCCGCAGCGTTTTCTCGTCACAGCTGAGAGCCTTGGCAGCTGCAGACCAGGTTCCGTGCCGATCTTTGGCCCACTTGGCGAGTCGATCTCTGAACCAGCGGATTCGCGCTGCACGAGTGCCTTCCCCGAATTCGCTGTTCTCGGAAACTTGTGTCGACGTGAATCGAAGCCAATCGTCCAATGCGGCGCAGAAATTCACCCTCTGATCCGACGCTGACCACCAGGCCATGCACAGCAGAGCAAGGCGTTGAAGGTCTCGGAGGTTGCCCATCAGCGGGCTGCGCTGGAGCGCCCCTTCGATCTCAGGTTCCCATGGAGCATCTGCCGGAAAGTCATCACGCTCCCGGAATTCTTGCCAAACCCGGTTCCAGTCGTCCTTGCAGTCTTCGCGGCACTCGCGCAGCGGTGGAACCGTGACCGAAAGGTGGCTAAGACGGTCGAAAAGGTCAGCGTCAACGCGCTCGCGCAGTTCTGTCAAAGGCAGATTCGAGGCACAGACCAGTTCAACGTCGACGCTTTCCTCGCGGTCGCTGCCGACAGGACGATAGCGTCGTTGGCGATCCTGGAACACGCGTACGAGCTTCCGCTGCACTGGCTTCGGGAGGTCCTGCACTTCGTCTAGGAAGAGAATTCCGCCATTGGCCTCCTTCAGGAGCCCCGGCCGGTCACCAGCGGCGCCCGTGAAGGCGCCTTTGCGGTGACCAAAGAGCAAGCTCTCGGCGAGTGCCGAGTCGAGTCCGCCACATGGGACCGTTACTACGCTTTTCCGTCCTTTGAGGGTTGCGATGAACGTTTCAACTAGGCGCGTCTTGCCCGTTCCTCGTTCGCCAAGGATGAGCAAGGGCGCCCCGAAGACGCGTGCATACCGAGCAAGGCGCTCCAAGGCCTGGCGACGGGCAGGCGATCGGGCCTGCGCCTCGTAGACCGCCAGCTGCGGCTGGAGGCGCGCCACGCGCTGTATCTCGGCAAGGTAGGTGGTGATCGAGAAGTCCACGGGATCTATGCGGACCCGGCTCGTCTCGCGACTCATCTGCGACGACCACAGCTGCGTGCCTTCGGGCAAGGCGCCTCCTGCGTGGAGCATGAGCCACACGCTGTGCATCGCAGGCGTACCCGGCGACACATTGATGTGCAGGCCCCCTCGAACGCTTCGCAGCCGTGGAAGCACTACATCGCGCATCTGCTCGTAGATCGCTGCATGTTGGGTTGGGTCCTCGAGCGCGATGTCGATGGGCTCGACCACGGCTTGTCCCACCTTTGCCGGCACATCCGGCGTTCTCGTCGCCTGTACTAGGTAGAGCACTCGATCGATGTCGATGCGCCGGTTCTGGAGCGCTTTGATGGCGCGGTCGAGCACCTCGATGCCCGCACGCTCGGCGTGCCAGCAGAGAAGCGTTCCCGTGCGCCGGCCCATCAGTTCACCCCTTCGGTGACCACAATTGTGGCGGCCGCGACCTCAGCCATCACCGCGCGCGCTTGCTCCAACTCGTCGGCGGATCGAACCGCGACCACCAGGCGCCCACTCGGCTCGCGGAATACAGCCGGCTGGTACCCAATGGCTGGCTGGTCCTTCTCCTCGGTGCGTCGTAGCTTCTCTTTGGCCTTGGCGGCCAGGGTCGGTGCGACCACCAGCCAACCGCAGCGAAGCTCGTGGGCGAGGGTCGACGGCAACCCCTTTTCGGCCGGAAGCTGGGGCCGACGAGTCTCGATCGCCGCGGCTGATTCGGCCGTGACAGCACCAAGATCCACATCGACCGAGGTGACGATCTCAGCATCGACGAGCTGCCCCTGTTTCCAAAGCTTCACCGCGCCGAGGAGATCACCGAGGCGAGGCCTGGGTTCGAGGCGCCATGGCGCAGCAGCACACCAGCTTTCGAGCTGCTCCAACACTTCCCGCGAGCGCGCATCGGCGAATCGCAGACCCAGTTCGAACCCATGGTCCAGTCCATCGTGCTGCAGGTTCGCCGACATCACCAGCGACTGCCCCGAGTCGATCCAGATCGCCTTGGCGTGCAGCCAGCGGAAGCCGAGAACGGTGGCACCGGCCTCGGCCAAAGCCAAGAGTGTGGGCATCGACGAGGGACGGATGCGCGCCAGCACGGTGACGTCCAGGCCATCACGGGCTCGGGCACAGAGCCGCTTGACAACAGCGTGATCCTCATCCCAGCCGAAGCTGCTGACCACGATGCGCGACCTTGCCCTGTCGATGAGTCGCAGCGCCTCGTCGTGGATTGCGTTGACTTTCACGGTGGTCGCCACTATGGCCCCGCCGGGGTCAGGGTGGGGCACTTTCCCAATGGGGCGGGTGGCCTTGAAGCGATCCTTCGGATCGATCAGTTCGTGCTCCGCCGCTTCCCACATCGCCCATTTCAGGTAGTCGGTGACCTCAATCACCTCCGATGCGGTAAGAGTGACGGCCAGTTCCTCGTTCCGCTCAAGCGCTTCGGTGGTGAGGTTCGCAGTGAGCAACAGGCCCGCCGGGCGAGTTTCCGGATCAACCACTACGACCTTCGCGTGGAAATGCGGCGCAGACCGGAAGAGTGCGTGCCCACCAAGTCGGGCGAGCATTGCCTTGTGCTGATCGAGGACGCGCTTGTCGAACTCGCCTTCGCCCTCCTCGCGCCCAAGGCGCGCTTCTGAGGCCAGCAGCACGTAGACGCGAACTCCGCGCTTTGCTGCGTCGAGAATCGCATCCTCGACCCCCTTGTCGGCGAGCAGGAAGCTGCACATCACGGCTTTGTCTCGAGCCTGCGAGAGCAACGAAACGACGGCGTTCGCCATCTCCCGGCTCCGACCGGACTCGAACACGGCCCGCCCTCGTTCGCTTCGCGCGGCAGCGACAGAAGGCGTGGACGCCCACGTCGGCGGCAACTCACGTTGCCGCTGGTCGATGATCTCGACGAATCGCTTCTCCCAAGTTGAGTTGTTCTTCGTCTTCATCACAGGCTCCAATCCTCGGCAGCAACCAAGTGCCATGTGCCTGGTGTCGGTCTATCTGTGCGGTCACGCCAGGCTGCCTCCGCAAGCTCCTGTCTGGTCGGCGTGGGTGGGTCAAACTCAGCGAACGGCTTGACCGCCTCGGCCGCCCATGTGCAGAAGTGCTCCGTGGTCGCGTAGTCTCGCACTCGCTCTCGTAGCCGCCAATCCGCCCAGCGCGTGGCGTCCTGGGCAGAGCGTGCTCGCAGCGCGATCCCCTCGACCGTCGTCGCGTCGAAGATTCCAAGTGACTCGATGTCAGGGCGCTTGAAGGAGACCCCTCGGACGAGAGACTCGCGCTCGTCGGCAATCGTCTCGTCGAAGCCGATCCTCAGCGCAGCGACCGAGTCGTCCCATCGCGGCCACAGCCCCTCGACCTGCATCAGCTGCATCCAGACCGCGTCCGCAGCCATCTCCGGCGCGTCGACGGCGGCATTCACGGGCGTGCCACCCAGGCTGCCGCCGATCCTCAAGCGAGCATCCGTGACATCCCATGTCGCCCGGAGCGTCGTCTCAGCCTCTGCCACCTCGCCCTCAGCCTCAAGCTGTTCGATGCGCAGTGGCGCGCCGCCGACCAGCGGCGTCGTGATGACGCCGACTGCATCTCGAACCCACCGAGGCAGCTTCTCGAAGCGGCGCTTGGGCGCCTTGTCGCGCTCCTCGCCCCAAACCTCGTCATATGCACTCGACTCCCGCCATGGCTCAACGCGAAGGATGGTGGCGCCAAGCAGCGGATCTTTGCTGGCCCACACCGTCCACGTCCCCTGCTCAGGGATGTAGATCTGCTTCGTATCCAGGGCCGTAGAGCCAGACTCGGTCAACCGGTACTGCCGGTCCACCTGCTCGAGAAGCCCATATTGCTGTCCGATCTGCAGCAGACGCTGGGCGATGACCCGACGCGAGTTGTGCTCGAAGAGCAGATGCTCAGCAACATCCCCAGCATCGGTTTGCCCGCGCTCTCGCGCTCGTAGCAAAACGGGCAATAGCTCGTTGCGTTTTGCCGCCTTCGCGACCTGGCCAATCACGCGCCAGCACTCAACTCGGATCTCCCTGGTCAAGCGGATTACGCCAGCAGCGTCAGTAGGTTCAGGTTTGACCGATTGCGCAGCACGCTGCTGCGGAGCAGCCGTGGCGGGCGCCGATTTCAATAGCTTGCCGAGCTCAGCAAGGCCGTTAACTCGCATGGGTTCCTCCCGATTCTTGGATCTGCGCTTCCCAAACTTCTTGCTCGGCGAAGACGCCCAGCGCGGAAGGCTGGGCTCTTTTCATGGCGTGACGGTCGCCGACGACGATGCGCTGATACCGCGCCCGGGTGAGTGCAACGTTCAGGCGGTTTGGGCTTTCGAGGAAGCTCGTTGGGCGCGCGCTCGCAAAGGAGAGGATCACCAAGTCGGCCTCGTGGCCCTGGAAGCGGTCCACGGTGCAGAGTTCGATGGTGAGGTGTACCTCGGCCTTCGCTCCTCGCGTGAATTGCCGCATGCCGCTCCCCTGTCGGGTCCAGCGCCGAAGGTGGCTGCGGATCTCGCGCTCCTGACCTCGGTAAAAGGTCAGCACCGCAGCCTCCCATGGGCGCCCGTCGCGGCGAGGGTTGTGCGCTGCCCAGGCGTCGAACTCCCGCAGTTCGTAGATGACCGCGCCGGCCTCGGCAGGGTTCGAATTGAATCGGCTGTTGAAGCTGCCACGGACATCGAGCCAGACAGCTCTGTGAGCGTGGCGCCGGAAACTCCAGGTGCGCTCGTCTTCCATGTAGTCAGGGGTGAAGAGCGCCTCGCCCTCGTAGATGAGCTTGTGCGGGAATGCCGCAATGTCAGGATGCATTCGGTGCTGCGTGCTGAGGCGCACATGGCGTGCTCGGAGCGCTGACGCCGGCAGCCCGTCTGAGAGTGCGGTCGGCTTCTTCGCTTGCGGGTCACGCTCAAAGCCTTGACGAAGCGACTCGAGGATTGAAGGCAATGCGACCCTGCGGACGCGGTCGATCTCGCCCCAGACCGCTTCTGTGTCGACGCCCGTCTCAACGGCCGGTAGCAGCTCCTTAATCTGCTTGCGGAGCCGCTGACTCGTCGAGCGGGTTTGGCGTTCACCGGGCTCGACCTCGTGTGCCAAGCGCTGCTCGTAGAGGCGGGCAAGGCGCCAGGCGACCTCGGCGGCCCACTCGGGCTGCGCTTCGCGTCCGCGCCCGGAAATTCGCAACCAAGCATCGGCCCTGCGCCGAAGCGCATACAGGCCATCACCGGTATGCCGCACGGTGGCGACGTCGAGTGGCAGTTCCTCCAGGCGGCGCTCGAGATCGGCGAGCGCTCCGGCGACCACGGCCGCGCTCCAGATCACGTCGTCGTTGCTGGCGTCCGCGAGCTCGACCCCGCGAGCTGCCGCCTGCGCGGCATACACGCCCAGCGTCTTCGCTTCATCGATGGATACGACAGCCACTCGTCGCCGCCGCGGGTCTTCCTGGCTCGCCATGAAGACATCGATGCAGGCATTGCGGGTACCCTCATCACGGAGGCATGCCTCGACGTTGACGGCCATCGCGGCATCGTCGACGTAGGGCGACAGCTGCTTCGAGTCGCCGACGATCACCCACCGCTTCGCGAGTAGCGCGGGAACCAGGAATTCCTGGAAGGTTGTCTTGGACGCCTCGTCGATGATCAGCACATCGAAGGTCGCTGCCGCGTGTCCGCTCGCCTTAATGTCTGGGTGCTGCAGGATGCCGATGGTCGTCCCGCAAACCAGGTTTGCTGCGTCGAGCACCATACGTTCGATGGTTGTTGGCCCATGTCTGACCTCCTCCAGCAGGGCCTGTTGCGACTCGCTCAGGCCACGGCGGCCGTCGAGGTGCCGGAGCAAGCGTTCTCTTTCGGTCTTCACGAAACGCTCAAGCTGCCAGGGGCCTGCCTTCTCGGAGACGTTCCTGCGCTCACCGATCCGCACCGGGATGACCAAATCACGGTGTGAGTTGCGTTCATCCATCAGCCGCTCGAGCACGTTGTCGACGGCGACATGGGTGGATGCGCAGAGGAGCGCCCGCTTGCCCTGCCTGGCGAGCTGCAACACCAACTCGCAAATGGCCGTGGTTTTGCCGGAGCCTGGCGGACCCTCCAGAAGTACGAAGTCAGGCGTTGCCAAGGCGATGTCGACGAAGCGACGCTGCTCGTCCGTCCCCGGGCGTGCCTCGTCGGTCAGCACCATCCAGCCGTCATCCTCGATTCCGACTGGCTCGAAGGATGGCCACCGAGCGTGCTCCACAGATTCCATCAGGCGCAGCAGTGGCCGGTGCGAGGACGAGGGTGCGTTCTGTAGCGCCTGCAGCGCCTGAATCTGCCGTAGCAGTGTGAGCGTATTCGGGCGCAAGAGCAACTGGTCGCCATTCGGTCGGCGATCGAGCAGGAGCTGGGATGTCTCGGGGTCTCGGTCGAGCACTAGGAGCTTGCGGTTGTCAGCAAACTTCTTCCAGCCGTTACTGCGGCGGTCAGTCGTGGCATCCAGGTCGTCGTCGACCCATTCGAATACATCGCGGACATTCTCGTCCATGAACGCTCGGAACGTCGACTCGGGCTCGTTAGGGCGCTCATTGGGCTCTTCGAGCTGGATCCAGAAGCCACGCGCGCGGTCGGCCTGGTCACCCTCCGGCGGCGTGCTGGGCTTCCACGCGAGCCGCTTCACGGCGGCATCGCTCTCCATGTACTCCTTCGTTCGACGGAGGAAGTCATGGAACGTCTTCAAGCCGAAGAAGACACTTTTGAGGAGGGTGTCTGGTCGAGCGGCATCCAGATTGTTGTAGTGAAGTAGCGCCATTGAACCTCTCTTGCAAATTTGTGACCGAAGTGGTTGCCATCAACGTTTGCAAGTGAGATGCCAGCCAGCCACGATGGCCTAACTAGTTATGAAGAATACATTTTTCTGTCCATCGCATCAGAGAATCCGGGTGTTTTTTACCGTCAACTGGTGAAACCACCCGTCTTTTGACGGGGTCCAGACAGGGGCACTAGATTGGTTAGGCAAACTCCTTACTGAATTGGCCAGGTTTTTAGGTTGAGATACCGCAGATCCTCTTCGCCCATTTGACGTAGGGCTTGGACAAACAACTCACGATTGAGGACGGTCCGATTGGCACTCATGGCTGATGGCGATCTCGCACGGCAAGCAACAGGCCAGAAGTTTAGTGGGCATTGGTCGTGCAACAAGACCACTGCCGCCGGTTCACCTGGCGCCGCTAATCAGGTGGACGTCTTGCGGTCAATATGTGTTCGCCGGTTGCTTACAGAGGTCTTGCATCGGGCGAGGCCTCCTCGACCACGAGTGCCAGTCTGAAATCCAGACTGTCCTCGGCCATGGGCTCCACAACTTCGTAGACGCCGCCTAACTGCGTGACGATTTCTCTGGTGGTTGTGTCCCAATGTGCAATCGCGGTGGTCACGCGGATGCGACTGGTGCCGGGTAGTTCGCAGACCAGCACCTGTTCGCCGTCGAAGGGGTAGGTTCGCCAGCGGAGAACACGGATGCGTGGTTGAACGTTGACGTCTGGAGCGTGCCGGACATGGCAGACGGCTGCTATAAGATCTAGAGTATTCATGTTTTTCATGAACACAATTTTGGCGAGCGACGGCGACTCAACCAGACAAATTTAAACAAAAACGGGACCGCTCGATTAGTGAATATCTCATTCACCATTCAGTGCCAATTTGGCAGCTAAATCTGTCGTTTTTTGATCAACAGCACTGAACAACGGGGTAAGCATGCATACCGATTACCCTACTGATCTCATGGGACTTTTGCTTTTTGAGGTGGGTCCTCCTGCAGGCATCACACAGATCTGTTCGAGTGAGGTTTTCGGCGGCAGCGACAAGTTTCCCAACCAGTCGACATTCGAAACCGGCCAGTTTTTTCTGACCTAACCGAAGAAGCTCATTCGTCCGATTTGGACGTATTGAATCGCTTGTCCTCTGTGACGTAGCCCGGCGTCACAAGCGGTCCCGAGTCTGCCATCTCTGCAAGCTCCACAGCGTTCTTCACCAACTGCGATGGTGTTTCATCTAAGGCATACGCGAGTGCGCAAATCACGCTGAGCGTTGGCTGACGCCTGCCGGTTTCAAGCAAGCCAATAAATGTACGGTCAAGCGAGGCCTTGTCCGCCAGCTCCTCCTGTGTCATCCGCTGTTGACGGCGGATCTTCTTCAATGTTGTTGCAAAGGCGTCTATGACGGCCTCGTTTCGCGCTCTTGCCATGAGAGCGATCTTCCGGCTTGGCAGACTATAGTCAACCGACTATAGTCTGTGTTTTAACTTCAATCTCAAACCGGATCTTTTGTATGTTCATCACTGACCAGCGCAACCTGTCTCCCGTTTCAGCCCTTCATTGCGACCCAGGCCAAAAGTCTTGGCTGCTGTGTGAACTGGCGTTGTCCCGTCCCTGGTTCCTAGTGACCCTGCTTCAATCCGACCCAGACGATTCGGATTGCGTGATGAAACGAACCCTGTTCGCCTCAAGCATCGAGCAGGTAGCGGCTTGGGCTAAGCAGGGCGCAAATGGACAAATCAAGTTTGATTCCGCTTTGATCGTGACCCCCAACACAACAAACGGGACCAGCACTTGGCAGATGGAGCCACTGGCGTCCATCTGGTCCGCCGAGGAGCCCGAAGGCCTACCAGGTTACCCGGTTGATGTTTGTCAAACTCAATCCGGTGCCAGGTACGTTACGTCGATTTTCGGCTGCCCACCAGAACAACTCACAAACTACAAGCTACGTCATCAATTTTCTGCTTAACGCACTGACTGACTGGGTACGCGATTGCGGACACGATTCCGTAAAGATGGCAGACATCAAATTGCCCTGTCTGCCTTTGACTTATTTCATTGAATTCTCTTGTTCCGCTACCCAAAAAAAGGACGACGCTTACCTTGCATTGCCACCATCAAGTCGTCCTAACGCCACCTCTCCAAACTATGTTGTTTGCCTGGATGGCCATTTTGTTGATTGATCCATTGCAGTAACTTAACCAGAACCCCAAATCAACCTACTTGCCTGTCACTGGACTGAGATTTCCTTTTTTTGCGTTGATCATCTTCAAGCCGCTTCGGTCAAGGGGTCTTACTGTTCGCGGAACCTCCACGCGCAGCGCCACACCCTTATCTGGCTTTTTACGCCGTTTGCCGCCAGCGCGTATGCCGTAGAGCGCTTGAGTCTCTGCTGCCGAGTGACCCAGAAGCGCGCCGATCTCTTCGGCCGAAAAACCTTCATCGCGTAATCGCGTTGCAGCAGAATGTCGAAAAACATATGCGGTCGCAAACGGTAGCCCGGGTAAGGCCTTCGCACTTGCTCGCTGCAGCTGGTTTCGTAACCCATCCACCGTTTCCACAGAGACGACAAATGTGCCTTCCTTCAAAAGTCGCTGATACCATGCGCGAGGTAATGTTTTTATCGGCTGCGATATGCGGCGCCAAGGTTGACCGGCGATTTCCGTGACTTTTGCTCCGAGCACTGTCATGTTGTACCAACCAGTGGTGCCCATCGCAATCTGGACTCCCGTCACCAACTCCTTCGGGCGACAGCCGATACGTGCCATGACACGAACAGCATCCAGATATTTGGTGCGCCGCACTGCCATCAGCATTCTGCCACTCCAGTTTTTCACAGACTTGGAAATCCGTTTTAACTCACCTCGCTTCGATCCTCGCACTGGCATACTGAAACCGTCCAATGGTTCTACGGGTGTGCGCTGGTATTCGTGAACAGCGTGGTAGGTCTTCAGGCGCTCAGTCAGCACAGATACGTGTTGCATGAATTCGACAGGCCCGGTGTCACCTGGCTCAAGCGCTTTTAGTCTGTCAAGTCGTATGCGTAGTTCACCTCGCAAGTGCCAGCACAAGGCCGACTTGTATGCTTTGAACGACTGAGCACTATTGGAGTAACCATTCAGTGCTTGCTGCCATCGAACGTGCTCGTCCAGCTCCGGGTAATCTTCGATGAACGCCCGCAGCCAAATGATCTTCTTTTTGTAATCCTTGATTGAGCTGTGCTTGGGCTGAGGCCAGCTTGCGATCCGTTCAGCTTCCATGATGACCGGGTCATCAAAAACGTCGCCAGGCAAGCGACAGTTGTTTTCCGCCTTCTGGTTTTTCGATTCCGCTGCAGTCGTTTTTGCTGTCTTCCCGGCGACGAACGATGCAGCTGCCCTTGCACGGTTCATGGCGTCTTGGTCTGTCGAACTCGAATGCATAGTCACGGTGCCGATCCATCAACGGTGGCGACCACAGACTGAAGCGAAGCCGTTGTGCAGCAGAGGCTACCGCCTCTGCTGCACCGCTGCCACCGCCAGCAAGCGTCACGCCGGCAACGGAACGACGTGCGTCGTCCGTCACCGTCATGCTGCTTGCTTTCGTTGTCATCGGGGGGGCCTGCGTTAGGCATTTTTTTGCATACGGCCCCAGTTATCGCGCTCTTTTGAACATAGTAATCGCGACCCAAAAAATCGCCCGATAACTGGAACTGCAGTATCGGCTTCGTCGTCAAAACGGCCACGATGGCATATTTCGGCACCGTTGATTTCAGTCGCGGTGACTGTGACAGTCGATGTCGCCACGTATTGATGACAAAGCCCGTTGGCATTGCGTTGATCCATTCAGCTGTTATTCCAAGCTGATCCACAGGAGCTGTTTCAGCGCTGCTGTTCACGGCTTTGTCACCTCAGGCAGCGCAGTCGGTGCAAGGGCGAAATGGCTGTCTCGCTGTTGTTGAAACTCGCCAACACGGATCTGCGCGCCAGCCAGACTTTCGCGTGTCGTAGCTAGATCAAGCCTGGTGGCCTCGAGTTCTTGCTGTGAATCAGCATACTGTCGCTTGGTGATGTCCAGTTCAATTTCAGTGGTCGCCAGGCGCTGCAAGTGAAATTCCAGCTCGGTTTGAGCCTGTGTGGTGGCGACTTGCGCTTTCAGATTGATTTCATTGACTGCTGCCAGGTCTGCTCTTAGCTGTTGAATGTTTTCTGCTTGCTCGCAGACCCGGCCGACCAGTTCGCTATGGCCCTGGCGAACTTCCATCAACTCGGCTTGAGCTTCTTCCAGCTGAGATTCAACATCAGCCAAGCTCTCGAGCAGTGTCGAATTTTCATGTTCTGTTGCATTGATTAGTGCCTGAAAGTTGTTTTCGATTTCGCTACGCACAACCTCAAAGTGGTCGTTGACTGCTTTCGCCAGGGCTTTAGGAATCGCTGGCGCTGACATGGCGCCGAGATGTCGCGCGCGCCACATGGCCAGGAATTCACCAAGTTTCACTGTGCTGCCAGTTCCCAAAATGGCTCGGACACCCTGAATCGTTGGTACCGGCCCCTGACCGCCTTGCCAGATGCCGTCGGCTGCTTCGAAAACCGTTTTTTGGTCGATGCCTTTGGGGCCTGGTCGCCTGCGCTCCAATGGTTTAATGTCGGCGTTCATGATTGGCTCCATCTGGATTGGCATTTCGAAATGTTCGGCAATTCGAATTGCGTTGGTGATTTCATAGTTTGAACTTGAAATCGGATTGGCTTTTGAAACCAATATTCATTGGCAAATGTCTCACTTGGGAGATGACGGGGTTCGCATGCCTGAGCCTCTTGCTTGTCGAGTACGGCTTCAGTGATGGGCGTAAATTTGTCTTCATCTTGATCAGGACAAATGCACCCTTCGCGGAGGTCGTCTAAGTAGTCCGCCCATGCCTGCAGCATCTGACGACGTTCTTTCAGATGTTGTACGCGGTTGTATGCCGTCCCATTTTGGTCTGGTACCGTGTGCGCGAGTTGTAACTCTGCGATGTCTTTGTTCCAGCCCAAGCGCTCGACGAGCATGGTTCTTGCCGTGGGCCGAAATCCGTGCGCTGTTACCTCCGTGCTAGTTGAGTAACCCATGATTTTCAGGGCGCGATTCAACGTACCTCCCGACATGCATCTGTCAGTTCGTCCTTTAGCAGGGAATACATACTGGCTGTCATTTCTCTGGTTAAACAGGCCTCGCAGGATTCGTACCGCTTGATCGGGGAGAGGAACAATGTGAGGCGGGCCGTAAAGTTTTCGGTGTTGCTGACCCTTCATGCGTATTGCTGGCACTCGCCATTCACCTCGATTCAGATCGAATTCACCCCATTGCGCTTTGCGCAGCTCACCACCGCGTACCATGAGCATGGCGTTCAATTCAAGCGCGGCTCTTACGACCGCCGTTCCTCTGTACTGATGAATTTTCCTCAGCAAATTGGCTAGCTGCATCGGATCGATGATCGCAGGATAGTGTCTGGTCACTGGAGTCTGTAATGCTTCAAGTACTGAGTTGCAAGGATTCACGCTAATTTGTTCCTCGGCAATCGCCAGATCCATAATGCGTTTACAGATTTTGAAAACTCGGATGCCAGTCTCAACTCGACCACTGGCCTGGATGGACCGGCACAACGCGGTGATGTCGGACGGACCTAGCTCCGTGATTTGGCGAGCGCCAAATTTTGGAAGTAGATATTTTTTTATGCGCCCTAGTACTTTGTTGGCGTAGTCACAGACCCAGTCACCTTTCCGTAGCTCGAACCATGTATGGGCCGCAGCTGCAAAGGAGCCAGCGACTATGCCGAGTCGTTTCAACGCAGCGGTATCTTTGCGTTGTGCACTCCATTGGCGGCCCATCTCTTTGCGCAAAGCTGAGGGATCAGAACCTTGAGCCAACAGATTGCGAAACTCTGTGGCAGCAGCACGAGCCTCATCCAAAGTGGTGTCTGGAAAAACCCCCGCACTCAATGTTTTACGCGAAGCGCCAAATGAATAGTCGAATCGCCAAAAAAAACGATCGGGAGTTTTTCCTTTGATCAGATAGAGGCTTCCACCGTCACTCAGTCGATTGGCATTCGCCATCAGTTCGGGAATGGCATTGTTATTTGGAATGGTGTTTAACTTCTTCATTGATGAAAGCTGCTTTCAACCCGTTGTTGTGTTGTTGAGTTCCTCGCAATTGGTGCGGTATGTGTTCAATTTTTAGGCAGCGCACGTTTTCATGTGGTCATAACTCCCTGTTGTAAGGTCGTCTATATTCCATTAATGTGTTACATTTTTTGCGAAGTTTTCGTTTCATCATGCATAAGTGCCGGTGCCATAGATCTGAATGATTCGATCAGTGGTCTACAGGCTCGCGTTGCTCGTGGTGACGGGTTGTCTAAAGACTATTTTTGGAAGGGAGATGTTGAAATGAAGGCGGGCAACAACGGGAAAGTTGATGCCAACTCGATTCAGAAGGTCGCAGGCTTGCTGGCCGAGGGGGCAAGTTGTGCATCAGTGGCAGCAGCGGTCGGTGCTAGCCGCCAGAGTGCATACCGTTGGAAGCGAAAGTTTGAAGCGGCGGGTGTCGACGGCTTGATGGTCATCGGGCGAAAGGGCCGCCCGCCGAGGTTGACGACAGATCAAATTGCAACACTGAAATTTGCCTTGGCTCAAAGCCCTAGCAAATTTGGCGAAAACGGCGACACCTGGAGTTTGAAGAAGGTGGCGCGTTATATCTCTGTAGCGTTTCATGTTAGCTACGAAGATTCAAACGTTTCGCGCCTCCTGATCAGCATGGGCTTGGACGTCAAAACACTCAGGCAGCGAGTTGATTGACCTGTAAACGACGTGATACTGGATTGAACTTTGGCAGTACCGGATGAACGATCTTGCTGCGGCCCAAGCGCAGATCGTCCAGGTAATCAGCCCACGCCTGCATCATTTCGAATCTTTTTTTGAGAAATTCGGTTCTGTTGTATGCCGTGCCATTCGCATCCTTGACTGCATGCGCCAACTGCATCTCAACGACGGACTCTGGAAACTGCAACAACTCTACGATCATCGTGCGGGCGGTGGCGCGAAATCCGTGTGCCGTCGCCTCATCACTCGCATAGCCCATGGCACGGAGCGCCACGTTCAACGTGTTCTCTGACATGAATCGCCCGGCTCGGCCTTCAGCCGGAAAGGTCTGTCCTGTTGATCCTGTGCGCATGAAGAGCGACTCCAGCAACCCGACGGCTTGTTTGGGCAGGGGGACAAGATGGGGCTGTCCGTTCTCTTTCTCTTCCTTGGTGCGCTTCATCCGCATGGATGGGATGTACCACAGACCGTTGTCCAAATCGAATTCATCCCATTTTGCCAAGCGCAGTTCGCCAGGTCGCACCATCAACATGGTCGCGAGTTGCAAAGCGGTGCGGACCACCAACGATCCTCTGTATGCATCGATGGCACGAAGCATTTCCGCAAGTACATCAGGATTAGTTACCGCGCCGAAGTGGCAGACGGCGGGCTTTTTCAGAGCGTCGCGGATGTCTTGGCAGGGGTCGCGTAAATCGGCTCCCTCGGCAATCGCAAACCGAAAGACGGATGAGCAATGCTCACGCAGGCGATGCGCGGTTTCCAGTGTGTCGTTGTCTTCAACCCGCCGACAGGCAGCCAAAACCGTCTTGGGTGTAATCACGGACAAAGCCAGGTTGCCAAACTGGGGAAACCCGTGTAGCTCCAGACGACGAATGACCTTGGAACTGTAGGTCTCCATCCATTGGCTTTTCTTGACACTAAACCAGCGCCGTGCGACCTCCTCAAAGGTGCCAATTGCCGGTAAGCCTTTCTGCTGGCGCTGTTCGGCCTCCAGGCTGACTTGAATAGCAGTTCTTTGGGCTTGACGCTCCTGCGACGGGTTGACCCCCATGGCCAAGCTCGCCCACGCCTTCTCCGCCTTTGATCTGGCCTCAGCGAGCCCCGTTTTTGGATACACGCCGAGGCTCAGCGTTTTGCGCTTGCCCTCAAAGGTGTAGTCCAATCGCCAATAGTGGGACATCCCGTTGGCAAAAGGGAGCAGATGTAATCCACCCCCGTCGTTCAACCGCTGGGATCCGGGCTTCAGCGCCTGGATCACACGGTCACTCTTGATCAACTTCACCGCCATACTTCCGCCTCCTACGCTGCACACGTGCCTTGGTTACAGGGAGTGATGCAGTAACTTTTTGGCAGTGACGTTGTGAAACGATAGTTACTGCAAAAGTTACTGCAAAAGCGTCTGGCTTTGACGGGATTTCAACGAAGCTTGCGGAAACAAAAAAGCCCTAAGTTGTTGAAAACATAGGGCTTTTTGGGATCCAACAAAATTTGTCGGAAAGTTAGGTGGTGGCCTGGGGCGGAATCGAACCACCGACACAAGGATTTTCAATCCTCTGCTCTACCGACTGAGCTACCGGGCCTGAGCGCAAGAGTATACCAGTCCTGGTGGGCACATCGGGTGCACCAGGACGATTTTTTAGCTGCGTTTGGTGCGCGCCAGGTTGACGCCAAGCTGTTTGAGCTTGCGATACAGGTGGGTGCGCTCCAGCCCGGTCTTTTCGGCCACCCGTGTCATGGAGCCATTTTCTTTGGCCAGATGAAATTCAAAGTAGGCCTTTTCATACTCGTCCCGGCCTTCGCGCAGCGGCTTGTCCAGCATGAAGCTCTGTGTTGTTTGTGGCCCTGAGTCGGTTGCCGTCAGGTGCGGCGAGTCAGCGATTTCACTGAGTTGCAGTACGCCTTCCACGCGCTGAGGCGCCAGGCTGGCCGGGGGGGCGGTGAGTTTGCGCAGCGAGCCTCGCGCCAGGCCCAGCTCCACGGCTTTGAGCAATTTTTGCAGCGTGATGGGTTTTTCCAGAAAGGCCAGCGCCCCGATGCGGGTGGCTTCGACGGCAGTGTCAATGGTGGCGTGGCCGCTCATCATGATCACGGGCATGGTGAGTGCGCCGGTGGCCGACCACTCCTTGAGCAAGGTCACGCCGTCGGTGTCGGGCATCCAGATGTCCAGCAACACCAGATCCGGGCGTTCGCGGTGCCGGGCAGCCCGCGCTTGGGCTGCGTTTTCAGCGACTTCAACGGTATGCCCTTCGTCGTTGAGGATTTCACACAACAAATCACGGATGCCCAACTCATCGTCCACCACCAAAATGTTTGCCATGTTGTGCTGCGTCCCTTTAATGTGTCTGAGCTTCGTGGGTCAAGGTGACCCGGTGTGTCTATGCACGTTCCATGCCGAATGATAGCGATACTTGTGCGCCCACCAGCAGGCCATCCTGCAGCCGATTGGTGATTTCGACCCGCGTGGCGTGTTCGTCTGCTATCTTTTTAACGACGGCCAAGCCCAGACCCGTGCCTTTGTCTTTGGTGGTGACATACGGCTCGAAGGCGCGTTTGAGGATGTTGTCCGGGAAACCCGTGCCGCAGTCCTGCACGGTCATGCGGATACGCTGCGCGCCGGGCAGCCACTGCGTTTTCAGGACCACCGGGTGCTCGGCGTCGGCCCGGCCCGCACTGGTGGTGGCGTCCTGGGCGTTTTGCAGCAGGTTGTGCAGGATCTGGCGCAGCTGCTGCGGGTCACCCTGGATGTTGGGGCAGGTCGGGTCGAGTTCGGTGACGATCGGCACTTGTTTGTGGTCTGCCGCGTACAGGTTGAGCACCTCAAGGACCAGGGCGTTCAGGTCAACGGATTTCAGTTCCGCTGCGGGCAGCCGGGCATAGTCGCGAAATTCGTTCACCAGTCGCTTCATGGCGTCCACCTGGTCGACGATGGTTTTGACGGATTTGGTCAGCAGGGCCTGCTCCGGTGCGCCGACCTTGCCGGTGAGCTTCATCTCCAACCGCTCAGCGGACAATTGAATGGGGGTGAGCGGGTTCTTGATTTCGTGGGCCAGCCGTCTGGCGACCTCACCCCAAGCCTGGGCACGTTGGGCCGAGATGATTTCCGAGATGTCATCAAACACCAGTAGCAACTGGTCGCCGGGCAACTCGGCACCACGGGCGATCAGGGTGATGACGTTGTGGCTGGGTCGTCCGGAGCCGTCGATACCAGGATTGCCCAGCTCGAACGATTGTTGCCAGTGGTCCAGGCTGCGTTCATGGCTTTGGGCCAGGAAGGTATCAAACTGCTGCTGGACATCTTCCCCAAAAGTTTGCAGACCGTCAATATCGGCCAGTCGTTTGCCTTCGTAGGCGGCCAGCGGGAGCTTCAGGATGCGGGTGGCGCCGGGGTTGGAGGAGGTGATCGTGCCATCAGTGCCGAGCACCATCACGCCAGCGGTCAAGTTGTCCAAAATAGTCTGCAGGTTGGCGCGCGCCGCGTCGGTTTGCGCCATGCTGGTCTGGACCGCCTGTCTGGCTTCCAGCAATTGTTGTGTCATGTCGGCAAACGACCGCGTCAGTCCATCCAGTTCGTCGTTGCCGCGCAGCGCCGTTTTGGGAGACAAGTCGCCGGCGGCCACTTCACGCACGCCATCGGCCAGCACCAGCAACGGCCGGGCGATTTGCGTGCCCAGCACCACCGCCAACAGAACGCCGCCAAAAACGGCCATGAACAGGCTCAGTGTCAGCGTGCCGATGTACATGCGACGCAAGCCGTCGCGTGCCAGGGCTCGTTCCTGGTACTCGCGGTTGGCCTGGGTGACGGCCAGCGCGTTGTCCACCAGCGTGGATGGCAGCGCTTTTCCGGCCAGCAGGTAGCGCGCCTCGCCCAGAGAGCCAAAACCGCTGCTGTTGACCAGCGCCAGCACCTTGATGCGTGCGCCGCCCGGTCCTTCCGCCATGCCATCGTCCAAGCCTTCGATCCAGGTGATGGCACGCTGGTCGCGTGCCGCGCGAAACTGCTGGGTGCTCGGTTTCTCCGGCGTGAGTTGATAACGCGACTGACCGGCTGCCGCCACAAGCCGTCCTGAGGCGCCCCAGAGTTGCAGGTCGTCGGCATCCATGGCCTCACGCGCCCGCTCCAGCGGCAGGGCCACCGTCACGTCGGGCCGGTCTGCCAGTTGGGTTGCGGCCGAGCGTGTCTTGCTGACCAGGTCGGTAGACAAAGCTTCCAGTGTGGTGCGACCTAGGTTCAGCCCGGCCTCCAAGGCACCTTCCACCTTGACGTCGAACCAACTCTCAATGGAGCGCGACACAAACTGGTAAGACACCACATAAATCAACACGCCCGGCGCAAACCCGGCCAGTGCAAACACCGCGGCCAGTTTCACCAGCAGGCGACTGCCGAATTTTTTCTGCCGAAGCCGCTTCAGCAGCCGATAGGCGACCCAGCCAATGGCCAGCAACAGCAAGCTGGCCACCACCACGTTGATGGCAAACAACAGGGTGTAATTGCGCTCGTACAGGTCACGGTTGCTGGTTGCCTGGGTCAGCAAAAAAAGGAGCACCAATCCCAGCGCCACGATGGCTGTCACGCCCAAACCAATGGCCCAGCGCAAGGCGCGGGATTTTTTTTGAGCGCTGGTGTTGGTGGGGCTCACCGGCTGGGCTCCATGTCCATCTCCTGGCTCAGCTTGACATCGATCAGCCAGTCGGATTGGCCCAATGTGCCGATCTGCAGCGGCCTGGGGAGTTGCGATGTGTCCAGCTCGAAGCTGAACTCCACGATGTGCTTGCGCTCAGGTTTCAGGTCCTGCTCGTCGGCAATCTTCCACCTGGACACCCGCCGGACCGCCGCCATGGCCTCGCCCAGCGAATCAAAATTCTGACCGAAGGTCAAACCCTGGGCGGCTTCAGCCAAATCGCCAGAGCCCATGTTCAGTCGCCAGCGCCGTGTCAGCGGGTGGTAGCTCAGGCGCATGCGCCGTTGCGTGGTGGTGATGGTTTTGTTGGCCCAATACCAACGGTCGCGTAACAAATCCGCCTGTGCGACGAAGTAAATGGGGATGCCTTTGTACAAGGCATCTTCCACCACCGCCGGCAGGTCAAACTGGAAGCGGGCAGACAGCAACAGCTTGCCTTCGGCGCGCTCCAGCGTCAAGGCCGGCGTGTTGCCCGGCTCAGGTGCGCCGGTGGCCGCCTCGGCCGCGCGTGCGTAGCCCGGCGCCAGGCACAGAAGTGCCGCCACCAGCAGCCAGGCCCACAGGCTAGGCTGCAGATTTTTCGAGGAGGGCGTAGTAAAAACCATCGTGGTCACCGACCGCATTGTCAGCCGGTGGCGTGACCTGCGCGTCGACCTGCGGCAACAAATGCCCCGGAGACGCCAACAGGGTGGCGTCACTGTGGCGCGCGAGAAACGCTGTCAGCTGTTGATCGCCCTCGGCCCGGAAGATCGAACAGGTGCAATACAACAAGCGGCCACCCGGTTTGACCAGCGGCCAAAGCCGTTGGAGCAGTCGCGCCTGAATCGCGGCCAGTTGGGCGATGTCGGTCGCGCGGCGCAGCCAGCGGATGTCCGGGTGCCTGCGCACAATGCCCGAGGCGGAGCAGGGCGCATCCAGCAAAATCGCATCAAACGGGGTGCCGTCCCACCAGGCTGCGACATCCGCCGCATCTGCGGCCAGCACGTGCGCCTGCAAGCCCAGGCGTTGTAATGTCTGGTGAATGCGCTCACAGCGTACCGGGTCCACATCCAGCGCGGTGACTTGCGCATCCGACAGTTCCAGCAGATGGGCGGTTTTGCCACCGGGGGCGGCACAGGCATCCAGTACCCGCAAGCCATCCGTTGCGCTGAGTCCAGCCAGCAACAGCGGTGCGGCCAGTTGGGCGGCGCTGTCCTGGACCGACACCCAACCCTCGGCAAAACCGGGCAACAGCCCAACGGCACAGGCCGAAACCAGCTGGACGCCGTAGGGCCCCACCACGTGACCGGCGATGCCTGCCGCGTGTAATTTCTCCAGATATTGCGATGGCGTGGCATGGCGGGCGTTGACCCGCAGCACCATCGGCGCGTGTTGGTCGGCTGCTGCCAGCAGGGTGGACCAATGGTGGGGCCAATCGGCTTGGACCTGTTTGACCCACCAGGCGGGGTGGTTCCAGCGCGCAACGGTGTCGTCGTCCGTTTGCCGGACCAAGACCTCGCGTTCGCGCAAAAAGCGCCGCAGACAGGCGTTCACAAACGCGGCTTGCGGCTTGATGGCAGGGGTTCTTTTGGCCGTTTCCACCGCCTGATTGACCAGCGTGTGGGCGTCGTACGACGCGTCCTGCGCGCGCCACAGCAGCGCCAATGCGGTGCACAGCAGCGCATCCACCAGCGGTGGCGGGTTGCGCGGTGCCAGCAGCTTGCGCAACGCCTGAGCTCGCCCGAGGGATCGCAACACCTCGAACGTCAGGGCTTGAACGCCTGGCCGCAGGGCAGGGGAGAGCGCCGCGAGCGCGGCTGTGGCGGACTGGCCTTGACGGATCGCCTGCAGGACGTGTGTGCTGGTCTGCAGTTGACGCCACAAGGGCAAGCGCTGGTCTTCATTCATGGAAAAGTCATCATAAAAAAGCGCCTCACGCCCTGATGGAAGGGACGTGAGGCGCTCTATTTTAAGGAGCTATCGGCTTATTCAGTCGCAGCACCTTCACCCAGCTCGGCTTCGCTCTCACCGGCCAGTTCGGCAGCTTCGGCTTCAGCGATGGCGCGGCGTTCGGCGTCGTCCATGTTTTCCCGCACCGAGCGGGCTTCGTGGTAGGCCATACCGGTACCTGCTGGAATCAGGCGGCCCACAATCACGTTTTCCTTCAGGCCGCGCAACTCGTCGCGTTTGCCCATGATGGCCGCTTCGGTCAACACGCGGGTGGTTTCCTGGAAGGAAGCCGCAGAGATGAACGAGTCGGTGGACAAAGAGGCCTTGGTGATACCCAGCAACAGGTTGGTGTAGGTTGCGGGCACTTTGCCCTCGGCACGCAAGGCGTCGTTGGTGTTGAGCATTTCAGAGCGTTCGACTTGCTCACCCACGATGTAGGTGGAGTCACCTGCGCTCTCGACCACCACACGGCGCAGCATCTGACGCACGATCACTTCAATGTGTTTGTCGTTGATCTTCACACCTTGCAAACGGTACACGTCCTGCACTTCGTCCACGATGTAGCGCGCCAGTTCTTCTGCACCCAGCAGGCGCAAGATGTCTTGTGGGTCAGCCGGGCCGTCCACCACGGACTCGCCCTTGTTGACGATCTGACCTTCGTGCACCAGGATGTTCTTTTCCTTGGGCACGAGTTCTTCCCAGACCTTGCCTTCGGGGTCGGTGATCTGCAGGCGGATCTTGCCCTTGGTTTCCTTGCCGAAAGAAATGGTACCGGTCATCTCGGCCAGCACACCCTTGTCTTTGGGTGAACGGGCTTCGAACAACTCAGCCACACGCGGCAGACCGCCGGTAATGTCGCGGGTTTTCTGACCTTCGACCGGGATACGTGCCAGCACTTCGCCGGGGCCCACGTCCTGACCGTCGCGCACTTGCACCAGGGCACCAATCGGGAAACCGATGGTCACCGAGTGGTCGGTGCCGGGGATCTTGACCTCGTTGCCGTTGGCGTCGATCAGCTTGACCTGCGGACGCACCACCTTGGCGGAACCACGGCGTTTCGGGTCGATCACCACCAGGGTGGACAAACCGGTCACTTCGTCGACCTGCTTGGCCACCGTCAGACCTTCTTCCACGTTCTCGAAGTGCGCTTTACCAGCGAACTCGGTGATGATGGGGCGGGTCAACGGGTCCCAGTTGGCCAGGATCGTGCCAGCCTTGATGGTCTGGTCGGCTTTGATGGTCAAGACGGCACCGTAAGGCACTTTATGACGCTCGCGCTCACGGCCATGTTCGTCCTGGATGATGATCTCGCCGGAACGGGAAATCACCACCAGTTCACCCTTGCCATTGGTCACATAACGCATGGTGGCGTTGAAACCGATGTTGCCGTTGGACTTGGCTTCCACGCTGGAGGCGATGGCCGCACGTGATGCGGCGCCACCGATGTGGAAGGTCCGCATGGTCAGCTGGGTACCGGGTTCACCGATGGACTGCGCCGCAATCACACCCACGGCCTCACCACCATTGACCAGACCGCCACGGCCCAGGTCGCGACCATAACAACGGGCGCAGATGCCAAAACGGGTTTCGCAGGTCAGGGCGGTGCGCACCTTCACTTCGTCCACGCCAGCGGCTTCCAGGGTCTCGATCATGTCTTCATCGAGCATGGTGCCCGCCGGTGCCAGCACCGAGCGGTTTTCCGGATGCAGGATGTCGTCGGCAGCGGTGCGGCCCAGGATACGGTCACGCAAGGACTCGATGGTTTCACCACCTTCAACAATGGCGCGCATCAGATATCCGTTGTGCGTGCCGCAATCCTGCTCGGTCACCACCAGATCCTGGGTCACGTCCACCAGACGACGGGTCAGGTAACCCGAGTTGGCGGTTTTCAAGGCGGTATCGGCCAGACCTTTACGCGCACCGTGGGTGGAGATGAAGTACTCCAGCACGTTCAGACCTTCGCGGAAGTTCGCGGTAATCGGTGTTTCAATGATCGAGCCGTCAGGCTTGGCCATCAAACCGCGCATACCGGCCACCTGGCGAATCTGTGCGGCAGAGCCGCGGGCGCCAGAGTCGGCCATCATGTAGATGGAGTTGAACGACTCTTGCGGCACCTTGTTGCCATGGCGGTCGATGACGGTCTCTTTCGAGAGCTGACCCATCATCACTTTGGACACTTCGTCACCAGCCTTGCCCCAGATGTCCACCACCTTGTTGTAGCGCTCACCGGCGGTCACCAGACCGGAGGTGTATTGGGTGGCGATCTCTTTGACTTCGGCTTCGGCACGTTCGATGATGCCGGGCTTCTCGGTGGGCACCAACATGTCTTCGATCGAGATCGAGATACCGGCGCGGGTCGCCAGACGGAAGCCGTATTGCAACAGCTTGTCGGCAAAAATCACCGTGTCTTTCAAGCCGCACTTGCGGAACGAGGCATTGATCAGGCGCGAAATTTCTTTCTTCTTCAGCGCCTTGTTGATGAACTCGAACGGCAGGCCCTTGGGCAGGATTTCAGAGAGCAGGGCGCGGCCCGCCGTGGTTTCCCACAGCTTGGTCGACGGGGTCAGCTCGCCGGTTTCCTTGTTCTTGGTGTACTCGGTCAGGCGCACGTTGATGCGGGCGCTCATCTCGACTTCACCCGCGTCAAAAGCGCGCTGGACTTCGCTCACGTCCGAGAAAATCAGGCCCTCACCCTTGCCGTTGATGCGGTCACGGGTGGTGTAGTACAGGCCCAGCACAACGTCTTGAGACGGCACGATGCTTGGTTCGCCATTGGACGGGAACAGCACGTTGTTGGAGGCCAGCATCAGGGTGCGGGCTTCCATCTGTGCTTCGACCGACAGGGGGATGTGAACCGCCATCTGGTCGCCGTCAAAGTCGGCGTTGAACGCGGCGCAAACCAGCGGGTGCAGCTGGATCGCTTTGCCTTCGATCAGGATCGGCTCAAACGCCTGAATGCCCAAACGGTGCAGGGTAGGTGCACGGTTCAGCATCACCGGATGTTCTTTGATGACCTCTTCCAGGATGTCCCACACCACTGGCGTGCCGGTTTCGACTTCCTTCTTGGCCGCCTTGATGGTGGTGGCGATGCCCATGGCTTCCAGGCGGGCGAAGATGAAGGGCTTGAACAGTTCCAAGGCCATCAACTTCGGCAGACCGCACTGGTGCAGCTTGAGGGTGGGGCCCACCACAATGACCGAACGGCCCGAGTAGTCGACGCGTTTACCCAGCAAGTTCTGACGGAAACGACCGCCTTTGCCCTTGATCATGTCAGCCAGGGATTTCAACGCACGTTTGTTGGCGCCGGTCATGGCTTTGCCGCGACGGCCGTTGTCCAGCAAGCTGTCCACCGACTCTTGCAGCATGCGCTTTTCATTGCGTGCAATGATTTCCGGCGCCTTGAGTTCCAACAAACGGCGCAGACGGCTGTTGCGGTTGATCACGCGGCGGTACAGGTCGTTCAAATCAGACGTGGCGAAACGGCCACCGTCGAGCGGAACCAGCGGGCGCAGGTCGGGTGGCAGCACCGGCAGCACGTCCAGCACCATCCACTCAGGCTTGATGCCGGATTTTTTGAACGCTTCGAGCAGCTTGAGGCGCTTGGTGTTCTTCTTGATCTTGAGTTCCGAGCCGCTCGGGTCGTTGCGCAGCTTCTCGATTTCGCTTTCGATATCGAGGTTTTGCAGCAGTTCCTTGACGCCTTCAGCACCCATCTTGGCCTGGAATTCGTCGCCGTATTCCTTGAACTTGGCGTCGAAGTCGTCCTCACTCATGATGCTGAATTTCTTCAGCGGGGTCATGCCGGGGTCGGTCACCACGTATGCTTCAAAGTACAACACGCGTTCGATGTCACGCAGGGTCATGTCCAGCACCAAGCCCAAACGGCTGGGCAGGGACTTCAGGAACCAGATGTGGGCGCAGGGTGCGGCCAGATCGATGTGACCCATGCGTTCACGACGCACCTTGGTCTGGGTGACTTCAACGCCGCACTTTTCACAGATCACACCGCGGTGTTTCAGACGCTTGTATTTGCCGCACAGGCATTCGTAGTCTTTGATGGGGCCAAAAATCTTGGCGCAGAACAGACCATCACGCTCAGGCTTGAAAGTACGGTAGTTGATGGTTTCGGGTTTCTTCACCTCGCCAAAAGACCACGAGCGGATCTTCTCTGGTGAGGCCATGCCAATCTTGATGGCATCGAAGTGTTCGTCGGGCGTGAATTGCTTGAACAGGTCGAGTAATGATTTCATGAGACAAATTCCTTTTAATCAGTGGAAGGCAGCATCCGCTCGCAGAGCGAAGCGGAGGCCGCCCAGCAATACTTTTCGCTATTCAATTAAGAGCGTTCAAGCTCAATATCCAGGCCCAAGGAACGAATTTCCTTGACCAGCACGTTGAACGACTCGGGCATGCCTGCTTCGATCGAGTGTTCACCCTTGACGATGCTCTCATAGACCTTGGTACGACCCTGCACGTCATCTGACTTGACCGTCAGCATTTCCTGCAAGGTGTAAGACGCGCCGTAAGCTTCCAGTGCCCACACTTCCATTTCACCGAAGCGCTGACCACCAAACTGGGCTTTACCACCCAGGGGTTGTTGCGTGACCAAGCTGTACGGACCAGTCGAGCGGGCGTGCATCTTGTCATCCACCAAGTGGTGCAGCTTCAGGTAATGCATGTAGCCCACTGTGGTGGGGCGCTCAAAGCGGTCACCGGTGCGGCCGTCGTACAGGTAAGCCTGGGTACGGGTCTCGGTCAAGCCCTTGAGCTTGGCAATGTCGTCCGGGAAGGCCAGCTTCAACATGGCTCGGATTTCGTCTTCCGTTGCACCGTCGAACACGGGTGTCGCGAATGGCATACCGGTGGTGAGGTTCTGCGCCATCTCCAGCAACTGGTCGTCGTTGAGTTGGCTCAGGTCTTCCTTGCGGCCGGTTGTGTTGTAGATCTCTTCGAGGAACGTGCGCAGTTCGGCCACACGGGACTCGGCTTGCAACATGTCACCAATGCGCTGACCAATGCCCTTGCCTGCCCAACCCAAGTGAACTTCCAACACCTGGCCCACGTTCATCCGTGACGGCACACCCAACGGGTTCAGCACGATGTCACACGGGGTGCCATCGGCCATGTGCGGCATGTCTTCCACCGGGACGATCTTCGAGACCACACCCTTATTACCGTGACGGCCGGCCATCTTGTCACCTGGTTGCAGGTGGCGTTTGACCGCCACATACACCTTGACCATCTTCAACACACCTGCGGGCAAATCGTCGCCCTGGGTGAGTTTTTTGCGTTTTTCTTCAAAAGCCAGGTCAAAACTGTGGCGGGTTTGTTCGTTGGAGTTCTTGATGCTCTCCAGTTGCACCGACACATCATCTTCTGCCGGACGGATGTCAAACCAGTGGTAACGGTCCACCGAGGCCAAGTACGCTTTGTCGATCTTGGTGCCTTTGGCCAGCTTTTGCGGGCCGCCATTGGCGACTCTGCCAACCAGCAGCTTCTCAATCCGGTCAAACGCATCGTTTTCCACAATCCGCAACTGATCGTTCAAGTCCAGACGGAAGCGTTTCAGCTCGTCGTCAATGATCTGCTGGGCACGACGGTCGCGCACAATGCCTTCACGGGTGAAGACTTGCACGTCGATCACGGTGCCTTGCGAACCCTGGTCCACACGCAGCGAGGTGTCTTTCACATCGCTGGCTTTTTCGCCGAAGATGGCGCGCAGCAGCTTTTCTTCAGGCGTCAGCGTGGTTTCACCCTTGGGTGTGACCTTGCCCACCAGCACATCGCCAGGTTGCACTTCAGCACCCACGTAGATGATGCCGGATTCGTCCAGACGGTTGAGCTGTTGCTCACTCAGGTTAGGGATGTCGCGTGTGATTTCTTCGGCACCCAGCTTGGTGTCGCGCGCCATGACCACGAGTTCTTCGATGTGGATCGAGGTGTAACGGTCTTCAGCCACCACACGTTCGCTGATCAAGATCGAATCTTCGAAGTTGTAACCGTTCCAGGTCATGAAGCCGATCAGCATGTTCTGACCCAGCGCCAACTCACCCAGATCGGTGGAGGCACCATCCGCAATCACGTCACCCTTGGCCAGCCGGTCGCCCTTTTTCACAATCGGACGTTGGTGGATGTTGGTGTTCTGGTTGGAACGTTGGTACTTGATCAGGTTGTAGATGTCGACACCAACTTCGCCAGCTTGTGCTTCGGCGTCATTGACACGCACCACCACACGGGTTGCGTCGACATAGTCCACCACACCACCACGGGTTGCCGTGACGACGGTGCCCGAGTCAATGGCGGCCACGCGTTCGATACCGGTACCCACCATGGGTTTTTCCGGACGCAGCACCGGCACGGCCTGACGCGACATGTTGGCGCCCATCAAGGCGCGGTTCGCATCATCGTGCTCAAGGAACGGCACCAATGAAGCGGCCACCGAGACGATCTGTGCGGGCGACACGTCCATGTACTGCACACGTTCGGCACCCACCAAAATGGATTCACCGGCTTCCCGTGCCGAAATCAGGTCACCCGAGAGGCGACCTTCTTTGTCCAGCGCGGCGTTGGCCTGGGCGATCACGTATTTACCTTCTTCGATGGCCGACAGGTAATCAATGTCCATCGTCACCTTGCCATCCACCACGCGGCGATACGGCGTCTCGATGAAACCGTATTCGTTCAAGCGCGCATACAGGGCCAGCGAGTTGATCAGACCGATGTTCGGGCCTTCGGGCGTTTCAATCGGGCACACACGGCCGTAATGGGTCACGTGCACGTCACGCACTTCAAAGCCTGCGCGCTCACGGGTCAAACCGCCTGGGCCAAGTGCCGAGACACGGCGCTTGTGGGTGATTTCCGACAACGGGTTGGTCTGGTCCATGAACTGGGACAGCTGCGACGCACCGAAGAATTCTTTGAGGGCGGCAGAAATCGGCTTGCTGTTGATCAGGTCGTGGGGCATCAGCGGCTCTTGCTCGGCCTGTCCCAGACGTTCTTTCACGGCCTTCTCAATACGGGCCAGGCCCATTCGGTACTGGTTTTCGGCCAACTCACCCACACAACGCACACGGCGGTTACCCAAGTGGTCGATATCGTCCACTTCGCCATGGCCGTTACGCAAGTCGACCAGGATCTTGACCACAGCCAAAATGTCTTCGTTGGTCAGCACCATCGGGCCGGTGGATTCCGGGCGGCCCATCTTGGCATTGAACTTCATCCGGCCCACGCGCGACAGGTCGTAGGTGTCGGGGTTGTAGAACAGGCGCTGGAACAGCGCTTGCACAGCATCTTCCGTCGGCGGCTCGCCAGGGCGCATCATGCGGTAGATGGCGACGCGGGCAGCAAACTCGTCAACGGTTTCATCCGTGCGCAGGGTTTGCGAGATGTAGGCGCCTTGGTCCAGCTCGTTGGTGTAGATGCAAGCCAGATCCTGCACACCCGAGGTGCGCAGTTTTTTCAGCAAGGCTTCAGTCAATTCTTCATTGGCTTTGGCCAAGATTTCGCCGGTATCGCCGTCCACCACGTTGCGGGCGACCACGCGGCCGATCAGGAAGTCTTCCGGCACCGACACATGGGTGGTTTCGCTCTGTTCCATCTCACGCGTGTGGCGCGCGGTGATGCGTTTGTCTTTGGCCACCACCACTTTGCCGTTCTTGTCGGTGATGTCAAAACGAGCGATTTCGCCACGCAGACGCTCAGCTACAAATTCCATTTGGGCGCCGCTGTCCATCAGGCGGAAGTTGTCGTTGACAAAGAAGTTGGCCAGGATGGACTCGTGGTTCAGGCCAATAGCTTTGAGCAGAATCGTGACCGGCATCTTGCGGCGACGGTCAACACGGAAGTACAGGATGTCTTTCGGGTCAAACTCAAAGTCCAGCCAGGAACCACGGTAGGGAATGATGCGTGCCGAGAACAACAACTTGCCCGAGCTGTGGGTCTTGCCCTTGTCATGTTCAAAAAACACACCGGGTGAACGGTGCAGCTGCGACACGATGACACGCTCGGTGCCGTTGATCACAAACGAGCCTTTTTCGGTCATCAAGGGCACTTCGCCCATGTAAACCTCTTGCTCTTTGACCTCTTTGACCACCTTGTTCTGGGTGGTGGAAGACTCGCGGTCATAAATGATCAGTTGCACCTTGGCGCGTACGGCTGAGGCGTAGGTCAGACCACGGGTCTGACACTCACGCACGTCAAACGCCGGCTTGGCCAGGTTGTATTCGAGATATTTCATCTCGACAAAACCGTTGTGTGAAACGATCGGGAAGGCGGAACTGAACGCGGCTTGCAGGCCCTCGGTCGAACGCTTTTTGGGCGCTACATCGGATTGGAGAAACGCGGTGTAGGCGTCTTTTTGCATCTGCAACAGGTAAGGAATTTCCAGCACGCTGTCGCGATTGCCGAAATTTTTACGAATTCGTTTGCGTTCGGTGTATGAGTAAGCCATGAGATCTCCGGGCAACTGAGGAACCTGGTGGGTCCTGGACGACTTTTTTCTTGGTGATTGGCCGCTACCAATCTATGGCGGACAGTCGCACATTGCATGCAACCCGAACCAAGGCATCTTCTTCTGTCGGGGGTGAGAAGACACTGAAAAACGTTCAATTCCAACGTTTTGCGGTGTGTTCTTTAGAAACACCAAAGGCTGGAGGCCTTTGACAGCACTCCAGCCCTTTGATCTGGCTCAATTACTTGAGTTCAGCCTTGGCACCAGCGTCAACCAGTTTCTTCAAGGCAGCATCAGCATCAGCCTTGGACACGCCTTCCTTGACGTTCTTCGGTGCGCCGTCCACCAAGTCCTTGGCTTCCTTGAGGCCCAGGCCGGTGATTTCGCGCACAGCCTTGATGACCGACACCTTTTGAGCGCCTGCATCCAGCAGAACCACGTTGAATTCGGTCTTTTCTTCGGCCACAGCAGCAGCTGCACCGCCACCAGCAGCCGGAGCTGCCATAGCAGCAGCGCTCACGCCAAATTTCTCTTCGATGGCTTTCACCAGGTCGTTGAGTTCCATGACCGTCATGCTGTCCAGCGCGGTCAAAAATGCGTCTTTATCGAATGCCATTTTGATTTCCTAACAATATTGATTTGAATAACTGCCAGCGGTCAGGCTGCAGCTGCTTCTGCGGGTACGTCCGCAGGTGCTTCTGCACCGCCACCACGTTGCTCTGCCAAGGCCGCCAACACACGCGCGGTGCGCGAGATCGGGGACTGCATCAAGCCCAGCAATTGCGCCAGCAACACTTCCTTGGAGGGAATGCTGGCCAACTGCTTCACGCCCTCGACATCCAGAGCTTTGCCGCCGTATGCACCACCGCGAATCACCAACTTGGTGTTGGTTTTCGCGAAATCAGCCACCACTTTCGCGGCAGCGACTGCATCTTCGGAAAAGCCGTAGATCAACGGACCGGTCATCTGGGCAGACACAACTTCAAAGCCGCTACCCGCCACAGCACGACGGGCCAAGGTGTTTTTCAACACACTCAGGCTCACGCCGTTGCTGCGCGCGGTGGAGCGCAATTTGGTCATGTCGGCCACCGTGATACCCCGGTATTCCGCCATCACGAGCGTTTGAGCTTTAGCGGCGAGGCCAGTCACATCACTGATGACCGCTTCTTTCTCACTGCGATTTAGACTCAAGGTCAACTCCTTCTATATGTGTCTTTTGGCAGCCCTTGTATTGCCACCTCTGGACACGCCATGTTTCAGCGACCAACTGTTAAGAAACCCTTTAATTCTTTGGCAGCGGGGTCGCCATCTGCGTTGGCGCTTGTTTCATTAAGTACATGTTCTGTCAAACAGCGTCTGTACACCAACGGTCTTGGATGGCCTGCTGGCACCTTGCAGCGCCAGCAACCCACCACGTCAGGCACTCTTTTCAGAGCACCCAATTCTTTGCATCAAGCCGTGATGGTTTGCAGATCGACGCGAACGCCGACACCCATCGTGCTCGACACGGCGACTTTGCGCAAATACAGACCCTTGCTGGTCGCGGGCTTGGCCTTGACCAAAGCGTCTACCAGCGCGGCCAAATTGCCTTGCAGCTTGTCGTTATCAAACGAACGCCGGCCAATCGTGCCGTGCACAATACCGGCCTTGTCAACGCGGAACTGCACCTGACCGGCCTTGGCATTGCGAACCGCAGTGGCCACGTCAGGGGTCACGGTGCCAACCTTCGGGTTAGGCATCAAACCACGTGGGCCGAGGATCTGACCCAAGGTGCCGACAACGCGCATCGCATCAGGAGCAGCAATCACCACATCAAAAGGCATGTCACCCGCCTTGACCATGGCAGCCAGATCATCCATGCCGACGATGTCAGCGCCAGCGGCCTTGGCTTCTTCAGCCTTGGCGCCCTGGGCGAACACGGCCACGCGTTTGGTCTTGCCGGTGCCATTGGGCAACACGACGGCGCCGCGCACCACTTGGTCTGACTTCTTGGCATCGATGCCGAGCTGCACCGCCACGTCGATCGATTCGTCAAACTTGGCGTTGGCACATTCTTTCACCAGGCCGAGCGCGTCGCCCAGTGCGTACAGCTTGCCGCTGTCGACTTTGCCTTCGAAGGACTTTTGTTTTTTGGTCAAGCGAGACATTTACACACCCTCCACATTCACGCCCATCGAGCGGGCAGAACCAGCGATGGTCCGCACAGCTGCATCCATATCGGCAGCGGTGAGGTCTTTCATCTTGGTTTTGGCGATTTCTTCGAGCTGGGCACGCGTGATCTTGCCGACCTTGGTCTTGAGTGCGTTGGCCGAGCCCTTGTCGATCTTGACCGCTTTCTTGATCAGGATGGTTGATGGCGGCGACTTGATGACAAACGTGAAACTTTTGTCAGCAAAGGCGGTGATCACCACGGGCAGAGGCAGGCCGGGCTCGATACCTTGGGTCTGCGCATTGAATGCCTTGCAGAACTCCATGATGTTCAAGCCGCGCTGACCCAATGCCGGGCCAATGGGGGGGGATGGATTGGCTTTGCCTGCTGGGACTTGCAGTTTGACAAAACCGACGATTTTTTTCGCCATGCTTTACTCCTGTCGGGTGCTAACGCCATGGTTTGTCGACAACAAACGCTGGCTCCCCGGAATTAACGACTCACTTCAAACCATTCGCGCCGAGTCGGAAAGCGCGAACAACGATATTGACCATAGCGCCGTAATGGCGCCATGGTCAAAAAATCAGGTTTTCTCGACTTGAGAGAATTCGAGTTCGACCGGGGTGGAGCGACCAAAAATAGTGACCGCTACACGCACCTTGCTCTTGTCGTAGTTGACTTCTTCGACCGATCCGTTGAAGTCAGCAAACGGACCTTCCTTGACGCGAACGAATTCACCCACGACAAACTCGACTTTGTGACGCGGCTTCTCGGTGCCTTCCTGCATCTGGCTGACGATCTTCATCACTTCAGCTTCCGAAATGGGCGAAGGACGTGTTTTGCCGCCACCCACAAAACCGGTCACCTTGTTGGTGTGTTTCACCAAGTGCCAGGTGTCGTCGTCCATCACCATTTCAACTAGCACATAACCAGGGAAGAACTTGCGCTCAGTGGTTTTTTTCTGACCGTTCTTGATCTCAACCACTTCCTCCATGGGAACCAGAATGCGACCAAATTTGGACTGCATGCCCGCGCGGTTGATGCGCTCCAGAATATTGCGCTCAACGGCCTTTTCCATGCCGGAATACGCGTGAACGACGTACCACCGCAAATCCGGGTTGATCGGTGCCGCAGCCAAGGTCTGGGCTGCAGTCGGCGTGCCCGAGGAGGAGTCTGCTACCACATCGTTCATTATTTTTTCCATCCAAGAATCAGGTCGTAAAACACCCACTCAAGCGTTTTGTCTGTCAACCACAAAAAGAGCGCCATGACAAACACAAACCCGAATACATACAAAGTCATCTGAATGGCTTCACGACGTGCTGGCCAGACAACTTTTTTCATTTCGCGCACAGCGTCTTGGCCGAAAGCGGTCAACGCTTTGCCTGACTCGGAGGTCAAAAAGACAACCACAGCGATTGCCAAGCACACCAGAAGGCCTAGCCACTGGAACAACGGGCCTTGTTTGCTTAACGCATAGTAGGCAACCAGTGACAAAATCACCATGACAGCAGTGCCAGCCAGTTTGGCCTTGTCTGCGGTGGTGTTGACGGTTTGAACTTGAGGAGTAGCCATTGTCAGTTGATGTCGCGCTTGTTAATCAGCCGAATTGAAAAGCGCTTTCCAGACGCGCAAGCCCGCCGTTTTCACAGCGGGCTTAGTGAACCACCTCTTGATCGAATCAGGTGGCAGGGGCAGTAGGAATCGAACCTACAACCTTCGGTTTTGGAGACCGACGCTCTGCCAATTGAGCTATGCCCCTACGGATATTTAAGCAAGAATCTTGGCAACCACACCAGCGCCAACGGTCTTGCCGCCTTCACGGATCGCAAAGCGCAGACCTTCTTCCATGGCGATGGGGGCAATCAGCTTGACGGTGATCGACACGTTGTCACCA
>NZ_JAJCTH010000026.1 GCF_020594515.1 Rhodoferax sp. U2-2l
ACCGCCAGCGGGTCTTGCACAACCTCGCCCAGCGTGCCAAGACCATGGGGATGCAACTCGTGGCTACTGAAAATCCCGTTTGAAAACACCATGCAAATCAATCAGTTGTGTGGTGTTTCTTGAGAGCGGGCAGCAACCGACGGTTGGCGGCCCAGTTGGCCGCCTCAAAACGCGGCATGGTGCGGCGGAAATCGTTGGCGTCAAACGCCTGCGGCTGCAGCGGCTCGCCCGCCAGAAAGCCGCGCGCCACCGGGCTGAACGCGACGAACGCCACGCCAAGCGCCTGGCAAGCCTGCAGCACGGCCACTTCCGGGTTGCGCGTCCACAGTGAATATTCGGACTGCATCGCCGCGATCGGGTGCACCGCGTGCGCCCGGCGCAAGGTGGCGGCTGACATTTCTGACAGGCCAATGGCGCGGATGTGGCCCTTGCGCACCAGATCGCCCAGCGCGCCGACGCTGTCTTCAATCGGCACACGTTTGTCCAGCCGGTGGAGGTAATACAGGTCGATCACGTCGGTCTGCAGACGGCGCAAACTGGCTTCGCATGTGCGACGCAAGGTCTCGGGGTGGCCGTCGATCACGCGCTGCAGTTTGCCGTCACCGTTCACGTCCACGCCGGTCAGGCCACATTTGCTGGCCAGTGTGAAGCGATGGCGATGTTGTTTGAGCGCCTGGCCGATCAGGGACTCATTGGCGCCAAAACCATACAGCGACGCGGTGTCCAACAGCGTGACACCGGCGTCCAGAGCGGCCAGCAGCACACGTGTGCCCTGCTCTGCGCTGATCGGCGCGCCGTAACCCTGGCTGAGGTTCATGCAGCCCAGGCCGATGGCGCTGACTTGAAAAGGACCGAGTTGACGTTGTTGCATGGTGAATCGTTGAGCCTAAAGCTGGCAGTTTACCGAGCCAGTCCAGCGCCCGGGCCAGAGAGACCTCCGTTTGATAGAAATCAATAGATAAGTAATAACTGATTTTTACAATAACGGCGTGAACGGCCCTGCGAACGCAACCCGGCGTTTGCCAGATTGAGTTTTTAAGAGGAGTTTGTATGAGCAACTACGACGCGATCGGTTTGATGAAAAACATCAACGACAACCTGGGCCCTTTCCGCAAGTCGCAAAGCGACACCATGCAGGGCTTTGCCCAGATGGCCAAGGCCGCCATGGCCGAGGGCACGGTCAGCATGAAACACAAGGAACTGATCGCGCTGGCCATCGGCGTCAGCCAGCACTGCGGCGGTTGCATTGCGTTTCACGTCAAGGCGCTGCACCGGTTGGGCTGCACCCGTGCCGAGCTCGAAGAAGCCATGGCCGTGTGTGTGTACATGGGCGGCGGACCCAACCTGATGACGGTGGCCGAAGCGCTGGCCGCCTGGGACGCGATTGACGCGCCAAAAGCAGCCTGATCTCCCCTGTTTGCCAAAAGGCGCTTGACGTTTTTGTTGAGAGGACTGAAAGCGATGTTGATCGTCGCTTTTTTTGCGCGCCTGTGACCTACACCGGGCTGTCGATGCGGATCCAGGTGGTCTTGATCTCGGTGTATTTGTCAAACGCGTGCAACGATTTGTCGCGCCCGACCCCACTTTGTTTGAAGCCGCCAAACGGCACGGTGATGTCGTCCTCGTCATATTGGTTGACGTGCACCGTACCCGCCTTGAGCGCGCGCGCCACACCATGTGCCTTGTTGATGTCGCGCGTCCACACCGCCGCCTGCAAGCCGTACACGCTCGCATTGGCCTGGCGCACCACCTCGGCTGCATCGGTGAACGACAACACCGAGAGCACCGGGCCAAAAATCTCTTCACGGCAGATGGTCATGCTTGGCTTGACCCCGGCAAAAATGGTCGGCTGCACGTAATACCCACCGCTTTGTGTCAGCGCCTGCTCGCCGCCATACAACAGGCTGGCGCCCTCTTTTCTGCCGCTTTCGACATAACGCAACACGGTGTCCATCTGGGTTTTATCCACAATGGCGCCCATGACAGTGGCCGGGTCCAGCGGGTTGCCGGGCATGAATTTGGGTGCCAGTGCCACCGCTTTTTCCAGAAACTGCTCCTGGATGCTGGCCTCGACAAACAGCCTGGAGGGCGCGTTGCAGCTCTCGCCCTGGTTGAAAAAGATGCTGCCCACGGCGGCTTCCACCGCTTTGTCCAGGTCCGGACAATCGGCAAACACAATGTTGGGCGACTTGCCGCCCAACTCGGTCCAGGCACGTTTGAGGTTGCTTTGGCCCGCCATCACGTGGATCTGTTTGCCCACGCGGGTGGAGCCGGTGAAGCCGATGCAATCCACATCCATGTGCAGCGCCAAGGGCGAGCCTGCTTCCACGCCGTAACCCGGCACCACGTTGAACACACCAGGCGGAATGCCCGCCTCCAGCGCCAGCTCGGCCAGACGCAGCGCCGTCAGGGGCGATTTTTCGCTGGGTTTGAGCACCACCGAGTTGCCTGCCGCCAGCGCGGGTGCAATCTTCCAAGCCGCCATGATCATCGGGTAGTTCCACGGCACGATGACACCGACCACGCCGACGGGTTCGCGCTGGATCAAGGCGAGCGCGGTGCTGGCGGTGGGGGCAATTTCGTCATAAATCTTGTCTACTGCCTCGCCATACCAGCGGATGCAGTTGGCCGCGCTGTTGACATCCACCGCGCGGGAATACTGGATGGGCTTGCCCATGTCCAGCGTTTCCATCAGCGCCAGCTCATCGGCGTGGGCCAGCAACTGGTCGGCAAACCGGATCATCACCCGCTTGCGCGCGGCGGGTGCCAAACCGCACCAGCGTTTGTCCTCAAACGCTGCGCGGGCAGCGGCCACCGCCAAGTCAATGTCCGCCGCCTGGCAGCGCGCCACAGGCGTCAGCAGGCGGCCATCAACCGGGGACAGGCAGTCAAACGTGGCGCGGTCTTGCGCGTCAACCCGTTGACCGTTGATCAGGGCGCGGCCATCAAATGTTGGGGTCATCGTCTCCACTTCTCAAGAATGTTGCCCGCAGCGGGCGGGTTGTTGGCACGCGTTACCGCGTGCGACCTGCCATCCGGGGATGGCGGCCAAGTTTTTCACCTTAACCAGCTTGCAGCGCCGCCATTTCAGCACGCGTGGCCGCTGCAATTTCGCGTTCGCGCCTGCGCGTCTGGCGCGCCACCCAGACGCTGTAGGCAATCACCACCGCGGTCACCGACACAATCAGCAGCGTGGCAGCGGCGTAAATCGTCGGGTTGATGCCCCGGCGTGCGTAGCCAAAGATCACCTGCGGCAACGTGTTGACGCCCGGGCCGGACAAAAATTCGGCAATCACCACATCGTCAAACGACAGCGTGAAGGCCAGCAGAAAAGCGGCAAAAATGGCCTGCAGGATGTTGGGCATGGTGATCAAGAAGAACACCTGGAACGGTTTTGCCCCCAAATCCATCGCGGCTTCTTCGATGGCACGGTTCATCTCCAGCAAACGCGACTGGATCACCACCATGCCGTACGCCATGCCCAGCAGCGTGTGGCCCAGCACAATCGTCAACATACCTCGCTGCGGCCAGCCAAACGCGTTCTGGATACCCACCATCAGCAGCAGCAACGACAAACCAATCACCACCTCAGGCATCACCAGCGGCGCGTTCACCATGCCGGAGAACAGCGTGCGCCCCGGAAAACGACGGTAACGCACCAGCACAAACGCAGCAAACGTGGCCATCACCGCCGAGGCCAACCCCGCCGCCGTAGCCACCTGGACCGACAGCCAGAAGCCATCGACGATTTTGGTGTCGCGCGTCAGTGCCTCGTACCAGCGCAGCGAAAAACCGGTGAAATTGGCGTCCTGGCGCGTGCTGTTGAACGAAAACACCACCATGAACATCAGCGGCAGGTACAAAAACAGAAACACCGCCGCCATCCAGGCCTTGCCGATGTATTTACCGAGGAACTGGTTCATTTGACACCCTTCAAGACGCCGAAGGCATCCACAAACTGAACGCCAGGTCCAAGCGTCGCAGCAACAGATGAGCGAACTCCACCAGCAACTGACAGCGCGCGTTGGGCTACCCCAGCCGATAGCGCCTTGCGCCCGAATTGGCAAACGCCACCAGCAACTGGGAGCGTGTGCTGGGTTGCCGCAACCGGGACGACCTTAATCCTGAGTTGGCAAGCGCCACCAACGACTAGCGACGTGCGTTGGGTGTTTAACGCAGCCAAATCAAGGAGGAGGCTTGGGGCTACCGCCCCAAGCCGGGGGACATTGGCGGAGTTAAATACCCAACGCGCGCCGCGGGTTAAATTGGCAGACCCCCAGCGGGTCAGATTTGCAGACACCCAGCCGGCTAAGCATGCAGGCGCCCAGCGGGTGGGCATTGAAACTACCAAACGGGTTAGCGTGCTCACTTCTCCTCCCCCGTGAAGTGGTAATAAATCGCCAGCGGAATCACGATCAGCCCGATCATCACCACCGCCAGCGCCGACGCACGCGGCCAATTGTTGCTGGTGAACATCTCGTCCCACACCACCCGGCCAATCATGATGTTCTCCGGACCGCCAAGCAGCGATGGAATCACAAACTCACCCACACACGGGATAAAAACCAGCATGAACCCGGCAATGATGCCCGCCTTGGACAGCGGCACCGTCACCAGCCAAAAGGCCTTGAACGGTGAAGCACCCAGGTCGTAGGCGGCCTCCAGCAGCCTGAAATCCATCTTCACCAGATTGGCATACAAGGGCAACACCATGAACGGCAGGTACACATACGTCATGCCCACCAGCATCGACACATTGGTGTAGAGCATCTGGATCGGCTCGGACGTGATACCCAACCCCATCAACAGCTGATTGAGCACCCCCTGGTCGGCCAGAATGCCTTTCCACGCATACACACGCAGCAAAAACGAGGTCCAGAACGGCAACATCACCATCATCAGTAAGGCCGGGCGCACGCTGGCAGGTGAGCGGGCGATGAAGTACGAAAACGGGTAACCAATCACCAGGCACAGCACCGCCGTACACAGGGCGTACCAGATGGAGCGGATGTAGGCCTCGATGTAAATGGTCTGAAACAGCTCGCCGCCATCGGGCGAGCGGAAGATGGAGATGTAGTTTTCGTACTTGAGCTGCAACAGGCCGGTTTCATGGTCCCAGATCGGTTTGAACGGCGAGATGTCGTTGCCCATGTCCACAAAGCTGATGTAGAACAGGATCAAAAACGGCAGCATGAAAAACACCAGCAGCCAGCCAAACGGCACGCCGATCACAAACCGCTTGCCTGGCATGGGAAGATTCAAAGCCATGACGGTCTGCCCTCAGTTGCGCAAGACCAGCGCATCGGTGTCGTCCCACCAGAAGAACACGTTGTCCTCCCAGGTGATGTCGAGCAAATCCAGGTGGGAGCCATTGGGCTCGGTGATCTTCATGCGGTTACCCTGCGGCGTGACCACGATGTAGGTGTTGTACGAGCCAAAGTAGGCGATTTCCTTGACCCGCCCGGTGAACAGATTTCGCGCCAAGCCCGCCGGGGCCTGTTTGCCGATGCTGACCTTTTCAGGCCGCACCGCCACCGCCACCGGCATGCCCACCGTGCCACTGATGCTGTGGCCCACGTGGATTTCGCCAATCGCCGTCTCCACCGCGCAGTGGTCGGTCTCATCAATGCTGAGTTTGCCGTCCAGCAGGTTCACACTGCCAATGAAATCGGCCACAAAGCGGTTGCGCGGGTACTCATAAATCTCTTGCGGCGAGCCCACCTGCAGCACCCGGCCCTTGCTCATCACCGCAATGCGCCCGGCCATGGTCATGGCTTCTTCCTGGTCGTGGGTCACCATCACACAGGTCACGCCCACTTTTTCAATGATGTTGACCAACTCGAACTGGGTCTGCTCGCGCAGCTTTTTGTCCAGCGCGCCCAGCGGCTCGTCGAGCAGCAGCACCTTGGGTTTTTTGGCCAGGCTGCGCGCCAGTGCCACCCGCTGTTGCTGCCCGCCAGAGAGCTGGTGGGGTTTGCGTTTGGCATAGGTGCCGAGTTGCACCAGGTCGAGCATCTCGCCCACACGCTGTTTGATGTCGGCTTTGGGCAGCCCTTCGCGTTTGAGGCCAAAGGCAATGTTTTCCCAGATGTCCAGATGCGGAAACAGGGCGTACGACTGGAACATCATGTTGAACGGCCGGTCGTACGGCGCCAAAGGCGCCACATCTTGCCCGGCCAGCAAAATGCGGCCCGAGGTGGGCTTCTCAAACCCCGCCAACATGCGCAGCAAGGTGGATTTGCCACAACCCGAGCTGCCCAGCAAGGCAAAAATTTCGCCCCGCGAAATGGACAGATTGACCTCATCCACTGCCACCGCTTCGTCAAAGCGCTTGACCAGATTTTCGGTCACCAGGTAATTTTCTTTGGACCCGCCAGTTGCCATGTCGTTCAAACCTTTGTTGTCGCTTTGCCGTCCAGCCAATAAAAAGGGCTGCCCATACACACGGTACAAACAGCCCCGTCAGCCTCAGAAGAGGGTCAGCCGATCACTTGCCTTTTTTGAAGCCGTTGTAAGCGGTGGCCATGGCTTCGCGCGCTTCGTTGGTGAAGCTCGACGGCGGGATCATCTTGGAGAAGTAGTCAGACTCGACAAAAATGGTCTTGTTGCCGGCGATTTCGGGCTTGATCTTGTCCAAGGCAGCCTTGTTGGCGGTGGGGTAGTTCATTTCGTTGGCCATCCGTGCCGCGTTTTCGGCGCGCAGGTAGAAGTCGATGAACTTGAACGCGTTGTTCGGGTGTTTGGCGTCTTTGGTGATGGCGATGGTGTCAAAGAAGATCAGCGCACCGGTGCTGGGCAACAATGATTCGATCTCGTCCTTGGAGCCATTTTCCTTGGCACGCACGGCAGCGATGTTGATGTCGCCCGACCAGCCAATGGCCACGCACGCCTTGCCACCGGCAATGTCGTCGATCATGGTGGCGCTGAACAAGCGCACGTCTTTACGCACTTTGGCGAGCATCTCGGTGGCGGCCTTGTAGTCTTCCGGGTTGTTGGAATAAGCGTCCTTGCCGATGTAGTGCAGCGCCACCGGAATGATTTCGGTGGGTGAATCCAGGTACGCAATGCCACACGACTTGAGCTTCGCGGTGTACTCGGGCTTGAACACCAGGTCCCAGGCGTTTTCAGGCATGGGCATATTGCCCAGGGCCTTGGTCACTTTGGTCTTGTTGATGCCCACGGTGGTGAACCCCCAGGCCCACGGCACCAGGAACTTGTTGTCCGGGTCGGCCTTGGACAGGGTGGCCATGATGGCTGGGTCCAGATTGGCCAGGTTCGGGATCTTGTCCTTGTTCAGCGGCTGCAGCAAACCACCTTCCAGTTGGGGCTTGGCAAACACCGAACCGGGCACCACGATGTCGTAACCGCTGTTGCCAGCCACCAGCTTGGCGTGCAGGGCTTCGTTGGTCTCAAAGGTGTCGTAATTGACCTTGATGCCGGTCTCAGCCTCGAAGGCGGCGGCCATGCCTTCGGGAATGTAGTCGGCCCAGTTGTAGATGTTGACAACTTTTTCTTCTTCCGGCTCTGGCGCCGGGGCGCTGGCGACCGCAACTGGTGCAGCTGCTGGCGCTGGCGGTTCTTCTTTTTTGCCACAAGCCGCCAGCACCATCGCTGACAGCGCAAAAGTCACCAGATATTTCTTCATCATTTAGAGCACCCCAAGCAAGTGAAAAAAAAGAGACCAACAAGTTGATCTCAAGGATAGCAAAAAACACACCAGCTACAGCCCCTCCGGATGCCTCAAATCAACCCTTTTTGGTGCAATTCGCGTTGTGTCAGGTCCAGCGCGTGGCGGATCAGGCGCAACAGTTCGTCAATCTCGGCGTGTGTCAGGGTCAGCGGCGGGGCAATGATCATGCGGTCACCCACGGCGCGCATGATCAGGCCGTTGGTAAAGCAATGTCTGCGGCAGACCATGCCCACGGCATCATCTGGGTTGAAGCGTTCCAGCGTCTGCTTGTTTTTCACCAGCACCAACCCGGCGACAAAACCGCAACTCTCGGCCACACCCACCAGCGGGTGGTCGTTGAGCTCGGCATATCGTTTGGCGAAGTAGTCGCCCATCTCACCACGCACCCGCTGCGGCAATTGCTCTTGTTCCATGATGTCCAAGTTGGCCAGCGCCACCGCACAGGCCACCGGGTGGCCACTGTAGGTGTAGCCGTGGTTGAACTCGCCGCCCTGCTCGATCAGCACCTTGGCCACGCGGTCACCCACCATCACGCCACCCAAAGGGATGTAGCCGCTGGTCACCGCCTTGGCAAAGGTCACCAGATCGGGTTTGTAGCCAAATTTCTCGTAGGCAAACCAGTGGCCCAGGCGGCCAAAGGCGCAAATCACCTCGTCGCTGATCAACAAGATGCCGTATTTGTCAACGATACGTTGGATTTCGGGCCAGTAGGTGGCGGGCGGGATGATCACGCCACCCGCGCCCTGGATCGGCTCGGCAATGAACGCCGCCACCTTGTCGGCGCCCAGTTCCAGGATTTTTTCTTCCAGCCAGCCCGCGGCGCGCAGGCCAAATTCATCCGCTGTTTCACCGGGCTTGCCGTCTTCAAAATAGTACGGCTGGCCAATGTGCGTGATGTTGGGAATGGGCAAGTCACCCTGCGCGTGCATGCCGCTCATGCCACCCAGCGAGGCCCCGGCCATGGTGCTGCCGTGGTAGGCGTTGTGGCGGCTGATGATCACCTTGCGCTGGGGTTGGCCCAGCAAGTCCCAGTAACGGCGCACCATGCGCACGTTGGAGTCATTGCTCTCCGAGCCGCTGCTAGAGAAGAACACATGTTCAAAACTGCGGTCACCCACCTTGGGTGCCAGCGCGGCCAGCTTGGTGGCGAGTTTGACGGCGGGCACATTGGTGGTCTGGAAAAAGCTGTTGTAAAACGGCAGCGTCATCATCTGGTCATAGGCGGCCTGAGCCAGCGCCTGGCGGCCGTAACCCACGTTGACGCACCACAGGCCACTCATCGCGTCAAAGAGTTTTTCGCCCTCGGAGTCCCACACATACACCCCTTCGCTGCGGGTGATGACCCGCGCGCCGCGCGTGGCCAAGTCACCGTGGTCGGTGAACGGGTGAATGAAATGCGCGCTGTCCAGCGTCTGGATTTCCTTGGTGCCCAGGGGTTCTGAGGGGTTGAAAGTGTTCATCGGGTCACGTCCTTGCCAAAAAAGTGGTTGGTTGTCTTGAATTCGGGAAACAGCGCGACGGTGCGGTGTGGCGCTTAAACGTGCAGCAACAAATGCTCACGTTCCCAGGGCGAGATCACTTTCATGAATTCCTCAAACTCCAGGTCCTTGATCTCGGAATACACGGTGATGAACTCTTTGCCCAGCACATCGTGCAGGTCAGACTCACGGCGCAGCCAGTCCAGCGCCTCACCCAGACTGCGTGGCAAGGCGTAGGGCGACAGGTAAGCGTCACCCTTCATTTCAGCCTTCGGTTTGATCTTGTTTTTCAGGCCCAGGTAGCCGCAGGCCAGCGTCATGGCCAGCGCCACATACGGGTTGGCGTCGGCGCCGATCACCCGGTTCTCCACCCGCCGCGCAGCCGGTGCCGAGATCGGCGAGCGGATGCCGACCGTGCGGTTGTCGTAACCCCACTCAATGTTGATCGGCGCGGCGGTGTTGCGGCTCAGGCGGCGGTAACTGTTGACATAGGGCGCCACCAGCACCATCGCTGCCGGGATGTAGCGCTGCAGCCCGCCGATGTAATGCATGAAAGCCTCCGACGGTGTGCCGTCCGGGTTGCTGAAGATGTTTTTACCGGTGACCTTGTTCAGAATGCTCTGGTGCACATGCATCGCGCTACCCGGTTCACCGGCGATGGGCTTGGCCATGAAGGTGGCGTACATGTCGTGGCGCAGCGCCGATTCGCGCACGGTGCGTTTGAACAAAAACACCTCATCGGCCAGCCCGAGCGGCTCGGCGTGGAAGAAGTTGATCTCCATCTGACCCGCGCCAATTTCGTGGATCAGCGTGTCCACGTTGAGCTCCATCTTGTCGGAGTAGTCGTAGATTTCTTCAAACAACGGGTCAAACTCGTTCACCGCGTCGATGCTGTAGGCTTGGCGAGAGGTCTCAGCGCGGCCACTGCGGCCAATCGGCGGGCGCAGCAAGGTGTTGGGGTCGGTGTTGCGCGCGGTCAGGTAAAACTCCAGCTCCGGCGCCACGATGGGCTGCAAGCCTTCCGCGGCATACAGGTCGCAGACGCGGCGCAACACACTGCGAGGGGCAAACGGCACCAGATGGCCGTGGTTGTCAAAACAGTCGTGGATCACCTGCGCGGTCGGGTCGGTGGCCCAGGGCACGATGCGCACCGTGCTGGGGTCGGGGCGCAACTGCATGTCCTTGTCGGTCGGGTCGATCACGTCGTAATACGGGCCGCTCTCGGGGAACTCGCCGGTCACGCCCATCGCCACCACCGATTGCGGCAGGCGCATGCCACGGTCTTCGGTGAACTTGCCACGCGGCAAAATCTTGCCGCGCGCCACACCGGTCAAGTCGGGCACCAGGCACTCGACCTCAGTCACCCGGCGTTCATTCAGCCATTGCTCCAGATCGTTGAAATTCATGGATTTTTTATCGCTCATGGGAAACTCCGGAAAACAGCTGGCGTCTTTTGACTGCTGTTTGACAACACATTGTGGGGGGCGAAGTGGCTCGACTTCAGGGCCATTTGATTCAAATCAAAGGTGCCACTTGGACTATGCTCACCGCTGACACCAATCCACTGTAACCCGGCTCAGGCCACAGGTACGTCATGCTGTCCGAATTTTTACTGACCGAACTCGGTCGCCTCTCCCCGCCAACCTCGCTGCCGCTGCACCGGCAGTTGTACGAAGCGCTGCGCCGCGCCATCCTGGACGGCAAACTTGCGCCCGACGAACGCCTGCCCTCCAGCCGCGATCTGGTGCAGGACCTGCAGATGTCGCGCAACACGGTGGTGGCCGCACTCAACCAGCTCACGGTGGAGGGCTACCTGGTCAGCCGGGTGGGCAGCGGCACTTTCGTCAGCACCAAGGTGCCACTGCGCACACCGCCCAGCCCGCGCCGCACCAGCCAGCCACCCGCCGATCGTCTGTCTGACCGCGGGCAAGCTTTGAGCACACGTTTTTGCGCCAGCGAGCTGGAAATCCAGCCCTTCACCCCGGGCATTGCCGACTTCAGCGCCTTTCCCGTCGCGCTGTGGCAGCGGCTGCAAAACAAACACTGGCGCATGACCTACCCCGAGATGCTGGACTACAGCAGCAGTGGCGGCTACGCCCCGCTGCGCCGCGCCGTGGCCGACTACCTGCGGGTGTTTCGCAGTGTGCCGCTGGACGTGGAGCAGGTCATCATCACCAGCGGCACGCAAGAGTCGCTGGAGCTGTGTGCCCAACTGCTGGCCGACCATGGCGACACGGTCTGGCTGGAAGACCCGGCCTACTGGGGCGCGGGCAAGGCCTTCATGGCCACCGGCCTCAAGCTGCACCCGGTGCCGGTGGATGACCAGGGCATCGCGCCCCAGCCGCACGACCAGGCCACCCCGCCCAAACTGATCTACGTCACGCCCTCGCACCAATACCCCACCGGCGCGGTGATGTCGCTGGCGCGGCGGCACCAGCTGCTGTCGCTGGCCAACCAGCATCGGGCCTGGGTGCTGGAGGACGACTACGACAGCGAATTCCGCTTCAGCGGCCCGCCAATTGCCTCACTTGCCGGGCTGGACACCCAGGGCCGGGTGCTCTACCTGGGCTCGTTTTCCAAAGTGTTGTACCCGGGCCTGAAACTGGGCTATATGGTGGTGCCCAAAGGTCTGGCTGACGCCTTCAAACGCGCCCATTACGACCTGAACCGCCCCGGCCAGATGCCGGTGCAGGCTGCGCTGGCCGAGTTCATTGACATGGGCCACTTTGCCGCCGCCTTGCGCCGGGCGCGCCAGAGTTACGCGCAGCGCCGCCAAAGCCTGCTGACCGCGCTGCAGCCCTGCCTGGGCCCCCATGCGCAAATTACTGGCGCCGAGCAGGGCCTGCATCTGTGTTTGCGATTAAGTGACGAGGTGGACGACCGGGCGCTGGCCCAACGCATCGGCCAGCTGGGGCTGACGGTGCGGCCACTGTCGGCCTATTGCATCCAGCGCCAGGACGTGCGCGGCCTGATCATTGGTTACGGCTACGCCCCGCTGGCCGAAATCAAACGCTTTGGGGCGGTGCTGGCGCAGACGCTGCAGCAAGTGCTGGCGCCCCGGTCAAACGGCTTATGACTCACAGCGCGTCCTTGAGCCGGTAAGCCAGCATGCCCAGCACCAGGCTGGGCGTGCGCAGCAGCGCCCCGCCCGGAAACGGCAGGTGTTTGAGCTTGGCAAACACGTCAAACCGTTCAGCCTGCCCGGCCAGCGCCTGCGCCACCAGCCGCCCGGCCAGCCCGGTGAGCGCCACGCCGTGGCCGCTGAAGCCTTGCAGGTAATACAGGTTGTGCCCCAAGCGGCCAAAGTCAGGCGCGCGGTTCATGCTGATGTCCACAAAACCGCCCCACACGTAGTCAATTGGCACGTCCTTGAGTTGCGGAAAAATCTGCCCCAAACGTTTGGCCATCGTCGCCTTGAGGTTGGGCGGCGTGCGGGTGGAGTAGCTCACCCGCCCGCCAAACAGCATGCGGTGGTCGGCGCTGAAGCGGAAATAGTCCAGAATGAAATTGTTGTCACACACCGCGGCGTTGCTCGGAATCAGCTGGCGGCACAGCGCCTCGCCCAGCGGCGCGGTGCCGATTATGTAGGTGCCGACCGGCATGATGCGGCTGCTGAGTTCTGGCGCCACTTGGGGCCCAACGTCTGGCAAGGCGTAGTTGCCCGCCAACACGCCAAAACGCGCCGTGACCCGGCCCTGCGCAGTGTGCGCCACCAGGCTGGCACCGCGGTCGAGTTGAACCACCGCGCTGCGCTCAAAAATTTTCACACCCAGGCTTTGTGCCGCACGCGCCAAGCCCAACCCGTATTTGAGCGGGTGCAGGTGGCCGGACAAGGTCTCGAAAGCGCAGGCGCTGTAGCGCGGGCTGTCGATAAAACGGCGTACCTCGGCGCCGGTGGCCACCTCGGTGGCAAAGCCGTAGGTTTGGTGCATGGCCTCGGCTTCCTGCTGCAGCGCGCGTGCCTTGCGCGGTGAATCCGCCACGTGCAGGTAACCTTTGACCCAGTCGCAGTCAATGCCGAAGTCTTGTACACGCTCATCAATCAGGTCCAGCGCCTGCAGCGACATCTCCCAGGCCTGGCGCGCCGCCGCTTTGCCCAACTGGTGCTCAAACACCTCCTGCCCGCTGGCGTAACCCACAATGGCCTGGCCGCCGTTGCGCCCGGAGGCACCGCTGCACACCCTGTCAGCCTCCAGCACCACCACCGAATACCCCGCGCGCGCCAGTTCAATCGCGCTGGACAACCCGGCAAAACCGGCGCCCACCACCACCACGTCCACCGACAAGTGCTCCTGCAAAGCGGCTTGCGGCGGCGGCCGCTCCACACTGGCTTCGTAGTAGCTGTTGCGGTTGAGCTGTGTGTCTGAGTTGAGCAGCATGGTGGTTTCCTGGTTTCAGGCGTGCTTGGCAATCTGGCCGCACAGGTAAGTCCAGACCAAGGTGGCGGCGGCGTTGCTGGTCAGTTCGGCATGGTCGTAGGCCGGGGCCACTTCCACGCAGTCCATGCCGATCAGGTTCAGCGGGCTCAAGTCCTCCAGCAAGGTGAGCACCTGCGAACTGGTCAAACCGCCCGGCTCGGGCGTGCCGGTACCGGGGGCGAAAGCGGGGTCCAGGCAATCGATATCGAGCGTCAGGTAACACGGCCGGTTGCCAATGCGTTCGCGGATCTGCGCCACGATGGGTGCCAGCGCCGCACCGTCCAGCCCGCGCAACTGGCGCGCGGTAAAAATCAGCCCGCCCTGGTCTTGCACATACTGCCGCGCGGCCCGGTCGCCGCTGGAGCGCAGGCCAATCTGCACGGTGTGCTCGGCACTCACCAGCCCTTCGGTCAGCGCCTCATAGGTCCAGGTGCCGTGGCCGGAGGGCTCGCCAAAATGGTCGCTCCAGGTGTCGCAATGGGCGTCAAAGTGGATCAGCGCCAGGTCACCAAACTGTGCCTTGGCAGCGCGCAGCAGCGCCAAGGTCACCGAATGGTCACCCCCCAGAAACACACAGTGGTGTCGGGCCATCAGCGCACTGGCTTGCGCCTGTATCTGCTCACGCACCCGGGACAGCGGTGACGCGTTGGGCAACGCCATGTCGCCACCATCACCCAGCTGGCCCAGCGGCGTCACGTCAAAGTACGGGTGGATGCCGTCACACAGCATCAAACTGGCGGCGCGAATGGCTTGCGGACCAAAACGGGCGCCAGGCCGGTGGGTCACCGCGCCGTCAAACGGCACACCCACCACGGCAAACGGCTGCGCTGCCAATTCGGGCGCGGCCAGAAAGCGGTTGCTGTTGTTGGCATAGGCAAAGTGAGCCACTGACATGCGAGATTCCTCAAAAAAACAAGCACGGATAATCCCGGCTGCTGGACCCGAAGTTTCCCTGCTTTCACGCAGCGGACTGGGGCCAATTCAACCGCTGCCCAACCATCCACTCGCTGATGACCTTGAAATCTGCCGCACCGCCCCTGTGGCTGGCTTACCTCTATTTGGCCTTGAGCATGACCCTGGTGGGCAGCTACGTGGGCTTGAGCAAACCGCTGGTGGCGGCCCTGCCGGTGTTTTTGCTGGCCTGGCTGCGTTTTGGCATTGGCGCGCTGGCCATGCCGCACTGGCTGATCAAACCCGCCAACGAGCCGCCGATGAGTCGCAGCACGCGGGGCCTGATTTTTCTGGAATCTTTCCTGGGCAACTTTTTGTTCACGATTTGCATGCTGTTTGGCGTGAGCATGACCACTGCGGTGTCAGCCGGGGTGATTCTGGCGGGCATCCCGGCGATGGTGGCGCTGCTGAGCTGGGTGTTCCTGCGCGAGCGCATCACCCGGCGCGTGGCACTGGCGATTGCGCTGGCGGCGCTGGGGATTGGCCTGTTTTCATTCGCCAAATCAGCGCTGCCAGCCCATGGCACTCAAGCGTTGGCAGCCGATTTGTCACACAAAACGTCGTGGCTGGGCAATCTGCTGGTCTTTGGCGCGGTGGTGTGTGAGGCCGCGTACGCGGTGATCGGCAAGAAGTTGACCGGCACCGTGTCCCCCAAACGCATCACCGCGCTGATCAACCTGTGGGGTTTTGCCTTGATGACGCCGCTGGGGCTGTATGCCGCCCGGGGGTTTGACTTTGCGGGCGTGGCCACGCCGATGTGGCTGCTGCTGGTGTTTTACGCGCTGGCCGCCAGCGTGTGGACGGTGTGGCTGTGGATGAGCGGGCTGAAAACCGTGCCGGCTGCGAAGGCCGGGGTGTTCACGGTGATGCTGCCGATTTCAGCCGCCGCCGTGGGGGTGTTGGTGCTCGGTGAAACCCTGACGGGCCTGCAGCTGCTGGCTTTTGGCCTGTGCCTGGGCGGCGTGGTGCTGGCCACGCTGCCAACGCGCGCGCAGGCCCGGCGCGCCTGAGCGGCGTCACCGTGTCATGGCGCCTCAGCCCAGTGGCTGGGCGCTGACCACCATGCCATCGGCGTCGGCGTATAGCCAGTCACCCGGGTTCACCCACACCCCCTGAATCTGCACCGCCGCATCTTTGAGGCCCTGGTTCTGTTTGTCGGTCGGCATGGGCATGCTGGCCAATGCGCGGATGCCGACCTCCTGGGTGGCCAGCTCGGCCACGTCGCGCACACAGCCGTCAATCACCACCCCCGCCCAGCCGTTGCGCGCTGCGGCCGCACCCAGGTTGCCGCCCAGCAGCGCCCGGCGCAGCGAACCCGCGCCGTCCACCACCAGCACTTTGCCCACGCGGCCCTGCGGCGTGTCCACCGTGCCGCAACTATCCACCGCCGCCTTGACCAGCGAGTTGTCTTCGAAACACTTGAGAGTGGTCACCGGCCCGCTGAACGTGCGGAGCGCGCCAAAGTCCCGAAACACCGGTGGCAGCACCCGAAACAGCTCGGGGGCATCGTGTTTGTGCGCGTCGCACAGATCGCAGGTCGCCAGGGGTGAATTCATTTGGAAGGCCCTCAAAAATGGTAAAAATTTTAGTTACGGCGCAGGCTCTCTGAAAAATGAGCACAACCGGGCCAAATTATCGTTTCTACCCTTGGAAACGGGCTCTTTCTCCAGTAGCATCCGGCACACCCAGCAGATGAGCTGCTCTTGCTGGCAACCGATCAACTTCCAATAGGACCACACACCATGGCAACTGCAAAAAAAGCGCCAGCAAAAAAAGCTGCTCCAGCCACCAAAGCCGCACCCGCCAAAAAAGCGGTAGCAGCCAAAGCCGAGGCGCCCGCCAAGAAAGCAGCCCCCGCCAAGGCAGCGCCTGCCGCTGCAGTGAAAGCTGCACCAGCCAAAGCTGCACCCGCTAAAAAAGCCGCTGCCAAAGTTGCCGCGCCTGCACCCAAAGCGGCTGCCAAAAAAACCGCCGCCAAAAAGGCCCCAGCCACCAAACGTGCTGTCAACGCCGCTTTCATGAAGGCCCTGACCCCCAGCTCAGCCTTGGCAGCCATCGTGGGCGGCAAACCGCTGCCCCGTACCGAGGTGGTCAAGCAGATGTGGGTTTACATCAAGAAGCACAAACTCCAGGACGACGTCAACAAGCGCCTGGTCAATGCGGATGCCAAACTCAAGGAAGTGTTTGGCAAGGCGCAAGTCACGATGTTCGAAATGGCCGGCCTGATCGGTAAACATCTGAAATAATCGGCCTTCGTGGACTGTGAAAAGCCGACATCAGGTCGGCTTTTTCTTTCTGGCATGATTTTGAGTTAACCAATAATTAATTTTTTGATGTTGCGCTTCCTGTTAACCCGCTTGAGTCTGATCATTCCGACCTTCATTGGCATGACGCTCGTGGCGTTCTTCCTGATCCGGATGGTGCCCGGTGACCCGATTGAAACCCTGGCAGGTGAGCGTGGCATTGATGCTGCCCGCCACGCCGAACTGCTCAAGGCCTACGGGCTGGACCGCCCGGTGATGGTGCAATACGGCATCTACATTGGCCGTGTGCTGCAGGGTGATCTGGGCACATCGATCATCACCCACGAGCCGGTGATGAACGAATTCCTCGCCTTGTTCCCGGCCACCGTGGAACTGGCCGTGAGTGCCATGTTGTTTGCACTGATCGTCGGCATCCCGGCAGGTATTGTGGCGGCGGTCAAACGAAATACGTTTCTCGACCACGGGGTGATGGGGGTGTCGCTCACCGGGTATTCCATGCCGATCTTCTGGTGGGGGCTGCTGCTGATCCTGCTGTTCTCAGTCCAGCTGGACCTGACACCGGTGTCCGGGCGTATCTCCGTGCAGTATTTCATCGAGCCGGTGACCGGCTTTCTGCTGATCGACACCTGGCTGGCGGGTGACCGGGACGCTTTCTGGTCCGCCGTGACCCATTTGATATTGCCGATGATTGTGCTGGGCACCAACCCGCTGGCGGTCATAGCCCGGATGACCCGCTCGGCCATGCTCGAAGTACTGGGTGAAGACTACATCCGCACGGCCCGCGCCAAAGGCCTGTCGAACCTGCGGGTGGTCGGGATGCATGCGCTGCGCAACGCGCTGATCCCGGTGATCACTGTGATTGGTCTGCAGGTGGGTGTGTTGTTCACCGGCGCCATCCTGACCGAAACGATTTTTTCCTGGCCTGGCGTGGGCAAGTGGATGATTGAAGCCATCGGCCGACGCGACTATCCGGTGTTGCAAGGCGGCATGTTGCTGCTGGGCGGCATGGTGATGCTGGTCAACCTGCTGGTGGATGTGACCTACGGCATCATCAACCCGCGGATTCGCCACTGAGACGGATATTGACCATGACGACCTTGGCTGAACCCACTTCGCATTCCCCCCAACACCCGCTGCGCGAGTTCTGGGACTATTTTTCCAACAACAAAGGCGCCGTTGCCGGGCTGGTGATCGTGATCGGTGTGCTGCTGATGGCAGCGCTGGCACCTTGGATCGCCCCCTACGCGCCCGATGCCACCGACCCCAGCGTGTTCCTGGTGCCCCCGGCGTGGCAAGAGGGCGGCTCCACCGCCCACTGGTTGGGCACCGACGCCATCGGCCGTGACATCCTGTCGCGCCTGATCCACGGCGCCCGCCTCTCCCTGGCCATTGGGCTGGCGGTGGTGGCGCTGTCGGTCATCGTGGGCACCGTGCTGGGGCTCACTGCCGGCTACTTCCGGGGCCTGTTCGAGATTGCCGTGATGCGCCTGATGGACATCATCCTGACCTTGCCCAGCCTGCTGCTGGCCATTGTGATCGTGGCCATCCTGGGGCCAGGGCTGATGAACGCCATGCTGGCGGTGGCCATTGTGGTGCTGCCGCATTACGTGCGAATCACCCGGGCGGCGGTCATCTCCGAGATGAGCCGTGACTACGTCACCGCCGCCCGCATGAACGGCGCCGGGCACCTGAGGCTGATGTTTTCCGAGGTGCTGCCCAACTGCACGGCGCCGCTGATCGTGCAGGCCTCGCTGGGCATTTCGTCCGCCATCCTGGACGCTGCAGCGCTCGGTTTTCTGGGCCTGGGGGCGCAGCCGCCCTCGCCCGAGTGGGGCACCATGCTGGCTGATGCGCGCGAGTTTGTGTTGCGCGCCTGGTGGGTGGTGACCTTTCCCGGGTTGGCAATTTTGATCACGGTGCTGGCCTTCAACCTGCTGGGTGACGGCCTGCGTGACGCGTTTGATCCCAAGTTGAAACGTTGATTCAAACGCTGAAAGAGTTTTATTGAATGGCACTTCTTGAAATAGAAAATCTCTCGGTGCGGTTTCCTTCCAAAACCGCGGTCATGCAGGCGGTGGACGGCGTCAGCCTGTCGCTGGACGCTGGCGACGTGCTGGGCATTGTGGGTGAGTCCGGCTCCGGCAAAAGCGTGACGATGATGGCGTTGATGGGCCTGGTGGCCTACCCGGGCCAGATCACCGCCACCAAACTGCGTTTTGACGGGCATGACTTGCTCAAGATGTCAGAGCGTCAGCGCCGCAGCGTCACCGGCAAAGACATGGCAATGATTTTTCAGGACCCCACCACCAGCCTGAACCCGTGTTTTACCGTCGGCTTTCAGATGGCCGAGACGCTGCGCCTGCACATGGGCATGGACAAGGCCGCCGCGCGCAAACGCTCCATCGAGTTGCTGGAACAGGTGGGCATTCCGGCCCCTGAGAGTCGGCTGGGCATTTTTCCGCACCAACTCTCGGGCGGCATGAGCCAGCGCGTGATGATCGCCATGGCGATTGCCTGCAACCCCAAGCTGCTGATTGCCGATGAACCGACCACCGCGCTGGATGTGACCATTCAGGCGCAGATTCTCGACCTGCTGCGCACGCTGCAAAAAGACCGCAACATGGCGCTGGTGCTGATCACCCACAACATGGGCGTGGTGTCCGAGATGGCGCAACGTGTGGCGGTGATGTACGCCGGTCAAATCATGGAAGAGCGTGACGCCCAGGCCATTTTTGAGACCCCCCAACACCCCTACACCGATGCCCTGCTGGCGGCCATGCCCGAGCGCAGCGACGGCCACACCCGCCTGGCCACCATTCCCGGCATGGTGCCCGGCTTGTATGACCGCCCGAGCGGCTGCCTGTTTGCCCCGCGCTGCAAATACGCCCAACAAAATTGCCTCGAACAACGCCCCAACCTGCGCGCGTGGCAAAAAGGCATGGTGCGCTGCCATACACCGCTGGCCACCTACCCGCTCGAGCAAGAGGTCACCGCATGAGCCCATCACCCCAATCTGAAGCGGTCTCCAGCGCCACCGAACCCGTGGTGGTGGCGCACAACCTGAAGCAGGTTTACAAAATCGGCCACGGCGCATTTCGCAAAGCGGACCATCTGCAGGCCGTCAGCGGTGTGTCGTTTTCCGTCCGGGCTGGCAAAACGCTGGCGGTGGTGGGCGAGTCCGGTTGCGGCAAATCCACCCTGGCGCGCATGGTGTCGCTGATCGAGGCCCCCACCGCCGGGCAACTCAAGCTCGGTGCCGTGGAAGTAACCACCGCCACCCCGCAGCAGCGCCACGCCTTGCGACGCACCGTGCAGCTGGTGTTCCAGAACCCGTATGGCTCGCTGAACCCGCGCAAGAAGATTGGCGCCATTCTGGAAGCGCCGCTGGAGATCAACACCGAGTTGAGCCCTGCGCAGCGCGCAGAACAAGCCCGCGCCATGCTGGCGATGGTGGGCCTGCGGCCCGAGCATTACGACCGTTACCCGCACATGTTCTCTGGCGGCCAGCGTCAACGCATTGCGATCGCGCGCGCCCTCATGCTCAAGCCAGCGCTGATCGTCGCGGATGAGCCGGTGTCGGCGCTGGACGTGTCGATTCAGGCCCAGGTGCTGAACCTGCTGGCCGACCTCCAGCGTGAACTGGGTCTGGCTTACCTGTTCATCTCGCACGATCTGGGCGTGGTGCGCCACATTGCCGATGATTTACTGGTGATGTACCTGGGCCATGCCATGGAGCAGGGTGAAAAAGCCACCATCTTTGCGCAACCCCTGCACCCGTACACCCAGGCCTTGCTGGCGTCCACACCAGGTATTGCGGGCTCAGGCGTGTCGCGCCAGCGCATTGTGCTCAAGGGTGAACTGCCTTCACCATTGAACCCGCCCAGCGGTTGCGTGTTTTCCACCCGTTGCCCGCATGTCACTGCACAATGCCAGGCCGAGCGTCCCGTTTTGCGCGAACTGGCAGGCAGGCAAGTGGCCTGCCATCTGGCCGAACAATTTGTCCACCCCGCTGCTTAAGCAGCATTAACCTGTCAGGAGTCCACAAGATGACGATGTCCAAATTTCCGTTGAAACGCACGGCAATGTGCGTGCTGGCGTTGCCCGCACTGCTTGCCATGTCACCGGTGTCGGCTAAAACGCTGGTGTATTGCTCGGAAGGCAGCCCGGAGAACTTTGCCCCCAGCATCAACACCACCGGCACCTCGTTTGACGCCAGTGAACAGATTTATGACAACATCGTCGACTTCGAGCGCGGCGGCACCAAAGTCGTGCCCAATCTGGCCGAGCGTTGGGACATCTCGAAAGACGGGCTGGAATATACCTTCCACCTGCGCAAGGGTGTGAAATGGCAGTCCAACAAAAACTTCAAGCCCACCCGTGATTTCAACGCCGATGACGTGTTGTTCATGTTTGAGCGCCAGTGGAAAGAAAACGATCCCTACTTCAAGGTCACCAGCGCCAACCACGCCTACTTTGGCGACATGGGCATGCCCAAGCTGCTGAAGTCTGTCGACAAGGTGGATGAGTACACCGTCAAAGTTGTGTTGAATGCGCCCGAAGCGCCGTTCCTGTCCAACCTGGCGATGCAATTTGCCGGCGTCCAGTCCAAGGAATACGCCATTGCCATGCTGAAAGCCGGCACCCCTGAGAAGATTGACCAGGAGCCGGTCGGTACCGGCCCCTTCCAGCTGGTGCAGTACCAGAAAGACGCCATCATCCGTTACAAGGCGTTCCCGCAACACTGGGCCGGCAAGGCCAAGATCGATGACCTGATCTTCTCCATCACGCCCGATGCCTCGGTGCGCTGGGCCAAGCTGCAAAAAGGTGAGTGCCATGTCATGCCCTATCCCAACCCGGCTGACTTGCCCGCCATCCGCAAGGACCCCAACGTCACCGTGCTGGAGCAGCCCGGCCTGAACATCGGCTACCTGGCCTACAACACCACCAAGAAGCCGTTTGATGACGTGCGCGTGCGCAAGGCGGTCAACATGGCCATCAACAAGAAGGCGATTGTGGATGCGGTGTACCTGGGTACCGGCATTCCGGCCACCAACCCGATCCCGCCCACCCAGTGGTCGTACAACAAGTCAGTCAAGGACGACGCGTTCAACCCCGAAGCCGCCAAGAAACTGCTGGCCGAGGCGGGCCTGAAAGACGGCTTCACCACCGACCTGTGGGCCATGCCGGTGCAACGCCCCTACAACCCCAACGCCAAACGCATCGCCGAGCTGATGCAGGCTGACCTGGCCAAGGTGGGCATCAAGGCCGAAATCAAGAGCTTTGAATGGGGTGAGTACCGCAAGCGCATGCAGTCGGGTGAACACCAGATGGGCATGCTGGGCTGGACCGGCGACAACGGTGACCCGGACAACTTCCTGAACACCCTGCTGGGCTGTGCTGCGTCCAAGAACAATGGCTCCAACGTTGCCAAGTTCTGCTACCAGCCGTTTGACGATCTGGTGCAAAAGGCCAAGGTGGTGTCCAACCCGGCCGAACGCGCCAAGCTGTACGAAAAAGCCCAGGTGATCTTCAAGGAACAAGCCCCCTGGTTCACCATCGCCCACGCGGTGCAGATCAAGCCGGTGCGCAAGGAAGTCATTGATTTCAAACTGAGCCCGTTTGGCCGCCACACCTTCTACGGCGTGGACATGGTCAAATAAGTCTGCTCAGGCCAACAGCAAAAAGCCAGCTGCAAAGCTGGCTTTTTTTATGGGTTTGACCCGTCCTGCCAGAAGTTGACACATTTGCCGTCAAGAAAGGGCAGGTGTGATGGATACAGGAGTGAAGCGCACACAGCGCGACTACACGTTGGCTTTTAAGCTGTC
>NZ_JAJCTH010000027.1 GCF_020594515.1 Rhodoferax sp. U2-2l
TGGGTGCGTCGGGCCGGATACTTGGCGGGGTCTGGGTCTTTGAGCATGGTGTGCACGATGGGTTGCGTGCACACGATCTTGCGAGATGCGAGATCTCAATTCAAGATGGGTTGGCTGGGCGCTTACGTTATTCGCGAGTTAAATCACGCTCGCTTAGCCGAGTTTGCCGCAGCCACGCAGCGACCAGTGATTAATGCAATGTCAGGCGAGGCGCATCCATGCGAAGTGCTCACCGATGCATACTATGTTGAAACAAAGTTGCGGCCACTTGAAGATGCACGAGTATGTCTTTGGGGTCCCCCAACGAATGTGTTGCGCTCTTGGCATGAGCTTGCTGGCGTACTTGGCTTCACAGTGATCCACGTCTGTAGCGCTCAGTTCCACGAATCGACGACAAACGTACTCTTTGTCGACTCAACACCAGCAGACGTCGACATCGTTGTCACAGATTCGTGGCCGTCGGGGACTGAAGCCCATGCAAGTTCTCTCACCGAAAGTCATCTTGCGCAAATGGGTCACCCAATGCTCTTACCAACACCGCCGTTTTTCATAGGGCGCGAGGTTTCGTTCGATCCGCTTAGCTACTCGGGCTTTGCAGGCTACCAGCAAAAGGAACTTTTGCTGCCCGTTCAAAAGGCAATCATTTGTCATGTGGCAGATCGTAGACACGTTTGACTCGCCGGTGCTGCAATGCAGCGGGAGCGGTCATTCAGTTATATCCCCCATTTGGGGGATGTTCAGTGGGAGGCATTGCCGTCAGAATGACCGTGTTGGCAAAACGCAGGGCAGTCTCCCTTCAAAAAACGCCATCTGCTAATTTTCTCTACCCAATATTTATGCTTATCGGATTTTTGCTCCTTCTCGCTCTGGCCGCATTCATCGTTTGGGACTCTCGACGCATGCATGGCGGGTCCGCAGAACCAATTTCAAGAGAGAAGATGTTGCAGGGCTTTATACCCACAGGACTGGTTCACTGGCGACTCTGGCTTGGCTTTGGTGGGATGTCGTTGCTTCTAGCTTACGGCGAATGGTTGGCCCCGTCAAAACCACCTTTTACGGGCCGTTGGGGTTGGCTGAAAGAAGTGGCGAATCAGTCTCTTGGTTCCGCTGGCATTGTGTCCCTTTACCTCGCATTCGCTTGCATATCTTTTGTGCACGGTTTCAGCCTGTGGAACACAGTCAAGTCCAGAAGCTCCAAGAATTGAACTCAGCTACGGATATGGAACTCACCTTTTGGCAACTTTTTGGCTTGAAGATTGGGGCTGGATTCACAATTGCTTTTGGCTTGGGATGGTGGATACCCGATAAGTCGCGGGCTTACAAGCTGGGTTTGCTTGCAAGTTTTCTGGCTGTGCTGCTCCCAGGTTGCGTGCCCATGTATCAGTCAAGCCTCGTCGAAGCCAACAGGGCTGCAGAGACATTCTTTTGGACGATAGCCCCGACACTTGTCGCATGGCTGGTGAGCGCGGTCATTGCACTCGGATTTGCCATAATAATCAAATGGAAAGAATGAGTGAGGTTTTTAAGTTTCCAACTTTTGGTTGCAACAGAATTCTTGGCCTTGATTAGTCAGGGAATTTATGGATGATTTGCTCGCTGCTATTTTGGTACTCCTTGTTCGGCAGACCGGGCAGTTTCTTGTCCGCTTTGTCACGCGTGGTCGGTGGCGAGGTGAGGATTTGCAAGGAGATGAAGGCCGTATCTATGGCCCCGCAGGTGCCTTATCGTTTGTGAGGGACGGTCAACGAGTTATTACAAACACTGGTCTCAGTTTCATTGGAAGTACCTTCTACGTGCTTCTTATCGTCGCTGCATTTGCCCTCTATGTGTAAAGGGCAGCTGCATCGCAGAGAAAACAGACATTCAACATAAACTCCCTCACGGTTGCACCACAATAACCGTGTCGGACCTGCCGCGTACGATGGACAAGTTGCGAAGACAGTGGAAATCAGGCAACGGAACGCGTTCAGGAGGATTTGATGGTCAACTTATGGAGCAAGTCTTCTGCTCTGAATATTGCGTTGGGTTTATATGTTTGAAAAAGTAATGTACTATATCGAATGGTGTTTTTTCATAGCAGGAACTGCTATAACCACGCTTGGTTTATTAAGGTTTGTTCAGGGTTTAGTCTTTGGTGCTATCTGTTTGCGTGGTTGCGCTGATAAAGTTAATAATCCAAATTGGTATTGGATTTTTATCATTTTTTACATTGCTGCTCTACCTGTGTTGGTATTTTCAATACGGCGCAGTTGGAGAACAATTTCTAGTTACAAGAAAAACAGAACCCTACATTCAAGCGGGACGCGCCAAAGCGCCCCTTAAGTTGGCGTTAAAGCAGGAAATCCGATGATTTGTATAACCGCTGTCTGGAAATTTGGATGTCGGCTTCCAGCCTTCAAGAGTCACTCGCCAGGAGGTTGGCCAGTTTTTCGGGCGGGCGACTGTTCAAGGCTGTAAGCGGGTCTTCAAGTTTCCAGACTGGATACGTTCAATCCGCAGATTCCACACCCTTCCACACGTGTTGCTTCCAATCTCAGTCAGTTAATTCTGGCCTCCATGAAGAGCACTTTATCGTCTGATTTTTTATCCACTACCTTGAAGCCAAGACCGGTATACAAAACACGTGCTACTTCATTGTCTCGGTAAACCCGAAGCGTAAGCTTTGGTGCGGAAGTAGCCAGAATTGCTTGTTCAATCAGCAGTTCACAGAGAACTTTCCCAAACCCATGGCCTCGCGTACTTCGAGAAATAATGATTCTTCCCAGATGTACGGCGCCAGGGGCATTTACGAAATGCTGGCCAAATCCAATCGGTCCTAAAACCGAGTCCTCCAGGACATAGCTGCTTCCGTTATCAACCCTCAGCAAATCCGCAAGTTCCGCAACTTGAAACGGAAAAGGAACTCGCGGCCCTGCCCAGCGTGTACACGCCGATTCGTCTGGAATCCAGGATGCCAACAATTCATAGTCAGCAGGAATCGGCTTTCGGAGAGTCGCTACCATTTAGTATCCCGAGTGGAACTCGTCTGCGTTCATTGGCAGCATCGTATCAAACTGGGCTGTGCCGGCGTATGACGGCTCCCGCTGCAAAACGGCGTCGTCAACAAATTGAAGGCGGTCAAGCTGCGCTTACCAGGGCAACTCTTCATTCAGACCTGCTGTTGGGGGTGAGGTACATGTCGGGTTCGTGTCTTGGGATGTGTAGGCTTCGAATGGCGACGGTCGAGGCAACATCGGCATGAACTGTCAATTCGATTCCTGCGTCAACACCCGGCTAAATAGTTCCGGATTCAAGCCGTCCAAACTGCCCTCAATCCCGCGATTAAGTTCAAGAATAACGTCCAGCTCGCTTGGCGGGTCTTTAGGGTCAAGCCGGACAAAGTATCGATTTGCATAGAAGGGAAGGGGTACCCGTTTTGGCGCTGGGCCAATGATAGTCATGGTCGTTCCCTGTGGCATTTTTCGCTGAAATGCTACCTCAGGCCCCTTAAATTGCACCGCAGTCAAAGACTCAACCGCCAGCCCTCTCTCGAGTTGTCGATTGTTCAGATTCTTAAATATGCCAGCCAAATACACGGGACCAACAATTTTGTAGGTATTCCCAGGCTGCAATTCATCTGCATAGCTTGGGGTGTTGGAAGTAGCACCAGTCAGCGCCAATAGCATGAACCATATTCTGGTGTGAACAAGTGCAGCTTTGAGAATGTTCATTCGACTTGTATGGGGTTGTTGTCAGGAAAGCGATATTCAGCCCAATCTTTGGGTGTATGCGAATGTCGGCACCGCGATTCTGACCGCTATGCCCTCAACTGACCATCCCCAAATTGGAGGATGCCCCTGAATTAGCGCTCCCGCTGCACAACTGACGCCAGTTTCAGGCTGGAAGCCGACAGCCAAGTTTTCAGACAGCGGCTTTATAAATCCTATGGTTGACGCCGCTAAAAACGATTAGGCGTCACTGTGCTGCACATGAGCGAAGGAGGAGCGGTTGCAAAACAATGTTCTTGCTCTTGGTGGGGCAGGTGTTTTCCTTGGTATCAGAGGATACTTGTTGGGCAATATCTATGCAGCCAAACCGAGGGTTTCGATGAACCAGTAGAGTGCACGCGATGCTGCCAGCTTCGGTCTTTCCCGTTTCTTGATCAAACGGTAAGCCAGCACGGGCAAGAAAACGAGTAAGAGGAAGATTACCTGAATCAGAAAGAGCCACAGAGAAATTTCTGAGGCCGCCTGTGCAACTCCTGTTGCTGGAAGTAGGAGCAATAGAAACAGTGCCGCGTTGACAGCGGCCAATATTGTGATTGCCCTCTGGCCAAACGCTAGGTCTTCAGCCTCCAGATCGATTTCAGTGCGGATGGGCAACGGTCGGTGCATTTTGTGACGTCTAGCGTTGACGTTCAGCCGCTGCCGAAGGCGGTCGGCTGGAACAACGAGTTGGGCGGCATGCGCTCATTTGAGTCCACGCCAAAGCGTGGGCCCCAGCGCAACAAGTATGAGCACACCAATAGGCCCCAGAAACCACCAGTGAAAGCGCTCCGGGACGATGGCTGCAGCTTCTTCAGGCGAAGGCGCACGAAACGGGCCCTCGCCCCCACACCGAGGACAGCATTCTTTAAAGCCGCTCTTCGAGATGCGAACCTTCATGGATGCGAGCAGAAAGCCGTGACCACACTTGCTACATACAAGACGCGGCGACTTTGCTGTGAGTAAGCGCAGCGCTTTGTCAGCAACGTTCTTCATGCTGCCCAACGTGATGTCCAGAGCATATGAAAGTGCTCTATAAGTTGGTCATTGCTCCATAAGTTGGCCATCAAATCCTCCTGAAAGTGGCTTGTAGCCACACTTTTGCTGTTATTTAACCTTGTTAAAAGGATATTTGCGATATTCTGGCTGACTGGGCTTGGCATCTGGGTACCAATTCATGGCTACAGCCCAAATTGAACGAACGCGCTCAATGGCCGCTTCCGCTGCTTGCAGGCCCAAAACTCCTGGAAAGCCTGCAGGCCAAATCTATTGGGCGAGTCCGGAGAAAAGTCGCTGGTTCCACCGGAACCAAAGCCACCTTTCGGTGAGTCATGTCTGTCGGCCTCTGCTACGGTAAAGTGCAGAGTGAGCCAATGAATACTCAGCGAATGGACCGTCCTTGATATCGGCGCCATGGAGATGCCGAGGGTGCTTGAGATACGCGTAAACATCATCCTCATCTGAGGGGTTCCCGCACCGTGTCCGCACCTTAATTAAAATGCGTTCATACCCATCTGGTTCGCTCACCCTTTCCAGGATGTCCATTCGGGCAAGTGAGTTTGAATCGACGCAGAATACTTGGCCGATAACGTGTTCACCACTTCCAGGTGCGTTAACCATCCAAGGCGAATGGCGTTCGCCAACAAGATACAAAGGGTACTGATTCACTGTCTCGTAAGTCCCTGGCACTCTGGTTCCAGAGTTTTCTCCAAAGTTTGGAAATTCTTCTTTGAGCGTACCGAAAACGAAAACAAGATGACTCACGGCGTTCCCTTTTGAAACGATGCCAATGTGTTGATTATGAGTTCCAACCTCCAGGTTACCGGAGTGGTAGAGTAAGCAAATGCTCAAGCAGTAATTCTGACAGCAAGTTCAATATCTGGGTATCCCCCAAATGGGGGATACCATTGAATGACCGCTCCCGCTGCGGAAGAGCAGTCCACGACCATCGTCGGAATTTTCACCGCGAATGACCGGTATGGAGAATTCGACTCGCCGGGCGACTGCTTTCGAGCACCGATCACCAATAGCGGCTCCTGGTCGAGTCGCAACGACCACTTTGAATATTTGCATTCCAGTTAGCTGACATTCGCGGCGACAACCTGCCAATTCCTCGATGTCGGCTATCGGGCGACGATTTGAGCAGTCGCTACGACAGCAACGGGTCGGGTCCTGCCCGTGGGGAAAAATCTTCAACGACGGCAATCAGCCTTGAAGAGTCACTGGCCTGGAGTTTGGCCAGTCTTCCGGGCTGCCGACTGATCAAGGCTGATGGCTGTCGGCCAAGTTGTCGTAATGCCCGCCAGATAGCCGACACTGGCTGTACCTGTTGGCTGGCCTGGTGGAGACGACGGGGGTTATGTCAATTCAACCTGGTTGTTGAGTGTCAAACAAACCTCCCTTTGATTGGCATTTACCCATTGTCTGCAACGCAGCGTATCCGGTCATAGAGTTTTGCGATCTGCTGTTTCCAAAGCGGCCGTTGCCGCCAAGGGATCGGCTGACAGCTATGTGTCGAGCCATTCGTCAAAGTGGCTGCCTGCCATCGACCCTTTGCTGAAGTTGAATCGATACCACCGGACGACCGGTCCCAGCCTATTGCGGGCCGACAAAAACCAAAATTTCTCCATGAAATTTCTTTCAATGGAACGGTGGATTTGAGCGGAAACATGCTGTACGTAGCATCCTAATTTTGCCGCTGGCACGTGTCACCCTGCTAGCCGTTTATGTATGGGTAGACGCCAGCCAAGGCGCACGCCGAGTGTTCCGAGCACAATCATGGTCATTCCGACCACCTGTGCGATCCCGAGCGAATGGTCATAGATCGCCCAATCAATGAAAATGGCGACGAGCGGGTAGATGAAGGTGAGCACTCCGATGACCGGCGTTTTCAACCGTGGATAGGCTGAATACATCAGGACATAAGCAATCCCGGTGTGCAGGACACCGATCCCGGCCAGCCATCCCCACGAGGCCACAGGGATATGTGTCACCTTTGCAAAAGGGGAAAGCAGCACGATCCCCACCATGGTCTGGCAAAGCGCCGTGATCTCCGGTCGCTGTCGCCCAAGACCCTTGGCGAGAATTGTGGCCACCGCGTAGAGCAATGCGGCGGCGAGGGTCAGTCCGATTCCCCGCACCCATGTTCCGCTGACAGGAAGGGATGACGCGACAAGACCGCTGGCCAGAACGACGCCGACAAACGCACCGGCCATCCAAATGAGTTGATCAAATGCAATGCGCTCTTTGAGAAAAACGACGCCAATCAGGATCACGAAGAAAGGCTGGATGTGATAAACGATGGTTGTTGTAGCGATCGATGTCATGGCGAACCCCATGAAAAAGGCGGCCCAACTCAGCACCATGCAAACGCCGCCAAGCGCAGCAAGTGCGATCTGGCGAAAGGAAAGGCTTTGATCGGGGAGGTATCCGCGTACCAAACACCATGTTGCGAGAAATATGGCTGCGAAAACGCAGCGCCAGAAAACGGTCGTGATGGGATCGAGACCTGCCTCCGTGGCAAACGCCCCGATGGTGCCGAGGATAGCCATTGCCAGAGCGAGACGGGCAGCCGGAAACTTGACGGTGTGGGTGTCTCCCATGCGAGAACCTCCAATGTGTTGAGCAGGCATTTTTCCTGTGACCTCATGTTCAGTCAAACGAATTGATTTCATGAAACCTATTTGATAAACTGATACGAATGCCTGCACCCCTTGATCTTGATCTGCTGAAAACTTTTGTTGCGGTTGTTGAAACCGGGAGTTTTTCCAACGCCGCCCCGCGGATCGGACGCAGTCAGTCTGCCGTGAGCATGCAGATACAGCGGTTGGAGCAGGCTGTTGGCAAACAGCTTCTGATCCGAGGTCAAAAATCGGTGGTGCCGAATGCTCCGGGGATGGACTTTCTGGTCCATGCCCGCCGACTCCTCAAACTTTCAGACGAGGCTTGGGCTAGCGTAACCCGCCCGGAAGAAACCGGGTGCGTTCGTCTTGGAGTTCCAGACGACTATGCAGCTTTCCTGCTGCCACCCGTGCTGGCCAGCTTCGGCACCGAGTACCCGTTGGTCACAGTCGAATTGGTTTGCGAACCTTCGACTGCCTTGTCGAAGGCGATTGACGAGGGGCGGATCGATCTGGCGATCGTTACCCGCCTGCCAGGTCAGCCTGTTGAAATATTGCGGCGTGAGCGCTTCGTCTGGGTTGCGTCGTCGTCGCATGTCGCCTGGGAGAAAGCCCCCCTTCCGATCGCGTTGTTCGAACCTGGATGTGCCGCGCGAATGAATGTTCTGAAGGCGCTTGCAGGCAGCGAACGTGCTTACCGCTGCATCTATTCCAGTGCAAGCCTGCTTGGCCTCATCGCGATCGTGCAGGCAGGTCTCGCGATTGCGGGCCTTGCCTTGTGTAGCGTTCCTCCCTCCCTGCAAATCATCGGGGAGAAGGAAGGATTGCCAGCATTGGAAGAGTTAGAAATCAGCATCCTGCGAAATCCTGCGTCAAGAATAGTCGCCGTCGATCGACTATTTGAATTCCTTGATCACGCCCTATCGAGTGGTCCCTGAATCTTGCTGCAATATGTATATCTATTTTGTTGAACAATCCAAGCGTGAAAATGTTGTTCATTAAACGGCCGTTTTCTTGACAGTCCAAACGGGGCCTGAATGTCATTTTCAGAAGGCGACTGCACCAATTGACTGGGTTTGACGCCTATTGTGCAGACGGCTACTGACAGCCAAATATCAGTAGTCGCCTGCACCAATCTCGCCTATGCTCAATACTCCTGTGCACGAAAGTGAGGTCAGGGTATGGCATCCGATATGCATGAAATTATCGAGCAAGGTGTGGCAACCCTGTCAGACAAGATATGGGAGCTGGCCCGGCTCAGGGCGGAGATCATCAGGCCGCTCGCGGCGCTTGACGTGGTCGGCCATCAAGCAGCCGATGCTGCTGCCAAAGCGCTGGGCCTGTCCCGGCGGCATGTGTATGCCCTAATCCGGCGCGCTCGACAGGACTCCGGCTTGGTCACGGACCTCGCGCCAGGTCAATCAAGCGGAGGCAAAGGCAAGGGGCGTCTGACTGAACCGGTCGAATGCATCATTCGCGAGCTGCTGCAAAAGCGCTTCCTGACCAAGCAAAAGCGCAGCCTGGCGGCGTTTCACCGCGAAATCGTGCAGGCGTGCAAAACGCAAAAGCTACGGGTGCCCGCGCGCAACACCGTGGCCCGGCGGATTGCCGAGTTGCACCCGGCGAAAGTGGCACGAAGCCGGGGCGGCCAGGATGCAGCTCGCCCCTTGCAAGGTGCCGGTGGTACGCCGCCTGAAGTTACCGAGCCGCTGGAGCAGGTGCAGATCGACCACACGGTCATCGACCTGATCGTTGTTGATGAGCGCGACCGGCAACCCATTGGTCGCCCATACCTGACCATTGCCATTGATGTGTTCACCCGCTGCGTGGTCGGCATGGTGGTCACGCTGGAAGCGCCGTCCGCCACCTCGGTCGGCTTGTGCCTCGCGCATGCCGCCTGCGACAAGCGTCCTTGGTTGGAGGGGTTGGACGTGGAAATGGACTGGCCGATGAGCGGCAAGCCCAAGCTGCTCTATCTGGACAACGCGGCCGAATTCAAGAGCGAGGCGCTGCGCCGTGGTTGCGAGCAGCATGGCGTCCAGTTGGACTATCGTCCGCCCGGACAGCCGCACTATGGCGGCATTGTGGAACGGATCATCGGCACGGCGATGCAGATGACTCACGACGAACTGCCAGGGACGACCTTCTCCAATCCCGGCCAGCGCGGGGAGTACGACTCCGAGAAGAAGGCCACGCTGACACTGCGTGAGCTGGAACGATGGCTTGCGCTGGCGGTGGGCACCTATCACGCCGCAGTGCACGGCACCCTGTTTCAGCCGCCGGCCGCACGCTGGGCCGAGGCCGTGGCGCGTGTCGGCGTGCCGGCCGTCGTCACTCGTACCACTGCTTTCCTGGTCGATTTTCTGCCCGTCATCCGCCGCACGCTGACCCGCACCGGCTTCGTCATCGACCACATCCACTACTACGCTGACGCGCTCAAGCCGTGGATCGCACGGCGCAGCCACTTACCCACATTCATGATCCGGCGCGACCCGCGCGACATCAGCCGTATCTGGGTGCTGGAACCGGAGGGGAAACATTACCTGGAAATCCCTTACCGTACCTTGTCGCACCCGGCTGTCACCCTCTGGGAACAACGGCAGGCGCTGGCGAAATTGCGGCAGCAAGGGCGCGAACAGGTGGATGAGTCGGCGCTGTTCCGCATGATCGGCCAGATGCGAGAGATCGTGACCACCGCGCAGAAGGCCACGCGCAAGGCGCGACGCGACGCGGATCGACGCCAACACCTCAAGGCATCGACGTCGCCTGTCAAAACCGCGCCACCGGGCACGGACATGGCTGACCCGCAGGCAGGCAGCCAGTCACCGGCCAAACCGTTCGACCAGATTGAGGAGTGGTAGCCATGGACGAATTTCCCATCATCGACCTGTCCCACCTGCTACCAGCGGCACAGGGGTTGGCTCGGCTACCAGCGAACGAGCGCATCCAGCGCCTTCGCGTCGACCGCTGGATCGGCTATCCGCGCGCAGTCGAGGCGCTGAACCGGCTGGAAACGCTGTATGCGTGGCCAAACAAACAACGTATGCCCAACCTGCTGCTGGTCGGCCCAACCAACAACGGCAAGTCGATGATCATCGAGAAGTTCCGCCGTACCCACCCGGCCAGCTCAGACGAGGATCAGGAGCACATCCCTGTGCTGGTTGTGCAGATGCCGTCCGAGCCGTCAGTGATCCGCTTCTACGTCGCGCTGCTCGCCGCGATGGGCGCACCGCTAAGGCCGCGCCCACGGCTGCCAGAAATAGAGCAACTGGCGCTGGCACTGCTGCGAAAGGTCGGCGTGCGCATGCTGGTGATCGACGAGCTTCACAACGTTCTCGCGGGCAATAGCACCAACCGGAGGGAATTCCTCAACCTGCTGCGCTTCCTTGGCAACGAACTGCGCATCCCGCTGGTCGGGGTCGGCACGCGCGAAGCCTACCTGGCCATCCGCTCGGATGACCAGTTGGAAAACCGCTTCGAGCCGATGTTGTTGCCCGTCTGGGAAGCCAATGACGATTGCTGCTCACTGTTAGCCAGCTTCGCAACTTCGCTCCCACTGCGGCGGCTCTCGTCGATTGCCACGCTGGACATGGCCCGCTACCTGCTCACGCGCAGCGAGGGCACCATCGGCGAGCTGGCACACCTGTTGATGGCGGCGGCCGTCGCCGCCGTGGAAAGCGGCGAGGAAGCTATCAACCACCGCACGCTCAGCATGGCCGATTACACCGGCCCCAGCGAGCGGCGTCGGCAATTCGAGCGGGAACTGATGTGAAACCCGCGCCACGCTGGCCGCTACACCCGGCCCCCAGTGAAGGCGAAGCATTGTCTTCGTGGCTCAACCGAGTGGCCCTTTGCTATCACATGGAGGTGTCCGAGCTGCTGGAGCACGATCTTGGTCACGGCCAGGTCGATGACCTGGACACCGCGCCACCACTGGCGCTGCTGGCGATGCTCTCCCAGCGGAGCGGTATCGAGTTGGACCGGCTGCGTGGTATGAGTTTCGCCGGCTGGGTGCCTTGGCTACTGGACAGCCTTGACGATCAGATTCCAGACGCATTGGAAACCTATGCTTTCCAGCTCTCGGTGCTGCTGCCGAAACTCCGCCGTAAGACGCGATCCATCACGAGCTGGCGTGCCTGGCTGCCCAGCCAGTCGATATACCGCGCCTGTCCGCTCTGCCTAAACGATCCAGGGAACCAAGCCATACTGCTCGCGTGGAAGCTACCCCTGATGCTGAGCTGTCCACTGCATGGATGCTGGCTGGAATCCTATTGGGGCGTGCCAGGGAGGTTTATCGGCTGGCAGAATGCGGACGCCGACCCGCGCACGGCCAGCGACGCGATTGTGGCGATGGACCGCCGCACCTGGCAGGCGCTGACGACCGGCTACGTAGAGCTGCCGCGTAGACGCGTCCACGCCGGATTGTGGTTTCGTCTGCTACGCACGCTGCTCGATGAGCTGAACACCCCGCTCTCGACGTGCGGAACCTACGCGGGGTATCTCCGCCATGTCTGGGAAGACTGCGGGCATCCAATGCGTGCTGGGCAAAGTCTGTGGCGACCGTATGAAACCCTGGACCCGGCAGTGAGGTTGCAGATGTTGGAAGCGGCGGCAACGGCAATCAACTTGACTGAGTCGAGGGGTATAAGCCCACCAGGGGAACATGCAAAGCTATTCTGGTCGGAACCCCACACCGGGTTTACCAACGGCCTACCCGCGAAGGAACGGAAGCCGGAGCCAGTCAACCACTGGCAGGAGGCACTCAAGGCGATCAACGAAGCCATCGCCGACGCGAGACACAACCCCGAGACGGCCCGCTCGCTGTTCGCGCTGGCGTCCTATGGGCAGAGTGACCGCGAGTCCCTTGAGCAGTTGCGCGCCACCTTTGCCAAAGAGCAGATTCCTCTCGAATTTCTGTCACAAAATATACCTGAATGGCCGTTTGCATGCCTTAGACTAAATGACGGGTTAAGTGACAAATTTTGACGCCAGGGGCTTTCAGGTTCACACTGTCACATAATCGAACGTATATGTGACAGGACGACAAATGCTGATTGGCTACATGCGGGTATCAAAGGCGGATGGATCTCAGTCAACTGATTTGCAACGTGACGCACTGACTGCTGCCGGGGTAAGTTGGGAACATCTCTATGAGGACATGGCTTCGGGCCGGCGCGATGATCGGCCGGGGCTGGCTGCCGGTCTGAAGGCGCTGCGCGCAGGAGATACCCTGATTGTGTGGAAGCTGGATCGGCTTGGCCGTGATCTGCGCCACCTCATCAACACCGTTCATGACCTGACAGCACGCAGCGTGGGATTGAAGGTTTTGACTGGTCATGGTGCAGCAGTCGATACAACAACTGCCGCTGGCAAGCTCGTGTTTGGCATCTTTGCAGCGCTGGCCGAGTTTGAGCGTGAACTGATTTCAGAACGTACGCTCGCCGGACTGGCGTCTGCACGCGCTCGTGGCCGCAAAGGCGGGCGACCGTTCAAGATGACGACTGCCAAGCTACGTTTGGCGCGCGCTTCCATGGGCCAGCCAGAGACCAAGGTTGGCGATCTTTGTGAAGAACTTGGCATCACCCGGCAGACGCTCTACCGACACGTTTCGCCCAAGGGAGAACTGCGTCCGGATGGGGTGAAGCTGCTTTCCCAAGGTTGAACGGATGACTGCTTCCGACCCGGAGAGCCAGTTCCAAGCATTTCCGAAATGCTGCCGTTTGAGTAACGCTGTTGAACGGTAGAAGTCCACCTACTGGCGAGCTCGCATTCCAAACCACAAGCGGGTGCTCACCCAGTGTTCTCAACTGCAGAAGTTATTGAATCAACTGAACTTGGCGCATATGTCAGAGGTGAGCTGGAAAACCCGCAATTGATCTCGGTGCAATGCAAAGGGTCAGGTTGTCGGCGGCGGAGCCAAGGGTTTAAGCGCACTCACAAGGTGATCGATCAGTACGCGCACCTTCGGGGTGGTGTAGCGGGACGGGGAAAAAAGCAGATACGCTATGCCCTGATAGTTTGTGTCAAAGGCCCAGTCGGGTAGCAAACGAACCACCCGCTCGGCCGCAACTGCATCAAGCGCCACGAAATCCGGTACGCACCCCACGCCCAGGCCTGCCTCTACCGCCTCCAGGCGCATCACGCTGTGATTCAAGGTATAGCGGCCAGCGACGGTCACTTCCACTTGATTGTCACCGCGCGCGAATCGCCAGCGATTGTCGCGCTCCTGCTCGCCGATCGACAGACAGCTATGGGCCATCAGATCTTCAGGAATGGTAATGCGTGGGTTGGATGCCAAATAGGATGGGCTGGCCAGCACCATTTGCTTCACAGGCATCAGCGTGCGAGCCACCATACCTTGCGGTGGGTCGTCGGTCAGGCGGACCACAAGGTCAAAACCTTCGCGCAAAGGATCGACGGGCTGGTCGGTCGCCAGCAGATGTATGTCTACGTCGGGATAGCTATACAGGAAGGCCAGCAAGGGCTGGTGCAGCACGTGACGGGCGAACGCCTTGGGTGCGCTGATGCGAACAAGCCCTCTGGGTGAGCCCACATGGCCCTCGACAACGCGCATGGACGCCTCAGCCGCCGCGACCATTTCTCGCCCCCGCTGCAGTACCTCCATTCCTGCCTCGGTCAGGCGCATATGCCGGGTCGTGCGTTGCATGAGCGATACGCCCATGGTCTTCTCCAAACGTGCGACCTGGCGGCTGACCGCTGAAGGCGTCATTCCATGGCGCCGCGCAGCCGCTGAAAAGCTACCAGCCTCCGCCGCTCGGACAAAAGCCACCAGTTCGTGCATCACTTCCAAGAAATCATCTGTTCTCACCATGCACAGCTCCTGTTCAAGCATCGAGTCTAGTCAATGTCTAGCCTGAGCCAGACAATTCACTTCTCAACAATGCAAGGGAGTACGTGAAATGTCAACACGCAGAATTCGCAGTTTCGAAGATCTCGACGCAATGAAAGGTCATGTCGACCACGTGCTAACGCTGTTCAGCGGGGGCCTTGATAGCAGTTATGTCCTCAAGGAACTCTCCCAGAGAAATTTGCGCATTACCGCGCTCTCGGTGGACGTAGGCGAAGGTTGCCGTGTCCAGGATCTCCAGGAGATCGCTGATTTCTTCGGGGCCAATCTGACCATCGTCGACGCTCGCGAGATGTTTGCCCGAGAAGCTGTGGCTCCTGCAATTTGCGCACAAGCAAAGTACCTCGGCATGTTCCCCGTGAGCTCCTCGCTTTCTCGCCCCATTCTCGCCAAAGTGGCTGTGCAGGTCGCTCGCGAACTGGGATGCGACGCCATCGTGCACACGGCCAACCAGTCCCAAAACAGCCTTCGCAGGCTCAACGGTGCCATCGGCCAATTGGGATACCTAGGTTGTTACGGAACACCCTATGAACGTTCGATCCTCACACGGGACGAAAAGATCGAAGTTCTCAAGCAGCTGGGACTTGCACGCTTTCAAGCTCGTGGCATCAGCGGCGATGCGAACCTGTGGTGCCGCGAATTCGAATCGGGGTCGATTGACAACCCCGAAGGGTTTTGGGTACCCCCTTCTCTGTTCGAGTGGACGCGTGCCTCTGAAATTCCTATGGAACCGCGGGAAATCCAGATCGATTTCCGCGCGGGGTTACCGGTGGCCATTGATCAGCAGGCAATGGATCTTGTTCCCTTGATTTCCCACCTGAACCAGACCGTAGGCGCATACCAGATCGGCCGCTACAGCGGTTTGGAGCATCTTGAAGGAGGAGAGAAAGTCCTTGAGGTGCGTGAAGCGCCTGCGGCAACCATTCTGATGGACGCTTACCGCCAGATCGAGACGGCCGTGCTCGACGCAGAACTGCTTCGGGAAAAAGTGTCAATGGAGTTGCTATGGACACGCGAGGCCGTTGAAGGTCGGTGGTTCGCGCCCCTGAGAGAGAGCGCTGATGCGTTCGTCCGCAAGTCTGCGGAGAAGGTGACTGGCACGGTTCGCTATACCCTGCGCCAGGGGGCCATGGATACTTCCTCGATCAAAGCGAATCGACCGCTGTACCTTACCGATCGGGATGCATGGGAAAAGGCCTTGGTCCAAGATGCTTTTGTACCACCTGTACGAACCGACCGTGCTGTCCGCGAAGTGGAGGTCGCCGTATGACAACCGAAATCTTTGAAGATCAGCCGCTTGAAACAGCACTGACCGAGGGATTCATTCGCAACCTGAATCGCCAGCATTTTTTGTACTTCGCTGGCGATGCGCTGGCAGACACGCTTGACTTGACCCCGGCAGACATCAGCGAATTTGCTTTGTTCTGGTCTCGTCTAACCATGGATCGCTACATGGGCGACGGGGGAACCTACCGACTTCGACGTTATGGCGAATTTGATTCTCAGCCCGGGTCAGGCCGTCTGCAGAGGCCACATGGCCCCTACGAACAGCCGAAATACATCAACAGTCTGAATGGCGACATTGCGCGGATATTTGATCCGCTGGAACCGGCGTTTGTCACCCACAGGGTACTGAATCGGCTGCTTGACTGGCTCACGGCTCTGTACGATCAATGCGAGGGCAGCCCACAGCGCTGGAACATCCGTCTACACCCCTATCGGATTCTGGCCAATCAAAGCGAGAACGGCAACCCTACGCCGGAAGGACTCCACAGAGATGGCGTGGACTACATCGTGAGCATGATGGTGTCGCGGCGTAACGTGACGGGAGGTGTGACGACCATCACCGACAACGATCAACAGGTTCTTTGGGAGCATATGCTCCAAAGCCCAATGGATATTCTGATTGGCAACGACGCTCACACCATGCACTCGGTGTCGCCGGTTTCACCAGTTGATGCCCGCCTTGAGGCCTACCGGGACGTTCTCGTTATCGCATTTACGAAGATGGTCTCATGAATACGTCATCTATCTCGGCGAGTACGGAAAGCTCGTTCACGGGCAGTGGACAGGCTTTGTCCCGGTTTGGCCGTGTCGAATGGCTGCTCTTGCTGGTGGCAGTCATTTGGGGTGGCAGCTATAGCGCTGCCAAGGTCGCCACTGGACAAATGCCCGTGCTGCAATTCCTGGTCCTGCGATTTGGTCTGACTTTTCTGCTGGTTCTGCCTGCCTTGCGTGGGCTGGCCGTGCCTTCATGGCCGACAGCGTTTGCCGGCGCGTCGCTGCTGGGCATCAACCTGCTGGCCATCTTCATCTGCGAGACCTTCGGAGTGTCACTGACCACAGCCTCCAACGCAGCTTTCTTGGTCAGCCTTTGTGTCGCTTTCACACCCCTGTGCGAATGGTGGCTGCTCAAGTCTAGACCCAGCCGTGCGGTATTGGTTGCCGCCGGGCTATCAATGGTGGGCGCAGGCTTGCTGGCGTTTCAGCATGGAGACACGGCCAGCCTGTCTATGGGAGACGGTCTGATGGTGCTCGCGGCGTTCCTGCGTGGCGTGATGGTCTGCCTGACACGCCGTCATGGCCAGCGGCACGGCCTGCCCGCTCTCACGGTGACGGCAGTGCAGATGGGCGTGATGACGCTGGGTTCTGCGATTCTGATGCTGGCAGTGCACGGTGCCACATGGCCTGCGCTGCCGAGCAGTTCGTCATTTTGGCTGGCCATGGTTTTCCTGGTGCTGTTTTGCACGCTGTTCGCATTCTTCGTTCAGAACTACGCAGCATCAAGAACCAGCCCGTCGCGCGTGTCGCTGCTCATGGGGAGTGAACCGCTTTGGGGCGCACTGATTGCCGTGCTTTGGATGGGTGAGCAAATGGCGTTGCAGGGCTGGATTGGCGGCCTACTGATCGTTTCATCGGCGTGGTGGGTGACTCGGCCAAAAATCAGTGACAGCGCGTGATGCGCTGGGTCGGCAGGTGAAGACTGCTGCTCACGTCAACCAGATTGGAATAGTCGATGCAGCGAGAAGCACACCCAAAGTTGTGTTGACCGCACGCCACTGCCGCTCTGTTTTCAGCAATTTTGCTAACAAAATTCCAGCAACACACCAAATCGACTGCGATACCGCCGCAGCCAGACCGAAGGCAATGCCGAGCACAGCGGCAAGTTCAACAGGATGCGAGGTCAGCCCGGCGAAGGCCGCTGCCGCACCTGTGACCATGTGGCCCAGGCCTTCGGATTCACCCAAAGGAGGCTGACTCCCGCCGCAAAGCCAAGAGGGTTCGTCATATTCGCGAGCAGATTGGGTGGCCCACTGTTTCCAATCTTCCATGCGAGCCAAAGCAGATACGCGGTCCCGATGACTTTCATAGCCAGTTGCAAAGACGGTGCAACCATCAGCAAGCCCGACAAACCTGCTCCAGCGATGGCTGCCAGAGTGGCCAACCCTGCGCTGATTCCGACCATCAACGTAATGGAGCACCGAAAACCAAACTGAGCACCTGACGATGTTGCCAAGGAGGTCGCGCCACCTGGCGAAACGGCCAATGTCAAAGCAAACAGGGCAAGGGGCAAGAGCAAACCGGTATCCATGCTATTGCCCTTTGGGGATGTCAGATAACAATTTTTCGAGCGCATCCATAAGGCGCTGTAAATCGTGTTCGTCGTTGTAGACATCTGCTGAGCGCCAATGACAACCCCATTGCAGACATAGCGGCCGAATGCGGATTTGCGCACCAGTCTCATCTTGGCGGTGTCCTCAATTCTCGGTTGGGTCTGAGCCAGCTTCAGTATCGGAATCTTGCCGGACGCGCGTAATGTATCGTGATGACGGCGATGCGGTTCAGGTTGCTTGCGCGACTTAGCCAAACAGCCAATTGCCAGGTGGCCGCAAGCGCCTCTTGTTGGCCGGTTGCAGTCAGAAGCCGAAATTGCTCCTGCAGTGCAATGGACTTCTGACATTTGGTGTAGTCGACTTCTAAAAATGACACTGAAAAGCCCCGTCTTTTGGCTCAAATGTGTAAACTAACTGATCCATAAATCAAAGTCTCTAAAACGTATGAGTAAACGAATCGGTTACGCCCGTGTTTCCACCGATGACCAGAATCTGGACCTGCAGCGTGATTCCCTCACCCGCTCCGGCTGTACTGCGATCTATGAAGAGACGGCCTCGGGCAAGTCGGCCAGTCGCATCGAGCTGGAGCACTGCCGCAAAGCTCTGCGCACCGGCGACACCCTGGTGGTGTGGCGGCTGGATCGGCTGGGCCGGTCCCTTTCTGACCTGGTGAAGATCATCAGCGACCTGGAGCGCGATGGCATCACTTTTGAGAGCCTGAGTGAGAAGATCGACACCGGCAGCGCATCGGGCAAGCTGCAGTTCCATGTGTTTGCCGCCTTGGCGGAGTTCGAGCGCAACCTGATCCGTGAGCGCACGATGGCCGGACTGTCTGCGGCCCGCGCCCGTGGCCGGGTCGGTGGGCGAAAACCCAAGCTTTCTGAGAAACAGATCCGTGAGATCAAGGCGCTGTTGTCTGACCCGGCCGCGCAAGTGAATGACATTGCCAAGCGCTACGGGGTGTCACGGACAACGCTTTACAAACGGGTGGGTGTTGTGCGTATTCCGATCTAATGTAGCCACCCGATGTGGCTACAGATTGTTGGGGCGAGCACCCGCTAGGCAGCGTTTGCGGGTATTGGCGCATGGCCGCTTTACGGCATGCTATCCTTAAGCCATGCTGTGCCGTTCCATATTCATCCGACCATGCGCCCATAACCTGGCGCGTACTTTGGCGCCCGAGACTATCTGGGCGATGGACGCAAGCATTACCACCATTACCAACACGGCCGCCTGAGCGTCGTGCAGGTGGCCGTTCCGGCTGCCTACTGGTGTAACTCTGAACAAACCCAGCATAGGCAGCTGGGTCCTCAACTGTTCGGAGAATTTGATGTGCCAGAATCACAATGCCAGTCCCCTCACTATCCAGTCCACCGTTGCGTCTGTGCCCACCCAGCGCCCCTTGCGGGTCGGACTACTCGGGTTAGGCACGGTTGGAGGCGGCACGTACCGCGTATTGCGGCGCAATGCCCAGTTGATTGCAGACCGCGCGGGACGACGCATCGAGATTTCCATGGTGGCTGTGCGCGACATGGAACGGGTTGTTGCGGTCGTAGACGACGACGTGATGCTGACTGACGACCCTTTCCAGGTCGTTCAACATCCAGACCTCGACGTGATTGTGGAGTCGATTGGTGGGACCACGATTGCCCGTGAACTGGTGCTGCTGTCAATTGCGGCGGGCAAGCACGTGGTTACAGCCAACAAGGCATTGCTTGCGTTACACGGCACAGAAATTTTTTCTGCTGCACGCGCACAAGGAGTGATGGTTGCATATGAGGGTGCAGTCGCGGTCAGTATTCCCATCATCAAAGCCTTGCGCGAAGGGCTGACAGCCAATCGCATCAACTGGGTAGCGGGCATCATCAACGGAACGACCAATTTCATTCTCTCCGAGATGAAGTCCAATGGTCTGGACTTCGACACGGCTCTGCAAGAGGCACAGCGCAAAGGCTATGCAGAACAAGACCCCGCATTTGACGTCGATGGAATTGATGCGGCACACAAACTTGCGCTGCTGGCGTCCAACGCTTTTGGGATACCCCTGCAATTTGGCTGCGTTCACGTGGAAGGGATTAGGGCTGTAGAACAACGCGATGTGGAGTTTGCAAAGCGCCTCGGATTTGCCATCAAGTTACTGGGTATTGCTCAGCGCACGGCCGATGGAATCTCACTGCGGGTGCAGCCAGCCTTAATTCCAAGTGACAATTTGCTCGCCCATGTTCAAGGCTCCATGAACGCTGTCATGGTCCATAGTGATGCAGCCGGTTTAACCATGTATTACGGCGCAGGGGCTGGTGCGGAACAGACAGCGTCGGCAGTCATTGCAGACTTGGTCGATGTGTCCCGCTTCATGGACATTGCTCACCAGCACCGGGTCCCCTATCTCGCTTTTCAGGAATCAGCGATGGCACCACAGGCAATGATTGCCTCGGCCGATGTCTGTTCTTCGTACTATTTGCGGATTGACCTTCGCAGCGGCGCCCAAGGATTACCAGAGCTCGACCAGTTGCTATGCAATGCTGGTGTGCAATTGGTCCAAAAAGAATTGCTGGCACACCAGGATACGCCCGATGCTCCGACTGTGTTACTTTTGACTGCGCCAGGCCCACAGGACAAAATCGACGAGCTAATTGCTGCAATTGAACTACAGGCTGGAGTTGTCGGCGCTGTCAAACTGATGCGCGTTGAATACCTGAATTAAAGGTCCAGGTCGGCTCCAACAATGTCGTGGGCAGAAGCCCCGATGGACGGCAAGGTGGCTGTTGCCTTCATTGGGGAACGGCTAACAATTGCCGTCGCGAGTAGCGTTGACAATGTCAGCTTTCGGGCATGCAGTCTTGTTCTTTGCAAGACAGCTATCAGCCTCTATGCTCAGGTGACAACTATGCGCAGATGGTTGTTTATGAATGCCGTCAGCCCCTCTGGCAGTGAGACTTCGGGTCCGGCGAAGTCTGTGCATAGTTATGGCGTCTAAAGAACTCGCGTGAACTAGCACGGAGCATTGCAGCCCCATCTTTGTATTGGGTGTCGCTATGAAGAAAATGGTGGATGCTACCCACGGTGATCTCCCGAAGTGGTACCACCCATGACTCCGGCCAACGGAAAACTATGTCCAGCTTTGCATTCGGCCACTAGGCCGCGTGCCGCGCAACGCCTGCCTGAGCGCCATCTGCACCCAACCATCTGCGCATAGTTGCGATATGAGCATAGAGGCTG
>NZ_JAJCTH010000028.1 GCF_020594515.1 Rhodoferax sp. U2-2l
AATATGCACCATTGCTACACCGGTCTTTGCCTGTGCCACGCTCCACCTTGCCACATTTGCAACGCCCGCGCCACGTGTTTCTTCGGAACGATTTGCGGCGCAGGCGGGCCGATTACTTCGCTAACCCAGCGCACGCTGGATGATGATTTTTTGCACATCTGACGTGCCTTCGTAAATCTGGCACACACGCACATCGCGGTAAATGCGCTCCACCGGGAAGTCGCTCACATAGCCATAACCACCCAGCGTCTGGATGGCCGCGCTACAGACTTTTTCGGCCATTTCGCTGGCAAACAGTTTGGCCATGGCGGCTTCTTTGAGGCACGGGCGGCCCGCGTCGCGCAAGCTGGCGGCGTGCCAGATGAGTTGTCGCGCGGCTTCCAGCTGTGTCGCGCACTCAGCCAGCCGGAAGCCGACGGCTTGGTGGTTGAAGATGGCAGTGCCAAAACTGGTGCGGTCTTTGGCGTAGGCGATGGCGACCTCCAAAGCGCTGCGCGCCATGCCGACGCTTTGCGCGGCAATGCCGATGCGCCCGCCTTCCAGCCCGCCCAGGGCGATGCCGTAGCCCTCGCCCTCTTTGCCGATCAGGTTCTCTGCGGGAATGCGGCAGTTGTCAAAATTGATCTGCGCGGTGTCGCTGGAGTGCTGGCCGAGTTTGTCTTCCAGCCGCGCCACCACGTAGCCGGGCGCATTGGTGGGCACCAGAAAAGCGCTCATGCCTTTTTTGCCCGCGCCTTTGTCGGTGACGGCAATGACAATGGCCACGTCGCCGTTTTTGCCGCTGGTGATGAACTGTTTGACGCCGTTGATGACATAGCTGTCACCGTCGCGCACAGCCGTGGTGCGCAGCCCCGAGGCGTCGGAGCCCACATGCGGCTCGGTCAGGCAAAACGCGCCCAGCATCTGGCCCTGCGCCAGCGGCTCCAGCCACTGTTTTTTTTGTGCGGCGTTGCCAAACTTCATCAGGATGGCGTTGACCGGGCAGTTGGTCACGCTGATCACCGTGCTGGTGCCGCCGTCACCCGCTGCGATTTCTTCCAACACCAGCGCCAGCGTCAGGTAGTCCATGCCCGCGCCGCCCAACTCTTCAGGCACACAAATGCCGCAAGCACCCAGCGCCGCCAGCCCTTGGTGCACGGCTTTGGGAAAGGTGTGTTCCTTGTCCCATTTGGCCGCGTTGGGCCAGAGTTCCGCCTGGGCAAAAGCGCGAACGGCATCGCGCACCATTTCCTGGTCTTGGGTTAACAGCATGGATCGGTCTCCTCAGGGTTTGGCTGGGCCATTAAAGTGATTTTGAAAACGGTCAAAGTGACGTGCACGTCAACTCGGAGGATTATGCACAGCAGGGCGCGATGACTGACAATGCACCCTTCGACCGAACGGAGATTTGCGATGGCCTCTGCGCTGACCCAACCCACAATGACCATGGACGACTATTTGGCCTGGGAAGCCCAACAGCCAGAAAAGCATGATTTTTTTGCGGGCGAGGTGTTTGCCATGACGGGCGGCACCTTGCGGCATAACCTGGCCACTGTCGCCAGCGTTTTGGCGCTGAAAACGCACCTGCAAGGCACCCCCTGCAAAGTCTTTTCTGGCGATGTGAAGGTGGCGGTGAACGTCTCCGAGCACTGGTTTTACCCCGACGTGGTGGTGACTTGCGACACGCACGATCTGAGCGACCTGAGCGCAGCCAAGATCAACGCGCCGGTATTGGTGCTGGAGGTGCTCTCTCCATCCACAGCGGCGTATGACAGGGGGCAAAAATTCCTCAGCTTGCAGAAACTGGCCAGCCTCAAGGAATACGCCCTGTTGGATGCCGAAGCAGCGCGGCTGGAGGTGTTCCGCCGCAACGCGGCTAGCCGCTTTGAGCTTTATGTGTTTGAAGGCGCCGATGCACAGGCCGAGCTGGCCAGCATCGGCTGGCAGGGCAACGTGGCCTGCCTGCTGGACTGATCGCAAGTCGGATTAGGCTTCAGCCCTTGCCAATCAAGGGCCAGAAGCTATCAGAATCAAAGCATTTCCAGCGCAACGGCCGTCGCTTCACCGCCGCCAATACACAGCGTCGCCACGCCCTTTTTCAGGCCGCGCGCCTGCAGCGCGTACAGCAGTGTGACCATGATGCGTGCGCCAGAGGCGCCAATCGGGTGACCCAGCGCGCAGGCGCCGCCGTTGACATTGACCACCTCGTGGCCCAAACCCAGGTCGTGCATCAACGCCATCGGCACCACGGCGAAGGCTTCGTTCACCTCCCACAGTTCCACATCACCCACGGCCCAGCCTGCCTTGGCCAGCACTTTTTTCACCGAGCCCACCGGCGCGGTGGCAAACCAGTTGGGTTCCTGGGCGTGCACGGCGTGCGCCACCAGGCGGGCCAAAGGCTTGCAGCCCAGCTTGGCCGCGGTGCTTTCACGCATCATCACCAAAGCAGCGGCGCCGTCGTTGATGCTGGAGCTGCTGGCGGCGGTGATGGTGCCGTCTTTCTTGAAGGCGGGTTTGAGGCTGGTGATCTTGTCGAGCTTGATCTTGCCAGGGCCCTCGTCGATGCTGATCACTTTTTCGCCCGCCCGGCCCTTGACGGTGACTGGCGTGATTTCTGCCGCAAACGCGCCCGAGGTGGTGGCGGCCTGCGCCCGGGTGACGCTGGTGGTGGCGAAATGGTCTTGCTGCGCACGGGTGAAGCTGTATTTGGCGGCGCAATCTTCGCCAAAGGTGCCCATGGAGCGGCCGGGCTCGTAAGCGTCTTCCAGGCCGTCGAGCATCATGTGGTCAAAAATGCGGTCGTGGCCGATGCGGTAGCCGCCGCGCGCCTTGGGCAGCAGGTAGGGTGCGTTGGTCATGCTCTCCATGCCGCCAGCCACCACCACATCAGCGCTGCCGGCCAGCAGCATGTCGTGGCCAAACATGGCCGCACGCATGCCTGAGCCGCACATTTTGGACAGCGTCACCGCACCCGCGCTGATCGGTAAACCGGCTTTCAAGGCCGCCTGGCGCGCGGGCGCCTGGCCCTGGCCCGCCATCAGGCAATTGCCAAACAGCACTTCATCCACCGCGTCGGGCGCGATGCCTGCGCGTTCGACCGCGGCCCGGATGGCGGCGCCGCCCAGGTCGTGCGCGGCCAGGGCGGAAAAGTCGCCCTGAAAACTGCCCATGGGGGTGCGGGCAGCGCCCACGATCACGATGGCATCGGTCATTTCTTTCTCCTTGGATGGATAGCTATCAAATTGGCAGTGTTTCAGATCGATTCCGGCAGCTCTGACGGTGTGGTGTCCGGGAAGAACCGCTTGCTCTGGTCATAAGGGAACACGTCAAACATATGGCCTTGCAGAATGCGGTCCTTGTTTTTTTGCCAGAAGGCGGCATCCAGCAAGTTGGCGTGGTGTTTCATGAACACCTCACGCACGGCCGGGTTACCCAGCAAAAACGGGCCAAAGGTTTCCGGGAACACATCATGCGGACCCACCGTGTACCAGACTTCGCCGCTCATCTCGTCTTCTTCACAACGCGGCTTGGGCACCTTGCGGAAGATGCAGTCGGTGATGTACTCGATCTCGTCGTAGTCGTAAAACACCACCTTGCCGTGGCGCGTGATGCCGAAGTTTTTCCACAACATGTCGCCAGGGAAGATGTTGGCGGCAATCAGGTCTTTGAGCGCGTTGCCGTATTCGATGACGCCACGCTCCAGTTGCCCGCGGGCAAACACGGCGGCCGGGCTGGTGTTGTTGGGATCGGCGCCACCGGCGTCAAAGGCGTCTTGCAGGTAGATGTTGAGCGGGATCATGCGCCGCTCGATGTAGACGTGTTTCAGGATCACTTCCAGCTGGCCGTCGCCGTCGCGGTCGCTGATCTCAAGCTGGCTCGGGGCGAACTTCTCGATCTCGGCAATCAACTCGTCGGTGAAGCGGTTGCGCGGAAAGGCCACGCCGCTGTACTCCAGCGTGTCGGCCATGCGGCCCACGCGGTCGTGCTGCTTGACCAGCAGGTATTTGCCCTTGATCTGCTCGCGGCTGGTTTCCTTGGGCGGCGGGTAAAAGTCCTTGATGATCTTGAACACATAGGGAAAGCTGGGCAAATCGAACACCAGCATGACCATGCCCTTGATACCCGGCGCAATGCGGAACTGGTCGGTGGAATGCCGCAAGTGGTACAAAAAGTCACGGTAAAACAGCGTCTTGCCCTGCTTGCCCAGGCCCAGCGCGTTGTACAACTCGTTGCGCGGCTTGCGCGGCATCATGCTGCGCAAAAACTGCACATAGGCACTCGGGATGTCCATGTCCACCATGAAGTAGGCGCGCGCAAAGCTGAACAACACGTGCATGTCGTCCTCGCCCTGCAGCACAGCGTCGATGCGCAGGCGCGACTCGTCCTTGTTGTACAGAATCGGCAGGGCAAACGGGTGTTCGTTGAAGCCGTTGATCAGTTTGCCCACCACGTAGGCGCCCTTGTTGCGGTAAAACAGGCTGGTGAGCACCTGGATCTGGAAGTTGGCGTGCACCTTCACGTTCGCCAGCGTCGGCTGGATCGCGCCCAAGACCAGCGCGGTGTCGCGCCGCAAGTCTTCAAACTCGCAGCGCAGGTCAAAGTCTTCCACCATGGTCTGCAGCGCCTCACGCAGGGTCTCCAGCGTGGGGTAATAAGCGCGGTAGGTGGGCAGCGCCTCGGACTCGCTGTTTTCAATGTATTCGGTGCTGACTGCCGGGCGGAAAAAGATGAAGCTGTTCTGGAAGTAACTGCGGTGCAGGATCTTGGTGGTGACCGAGTTGAAAAACGTCTCGGCCAGCTCGGGTTGGTGGTGATCCACCAAGAGGCCGATGTAATGCAACTTGACCTGCTGCCAGATCTCCATGCCCTGCTCACCCGCCTTGAATTCGCGCTCCAGCCGCATCGAGCATTCACGCACGCGCAGGTCGTAAAACTCGATGCGCTCGCGCTGGGCGCGCTGCTGGCCGGGCCAGTCGGCGGTCTCAAAGCGGTGCTTGGCGCGCGCCGATTCGGTCCGAAACAGGCGGTAATGGCGGTTGAAGCCGTCCATCATGGCCTTGGCAATCTCGTAGGCCAGACGGGAGTCCAGGCGGGTTGGGAACATATCTACTCTATATTTGTGATAGCTGCCAACCGCTGACTTACAAGGGCTGGAGGCCGATTTTCAACTTGACTTCACCTGATGTTCAGGCCGTCACCCAGCGGCCGGGGATAGCGCCGGAAAGCGTTGCGAAACACGCTGACGACTTCTTGCGCGCTTTGCATGCTGACCTGCAAATCTTTCACCAAGCCGTCTTTGAGGCCATAACACCAGCCGTGCACGGTGATCTTCTGGCCGCGCGCCCAGGCGTCTTGCAGCACGTTGGAAAGCGCCACGTTGCCCACCTGTTCGATCACGTTCATCTCGCACAGCACGTCTTCTTGCTCCGGCACACTCAGGTGGTCCAGGCGGCGGCGGTGGCGCAGCTTCACATCGTGCACATGGCGCAGCCAGTTGTCGGCCAGCCCCACACGGGTGCCACGCAACGTGGCCAGCACGCCGCCGCAACCGTAATGCCCGACCACCATGATGTGCTCCACCTTGAGGTGGTCCACGGCAAACTGGATGACGGAGAGCGCATTCAGGTCCGAGTGCACCACCACGTTGGCAATGTTGCGGTGTACAAACACCTCGCCGGGGTCCAGCCCGGTGATCTCATTGGCCGGCACCCGGCTGTCAGCGCAACCAATCCAAAGGTATTTGGGGCTTTGTTGCTGCGCCAGCTGGCTGAAAAAACCGGGTCGTTGCTGCTCCATGCGATCAGCCCAGACGCGGTTGTTGTCAAGTAGGTGTTGAAGTGAGGTAGTCATGGTGGCCATTTTGCCCTGTGACCCGGAGTGCCGCTCGGCTGGACCGCAGCACCACAGCGCCTGCCGGGCTGTCAGTAGTTAGCAAGTTTCGGCAAACAGTTCCCGCCCGATCAGCATGCGGCGGATTTCGCTGGTGCCCGCGCCAATCTCGTACAGCTTGGCGTCGCGCCACAGGCGGCCCAGCGGGTACTCGTTGATGTAGCCGTTGCCACCAAAAATCTGCACGCCCTCGCCCGCCATCCAGGTGGCCTTTTCGGCGCACCACAAAATGACCGAAGCACAGTCTTTGCGCACCTGGCGCACGTGGTCGGTGCCCAGCATGTCGAGGTTTTTGGCCACGGTGTAGGCGAATGAGCGCCCGGCCTGCAGCACGGTGTACATGTCAGCCACCTTGCCCTGGATCAGCTGGAACTCACCGATGCTTTGGCCAAACTGTTTGCGGTCGTGGATGTAGGGCACCACGTTGTCCATCACACTTTGCATGATGCCCAGCGGTCCGCCGGTGAGCACCGCACGCTCGTAGTCCAGACCGCTCATGAGCACCTTGGCGCCCATGTTCAGGCCGCCCAGGATGTGCGACTCGGGTACCTCGACGTTGTTGAAAACGAGTTCACCGGTGTGGCTGCCGCGCATGCCGAGCTTGTCGAGTTTTTGGGCGATAGAAAAACCCGGCATGCCCTTCTCGATCAAGAAAGCCGTGACACCACGCGCACCCAGCTCGGGTTCGGTTTTGGCATACACCACCAGCGTGTCGGCATCCGGGCCGTTGGTGATCCACATCTTGTTGCCGTTGAGCAGGTAGTAGCCGCCCTTGTCCTGCGCTTTCAGTTTCATGCTGATCACGTCGCTGCCCGCACCCGGCTCGCTCATGGCCAGCGCGCCCACGTGTTCACCGCTGATGAGTTTGGGCAGGTATTTGGCGCGTTGTTCAGGCGTGCCGTTGCGCTTGATCTGGTTGACACACAGGTTGGAGTGCGCGCCGTAGCTCAAGCCCACCGAGGCACTGGCGCGGCTGATTTCTTCCATGGCGATCATGTGCGCCAGGTAACCCATGTTGGCGCCACCATATTCCTCGCCCACCGTGATGCCGAGCACACCCAGCGCGCCCATCTTTTCCCACAGATCCATCGGAAACTGATCGCTGCGGTCGATTTCAGCCGCGCGCGGGGCGATCTCGGCTTGGGCAAAGTCGCGCACCGCATCGCGCAGCGCGTCGATATCTTCACCAAGTTGAAAGTTGAGGCCGGGCAAATTGTTCATGGGGTTGTCTCCTGGGGTGGTTTTAGTACGTCTTGTGCACGGGCATGATGGTTTGCTGCAGCACCGCGCAAGCCGTTTCACGGCCATCGGCAGCGATGTGGATGACATCCGCGCTGGTGATGATGACGCGTTTGCCCGCCTTCACCACCCGGCCTGTCGCGCGCAATTCGCCACCCTGGCAGCTGGCCAGAAAATTGATTTTGTATTCGACCGTCACCACTTCACTGCCCGCCGGGGCTTGGGTGAGCGCGGCATAGCCCGCCGCGATATCGGCCAGCGCGCCCATGGCGCCGCCATGAAAAGCGCCCTGCTGCTGGCTGACCTTGTCGGAATACGGCAGCGTGATGACACATTGACCCACCTGCGCCCGCAGCACGCGGGCGCCCCAGTGCTGCATCAGCCCTTGGCGCTCGAAACTGCGCAGCACGCGCTCCAGCGGCGACTCGGCGTGGTGCGGCGTCGGGGCCAGGCTCACGCGGTGGCTCCGGCCTTGCGCTGCGCTTTGGCCAGCAAGGACTTGGCTTCGCGCTGGTGCACTTTGAGCTCGTCCATGTTGGCCTGCAGGTCGGTCATCTGGGCCTCCAACTGCTGCTGATGCTGCGCCAGCACTTGCAAAAACTTCTCCAGCTGCGCGGCGGTGTCGCGCGGGCTGTCGTACATGTCGATGATGTCTTTGGCATCGGTCAGGCTCAGGCCCAGCCGTTTGGCGCGCAGCGTCAGCTTCAGGCGGGCGCGGTCACGCCCGCTGTAAATGCGGTTACGCCCGCCGGGGCCGCTGCGCTCGGGCTGCAACAAGCCCATGTCTTCATAAAAACGCATGGCCCGGGTGGTCAGGTCAAACTCTTTGGCCAGATCGCTGATGCTGTAGGTTTGGGGCATGGGGGTAAACAACGTGATTGACGTTAACGTAAACGTCAATTATGGCGTAAATCTCGCATCGCACCCACGGCGTAACTGACCTACCTCAATTTCAGCCGCGGTGCTGTGCGCTAACATGACTATTGACTTACAGCCATCCCAGCCATGACCACAACGTACCGCTTCACCGACGAACAGATTGAACATGTCATTGAACAAGGCCTGTTTTACATGTGTGCGTGCCCGGCGCAGGTGGCTGAAAGCATCCGCCACTTGCGCGGCTTGTACGCTTACCAACAGAGCTGTGTCGACACCGAGGGCAATGACAGCCGCGTGCATCAAGCCATCGCTGAAACGGCCATGGCCGCGCACGCCCTGATGGAAGACTGCATGGAGCGGGTGATCACCCTGGAGCAGTGGGACCGCACCACCCTGGACATGCCGCCCCATTTGCGCCAGCGCCAGATGCAAGAGATCTGAATTTTCCAGGCACGGTCGTTGCTTTAGCCGTTGGGATTGCCCGCGTTGAACGCGTGGTCAATCTGTCACGACGATTCATCAACACCCTGGAAAACACATGAAAAAAACAGCACTCCTGGCTGCCTGCCTGGCAGCCGCAAGCGTTGGCGCACAGGCGCAAAGCACGGTTCAACTGATGGGCCTGGTCGATGTGTATGCCGGTTCCATGAAAATGGCCGGTGACACCACCCGCAAATCCGTCGTCAACAGCGGCGGCATGACCACCTCCTGGTGGGGCATGAGCGGCTCTGAAGACTTGGGCGGCGGTTTGAAGGCGGGCTTTATGCTGACCTCGTTTTTCCGGGCTGACAGCGGCGACTATGGCCGCTTCAACGGGGACACCCAGTTTTCACGCGATGCCAACGTCAGCCTGTCCGGCGGCTATGGCACCTTGAACCTGGGCCGCGGAAAGGCCCCCAACTTTTTGCCCACCATCATGTTCAATCCCATGGGTGACTCGTTTACCTTCTCGCCCTTGGTTTTGCATTCCGATATCGATCTCTTCAACCCTTCTGGTTGGAAGCGGACGGTACCAGCAGACACCGGCTGGTCAAACCAGATCACTTACAGCACACCCACCTTTGCCGGACTCAAAGGCAATATCCACTACCAGTTTGGGGAGCAGGGTGCCGGGGTCAACGATGGCAAAAACAATGTGGGTTTGAATGCGTTTTACAGCGCAGGCCCTGTTGGGTTGACGGCTTATTGGGAGAAAGTGGAGATTAAGAACCCGGGCGGCACGGATGCCATCGTGGCATCCAAGCCTTACGCGCACACGGACTGGATGCTTGGCGGTACGTATGACGCGGGGGTCGTCAAGGCCTTCGCAACCTATGGCAAGGCCTCATCAGACGACAACGCGTTCGATAAAACAACCACCTCCTTGGGCCTCTCTGCCCCCCTGGGTTCGGGCAAGTTGCTGGCCTCAGTGGCGCGCACCCAAGACGACATCGCGGACAAACGCCGCACCACCACCACCGTGGGCTACGACCACACCCTGTCCAAACGCACTGACGCCTATGCCATGCTGATGCACGACAAGATCACGTCCTACAGCTCGGGCACCAGCTTTGGTCTGGGTGTGCGCCACCGCTTCTGAGGCTGTCACACCGGCCCGCGCTCTGTCTTCACGGGCAGCGCGCGGGCACTTTTTGACTGGTGCATCAATCCCACTTCGGCACCAGCTCACTTTTGAGCTGCGCCCGCTGTGCAGCGTAGTCAGGCACCACGGCGCGCACCGTGTCCCAGAAGCGCGGGCTGTGGTCCATCACCCGCAGGTGGCTGAGTTCGTGCGCCACCACGTAGTCCAGCACTGACATCCTGAAAAACACCAGCCGCCAGTTCAGCCGGATGGCGCCGTCGCGGCGGGCGCTGCCCCAACGCGTGCCGGCATTGCTCAGGCCAAGTCGGGTCCACTGCACGCCCAGCACCGGGGCGAAGTGGTCCAGCCGCTGCTGAAACAGCACCTTGGCCTGACGCATCAACCAGGCCTGCACCCGGTCACGCATCTGCTCGGCGCTGGCGTGGTGAGGCAGGCTGACGCGTAATTCAAGCAACACCCCGGGCGCGGGCAAGGCCGCCACCGCGCCGATGCTGACTTCGGTGGGCCCGGGGTCGTCCTGTACGAGCAACAACGCGGCCCCACCCGCGCCAAAGCGGTGCTCGGGGTCCAGCCGCACGGTCAAGGTCTGCCCCAGAAACGGGAACGTGGCACCGTCCTGCCAGACGATCACCTGATCAGCCAGCCGGGTTTGGCGCTCGCGACTCGCCTGCAACTTGCGCAAAATCCAGTCGGCCTTGGTGTGCAGAGCGGCGTCCACGTCGCGCAGCGTGACCCACTTGGGCGCGCGCACTGCCAGGCCATCCGGCCCGACGCTGAAGCCAACGCTGCGCCGCTGCCCGCGGTTGAAAGCGTAGGCGACCCGGGTCTGACCCAGCAACACCTCGCGGTTGGCGCGGGGGTGCGAAAAATCGGCCTGGATTGAAGGTGCTGCGGACCCTGGCCCAGCCGGGGCTGGCGATGGCATGGATTCAAACAAATCGCGCGTGGCGCGCAGCAATGGCAACATGTGTGACGGCCCGCAGGCAGCTCAGCGGTAGGCTTCGGGGTCGATGCGGCGCATTTCGGCCTCGATCCAGGCCTGGGCCTCGCGCATCAGCGCTTTCGGGTCGCGCCCGGCGCTCTCCATGGGCGCGCCAATCGACACCCGCACCACGCCCGCGTGTTTGACAAAGCCTTCCTTGGGCCAGCAGCGCGCGGTGGCCACCGCAATGGGCACCACCGGCGCACCACTTTCCACGGCCAGACGCGTGCCCGCGGTCTGGTAGGTGCCCGCTTCGCCGCGCGGCATGCGGGTGCCCTCCGGGAACATGATGACCCAGTTGCCCTGGGCCAGCAAGCGTTTGCCCTGGTCGATGACGTGTTTCATGGCCACCGTGCGCGATTCGCGGTTGATGTGGATCATGTCCAGGCGCGCCATCGACCAGCCAAAAAACGGAATCTTGAGCAGCTCGCGCTTGAACACAAAGGCCAGCGGGTGCGACATGATGGTCGGCAGCCACAAGGTTTCCAGCGTGGACTGGTGCTTGGACAGCAGAACGGCGGCGCTGGTTTGGCCCAGCGGCAGGTTGTGCAAGCCCTGCACCTCCATACGCACGCCCAGAATCACGCGTGTGCCCCACATCACCACCCGAAACCAGTTCACCGCCACCCACCAAGTGGTGGTGCGCGAGGCAAACAGCGACACCACCAGCACCGCCAGCGTCCAGGGGATGACGGTGATGCCCATCCACAACAGGTGCAGCACCGAACGCAGCCAGGCCATCATGGGTATCAGTTGGCCTCGGTCTCGCGCGCCAGCAGGTGATCGACAAACGCGGACAGATCCGCGTGAACCGTTGTCTGCGCCGGGAAGGTGTCCGGCAGCGGGTGACCCCGATGGGCTTCACCCTTGCCGGTCAGCACCAGATGCGGCTCGCAACCCACCGCCACCGCAGCCACCAGATCGCGCGCCGAATCACCCACGGCCGGCACGCCTTTGAGGTGGATGCCGTAGCGCTCACCAATCTGCTCAAACAGGCCCGAGGCCGGTTTGCGGCATTGGCAGGCATCGTCTGGCGCGTGCGGGCAATAAAAAATGGCGTCCAGGCGTCCGCCCAAGTCGGCCAACTGCTGCAGCATCTTGGCGTGGATGTCATTGAGCTCCGACACCTCAAACAGCCCGCGCCCCAAACCGGACTGGTTGCTGGCCACCACCACATGCCAGCCGGCGTGGTTGAGCCGGGCAATCGCTTCCAGCGCACCGGGCAGCGGCTGCCACTCATCCGCAGACTTGATGTAGTCCACGCTGTCGACGTTGATGGTGCCATCGCGGTCCAGAATCACCAGTTTCATGGGGGCCATGTCGTGTGCTCGTCGGATGAGGTTCAGGCCGCCAGGCGCGACAGGTCGGCCACCTGGTTCATCGCCAGGTGCAGCGTTTTGAGCAGACCCAGGCGGTTCAGACGCAAATCAAGCGCCTCGGCGTTGACCATCACGTCTTCAAAAAAGGCGTCCACCGGCCCACGCAGCGCCGCCAGGGTTTGCAGCGAGGCGGTGTAGTCACCCGCCGCCAACTGCGCCTGGGCGCGCGGGGTGATGTCTTGCATGGCGGCATACAGCGCGATTTCAGCGGCTTCCTGCAACAGCAGTTCACTCACATGCGCGTCGGCCACGGCCGCAGCGTCGGCTTTTTTCAGGATGTTGCTGATGCGCTTGTTGGCCGCCGCCAGCGCGGGCGCCTCGGGCAACGCGGCGAAGGCGCGCACGGCAGCCAGACGCTTGGGCACGTCGCCCAGGCGCTGCGGGCGCAGGGCCAGCACCGCGTCCACCTCCAGCGCGCTGTAACCCTGCTCGCGCAGGGAACCGGCCAGACGCTCAAAAATGAAGTCGGTCAAGGGGCCGCTGGCGTCAGAAATCTTGTCGCCAAACACCGGGGTGGCCGCGGTGAGCAAATCATTCAGGCTCAGCGGCAGGTCTTTTTCAACCAACATCCGGATCACGCCCAGCGCATGGCGGCGCAGCGCAAACGGGTCTTTGTCACCGGTGGGCAGGTTCCCGATGCCAAACATGCCGACCAGCGTCTCCAGCTTGTCCGCCAGCGCCACCACCACCCCGGTCAGGTTGCGCGGCAAGTCGTCCCCGGCAAAACGCGGTTTGTAATGGTCTTCAATGGCCTGCGCCACCTCGGTGCTCAGGCCGTCGTTGAGCGCGTAATAACCACCCATGATGCCCTGCAACTCCGGGAACTCGCCCACCATGTCGGTCAGCAGATCGGTCTTGGCCAGGCGGGCGGCAGTATCCGCGTTATGAACCAGCCCGTCTGGCTGTGAGACGGACGCATTGGGCGCAAGCAACTCAGCAATGGCCCGTGCGGTGTCGCAGACGCGCCCCATGCGCTCGCCCTGGGTGCCGAGTTTGTTGTGGTAGACCACCTTGTCGAGCCCCGGCACACGCGAGGCCAGCGACTTTTTGCGGTCCTGGTCATAGAAAAACTTGGCATCGGCCAGGCGCGGGCGCACCACCCGCTCATTGCCACCGACCACCGCACTGGCATCGGCCGGGCTGATGTTGCTGACCACCAAAAACTGATTCGTGAGCTTGCCCTGGGCATCGAGCAGCGGGAAGTACTTCTGATTGGCCTTCATGGTCAGGATCAGGCACTCTTGCGGCACGTCCAGAAACTGCGGCTCAAACTGGCACACCAGCACGTTGGGACGCTCCACCAGCGCGGTCACTTCGTCCAGAAGCGCGTCATCTTCAATGGCCTTGACGCCATTTCCAACGCGGGCCGCCGCCGCTTTGATCTGTTCAACAATGGCAGCGCGGCGCTCTGCAAAACTGGCGATCACGGCACCGTCGTTCAACAAGTTCTGGGCATAACTATCGGCGTTGGCCAGCACCACCGGCGATGTGACCGCTTCAAAACGATGCCCCTGCGTGCTGTTGCCGGCTGTCAGGCCCAGCGCCTTGACCGGCACCACCGTGTCGCCATGCAGCGCCACCAGACCATGCGCCGGGCGGACAAAGTTGACGCTGCTCCAGCCGGGCAACTCACAATCCGACTCCAACTGGTAGTTCATGACCTTGGGAATGGGCAGTTTGGCCAGCGCCACATCCAGCGCCTGCTGCAGACCCACATCCAGCGTGGCACCGCTGACCAGGCTGTCATAAAACAGCGCCTCGGCCTTGCCGTCCGGCGCCTTGCGCAAGGCGGCTACGGCAAACACCGGGTCCGACACATCGGCCCCGAGTGCCTGCAACTTTTTGAGCAGCGCAGGCGTCGCGTGGCCGTTGGCATCCAGACCCACAGCCACGGGCATCAGCTTTTGCTGCACCGCTTTGTCGGCGGCTTTGGCCGCCACGTGGGTGATGTGGGCGCCCAGACGACGCGGCGAGGCAAACGCGGTGGTCACCGAGTCGGCCGATGCCAGACCCAGCGCGCGCAGTTGGTCGGTCAACTGGCTGGCAAAAGCGTCACCGAGTTTTTTGAGCGCTTTGGGGGGCAGTTCTTCAACAAACAATTCAACGAGGAGGTTTCTCACAGGGCCACCTTCTGGGTCTCTGGGGTTTTATGGATCGCAGCACTTGCCAGCGCGGCCTTGAGTTCGATTTGGCGTGCAGCATCAAGGACGGCGTCCACCCCGTCCTTGCCCAGCACCAGGGCTGCAATCTGGCTGGAAGCCATCGGATAGCCCAGGCGAGCGCGGCTGTCGCGGTAACTTTGGGCCACACCGCGGGCCAGGTTGCGGATGCGGCCAATGTAGGCGGCGCGCTCGGTCACGCTGATGGCACCACGTGCGTCCAGCAGGTTGAAGCTGTGCGCACATTTGAGGACTTGCTCGTAAGCGGGTAGCGCCAGTTGCACGTCCATCAGGTGTTTGGTCTGCTTTTCATGCGCGGTGAAGGCGGTGAACAAAAAGTCGGCATCGCTGTGCTCAAAGTTGTAGGTGGACTGCTCGACCTCATTTTGTTTGTACACGTCGCCATAACTGAGCCGTGTGCCGTCGGCGGCGGTGGTCCAGGTCAGGTTGTAGACGTTGTCCACGCCTTGCAAATACATCGCCAGGCGCTCCAGCCCGTAGGTGATCTCGCCGGTGATCGGTTTGCAATCGATGCCGCCCACCTGCTGGAAGTAGGTGAACTGGGTGACTTCCATGCCATTGAGCCAGACTTCCCAACCCAGGCCCCAGGCGCCGAGCGTGGGGTTTTCCCAGTCGTCTTCGACAAAACGGATGTCGTTTTTCTTCAGATCAAAGCCCAGCGCTTCCAGCGAGCCCAGATACAACTCCAGAATGTTGCTGGGGGCGGGTTTCAACACCACCTGGTATTGGTAATAGTGCTGCAGACGATTGGGATTCTCGCCGTAGCGGCCGTCTTTGGGGCGGCGGCTGGGCTGAACGTAAGCCGCTTTCCACGGCTCGGGGCCAAGCGCTCGCAAGAACGTCGCCGTGTGCGACGTACCCGCGCCGACTTCCATGTCATACGGCTGCAACAGTGCGCAGCCTTGGGCGTCCCAATACGACTGCAGTTTCAAAATGATTTGCTGGAAGGTCAACATAAGTTGGAAGCGCCGGGGTGACAGACGCCTGAAGTTGGTAAGAGGCGCGCCTGAGTTCACGCGCCATGGTTCGATTTTACGGGCTCATGACACGCCCCAAAGCCTTCTGCCAAGCGCTACGCACAACCCCTGATGGAAAGACCCCACGCCGTGTGGACGCGCAACGCCCTGTCAGCGGGCACGCTGGCGGCGCATCACCACAGCGGCCATCACCACCCCCACCGCCATGCCCCACAGCGGCCACAAGCCGAACCGGGCGATCCACTGCGCGTAAGGCGTCAGCCCGGTGCGCCCCTGCACCACGCCATGCAGCGCCACCGCGGTGTGCGCCGGGGCCCTGTGGGTGACGCGCCCAAGGTGATCGACGATGGCGGTTTGCCCGGTGTTGGTGGCCAGCAGGAACGGCCGGTCAAACTCCAGCGCGCGGGTCCGGGCGATCTGCAAGTGCTGGTCCATGGCCAGATGTTCGCCAAACCAGCCCAAGTTGCTGATATTGACCAGCATCGTCGGCGCGGTCGCTGCGTCCCCAAACTGGGTGGCCAGTTCGTTGCTGTACAGGTTCTCGTAGCAGATGGTGACGGCCAGCCGCTGCCCTTGCCAGTCAAACGTGGGTTGTGGCAGTGCGCCCCGGTTGAAGTCACCTAGCGGAATGTGCATCAGGTCGGTGAACCAGCGAAACATGGGCGGGATGAACTCACCAAACGGCACCAGGTGGTGTTTGTCATACCGCCAGACGTCGGCCTGGCCCGGCTTGAAACCCACCGCTGAATTGGTGTAACCGGTGGCGTTATTGCCCAGGGGGATGCCCACCAAGGCGGCCTGATCGCCCTGCGCAAACCGCGTTTGTAACGCCTGCCAGTAGCCTTCGGGCAGCTGATCCGGCAGCACGGGCAGCGCTGTTTCGGGGGTGATGGTGAGCGCGCTGCGGCTGGCCTGCAGTTGTGCCCCGTACCACAGCAAGGCTTGGAGCACGCCGGTGGCGGGTTCAAATTTTTCCTCTTGAGCGATGTTGCCCTGCAACAGGGTCACGCTGAGTTGGCCCAGAGACGCACCACGGGTCGCAGGCAACACCACAGGCAACACCAACAGGACCAGCAGCAGCCCCAGTGAGATGGCCTTGTCCCGCCATACGGACACGCCGATGGCCATCGCCAAAAGCCCCGCGAGCAAGGCTGCTACAAATGTGATGCCATACATGCCGACCCAGCCCAGCAGGTCTTGCAAAGGACCATCCAGATGGGCATAACCCACCGCACCCCAACCAAAACCGGTCAGCCACTGGCCCCGTGCCAACTCGGCCAACAGCCACAACGACGCAAAAACAACCGCGGCGATGCCTTTGTTTCTTTTGGTTAGGTGCCAAAAGGCCCAACAACTGGCGGCGTAATAAAGTGCCAGCGCACCCGCCAGCATCAGCACCGCCAGGACCGCCAGCACGGCGGGCAAACCGCCGTAGATATGCATGGAGATAAACAGCCAGGCAAATGTGGCAGCCAGCCAGCTCAACGTAAAGAGCCATCCTCGCCAAACCGCTTGCCCCGCCGTTGGAGAGCGCAACAGCAGTAACACCAAAATCGCCATCGACACTGTCTGCAGCCACCAGATCGGCTGACCCCGCTCCCAACCCAAAAACGCCAACGCTGGCGGCATGGCGAACGGCCATGCCGTGCTGGCGGCCTGGCAACCACCGGCAACGATGGCCAGCACCAGCGGCATCACCACCGCTGAACGAGCGCGCGTGGGTTCAAACAAGTGCAACCCTGAGACCTCAAGCTGAAGACCGGTCCACCGGCGCCACCTTGAACCATTTCACAGCGCCACCTTTGGTGTGCATCACAACAAATTCCAGTCCGGCCATGACATGGCGCTCGCCCCGTTTGGGCACATGGCCCATTTCATGCGCAATCAGGCCACCGATGGTCTCAAACTCGTCGTCTGGGTCGGTGCTTTCCAACGTGACCCCAAAGGTGTTCTCCACCCGGTCAATCAGCGTGTCGCCACTGACACGGTAGGTCTGATCTGCCAGACCAAAGATGTCGCCCTCGTCGTGTTCGATGTCGAACTCATCCTCGATTTCACCCACAATCTGTTCCAGCACGTCCTCGATGGTGATCAGGCCCGCCACGCGGCCAAATTCATCAATCACGATCGCCAAGTGGTTGTGGTTACTCTGAAAGTCCCGCAGCAGATCGTTCAGCCCTTTGCTCTCGGGCACAAACACAGCTGGACGTAGCAAAGCACGGATGTTCAGCTCGGGGGCCCGCTGCAGTTTGAGCAGGTCCTTGGCCATCAGGATGCCGATGATGTTCTCACGCTCCCCCTCAAACACCGGAAAACGCGAATGGGCAGTATCAATCACGCCGTGCATCATGACGTCGTGGGAATCTTCAATATTGACCAACTCCATACGGGTGGTCGGCACCATCACGTCCCCCGCGGTCATCTCCGCCATGCGGATGACACCCTCCAGCATCTTGCGCGAATCCGCCCCGATCAGTTGGTTATGCTCGGCATCAGCCAAGGTCTCGATCAACTCGTCGGTAGAGTCAGGGCCGGGATGGATAAACTCCGCAACTTTTTGCAGGAAAGTGCGGGTATCTTCCCGTTCAGAACGGGCAGGATGAGGATCGGACACAGCCAGAAGCGCAGGACATGCAGTTGTTGAACAGACTCCAAGGATAGCGGATTACAGAAACCACCATCAACTGCCCACAAGAACTACTCGACGTCGGCCCGCTGCCTGACAGGGACCCAGATTTGCTGTATCCGACTGTAGGTGTCCCAAAATTGTTTGGCTTGTGCTTTGAAGTGGTAGTTGGCCTGGGCCAGATGCTCTTCCATGATCTCGGTCATTTGCGTGTGAAACGTTGCAGGCTTCAAACTCAGATGCGCCTCAGACTCGGCCCCGTCACGGACAACTGTTGCACCGGCTCTTTTGGCAATTTTCAGCATCGCTGTGTTCTCGCTCAGTGCATGAACGTACATGGCCGTCACGCCTTCGTTACGGGCATGCATCACGGCTCGCTCAAACAGTCGACGCCCATAGCCCCGACCACGCACAGGCTCCAACACGGACACACCAAACTCTGAAGATGCGCTGGCACGGACTTCGCTGGAATAAGCCAAGTGCGCCATGGCGATCAAGCGAAGGTGGCGGTTGTAAATGCCGAACACCTCGTCACGATCAAAATCCAAACTGGCCACGTAAGCCCTGATCTGCTCATCTTTGGCTGAAAAACCAAACCTGAAATAACGGTCTTGAGGACTTAAAGTCAACAAATGCTCTTCAATTCGCGAACGGTGATTCTCACCCAGCGAACGGATAGGAACGATAAGGTCTGGCTGATGGGATCGAGGTGGCACGGCAACTGGTTGCACATCAGCCTCTGACACACTCTGGCTGTGATGGATTGGGGACGGAAAAGTCGTTTCAAACATACATCAAATCATACGGGTTTTCCCTAGTATGTTGCCCCTAAACGTTACGCTTAATGTCGCCCATTGTGACTAACTCACAACGAAACGGTTGCGGTAGGGACGGAGGTCACCCCCCCGCCCCCCGCACAGATCCGTACGTGCAGAATTACCGCATACGGCTCCTGCCTCAGGTATGTGACGCGTAGAACCGCTCCTCCGGATAGGGGGGCATATTGCGGACGATCGGAATGAAACGCTCTGCGATCCGGCTAAACCTGTGCCACGACAAACGGTGTCGCTGGCTCCGACGCATCAGCGCATGCCGCCAAGCGCGGCCAATTTCGCTGCGCATTCCAGCTAGACGATACAGATTTCCCGGCACAGCGTGGTAGTTAAAGTAACCTTGAACCACGCGGTTTAGCCACTTGCCCACAATGGCGACAGATTCATGCCGTCGTCGCATCAACTCTGCTCGGATGGCTTCAAGTGTCGCTCGCATTCGCTTCTTTACCGTCAGGCGCGTGACCTGAAATCGGCCTTGCCTGTCGATACCACACTCGATCAGCCGCGTCTTCGTCGCATTCAGGGTCAGCCCAAATTTTGCCAGCCGCTCTTTCATCGCTGTCAGAAACCGTCTGGCTGTTTCTTCAATCTTGAATCCGAACACACTGTCATCAGCGTAGCGCACGACAATCACATTGCCCCGTGCATATCTGCGACGCCATTGCTGCGTCCATTGATCGAGAGCGTAGTGCAGATAGATGTTCGCCAGTAATGGCGAGATCACCGCGCCTTGGGGCGTGCCCTTGGTCGCCGCTGCCCTGCACCCGTCCTCCATCACCCCCGCTTTGAGCCATTTACGAATCAGACCTAACATTCGCCGATCCGCAATGCGGTGTTCCAGAAACTTCAGCATCCAGTCATGATCGATTTCATCGAAGAATGACGATATGTCTGCATCCAATATCCAGTTCACGTTTTGGCTCGTGATTCCGACCGTCAGCGCATCCAGTGCATCGTGCTGGCTACGTCCTTGCCGGAACCCATACGAGAATCCGAGAAAGTCCTCTTCATAAATCGTATTCAATACGGTGACCACCGCCTGCTGCACGACCTTATCCTCCAGAGAGGCGATTCCAAGCGGGCGCTGTCTGCCATCGGCTTTGGGTATGAATACCCGCCGTGATGGTTTGACTCGGTACGCACCGGCATGAATTTCCCGGTGCAGTCCGTGTACTCGCTCGTAGAGTCCTTCCTCGTAGTCTCGCCACGTCACGCCGTCTACGCCCGCCGCCGCGTCATGGCGTAGCGCATAAAAACACTCCACCAGTAGCTGCGGCGTTATGTGGTGCAGCAATGCCGTGAAACGCACCGTCTTGTCCCGACGGGCACCATCGACAAGCTAACGCATGAAAACGCGTATTTCAAACGCCTGAAGTTTGCCGCCCAAAGTGAGCGCTTCAGCGCCGAGCAAAGAAGCCTGCTCGAAGAAACCCTCGATGAGGATCTACAGGCCGTCAGTGACGAGATCGAACAGATCAGTGCCACCGA
>NZ_JAJCTH010000029.1 GCF_020594515.1 Rhodoferax sp. U2-2l
GCAATATGCACCATTGCTACACCGGTCTTTGCCTGTGCCACGCTCCACCTTGCCACATTTGCAACGCCCGCGCCACGTGTTTCTTCGGAACGATTTGCGGCGCAGGCGGGCCGATTACTTCGCTAACTTATCCGTCATGTTCTCACTCCTGAGTTCTCAATGAATCCGCAAACAGAATATGTTCATACCAACAAAAAAGCCCGCTGCGGATGGCATACGGGCTTTTTGGGGTTGGTGCCATCACGCGCTAAAACGCCACCCGTAGGGTGTCATTAGTAGGGCTAGAGATAGCATTTGCATGGTTGCAATGTACCACAGGCCTTATCGCGAAAGATACCAACCGGCAGGCTTGAACAGGGTGCTAGTCGTGCAGACCGCGCTCGTCCGGTTCTTCGGTCGATGTGCTGATCACACTGGTCGGGATGCCTTTGGTCTTGCGCCAAAAGTAAACCACATAACCGCTGAATCCGTAGACAACAAAAATACCGAACAGCACGGTGGGTGGATCAATGTTGATCAGCGCAATGCCAATGGCGATCAGCACGATCACCACGAATGGCACGCTACGCTTCATCCGGACATCCTTGAAACTGTAAAACGGCACATTGGTCACCATCGTCAAGCCGGCGTAGAGCGCCAAGGCAAACATGGGCCAGGCCAGGCTGGCACCAGACACCCCCAGATCGGTGGCCACCCAGATCAGCCCTGCCAGCAATGCCGCCGCAGCGGGGGAAGGCAAACCCTGAAAATAGCGTTTGTCCACCACCGCAGTGTTGACGTTAAAACGAGCCAGTCGCAATGCGGCGCAAGCGCAGTAGACGAAGGCCGCCAACCAACCCCAACGGCCCAGGCCCTTGAGCGCCCAGACATAACTGATCAACGCCGGCGCTGCGCCGAACGACACCATGTCGGACAAAGAGTCCATCTGCTCACCAAAAGCACTTTGCGTGTTGGTCATGCGGGCCACGCGGCCATCCAGGCTGTCCAGAATCATGGCGCAAAACACGCCAATGGCCGCCAAGTCAAAACGACCATTGATGGCCATCACAATGGCATAAAAACCACCAAACAGTGCAGCCAGAGTGAAGAGATTGGGCAAAACATAGATACCCTTGCGACGCTTTTTGAGCGGCGCTTCGAGTTCAGTTAAATCAGAGTTGTGGCGGTCATCCATTCCTGCGGCCTTTTTATGTCGTTCCATAATAACAAAAGGCCACCGAGGTGGCCTTTGTCGTGATCACACCGCTATCAATTGCGGGTTTGGTCCACCAGCTTGTTTTTGGCAATCCAGGGCATCATGGCACGCAATTGTGCACCCACCACTTCGATCTGGTGATCAGCGGTGTTACGACGGCGCGCCGTCATGCTCGGGTAGTTGAGGCGCCCTTCCTGGATGAACATCTTGGCGTACTCACCATTCTGGATGCGCTTCAAGGCGTTGCGCATGGCTTCACGGCTTTGGGCGTTGATGACTTCGGGGCCAGTCACGTACTCGCCGTATTCGGCATTGTTGGAGATCGAGTAGTTCATGTTGGCGATGCCGCCTTCATAAATCAGGTCAACGATCAGTTTCAGCTCGTGCAAGCACTCGAAATAAGCCATTTCGGGGGCGTAACCGGCTTCGACCAGGGTCTCATAACCCATCTTGATCAGTTCCACCGCACCACCACACAACACGGCCTGTTCGCCGAACAGATCGGTTTCGGTCTCTTCCTTGAAGTTGGTCTCGATGATGCCAGCCTTGCCACCACCGTTGGCCATCGCGTAGCTCAGGGCCAGGTCACGGGCTTTGCCAGACTTGTCCTGGTGCACAGCGATCAGGTGGGGAACGCCGCCACCCTGGGTGTAGGTGTTGCGCACTGTGTGGCCAGGCGCTTTGGGCGCCACCATCCAGACATCCAGATCAGCACGGGGCACGACCTGGTTGTAGTGCACATTGAAACCGTGGGCAAACACCAGCGAGGCACCGGCTTTGATGTTGGGCGCCACATTGTTGGTGTAGACCTCGGCGATTTGCTCATCAGGCAACAGGATCATGACCACGTCAGCCGCTTTGACCGCGTCGTTGACTTCCATGACGGTCAGGCCGGCCTTGCCAACCTTGTCCCAAGAAGCACCACCTTTGCGCAGACCCACCACGACCTTCACGCCGCTGTCGTTCAAATTCTGGGCGTGGGCATGACCTTGGCTGCCGTAACCGATGATGGCAACGGTTTTGCCCTTGATCAGGCTCAGGTCACAATCTTTATCGTAAAAAACTTTCATCACTCTCTCCGTTGTAAAAATTAATAACTTTGCGGGACAGACCAAGATTTGCGCTGCAAATTTGCTCTATCCCCAACTAACTAAAACTTGCGGGACAGCTGTTTCGCGCCGCCCCCAACCAACTAAACACGCAAGATCCGCTCGCCGCGGCCAATACCGCTGGCGCCGGTTCGCACGGTTTCCAAAATCGCACCACTTTCAATGGCGCTCAAAAACGCGTCGTTCTTGGATTGGTCGCCCGTCAACTCAATCGTGTAACTCTTCTCGGTCACATCGATGATGCGACCGCGAAAGATATCGGCCATGCGCTTCATCTCTTCGCGTTCCTTGCCCACGGCGCGCACTTTGACCATCATCAACTCGCGCTCGGTGTAGGCACCTTCGGTCAGGTCAACCACCTTGACCACTTCAATCAGGCGGTTCAGATGTTTGGTGATTTGTTCGATCACCTCTTCGGAACCCGCCGTTTGAATGGTCATGCGCGACAGACTGGGGTCTTCGGTGGGCGCCACGGTCAGCGACTCAATGTTATAGCCCCGGGCAGAAAACAAACCCACCACGCGGGACAGCGCCCCGGCTTCGTTTTCCAGCAAAACAGCAATGATATGTTTCATAGTGAATGACGCCTCTTTTCGCCAACGCAACAGCTTGCACTGTCGCCGCCCTCCTCCTGCAGCGGTAACCGCAGGACTCGGCGAGCAATAGATTTGTTCTGAGTAGGTTGAATAAATGGTGGGTGAATTACAGGTCTTCGGAGCTCATCAGCATCTCGGTGATGCCGTTGCCTGCGCGCACCATCGGGAACACGTTTTCGGTCGGGTCGGTGCGGAAGTCCATGAACACCGTACGGTCCTTCAGCTTGCGGGCTTCGCGCAGGGCGCCTTCAACGTCCGAGGCGCGCTCAATCAGCATGCCGACGTGACCGTAGGCCTCAGCCAGTTTGACAAAATTGGGCAGTGCGTCCATGTAGCTGTGGCTGTAGCGGCCCGAGTATTCAATCTCTTGCCATTGGCGCACCATGCCCAGGTAACGGTTGTTCAGCGAACAGATCTTGATCGGTGTGTTGTACTGCAGGCAGGTGGACAGCTCCTGGATACACATTTGTACCGAGCCTTCCCCGGTGATGCAAAACACCTCGCTCTCGGGCTTGGCCAGTTTGATGCCCATGGCGTACGGAATGCCCACACCCATGGTGCCCAGACCGCCCGAGTTGATCCAGCGCCGTGGTTCGTCAAAGCGGTAGTACTGCGCAGCCCACATCTGGTGCTGGCCCACGTCCGAAGTGATGTAGGTGTCGGCGTCTTTGGTCATGTTCCAAAGCGTTTCCACCACATACTGGGGCTTGATCACGTCATTGGTGCCGTGGTCATATTTGAGGCAATCGCGTTTGCGCCAGCCCTCGATCGTGTCCCACCAGGCGCCGAGCGCGTGCGCATCAGGCTTGACCGTGCTTTCCTTGATCATGGCGATCAGTTCGTTGAGCACTTCTTTCACGTCGCCGACGATCGGGATATCGACCCGCACCCGCTTGGAGATGCTTGACGGGTCAATGTCGATGTGAATGATCTTGCGCTCGTTCTGCGCAAAGTGTTTGGGATTACCGATCACCCGATCATCAAACCGCGCACCCACGGCCAACAACACGTCGCAGTTCTGCATGGCGCTGTTGGCTTCCAGCGTGCCGTGCATGCCCAGCATGCCCAGAAACTTGCGGTCGCTGGCCGGGTAGGCGCCCAGCCCCATCAGCGTGTTCGTCACCGGGTAGCCCAGCATATCGACCAACTGGCGCAGCTCGTTGGAGGCATTGCTCAGCAACACACCGCCGCCCGTGTAGATGTAAGGGCGTTTGGCTGCCAACAGCAGTTGCAGGGCCTTGCGGATCTGGCCGCCGTGACCTTTGCGCACCGGGTTGTACGAGCGCATTTCCACCTTGTCAGGGTAACCGTGGTAAGGCACCTTCTTGAAGGACACATCTTTGGGAATATCCACCACCACCGGACCCGGGCGACCGCTGCGCGCGATGTGAAAGGCTTTCTTCAGGGTCTCAGCCATGTCACGCGCGTCTTTGACCAGAAAGTTGTGTTTGACCACCGGGCGGGTGATGCCCACCATGTCACATTCCTGGAAAGCATCCATGCCGATGGCTGCGGTAGGCACCTGGCCGCTGATGATCACCATCGGGATGCTGTCCATGTACGCCGTGGCAATGCCGGTGACCGCGTTGGTGGCACCGGGGCCAGACGTGACCAGCGCCACACCCACATCACCGGTGGCGCGGGCATAGCCATCGGCCGCGTGCACGGCAGCCTGCTCGTGTCGCACCAAAATGTGCTGGATGGTGTCCTGCTTGAAAACGGCGTCATAAATGTGCAGCACAGCGCCGCCCGGGTAACCCCAGACGTACTTGACGTTTTCGGCCTGCAGGGCCTTGATCAGGATTTCTGCACCGCGCAACTCTTGCACCCCCGTGTCATGGGCGGGCTTGCTGTGGGCGACGGCGGATGTGTTGGACACCGAACTGGTTTCGGCTTTGGATATTTCCATGATGAACCTTTGTGAATTTCTCTGACGAAAAACCTTGGGTGCTTCTTTGCAAACACTTGTGGCGTTGCATTGAAACTTAGGACCAAAGCCATAGGCGTTATGAATAATTCGCCAGACTTTGACCCGTTTGCTTTAATTTGCAATGCCCATTATCGCACCGCGCTGACGGCCAAGGTCACAGCGATAAAAAATCAAGTAAAGTCAGCGACCCGCGAAGCACCGCGGTGCCTTGTTTGCCCCTTGCCAGCCTGCCATGACTACCTCCTCCACCGGTTCCCCCTCTCCCATGACGAGCTTCGAGACCCCCAGCCTGTTGCGGCGCATGTCATGCTGGCTGTATGAGGGCATCCTGCTGTTTGGGGTGGTGTTCATTGCCGGGTACTTGTTCAGCGCCTTGAGCCAGACCAAAAACGCCATGGACAACCGCCACGCGTTGCAGGCGTTCATTTTTGTGGTGTTTGGCATTTACTTTGGCTGGTTGTGGTCACGCGGCCAAACCCTGGCCATGAAAACCTGGCACATCCGCGTGGTGGACCTGCAAGGCCAGACCTTGACGCAGGGCCGCGCGCTGATCCGGTACCTGTGGAGTTGGCTGTGGCTGCTACCACCGCTGATGGCGTCCTGGTGGTTTGAACTGTCAGGCGGCGAATCCACCGTGATCACCCTGGGCTGGGTGGCGGTATGGGCGGTGCTGAGCCGCTTTCACCCACGTCGACAGTTCTGGCATGACGCGCTGGCGGGCACCCAGTTGATCACCGTGGCACCCAAGAAAAAGAAGTGACTCCCGCGCGGCGATGGGCGCGCAGCCTGGGGCTTGTCAGATCGCGGACTGATCCAGCTCACCGGTGCGGATACGCACCACGCGCTCGACCGGCGTGACAAAAATTTTGCCATCACCAATCTTGCCGGTGTAGGCGGCCTTGACGATGGCATCCACACAGCGCTCCACGTTGTCGCTTTTCACCACCACTTCGACCTTGACCTTGGGCAGGAAATCGACCACATATTCCGCGCCACGGTACAGCTCGGTGTGCCCCTTTTGGCGGCCAAACCCTTTCACCTCGGTCACGGTCAGGCCGGTCACGCCACATTCGGCCAAACCTTCACGCACCTCTTCGAGTTTGAAGGGTTTGATGATGGCGGTAATTTGTTTCATGGCAATCCTTATTGGTCAATAGTCAGTGGAAATCTTGGCTCAGCCGCTGCGCGGCAAGCATGCACCTTGATTGTGCATGATGCCGCCACCCAGCCTCAGGCGCGAAACCGGTTGGTGATGGGGTAACGCCAGTCCTTGCCAAAACTGCGGTGGGTCACCCGGATGCCCACCGGCGACTGGCGCCGTTTGTACTCGTTGATCTTGATCAGGCGCGTGACCCGCTCCACGTCGGCACGCTCGAACCCGGCGGCGATGATGGCCTCGATGCTCTGGTCGTTTTCCATGTAACGCTCCAGGATCGCGTCCAGCACCTCATAAGGCGGCAGACTGTCCTGGTCGGTCTGATCCGGGCGCAACTCGGCACTCGGCGGGCGGGTGATGATGCGCTCGGGGATCGGGTCAAACCCGGTGCCATACGGGTCGTGGGCATTGCGCCAGCGCGCCATGCGGAACACCGTGGTCTTGGCCAGGTCCTTGATCACCGCAAAACCCCCGGCCATGTCGCCATACAGGGTGCAGTAACCAGTGGCCATCTCGCTCTTGTTACCGGTGGTCAACACAATGCTGCCGAACTTGTTACTCAAAGCCATCAGCAGCGTGCCACGGATGCGGGCCTGGATGTTTTCTTCGGTGGTGTCCTCGGCCAAGCCCTTGAATTCACCGGCCAACGTGGCCTTGAAGGCCTCGAACTCGGGCACGATGGACAACTCGTCGTAACGCACACCCAGGCGCCTGGCCATCTCGCGCGCGTCGATCCAGCTGATGTCGGCGGTATAAGGCGAGGGCATCATCACCGCGCGCACCCGGTCCTTGCCCAGCGCGTCCACCGCAATCGCCAGCACCAGGGCCGAGTCAATGCCGCCCGACAGGCCCAGCAGCACCGAGGGGAAACCGTTTTTCGTGATGTAGTCGCGCACACCCAGCACCAGCGCGCCCCACAGGTCTTCATCGGGGGTGCGTTCCGGCGCGATCGTTGATGAAATTGTGAGCCCGCCCTGCGTTGCGTCTATTTGGACCAGAAGACCATCTTCTTGAAAACTTGGGGCACGTGCGGCCAGCGAACCGTCCGCATTCAGGGCAAACGAATGCCCCTCAAACACCACCTCGTCCTGCCCACCCACCAGGTGCGCGTAGACCAGCGGCAAACCGCAGTCGCGCACCCGCTCGCGCATCATCAACTCGCGCTCCAGGCCCTTGCCCACATGAAAGGGCGAGGCGTTGATCACCGCCAGCAACTCGGCACCAGCATCACGCGTCTGGCGCGCTGGCGCCTCGAACCAGGCGTCTTCGCAAATCAACAGGCCCACCTTGACCGTGCTGCCCGCCTCCCCGGCCTCAAACACACACACACCCTGCCCCGGCGTGAAATACCGGCGCTCATCGAACACCTGGTAATTGGGCAGCTCACGCTTGGCATAGGTGGCGACGACCTGCCCCTCGCGCAGCACACTGGCGGCGTTGAAGCGCTGCTGCACCGCCACCGATTTGGTGCGGCTGTCGCCCCCCATCGGGTGGCCCACCACCACCGCGAGGTCTTTCAACGGGGCCAGCGCAGCGGCCACCGCTTTCACGGCATCATCACAGGCGGTAATGAAGGCGGCGCGCAGAAACAGGTCTTCAGCGGCGTAGCCACAGATGGACAGCTCGGGCGTGAGCACCAGGCGCGCGCCTTGTTGGTAGGCGTCTTGTGCCGCCTGAATGATTTTTTGCGAGTTACCAGCCAGATCACCCACCACCAGGTTGAGTTGGGCAATGCAGAGTTTGAGCGTCATGAAAAGGTCGATGCAATGATGGAAAAAGAACAGGTGTCTGTCGCAAATGATTATGTCATTCGGGTGGTGGACTCACCCTCGCAGGTGGATGCTGCCGCGTGGGATGCGCTGCTCCTGAAGCAAAGCGCACCGACCCCCTTCATGCGCCACGCGTTTCTGAGCGCCCTGCACACCACCGGTTGTGCCACCGCCGCCACCGGCTGGACGCCACGGTTTTTTTTGCTGGAGCGCCGCGGTCTGTTGACGGCGGCGTGTGTCATCTACATCAAGTCACACTCGGGCGGTGAATTTGTCTTTGACTGGGGCTGGGCGCGCGCTTACCACCAGCATGGCCTGAGCTACCACCCGAAAGCAGTGTGCGCCGTGCCCTTCATCCCGGTGCCGGGCAGCCGGCTGCTGGCCAGCACGCCAGAAGATCGCCTGGGGCTGGTGCTCACCATGATGGACTGGTGCGCTGCCAATCATCTGACCGGTTTGCACGCCCTGTTTGCCAGTGAAGACGATGTGGCCGCGCTGACCCAGGCGGGCATGCTGTTGCGCCACACGGTCCAATTTCACTGGTCCAATTCACAGCCCGGTTACGCCAGTTTTGACAACTTTCTGGCCAGCCTGTCGCAGGAAAAACGCAAAAAAATCCGCCAGGAGCGGCGCAAGGTGGCCGATGCTGGCGTGACTTTTCGGGTTTTGGAAGGCGCCGCCATCACCCAGGCGGACTGGGACTTTTTCTACCGCTGTTATGAGCGCACCTACCTGGAGCACGGCAACCCGCCGTATTTCAACCGCGCCTTTTACGCCGGCATGGCCACCGACATGCCCGAGGACTGGGTGCTGTTCATCGCCGAGCAACATGGCGAGCCGATTGCAGCGAGTTTGCTCGCCATCAACGCCAGTTGTATGAAGTCTGGCGCACAAAATGGCGTTGAACGCACGGCCCCGTCAGGCAATTCTGGGGGTGCTGGGACAAGCGCCACCGTGGGCCGCGGTGTCACCGGGCGCGTGGCCTATGGCCGTTATTGGGGTGCGCTCAAGCGGGTGGATTGTTTGCACTTTGAGGCGTGCTATTACCAGCCGTTGCAGTGGTGCATCGCGCACGGTTACCAGCGTTTTGAAGGTGGCGCACAGGGGGAACACAAGCTGGCGCGCGCCCTGCTGCCGGTCACCACCACCAGCGCTCACTGGCTGGCGCACCCGCAGTTTTTTGCAGCGGTGGACAACTTCTTGACGCAGGAGCGCGAAGGCATCGGGCAGTATGTGGGTGAGTTGGAGCGGCACAGCCCGTTCAAAGCCACAACCACTTGAAGGGCGACCGTTCGTTGGTGGCACGGGGGCAGAACATGCTTTTGGATGGCGAGGGTTTAAAGACCAAAAAACCGGATGCAAAAAAACGAAGCAACCATCAACTCAGGCAAAGATCAGGTTTCCGGTATCCCACTTTTGCAAACCACTGCCATCGTCCAAGCCGGGGCGGGTATGGCCGGGGGCCGATTTCTGGGCCTTTGACAGTATGAGGCCCCCGGCCGTACCCGCCCTCGCGCACCAACAGCACCATCATCACCAAACACCGGTTTTCGCAGTTCAAGTGAAATCACTCAAGCCGACACAACCCGCTGCGTCTGCACCCCCAGCCCCGCCACACTCAGCCGCATGGTTTGCCCGGCGCGCAGAAACACCGGCGGCTTTTGCCCCATGCCCACACCCGGCGGGGTGCCGGTGGAGATCACATCGCCGCTCTGCAAACTCATGAACCGGCTCAAGTAGCTGATCAGGAACGGCACCCGGTAGACCATGGTGGCTGTGCTGCCGTTTTGGTAGCGATGGCCATCCACTTCCAACCACAGTGATAGCGCCTGCGGATCAGGCACCTCATCGACCGTGACCAGCCAAGGCCCCAACGGGCCGAAGGTGTCGCAGCCCTTGCCTTTGTCCCAGGTGCCGCTGCGGTTGAGCTGGTAGTCACGCTCGGATACATCGTTCATCACGCAATAACCCGCCACGTGACGCATGGCATTGATCTCGTCAATGTAACGCCCGCCCTGCCCGATCACCACCGCCAGCTCCACCTCCCAGTCGGTCTTGAGCGAGCCACGCGGGATTTCCACCGCGTCATCGGGGCCAACGATGGCGCTGGTCCATTTGTTGAACACCACGGGTTCGGGCGGCACCGGCATGCCGGACTCCAACGCATGGTCGGCGTAGTTCAGGCCGATACAGATGCATTTGCCCACCTGGGCCACACACGGCCCCAGCCGCAGGTCTTGCTGCGGCACACCGGGCACCAACGGCAGGCTACTCAGGTCCAGCCCGCGCAAGCGCGCCAGGCTCGCGGGCGACAGCGCGGCCCCAGCGATGTCCGTGACCTCCGAACTCAAGTCCCGCACGCAGCCTGAAGCGTCGAGCACACCGGGCTTTTCCTGGCCTGCCGGGCCGTAGCGCAACAATTTCATGAGGTTTCCTCGTCCGTTCAACAACCTGTCGGCGTGTTAAGCCCGGCACTCAGGCACATCCGCCGCCCAGCACCCACCCACCTGGCCAACAACAAAAAGCGCCTGCCGTGTCACCACATGCAGACGCCTGAAGAAGATCACGGTCATCACTTCCAGCCCTGTTTGTCAAGGCCAGTGCTGACTGGTCTCCTACTTGTTTTCAAAATTCTTGTAATTGGCGATGCCGTCCAGAATTTCCTTGTGAGCGGCCTCGGGGCCTTCCCAGCCCAGAATTTTGACCCATTTGCCATCTTCCAGATCTTTATAGTGCTCGAAGAAGTGGGCAATGGTCTTCAGACGCAGCGGCTGCAGGTCTTCCGGCCTCTTCCAGCGGGTGTAGAGCGACAAAATCTTGTCGATCGGCACCGCCAGCACCTTGCCATCCATGCCGGCTTCGTCTTCCATCATCAGGATGCCGATGGCGCGGCAGGTCACTACCACGCCGGGAATCAGCGGCACGGGGGTGATCACCAGCACATCCACCGGGTCACCGTCACCACTGATGGTTTGCGGCACGTACCCGTAGTTGGTGGGGTAGTGCATGGCCGTGCTCATGAAACGATCCACAAAAATGGCGTGGGTCTCGTGGTCCACCTCGTACTTCACCGGGTCGGCATTCATCGGAATTTCGATGATCACGTTGAATTGCTCGGGAACATTTTTGCCAGGGCTGACGTTATGTAGTGACATGGTGTGTATGTGCTGTTGAGGTTGTTTGAGGTCAAATCAGGGACAGCCCGGATTAAGTCTGATTTTACTGACGCGCCACTTGCGAGTCACAAAAAACGCGATTTTTGGCGTTACAGTCTGCGCGTTGGCCAACCGCCACCAGGAACACCCCCGCGGTGTTTGGGGGCGAGGAAGCAACGCAGCGGTGGTGCCGAATGCGTTGCACCACTTCCTCGCGAAGCAACTTCAGGAGAACTTTGACATGACAGGCAACTCTGCGCTGATTCTGGCGCTTATTTGCGGCTTGATCGCCGTCGGTTACGGGGCATGGGCCCGCAGCTGGATTCTTTCCCAGGACGCTGGCAACGCGCGCATGCAAGAAATTGCAGCCGCCATTCAAACAGGGGCTGCTGCCTATCTGGCGCGCCAGTACAAGACGATTGCGATGGTGGGGGTGGTTCTGGCGGTGCTGATCGCCATTTTCCTTGACCCCTTGAGCGCGGTCGGTTTTGTGGTGGGGGCTGTGCTCTCGGGCGCTTGCGGCTTCATTGGCATGAACGTGTCGGTGCGCGCCAATGTACGCACAGCTCAAGCCGCCACAAAAGGCATTGGCCCGGCGCTGGACGTGGCTTTCCGCGGCGGCGCCATCACCGGCATGCTGGTGGTGGGCTTGGGGCTGCTGGGTGTGGCCGGTTTTTACTGGTTTTTGGTGCCTGAAGGCACCGCGACTGCTGCGCAGCTGAACCCGCTGATCGGTTTTGCTTTCGGCTCCTCGCTGATCTCGATTTTTGCCCGTCTGGGCGGCGGCATTTTCACCAAAGGCGCTGACGTGGGCGCCGACCTGGTGGGCAAAGTGGAAGCCGGTATCCCCGAAGATGACCCGCGCAACCCGGCGGTGATTGCCGACAACGTGGGTGACAACGTGGGTGACTGCGCCGGTATGGCCGCTGACCTGTTTGAAACCTACGCGGTGACACTGATCGCCACCATGGTGCTGGGCGCGTTGATGATCAGCGGTGCTGGCAACAACGCGATCATGTACCCGCTGGCACTCGGTGCGGTATCGATCGTGGCCTCCATCATCGGATGTTTTTTTGTCAAGGCCTCGCCTGGCATGAAAAACGTGATGCCGGCCTTGTACAAAGGTCTGGCCGTGGCTGGCGTTTTGTCGCTGGTGGCCTTCTACTTTGTCACCCAAAACCTGTTTCCCACCGCACTGACCTTGGCTGACGGCCGCGTCATCAGCGCTGGCGGCCTGTTTGGCGCCTGCACCGTGGGCCTGGTGCTGACCGGCGTGCTGGTCTGGATCACCGAGTACTACACCGGCACCCAATACAAACCGGTGCAGCACATTGCCGAAGCCTCCACCACCGGCCACGGCACCAACATCATTGCCGGCCTGGGTGTGTCGATGCGCTCCACCGCCTGGCCGGTGCTGTTTGTCTGCATGGCCATTTACGCTGCTTACACGCTGGCTGGCCTGTACGGCATTGCCATTGCGGCCACTTCCATGCTCAGCATGGCCGGTATCGTGGTGGCGCTGGACGCTTACGGCCCCATCACCGACAACGCCGGTGGCATTGCCGAAATGAGTGAGATGCCCGCCAGCGTGCGCGACATCACCGACCCGCTGGACGCTGTGGGCAACACCACCAAGGCGGTGACCAAGGGTTACGCCATCGGTTCGGCTGGCCTGGCTGCGCTGGTGCTGTTTGCCGACTACACCCACAAGCTCGATGTCTACGGCCAGCACATCACCTTTGATTTGAGCGACCCGATGGTCATCATCGGCTTGTTCATCGGCGGCCTGATCCCTTACCTGTTTGGTGCCATGGCGATGGAAGCGGTGGGCCGCGCAGCCGGTAGCGTGGTGGTGGAAGTGCGCCGCCAGTTCCGCGAGATCAAGGGCATCATGGAAGGCACCGCCAAGCCCGAATACGGCAAAGCGGTTGACATGCTGACCACGGCCGCCATCAAGGAAATGATGATCCCATCGCTGCTGCCGGTGGTGGCGCCGATTCTGGTCGGCCTGCTGCTGGGGCCGGCCGCTTTGGGTGGCTTGCTGATGGGCACCATCGTGACCGGCCTGTTTGTGGCCATCTCGATGTGTACCGGCGGCGGCGCCTGGGACAACGCCAAGAAATACATCGAAGACGGCCACTTCGGCGGCAAGGGCTCTGAAACCCACAAAGCCGCCGTGACCGGCGACACCGTGGGCGACCCCTACAAAGACACCGCCGGCCCAGCCGTGAACCCGCTGATCAAGATCATCAACATCGTGGCGCTCTTGATCGTGCCGGTGATGATGCAGTTCCACGGTGGCAAAGTGCCTGCCGCAGCGCACGAACCGGCCGCCGTGGTGGCGCCTGCTGCCGCTGTACCGGCGGCCGCCGCGACCGACGGCGCCTCGGTCACGGTCGACAACGGCGTGGTCAAGTTCTACTTTGCCTCCGGCAAGGCCGAGGTGGCCGCGGGTGGCGCAGAGGCCTTGGCGGACATCGTCAAAGGTGTGGCTGGCGGCAAAAAAGCCGTCATCAGCGGTTACCACGATGCCAGCGGTGACCCGGTCATGAACGCGGAACTGGCCAAACAACGCGCTTTGGCCGTGAGCGAGCTGCTCACCGCCGCCGGTGTGGCTGCCGACATGGTCGAGCTGAAAAAACCAGAACAAACCCAGGCCGACGGCCCCGCCGCCGAAGCCCGCCGGGTGGAAGTGACGCTGATGTAAACACGGGCGCTCCCCGGCTGAGCGGCACGCACCCCGTGCCCACCCTTGAAAAACCCGCCTTGTGCGGGTTTTTTGTTGACACCGCGGCGTTTTTGGGTCACTGTTGACTCAAATAACACGGCCCAGCCAACAAGATTTTCTGACCGTGGGTTCACTGCCTGCGCGTTTTCACCAAGCGCGGTTCGAGGCGCGTTGAGTTACGCTGTTCACAGGCACACCGTGGCCTGTCTTGAAGAAATTGAGCACGGGACCCGTCTGTTGACTGGATCGCTTTCACAACGTTGGAGAACCACATGAACTATCGAACCGAAAAAGATTTTCTGGGTGAAAAGCAAGTGCCTGAGAGCGCTTATTACGGCGTGCAGACCCTGCGCGGCAAAGAGAACTTTCACATCACCGGCATCCCGATGTCCACCGAGCCCTACTTTGTCAAAGCCTTCGGTTATGTCAAAAAAGCCGCTGCCTTGGCCAACCGGGACCTGGGCGTGCTGGAGGCTGACATTGCCAACGCCATTGCCGCGGCCTGCGACCGCCTGATTGCCGGGGAAATGGCCGACCAGTTTGTCACCGACTTCATCCAGGGTGGCGCGGGCACGTCCACCAATATGAACGCGAACGAGGTGATTGCCAACCTGGCCTTGGAACACTTGGGCCACCCAAAAGGCGAGTACCAGACCATCAGCCCCAATGACCATGTGAATTTTGGCCAATCCACCAACGACGTCTACCCCACCGCTTTCCGGCTGGCACTGATCCTGCGGCTGGAGAGCTACATGGACGCACTGCGGCGGCTGCAGGAAGCCTTCTTTGCCAAAGGCAAAGAGTTTGAAGGGGTCCTGAAAATGGGTCGCACCCATCTGCAGGATGCGGTGCCGATGTCCTTGGGTCAGGAGTTTCATGGTTGGGGCACCACCTTGGGCGAAGAGGTGCAGCGCATCGCCGAGGTGCGGCAGTTTCTGCATGAGATCAACCTGGGTGCCACCGCCATCGGCACCACGGTCACGGCCGCCCCGGGCTACCCGGAACTGGCCACCAAGCACCTGTCGACGCTGACCGGGCTCACCTTTATCCTGGCGGGCGACCTGATCGAAGCCACCTCCGACACCGGCGCCTACGTGCTGCTGTCAGGCGTGCTCAAGCGCACATCCTCCAAACTCACCAAAATCTGCAACGACATCCGGCTGTTGGCCTCGGGCCCGCGCTGTGGCTTCAACGAGATCCACCTGCCGCAGATGCAGCCAGGCAGCTCCATCATGCCGGGCAAGGTCAACCCAGTGATTCCCGAGGTGGTCAACCAGACCAGCTTCCTGGTCATCGGGCTGGACCTGACGGTCACGCTGGCTGCCTCGGCGGGCCAATTGCAGTTGAACGTGATGGAGCCGGTCATCACCTTTGCGCTGTTCACCTCCATCTCCACCATGGAGAACGCGGTCAACAGCCTGAACGTGAACTGCGTCCAGGGCATCACCGCCAATGCGGAACACACCCGTGACATGGTGCTCAACTCGCTGGGCATCATCACCGTGCTCAAGCCGTCGCTGGGCTACAAACAGTGTGCCGAGATTGCCCGCGAAGGGTATGAGACGGGCAAATCACTGCACAGCATCGTGGTCCATGAGCGCAAGCTGATGACCCAGGAACACTGGGACGAGGTGTTTTCTTTCGAAAACTTGATCAGCCCCAAATTTGAACAGTGATAACAGTGACGTTGGACAAGGCGGGTTAGCGCCCGCCTAAAAAATACAAGGAGAAAAAAAATGACTTTATCGATCATGTTGCAGTTCATGGTGGTGCTGGCCGCCATCTGGATGGGTGCGCGTTCCTCAGGCATTGGCCTGGGTTTGTGGGGTGCCGTCGGCCTGATGGTGTTGATTGGCGCCTTTGGCATCACCCCCACCTCCCCGCCCATCGACGTGATGCTGATCATCCTGGCGGTGATCATGGCCGCCTCGGTCATGGAGGCGGCCGGGGGCATCGACTTCCTGGTGGGTATTGCCGAGCGCATCATCCGCGCCAATCCCAAATACGTGACCATCGTGGCGCCGCTGACCACCTGGACGTTTACCTTCCTCGCCGGTACCGGCCACATTGTTTACCCGCTGCTGCCGGTGATTTACGAGACCGCGCACCGCAGCGGCATCCGGCCCGAGCGGCCCATGGCCGTGGCCACCATTGCCTCGCAACAGGCGATCACGGCCAGCCCGGTGGCGGCAGCCACCGCTGCCATGATCGGGCTGTTCGCTGAAAAAGGCATGGGCGAGTGGGGGCTGCGGGAGATCCTGCTGATCTGCGTGCCCGCCACCCTGATCGGTGTGGTTGCCGCAGCCATCGTCTCGATGTTCATCGGCAAGAACCTCAAAGACGACAAGGCATACCAGGCGCGTCTGGCTGCTGGCGAGATTCCCGCCCCGCAACGGGCCGCTGATCGCCCGCCGCTCAAACCTGCGGCGAAACTCTCAGCTTTTGTTTTTCTGACGGGGGTGGCCTTGGTGGTGCTTTTCGGGTTCTTCCCCGCGTTGCGGCAGTTGCCCGGTGCCAAGAGTCCGCTGCCGATGCCCATCGTGATTGAAATCATCATGATGTCGATTGCCGCCATCATGTTGCTGGTGACCAAGGTGCCTGTCGACGAGGTGCCCAAAACCGCCACCTTGCGTGCGGGTGTGGTGGCGGTCATCGGCATTTTTGGTCTGGCCTGGCTGGGCGACAGTTTCATCTCGGCCAACAAAGACCTGATCATTCCCGCCATTGGTGAATGGGCCAAGGTGGCGCCGTGGACCTTTGCCTTCGGTCTGTTTTTTGCGTCGGTGCTGCTCTACAGCCAGGCCGCCACCACCCGGGCGCTGATGCCGCTGGGTGTGGTTCTGGGTATTCCGCCGCAGTTTCTTATCGGCATGTTTCCAGCGGTCAACGGCTACTTTTTTATTCCGACCTACGGCTCGCTGATCGCGGCGATCAACTTTGACCTGTCAGGCACGACCAAAATCGGCCGCTACGTGCTGAACCACTCGTTCATGATCCCGGGCCTGGTCGCCACAGCCGTGTCGGTGGCAACGGGCCTGGCGATTGCGGAACTGATCTTCTGATCGACCGGCGCACACAGTTACCGGGCTGTGACCAAGGCGAGTTAGACACTTTGCACCAAAGGTCTGCTTGCCTGGCACAAAACCCGGCGCCGTGCGTCACCGTGTAACGCTTTGTGCGTCTGAATCCGTGGCTTTTGCAGTCAGGTTGGTGGCCAGCACTTTGTCAATGGTCTTGCCGTCCATGTCCACAATCTCGAATTTCCAGCCTTGCCACTCGATGGTGTCGGCAACTTTGGGCAGCCGCCCGGTGAGCAACATCATCATGCCACTGAGGGTGTGGTAGCGGCCGCGCTCCTCTTCCGGAACGCTGTCGAGCTGCAGCCGGTCTTTCAGCTCCGGCACCGGGATGTGGCCATCGAGCAACCAAGAGCCGTCTTCGCGCTGCACCGCCCAGGAGGTGGCCGGGTTGCGCGGCTGGAACTCACCGGTGATGGCTTCAATCAGGTCCTTGAGCGTGACGATGCCTTGCACCTGGCCGTATTCGTCAATCACAAAGGCCATGTGGACGTCCGAGGAGCGGAAGTTGTCCAGCAACTCCATACCGGTGAGCGTCTCCGGGACGTACAGCGGCGCCTGCAACTTGAGTCGCAGGTCCGGTGTCTCACCGTGCGCGACTTGCGACAGCAACTGGCGCGCATTGATGATGCCCAGAATGTCGTCCAGACTGCCGTTGACCACCGGAAAACGGGCATGGTCCGCACTGTCGATCAGTTTCAGGTTGTCCTCAAACGGCTGGTGGATGTCCAGCACCACCACATCCCCGCGCGGCACCATCAACGAACTGAGTTGGCGGTCATCGAGCAGGAAAACGTTGCGAACCATGGTGTGTTCATGGGACTCGATCACCCCGGCGCTGGTGCCTTCGGCCAGCACCGCGTGGATTTCTGCTTCGGTCACACTGGAGCCCGCGTTTTCCTTCACGCCCATCAGGCGCAACAAGCCTTTGGTGGAGCCTGACAACAGCCGCACAAACGGTTGGGTGGCCATGGCCAGAAAGTTGATCGGTTTGGCAACCAATCTGGCCACCGCTTCAGGGTTGGACTGGCCCAGCCGTTTGGGCACCAGCTCACCCAGGACAATGGAAAAGTAGGTGATCAACACCACCACCAGGCCCGTGGCGCCGTAGGACGCGTAAGGGTCGTCAACGCCCCAGGTCACCAGCCACTGCGCCAATGGCGGTGCCAGCGCAGCCTCCCCCACAATGCCGTTGAGCACGCCAATGGACGTGATGCCAATTTGAATGGTGGAGAGAAAACGGGTCGGGTCTTCGCCCAGTTTGATGGCCGCAATGGCCGAACTGTCGCCCTCATCGACCAGTCGCTGGAGCCGGGCTTTGCGCGCTGTGACCAACGCAATTTCTGACATGGCAAAAACACCATTGAGGACAATGAGCGCGAAAAGTATGAAGATTTCCATAACAGGCGCTTTCAAGCGCCAAACGAGTTGAACAGGGTTTGATTCTAAGAAAGTGCCGTTTGCTTGTCGGCTGGGAGCGTGTCCGATATAACCAGTGCCTGTGTGGCTCTCAAGAAACACCACACAACTGATTGATTTGCATGGTGTTTTCAAACGGGATTTTCAGTAGCCACGAGTTGCATCCCCATGGTCTTGGCACGCTGGGCGAGGTTGTGCAAGACCCGCTGGCGG
>NZ_JAJCTH010000030.1 GCF_020594515.1 Rhodoferax sp. U2-2l
CTGAACGCGTTACTCAAGAGACTCGACAAAGCCATTGGGAAGTTCTACGCCGATGATGAAATCGTCGACGAAATAAACGGCGACTGATTCAGGACGCGCCGTCAAGGTGGCACGGCTGGACGCTTACCACCGTCCGGCTTCTTTGCAGTTGGAAAGAACAGGCGGAGGCGAATGCACTACTTCGCGTGCGAGGGGCAACGGGAGATGGCCACCCACAACCTGCGACAGCGAGACACACGCCGATCCCGCGAATTTATGGACTCACATACGGAGCCGCAAGAAATTTGCTCATAGACTTTGGGTGGCAACCAAAGATGCGGCACTGGTCCGATGGCGGCGATCTTGCCATCACGACAGGCAACGGGCCACACTACTGGGACAAGGGTTTTCATGAGATTGTCAGCGCCTGCCCTTCGGGTGTGGCTCCCTGCACGTTCGCTTTTCAAGACGTTTACGGCAATGTCCTTGTCGTTTCCACTATGGGTGAGGTTGCGCCTGAGGTCGGAGTGGAGGCGGTCGTGACGCGCTGGACTTTGGAAGAAAATGATCCGCCAATGTTGGTTGCTGAGCCCAATAGGAAGCACGCCGGTGAGTTGATTAGTGTCATGAGGCAGCTCACGCCGCCAAACATTCTTGTGGCAATTCCACTTGGAACTCCCAGTGAAAAGGTGCGTGAACGTCTTGGAGTCCAAGACGTCATCGAAGGCAACCGATGGAAGTACCGGTTCGAGGACACTCAAGTTGAAATTGCATTCGATGCGGTGGGTAGCGTGAAAACACTCGTTGTTGCGCTTGTGCTCAACAGTAAGTTCCGCGGCGTGGGGGCCCCGTTTGGTGACTTTGCACTAGGAGAATTGACCATCAATGAACTTACTGAGATGGGGCATCAAACGCTTGTCTACCGAAGCTCATTGCGGACGAAGGAGTTAGTTGTTCCTGTGAGGACAGGACCAAGCGGAGCTTGGGACGAGTGCTTCTTCGGCGCGTTGGTCGTTCATTCTGGGGTTGGTTGGTTAGCCGAGACCGATTTCCAATGGAGCGTGACGGAGGACCAACTGACATCTTCTTCCGATCGAACGACTCTAAACTGGGTTGGTGTCGGGACCGATCATGGAGAGCCTCCATACATCGACTGGTACATCAAAGCCTAGCTCCGCATGTGGCGAGGAGTCGCCTCGCTGCCCGCTAGCGGACGTTCTCGAACTGCATCCGGCCCGAACTTGCCGCAGCAGTCGGCCCAAACCGAAAATGCGGTGGCGCTGTCGGGAGGCCAGAAGGTTGCGGTAGGGACGGAGGTTATCCTACAATCCTAACGATTGCGGTCTTTGAGCATAACTGTTGATTCGCTACCCAACCTCCTTGAAACCTTTGGCCAGCAACGTGGGTCGCAACTCCTTCACGACACTATGCGGCACAGCCACCCACAGCAGGTCCCGGGCACGGGTCGCAGCGACGTAGCCGATGCGACCAACCTCCGTTGTGACGCCGTCCAGCAGAGCCTGCACTTGCTCTCTGGTAGTTATGTACATGACGGCATCAAGGCTCTCTCCCTTGGCCTTGTGTACGGTGTCAACCCGAATGGTAGTTGTGTCGTTGTCCGCTAGATCCTCGGCACTCGCAAGTGGCGTGATCGGCAAAGCTGTCTTGGCTAGCTTTCGGCCGATATTCTCAGTCGCCTTCAATCCGAATTTCGTCTCCAGTCTAGCCAGCAGAAATTTGACGCGTGCCAGGAGTTGCGGATGCCATTGCGTGTCTGCAACGAGTGTCGAGGATGGGAGGCCAGTGTCAGCATCGCGGATGAAAGACCAAATTGTTTTGCGCAGTTCCCGAGCCACTGGATCACCCTTGGGTTGTGCGATCAGGCTTTCTAGGCCATTGGGCGCGTTGTCTAGTAACGCGACCACCGCGACGGTTACACGCTGGAACGACTTCAATAGATCCCTGCGCCTGTCGCGCAGCACAGCTGCTGCCGCGAACGCTTTGACCAAACCTTGGCCGGCCGACACTTTGTCGCCGCGCAATGTCTGTGCTAAGCCGTTGGAGCGGCACAGGATGGCGGAACGATTGATGTCGGCGCCCGCGGCAAACATTGCCCCCTGGAACGCGGTAATGAGCTGCGGGTGTTGGTCCTTCTTGTAAGTGGTGAAGAAGGCACCATGCGGCATGCTGGGCGCGAACCGTTCGGCGACATCGGCGCGACCGCATAGGCCGTTAGCAAGGTTCACTATGCTGGGGACCGATCGGAAATTTTTCTTCAACGAATACTGTTTGACGCCTGCGCGCCGGTGGTAGCTGCTGAGGAAATCCCCATTGGCACCGGCGAAGTCGAAGATGCCCTGATTGGGATCACCGATTAGCGTCACGCAAACCCCGGCACCGATGAGCAGTTCGAGGATCGCTTGGTGCACCGAGCCAATGTCCTGCGCCTCGTCGATCAGGATGTGCGGGTACCGGCGAGCTAGGGCGGCGAGCAGCTCGGGCCTCTCATTCAGGACACGGTAGGTCCAGTAGCGGCCCAGGTCGTGTGTATACGCACCAGTTCGGCCCAGCTTCATGATCAAATTGCGGGCGATGGCCGTGTCGACCTGCTCGACCTTGTCGTTGAAGGAGTGGTAGAAAAACTCGGCTCCATTCACGAACGCAAGCTTCAGCGCTGTGATGGGCTGCGGAAACGCCAAAGTCGAAAACTTGAAGCCTTCCAGGAAGCTCTCGTTGCCTGTCACCAAGAACGTTGCACGCGACGACGTCATGGTCCGATGTCCATGCGACCGGATGATGTTGGTGGTGATGAAGCCGTCCAGCGTGTCGATCTCGACCCGAGACCTGCAGGCGCTCGACGGCAGACTGCTCGCCAGATCGTCATAGGCCTTGCGGAAGGTGTCGACAGCCACGTTGGAGAACGAAAGCAGCGCCACGCGACCGCGCTCCTCGCCGAGATTGCGGCGCATGCGGACGAGTCGGTGCACGGCCGTCTTAGTCTTGCCACTACCTGCGCAAGCGATGACACACAGCGGGACCATCGGCGCGTCGACGACGTCCTGCTGCTCGGGTGTCAGCGCGCTCATGGAATGGGGGACGCTGACACTTGGCAAACGTGTCTGATGGCGTCTTGGATGTAGGCTGGCACCTTGAAGACCACAGTGTCGTCGGAAATGACCTGCGCCAGCGCCTGGGCAAAGCTGCCTTTCTGGACGTTGTTCTGCTTGCGCTCGAACATTCCGCAGAACAGCGCTTTGGCTTGCGCTGCGTCACCAACTTCGGCGGCGACGGCGGTCGTTAGGGATTTGGCAATCCTCGGCCGCAGCTCCTTGAGCGCCTTGAGCATGGCCGTGCGGTTATCCGAATCCAAGGCCAGGTCGTACTCGAAAGTCTTGAGGCCATGGAATACCTTGACGTGGCCATCCTCGCTCTTCTTCATCTTGGCAGTGTTGGCCGAGATGATGATGGTATCTCCCGGCGCGGGATAGACGGGCTCGGCGTCCTCATCCTCATCCTCGTCCTCTGCGTCGTCAGGATCGACTGCGGCTGCATCAGGCGCGGCGATCAGGGCGGCAGCATCCGAAGGAGCTGCTGCCGCCGTTGGCGAGGGTGCTTCGGCGGCGGCGGGATCGGCCTTGGGCGCCACTGGATCCGCGTCGGTTAAGACCGCGACCGGGACCTTCAGCGCCAGGTCCCCAAAGAGGGGGAGGAACGAATCGAAGTTCAGTCCCTCGACGCTGATCAGACTCACGCCGTGCTGGCGCAGGTCACAGTCCATGCGCTTGGCAAGCGCATCGACCATCATGAGTTCGGCCGCGCCCTCGACAAAGATGACCCGGCGAGCGAAGAAGAGCTCCGCGCGCGTGACATCCAGGTATCGCTCGAGCTTCTCACGCTTGCCCTTCTTGAAGGTAATGCTGCGTGGAAGGAAGGTTTCGGCTGCGGCGCCGGTGTCGACCAGGCACACCAGGCTATCCAGGTCGGCACTGCTCGCGAAGTTTGGTGAATGGCTGGTCACGAATAGCTGGACAGGCTTCTCGCCATCGATGGTCTGGATCGACTTCAGGTACTGGAGCAGCACGGCCTGGAGCTGCGGATGCAAATGCGCCTCTGGCTCCTCAACGATCAAGCCGCGGTAGCAGGAGTCAGGGTTCTTGGCCAGCTCGCTCAGCACGACTGCCATGTAGATCAGGTTGTTGAAGCCCAATCCGTTCTGCTCGATCTCGAAGGCGTCCACCATCAGCGACAGCCTGGACTTCAGGCTCTTGAAGTCGCTGGCGCTGAGGCCCACCTCGAGCATCTGTGCGAGCTGCGGGCCCAGCATCGTCTTATGCCGGGTGTTGATGGCATCGCGGGTGTTGACGATGGGCAGGTGCGCCTTCAGTTCGCCATCGAGTTCCTGCAGTGCCTTGTTGATTCCCTCGATGCCGACATCATCGGCCAACAGCTGTAGCAGTCGGGCAAGCTGGCTGGCGCGACCGGGCTTCAGCCCTTGCGAGGCGTCACGCAGCGGCGGCAGGTAGACGCCGCGTAGGTTCTCCATAATGTCGGCAGTCAGGCCGACGTCTTCGTGCTCGCCGCACCACCGCTTCGCGCGCAGGCGTCCACCTTTGTCGGGGTCAGAGTAGCGGATCTTAATGTGCGCCTCGAACTTTCCCGATGCGTCGGGCACCAGAGCAGCCAAGAAGTCCGCCTCATCGTCCGCGTCTAGCTCGCTGAACACGTACTCAAAGACGATGTCGCCGGAAGCGGTGCCGCCCTTAGGGCGGTGTACATCCTCTTCACCGAGGCGCGGGTAAGGCTCATCGTGCCCGGCGAGCAGCGCGCGCAAGGCGTCAACGACGGCCGTCTTACCGACGTTGTTGCCACCGACCAGGACATTCAGGCCGGCTTGAAATGACAGTTCCGCATGCTTGAGCTTGCGAAAGTTCTTTATGACCAGTTTGGCCAGATGCATTATTGTTATCTCCCTGTCTAACAGATCACGGACGTTGTCATTGTCTCCATGACCCGTCATTCGAAGTTTTTTCGTTTGGCAAATGTTAGCTGACCGGTGCGCTTCGGTTGAAGTGGATCAAATAAAGTGCCGCAAATCTGCCGTTGATGAACTTCGACCGTGGCCCGCGGTGGAAATTTGATCTCGGCAAGCTTTACCCGCAGAGTTCAATCCACGGCTCTGAAGCCGCCGCTCGCGAAAGACGGGAGCTGGCCATACCGCAATGACTCAGTAGGCCACTGGCCCGAAGTGCCCCTGGTAGCCAATCTGGGTGAGGATCACCCGATTGATGCAGTGCATACGCACAGACAGGTTCTCCAGTGGGCGTCCGAATAAGGCAAAGTTTGGAATCGTAAATGCGCGGCCATACTCTTCAGACTGACGATGAAACCGCCGCAGCGAAAGGCCGTAGGCTGTCTCAAAGGGACGCCCACCCGTCCGGATCAAGCTGAAGAACGACGGGTAGATCACTCCATCGAAGCCTGCAGCCCTCGCTGACAACGCAATTGCGCGGGAGATTTCATAGGAGTGAGCGCGTGCAAGGAACAGCATGTGGATGGCCATGTCCAGGCTCTCGAACTCCGTCACGTCCTCCTTCAGAACATTCGTCAGATCTAGCAGCCTCATGTCCCGTTCTGTCTTCAGTGTTGCGACGAAGATCTCATCCTCGGCGGTAGCCCGGCACTCGTGAATGCAAATGTCGATGTCCTGCGAGCCGTACAACACGGGAAAGCCAACAGAGTCAAGCCTCCCCTTACCGGCCAATTCAGTCGGCGGGCTGTCGTATTCACCGGGGTTGGCAGGTCGTCCAGGGGCAATGCGCAGGCGATAGAAGGCGGAGTCCTTCGCTAGTGTCCTTTCCGGATACTCATTCAGAACGCGTGCAATGACTTGTGAGCGCTTCGCCGGATCTTCGAGGTTCTTTAGAGGTTCGACTTCACCGACCATCCAGAGACGAGGTCCATAGTTAAAGAACCCAATCCTCGCCGCGTCCTCGATCAGCTTGATGTCCTCCTTCAGCCACGGCGATGGAGAGATGTCACCCTTGCCGTAGTGATGCTCGTTGAACTGGATGATCGGAGCGCCACCATAGTGACCCCGGACTGTCGTGCCACTGACAAAGAAGCGCCAAGCCAGAGCTTCAACTTGATCCTTGGTCAGCTTGCGCCCATTTGGACTTCTGCACTTTGGACATTCACCTTCCTTGTCGAGGCCATGCTTGTAGGCGTCGATACGCAGACCCTCATCCACAAAGCATTCTGAGCAAAGAAGAACTGTACCGGTGTCGTCTTTCGTAGTTGCCATCAAATTCATCCACAGTCGGAGATGTCGGCGGCACGCCGATTCGCAGAGTAGCGACTCACTGCGCCCGATTCTCGTCGCTGTCCGTCGCGAACGGTAACGCTACTTATCGGCAATCGTAGCTTGCTGTGGCGGACACCGGTTACACGTGCCGCCTGAAAGCTGCCGCTGGTCAACGGCAGGAAGTGGCCCCAACCTGCAGCCGCCCCATTGGAGTCGTAGCGGTTGCCGAAATCGGCATCCGATAGCCGACATCCGTGTATCTGCGTCACCGCATCGTCAATGTCCGCTGTCGAGATTGTCCATCTTCAAAGTGGTCGTCACGTGACAGCCTTAACCGGTCTGCCATCCGGAAATTTACCATCACCCCAGCCAGTGACTCGTTCGGGTCGACAGTTGATAAATTTTTAGCCGTTTTACATGGATGTCGAGTTGGATGCATAACTGTGCCGCGGAGAGCATAAACGTGCCGAAAACACCGGCCCAAACAGACTGTCCAAATGTGTTGATAGCAGCTCCTGAACTTGCAATTCATTGAGTTTGCCCAGAAATTGAGAGGGAAATCGAGAAAAGTGAAAATCTTTGACACCCTTGACGGTGAGCAGAAGCAAAATCGTGCCGCCTTCAAATGGAAGCATATGCGTGCCGGAACGGCACGGTTATGGGTCCGGGGACAGTTGCTATGGTGCTCACTTTTCGCGCAACAGGATGCCGAGGCTAGTCTAAATCGCTTCTTTGCGCCAGTGACATCGCTCCAGTGGGATATGAATGGACAAGGTCAAATCTGGGGATATTCAGGGAGCAGGATACCTGGAGAACTTACACAAATCATAACCAATGCCACCAGTGCTGCAGATGTGGCTGAGACTCTTGGCATGTCATCGATTACGCTGCGTAGAAGTCTTGCTGAAATCTGTGTCAGCCTTCGAGAATTTCGCCTCGAGTGTAGTTTGAATCTCCGGAAGAAACTTAAAGTTCAAGAAATTCAGACCTATATCGACACTCATCCTGGATGCTCAAGGTCTGATATTTATCGCGATTGTAAGACCGCTGTCGGGTGGTTGCAACAGCACCCACCTTTACGTATTGCAATTATTTTGCCGAAAATAAACGATCATCGTTTATACCGGTTGAAGTTAAAATTTTGAGAACCCAATGATTGGATTTGCACCAATGCCGATAAATGATGAATTACTTTACAGTTATCTGTCTCGTTGGTTTTTTTTGAGTGGTGTTTTATCGGACCAAGTATTTTTGAAAACTATTGCGGGGCGTGTATTTGACGCGAGCGCAAGCGCATTGGGATGTCAAATTAATTTTAATTGTAAAGACAGTTTGCTAAAAAACAAAGAATGGATATCCGAGAATTTCACATTGCTACCATTTTCACGTCCATTTTTGCGAATTGATAAATCGTTTGAGGAGAGCGATTCATTTGGTAAAAATTCTGTGGAAAGACCATTATTTAATAATATATGGGCTCGACGTTTTGGACATCAGTCAGAACTGCGGTGTTGTTCAATATGTGTCTCTGATCAAAATAAAAAATATCACTGTGGAGTATGGCTTCGCTCGCACAATCTCCCTGGGGTTAGGGCATGCACTACCCACGGTATTCTTTTGCAAGCTTATCCATTGTTACGTACCTATTCGTATAAGGAAGCAAAATTGATTTTGGTTCCGAAACATGCGGCGAATGTCGAAGTTATTAAAGCGAATAGTAGTATGCTATGGTACGCGAATATGGCAAAAGATTTGTTGAATAGTGGGCTGCCGAATATTGATGCCACGTATATTCGTGATGAATTACAGAAAAGTCTGAGGGAGCGATTCGATATAAATACTGATGCGCAGGTTAATTCTATTCTTCGATGTAATATAGGCAAACATTTTCACCATAGTTTCTTAAAAGCTATTGAATTTGACCGCAGCATGCCTATTTGTCGAGGATTATTCGATAGCCATATCGGATATATTGATCCAGTGCATTTGATTCTTATAAGTCGTTTCTCTCACAATAATGGAATTATTGAATTGCTAAAAAATGCACTTGAATCTCATTTGCGATCGAAAAAGTCAACGTGTTGTTAATTAAGAATTAAAATCGAGCAGGTTTTCGGAGCAATCGGGTAAGAAAACACCAACTAAGCCTTGTCAAAAGCAGGTCCAACCCACACCATATTGTCTGTTTTGTACATATTTACTGATCAGTAAATATGTTGAATATGCAGAGTATTGATGAAATCGACAAGTCTAATGTCACCTGCGCTCCCGTATCGGTGCTTTCTTGGCTTTGCCGATTGTTGAAGTCCGAACCGATATTCTGTAGGGCCTGACAGATTCAATCATCAAGTTCAACCTTCAACTGCGATCGGTACACCGCCCCAGTCTTTTTGGCAACACTTGTCGATTTCCGCAAGCAACTCTGCCAAAATCCTGAGAGAATTCCCCAAACTATTCACCACAATTGGGTTGAAACACGACTGATCCTCCTCAACCCAAAGATTTCCTTTCCCTTTCGAACCAATCCTTTTTTTCCAGGGAATCCCGCAAAATTGAGCTGCCGTAGTCAATACCTCTACCATTTCGACGCTGAACGAACGTCCTGGTTTGAGTAATATTCTTTGCAACGACAGAGTAAGTTGTTCAATTTCTAAAAGATCTGGATCTAGATAAATTCTGGCAGAAGTATCAAAAAGCTTTTGCAACATGATGAATAATGAGTGAAATGCATATCGCAAGTCAATGCGCAATTGATTCCTCCACTCTTTAATCATGTCATACCATGGCATCGGATTATCGGACTCCAGTGACCTTAATATAGACTCTTTTTCTTCAAGTAGATACCAAAAATTATTTTCAGTAAATAATTCTCGTGAATAGCTGGACATTTCATCAGGGGGAATTTCGGACATTCTTCGACGCGCTAGGTGCAACGCGTTTGCACTTCCAACGCAGTTGCTAACCCCACGTTTAGAATTGGCGGATGCATATTTGGCGATTTCCTGTGCCAATGCCTCTCCGAGTGCGTGGATGGAAAACACCAGTTCACACTCAGGAGCGCAGGATCGCACCAAGCAAGCAATCTCTCCATCCATTGGTATTGCAACCAATTTAAGAGGTTCTCGGGATTGATATTCTGATATTCGTTCATATAGTAACCGCATGTTTTTGGACTTAACTGAACAAAAATCAACTGTTGAACCCATCTCTATATTGGTAAGTAATAACCCCGTACCGCGACCAATGCTCAATTTATGAATGCCAAGCAGCCGTGGTGTTTGAATCGCGGCACGTGAATTCCTCGCTATAAACCTTAGTGCATCTGCAAGTGTCTTAGGTTGCGCACCAACTTCGGCAGCCACTGAGCGCAGACTTTTGGCGTACCAAAGTCTTGCAGTCAGATAGCTGACAAAACCATCAGTCATCCGGGGTGATTCAACCACCCCTTGCACGCGCAACGTGAATGTTCGTTTGCACAAGCTACAACTCAGTCGAGGTCTCGTGATGCGTAATCTGACTTGAAAGCCTTGATAGGGCGCGTCGAGGTATGTGGCGGTACTCCAACTGTGGTGTGACATCTGCTGATAACAGATTGGACATTGGTCACCACGAAGAGCACAAGTTATCCCAACGATGAGGTGACAGTTGTGCAGTTCAAATTTATTAACACTGTCAATGACATCGCTGCCTTGTCCGCAAAACCGATATGCAATGGATTCACCAACGGTTTGCATGTCAAAAGAATGGGTGTTTTGGTTCACGCGCAAATCATCATCGAAATTGAAGTTTGAAAAAAAGCAAAATCTGGTGAAAATTTTGTAAAAAAATGAACATCAATTTATTCACAGACCTCGAAACAAACTTTTTTGGCACGTACTTAGTCAAGGTTCGTCGCGCAAAGAGGCTTATGCAAAAGCAAGTCGCGATTGATGCTGGACTTGATGCAAGCTATTTAGCGGCCCTCGAACGGGGACGCCGGTTACCGCCGCGCGCTGAGGTCATGAAGAAGCTGTTCCTTGCATTGGAAGCAAATGAAAACGAGCAATCAGAAATGAAATACGCCGCCAGCCTCAGCCGCATGTCCAATGAGCTTGTCGGCAATGCTATCAACTTTCCAGGTGTTGAGGTTGCGTTGGCAGTGTTGGAGGCGGCAGGTCGGATGACGCCTGAAGAATTGGCGGCGCTCGCCACCATGATCCATTCCTTGGGCAGTCGCCAAGTGCCTCTAATCGGGAGATCGAACATGGGCTAAAAAAGAAAACCGCACCACCCAGTTAAGGATAGGTACGGTCTAGAAATTGCATTTCTGAATGTTAGCGCTTCCAGTGTCTGCAGTTTTCTGACCGAAGTCAAGCCGTCGCGAACTCCTGAATCCCCTATTGCGATCACGCATGGACCATTTCTGTCCACTGATGGACATGTATGTGACCACTGACTGACCTTCACCGACATTTAGGCAGATTGCCCGAGATCAACGGGCAATGGGTGTCCTCTCACCCCAAAACAAATTTAACTTCAAAAGCAGCTGGCATGTGACAACCAGCTAATGCCGTTGCACGTCCATTCAACATAAAAAGAAAAACTGAACTATGAGAGGCATTAACGCCAAGAACGGTATCGAGGAGTCTTTCGTCGATGCCGACCAACATAAGCCCGCGAACTCGATAGTCATCCAGGCTGGCTATAGCGCGCCATATCTCTACCTTTTGGACGAGGACATCCAGCGCCGCCTAACAAAAGTAAAAACGTACTCTCAGAAGAAACTCACCGCAGTCAGCCGCGCCATCTTTGACGGGCATGGACAAGGTAGACGCGATGACTTCAGGCCGTGGATTCGCATCCGGCGAAATTTTTCAAGTCCGGTCAGCAATCAGGTGTTTGAATCGGTCGGGATACACAAGCGAAACCACCATTTTTTGAGTTATTTGGAGTACCACACTGCTCTGCAAATAGCCTACCTCGGTGCAGAAGAACTTAGGGAATGTTTGCCAATGTGGCCCTATCCCCATCCTCACCCCGACCAAGAATTTGACAATGATTCCCAAAGGCCGCCAGACACGATATGCGGGCTGATGGAAATCGCCAAAAACGCGGGTATTGACCATGGCTGTTTTGTTGGTACCAAAGTTCCGTACATAGGGACGATCGACATGTTGGCCGCGGTCAAATCTGGAGATACCCGACATCTGGTCGGGGTAAGTTGCAAACCAGCTGAGATCATTTTGCAAAGCGAGCGTGCAAAGGAACGCATCGAACTGGATCGTCGCTACTGCCAAGCCATCGGCGCTCACCACTTCCTGGAAAACGGAACGGGGTTCAACCAAATGTTGCTGCAGCAATTGATATGGTTGCGCCCCCTGACCAGCGAAATTCGTAGCCACGGCGGATCAACCAGACTTCAGGAATTTTCAGCTGCATTTGAAGCTTTCGCTGCCGAACGTCCAATTTGTGATGCTGCGCTTGCTGCTGGACGAGTCTGTCAGATGGACAGATCTGAAGCCTTTTTGAATTGGCGACTCGGCATTTGGCTGCATCTCATCGACATTGACTTAACCCGTCGCATCCAGATGACCAAACCGATTCGGCGTGGGCGGAACGGTGTTTTGGCCAAACTTCGCACTCGCTACCTGGGAGGCAACCATGTCTAAGATCCACATTGGCTGCGCCCTGATCGACCACGTGGAAAAGGGTGAACCATCCATGTATTGCCGTGTTATTTACATCGACGTGAAAGAGGATCTTGCATGCGTGATGCGTATCCCCGGCAAGAACAAGGCAGGCTATCAAAAAAACTATGTGATGCGCCCACTGTTCCTGTCACTCTCAGCATTGCAGGCTCAAGTGGACGAATTGCGCCTCAGTGTGACTGAGTTCGCAACCCCATCGCACTGGCTGTTAACACCTGCCCAATTGAGGGCAAACAAACCTACCGGATCCATCGGCAAGACTCGGCGCGACCTCAGGAAGTGGGTGCGGGTTCGTGCCAAGGCGTATGGCCGAATTCGACCGTTTGTTCACGGCAGAGGCATTGATGAGATCATCCTGGATCCAAGTTTCTCAGGTTGGCCGGCAAAACGTGCGCGACAGTTGGGGTTGCATGGCGCTTCACAGGTTCAGCGAGACCTCAACGCCTACTTGCTGGCAATGGGACTTCGGGGCGGGCTCTTGCCATGGTTCACTCGTAACGGTGGTGCTGGCAAACCGAAATTGTCCAATCCCAAGACCGGCCGCCCCACCGAATTCAGTGGCGACCCGAAAAATCAACTTGCCGGCAAAAACTGCAACCTCAAAGTCAGGCAAATATTCGCCATGGGCTGGAAGAAATTCAAAAAGCCTGGTGTGTCAGTTCAGACGGCTTTTACAAAAACTCTGAACAGCTGGTTTGCGAAATCTGTGGCGTGGAATGGAACGTCCGCGAAGGTCACACTCAAACCGGAGGCCTTCAAGTTCACGGCAGAGCAATTCTCCCGGTGGGGCCGAGCTGGTGAGGATGCGCTAACGCCTACTCAAATTGAGCAAGGAGAAACAGCAGCGAGGCGAACTTACCTGCGCCGCCAAAACAAGATGAAGGATCGCTTTTTATCGGCGAACGGAGAGGCCTTCCTGGACAGCACCAGCACAGATCAAACCCTGGTGTCATCTGCTTCTCGTCTCAAGGTTCTCAGTGCGCCCTGGCGAACCGATGTGATGGGTGCGTCGATTGACTACATCTTTGGACATCACGTGGGTTTTGAAAGTCCGAGCGCCATGACCGCGCTTCTGAGCATCCTGCATGCAGCAGAGGACAAAGTCGCGTACTGCGCGCGATATGGGATCAAGATTGCAGCTCGTGATTGGCACTCAATGACATTCAAAAAAATCCTCACTGACAACGGCGAGGGCAAAGGCCAACTTTCCCTGATGACATTGGAAGAAATGGAATCTGGCGCCAGTTTTGGCCCCGCCTATGACGCGATCAACAAAGCGCCACTGGAGTCAGGACATCGTCGGACGCAAAAGCAGCTTGACCACCAATTGCCGGGGTCCACCATGGGGCGTCGGAAACGGCGCGGTGAGCCAGATCGTTCCGTTATGGCTCGTCTCAACTTTTTTGAGTACATGCCCCGTTTGATCGAAAGAGTCCTGCATCACAACAACGTGGAACGGATCGCTTTAACTTCTTTGGAAATGCGGCGCGACGATGTCGAACCCACCAGACGCGGTGTCCTTGAATGGATGCTGGAGAAAGGCTATGTTGCTTCCAGCCCAGTCGACTTGCAAGCACTTAGGGTAAAGAGCTTGCCGCTTATCCAGGGATCCATGCAGGCTGACGGCCTTCATTTGTTTGATCCGACTTTTGCAGGCAAGCGCCTGATCCCCAATTTGACCTATCGAAGTGACTGGCTGATGCGATCCGGAATGCTTGCCAAATCTGCGATGAAGCGTGTACACCTGGATGTGCATTTGAATCCCAGTGACCTCTCCCAAGTTTGGGTCAACTTGGCCGGTCTGAAATGCTTGACATTGGTGTCGGCCGACCCAGACATGTTAGAACTCTGCCTGCTGGATTGGCTGATCATCAGCCGCGATGATCGGCTGAAGGGTTTTTTGGCACGTGTCGACGAAACTAAACAGCGGTCCAATCAAGTTGCATCAATAGATCGCGATGTCAAAAAGGCCAATCGCGAGCGCAACGCTGAAGTCAAGCAGCGTGGCACGCCTCTGACAAAAACTGAACTTAAGGCCAACCGTCGCGACAACACGGCTGTGGAGTCGGCCGTACAGACAGGCTTGCCAAAGCCGCCGAAACACAAATTGCCAGGTCCAATTGCAGATATTCCATCTGCAAACACGCCGCCAATAGCAAATCCAATTCCGTTGGCAAAAGCTGGGATGGGTGATGTCATTTCTGCCCTTTATAAGGACGACGAGTCGTAATCATGGACAACAACGCCCAAAATTGCCTTCTGAACGCGCTTGATCAAATGGTCACTAACCCTCTTTTGGGTGCCTTGCCACCCATGCTCGACCCACTCAATTTGGCAAAAGAACTTCGCTACCGGCCCATAACCCCAGAGCATATTCGAGCCATTCCCATGGCCGAACGCCACCATTTGAGCAACCAATACAAGCGGATATTTATACCGAATTCGTTGACGCTAGATATTGCATACAGTTTTCAACGCATGCTCCACGATGGGTTAAGCCAACGTGACCCCAGGCAAAACCTATCCAGAAAGTTCATTTATCAATCTGGTCAGCAGGTTGGTGCAGCTATGGACAAAGTGGTGTGGTGGCCTTCATTCGCATCAGGGATGGTCATTGAAGGCATCAGCGGAGTGGGAAAGTCTCAGGTGGTCGATCGAACGCTTAGTCTGTTTCCCCAGGTCATAGAACATGGCAAGAATGAAGCCTGCGGTTGGCTCCAACTCAAGCAACTGGTCTGGCTCAAGGTTCATATGTCTTCAGATGGAAGTAGAGGCGGATTTCTGCTCAACGGTCTGATGGCGTTGGACGAAGCGCTTCAGACCGATTACGCCTCTCAATACAAGGGCGTCCGCTGGACCGTTGAAAAGTTGCTCGTCGTCTTCTTGCACCTGCTTGCGGTGCACCGATGCGGCGTATTGATCATCGAGGAGGCGCAGGAGACAAATTTGAACCTAACGCCGTTTGCCCGGGACTTCATCAATTTCTTCCTGCGGGTCCTCAACTGGGGCATCCCTACAGTGCTGATCGGCAACCCATTGGCTTTCTCCAATTTGCGTGCGCACTCACAGGATGTTGATCGGTTTTCAGACAGCGGGTGGTTTCAGTTAGAACCCGAGATGGATCCGACGTCCGAACATTGGCAAAAAGGGTTGATTCCAGGTTTGTGGCTGCCCACTCTCCTTGACAATCCAGACGCCACTTACACGCAGTTCTCCGACCACTCCCTAGATTCCACGCTGCACGGGTTCATTTGGCGTCGAACTGCGGGTTTTCCTCGGTACGTTTGCCGACTGCGCCGTGCGGTCCAAGAGTTCGCATTGCGCACAAAGGCAACACAAGTGACACCCGCGATGATCGACGAGGTCTACAGGACCAGCGCCAAGATGATCCCACTTCACGCTCGGATTGAGGCCTTCGTCAACAAAGATTGGCGTGCACTGAATCAATTCCTCGATATTTCTGAGGACCATTACCGACGCCTATGGAGTCCACCTGGCAAAACTACGACTGACAACCTATCACAGCAGGTTGACAGACCCTACGTGCCTAAACCAATCGCAACCACAGCAAAGAAGAATACAAGCCGATCTGCAGCGAAGCCCCGCGCGACCAAAGCAAATCCGACGCCACCCAATCAATTTTCTCCAGAAGACATTCGGTCCAAGGAATTCCAAGAAAACATGGTGAACAATATGACGAAGGGTTTGGACCTCAATTTGTCGAAGTCCTAGTGGCCATCGTGAACGCGGTCCATGGATTTGTTCCATCATGGCGGGGTGATGAGACCTTTTATTCCTGGGTAGCTGGATTCCACGTCTTGTGTGGCAACAGCTCCGCAAAAGATACTGGAACCCGGCTTTTCGGTGTCAGCCATGCTTGCCGGGAGCGACAGGCCCCGGCAAATTTTCAGCATTTCTTATCAGTCAGCAGTGGATTGTTAGGCGACGCACGTGACATCCTATTGCGGCGGACCCCGCTCGGCTTGTATTACCCGTTCCTGCCGGAGTACCGGCGGATCTTGATGGAACAAGGTATGGCTGGGCAACATGAAGTGAATTGGCAAACGCTATTTGGCATGTCCGCCAGCGGCTTGTCCGGTACCGATTTGCTGAAATTCTGCCGTGATTGTGTCGCTGACGACCTGCGGACTTGGGGGCTGCCCCGGTGGCGAGTGCCACATCAGTTGGCTGGATGCTGGATATGCCTGGATCACGGCACATTGCTGCAGCCCTTGAAGGCCCAAACTTCAACTTGGCTAATCCCACCAACAGTTGCCAGCGACGCCGATACCGTGTCCTGCACGCCAGCTGAAATTAGCGTTTTGCTTTGGTTGGCCAAGCTTGCCAATCGATTGATTGATGCAGGTCCTCTGGATTTGGAGTCGATCCGACAGGCCGCTATTACAGGTCTGCGAGATCAAGGGGTGACCGGATGGGCACATCCAATGGATAAGCGCACACTGGAACAATGGTTTATGGGCACGACCTTGAGCTCATGGTTACAAAAATGTTGCGGTCCTGAAAGTCAGCTGTCATCGGGCGCTTGGATTCACAGCTTTTTGCGAAATCGCAGTGGTGATCATCCGTTGAAATGGATGTTGCTATGGTGTTCCCTGTTTGCGCAACAAGAAGGCGGGGCCAGTCTTGACCGATTCTTCGCGCCAATGACATCGCTTCGTTGGGATGCCAACGGACAGGGTCAAATATGGGGATATTCAGATAACAGGCTGCCTGGTGAAATTGGCCAAATCGTTGCCAACGCCACCAGTGTGGCGGAAGCTGCCAAAATTCTGGGTATGGCGCCAATCACGCTGCGCAAGGGGCTCGCTGAAATTGGGGTGAGCTTGGGAGATTTTCGTTTCGAGTGTGGCCGTGACCAACGCAAAGAAGTCGCTGTCAATGAGATCCATACCTATATCAAGGATCATCCCGAATGCACAAGGTCTGACGTTCATCGGGACTGCAAGGCGGCTGTGAGTTGGTTACGTCAATATGATCCCCATCGACTTTCACGCGCGCTGTCAACTCGCCCTGACCTTCATTCTCCTCAATTGACACTGGGCTTCAAGTAAACATTGTGCGTACCCCATGACTTGGTTAGCCAGGCGTCGTAACTGTCCGGCAGCAAGATCACCACCATGCGCTTCTCATCCACAGGTTTGTGGAACTGGCACATCAGCGCATGGCCATCCATGTAGGAAGTGCAGTCGGTGCGGGCGCACCCCGAGACTGGTCGATGCGGCAAGAGAGACTCACCCCCCAATACACCACCAAGTTCAGCGACATACCGATTGCACGGGCATAAGTCTCTTATGCAGCGAAAGCGGTCCTACATGTGCAAGGCCCGCTGGGCTATAGTGAGAAGCCTACATCCGATGCATTTTTGGGCCACTGAATGAATCTTCTCCGCATCTCAGATATCAGTAGTGCCGACGTACGTTCAATCTGGAATCTTGCCACCAGTGAATATAAGCGAATCACTGGCACCGTCGCATGGTCCTTCGAGGGCTATGGAATTCGCACACGAACGACATTTATCCAGGCATTTCGTGATCTTGGACTCACCTTCACAGAGCTTCCCAATTTTCTGAAAACTGGAGAGCGTGCTTGCGACCTCGCTGGATACCTGGACCCCTTCTACGAAATGTACGTTATTCGGTAAGCGGGCAGCCACCCCATCTTGACCACAGTACCAAAGCTGTGGCAGTTGACGGGAATCAAATAGCCAGAACTGGAGGCTGCCAGCGATGTGGCAACAACTCTTGAATCTGACTGGCACGCTGAGTGGGCAGGCGGGTCAACACATCTTTCAAGTAGGCATACGGATCATGCCCATTGATCCTGGCACTCTGGATCAGACTCATCACCGCAGCAGCGCGCTTGCCCGCGC
>NZ_JAJCTH010000031.1 GCF_020594515.1 Rhodoferax sp. U2-2l
GCGCTGTACTCGCGCCGCCGGGGTCGCTCTACTGTCGATATTTGATTCATCATCTCCACGATCTCCTTCGTGGGGACGATGCCTGATCATCTGCATCGACTCAATATGGGATGCCCAGCCGCATACCGAGCTTCAACGACACGTTGAAATTGAAACGTGGTTTGTAGATTCGCATGTCGAGCTTACAGCCTGTTAAGTCGATTGGTCGCGCTTGTCCAGTGCGGGTATCGAATCTAAGAAACTGATACGCTGGCTGATATCGCTGCCCTTGAACAACCTGGTGATCAAGCCGGATTTGCTCACACTCAGATCGAGTTCTGTAGCGAACTGGGGGCTCGAATACAAAGGTGCGTTGCTTTGAGAAAACACCGAGGCGGTACAGATGGCTTTCCCAAAAGTTCATGACATTCGTCAGGACCTCGAGTAGGTTCCTTTCCGTTCCGTCCACAAGCGTAGCGACGACGGTCTTCTTCGTACATCGGTACACACCTTCGGTGTCTTCGTACTCGATATTTAAGAGCAATTCCTTGAGCTTCCCCACGTTGTTCACCAGTGGTGCACCGTGCGGTGTGGGTTGAGTTATCGACTTGTGCTTCGCTGCGTTGACAATATCACCCAGTAAGGCGTAGTCAGTACAAAGTTTCTCTGCTTTCAGTCGAGAAAGCGCAATAACATTTGGAAGATGCTCGCGGAGGTGAAATAGTGCGCTGGCAGCGACGATTGCCTCTCGCAGGTCGCGGCCACGCCCTGCGAGTCCGTCCCTGCTGGTGTCTCGATAGGCGACGAAAGCTTCAACTACATTATCGTGATAGTAAGTGGCAAGTTCATCGAACATCTGATGGTGGTCCTGGGAGGGGCATTTGTGACGCCTAACGATCAGCGTTTATCCGCAACACCACGGCAGGCGCACAAATCAAAAACGTCATTGATGGCGGATGAAACATGTTGGACTGAACCGCACCCTAAAGCGGTTGTGAGTTGCATTGAGCCTAGGGGATTTGAATCCGTCCGCCGCTTTTTTTTGAGATTATGGTCCCACCCGATGCAGTTTCCAACTGCATAAACTGCCTCCGTCTCCATCTCGCACAATATTTTTGGGACGCGTAAGTTATCCCCGCGCGACCGACGATACCGTCAGCCTGAAACACCCGCCAACACACGCCACAATTCACACCAGATTCAAACATCCTCCTGACATCCAACCATGACCACTGAAAACCAACTCGACGCCTGGATCGACGCCCACTTTGACGAACAGGTGGCGTTTTTGCAGCAACTCATTCAGGTGCCCACCGACACCCCACCGGGCAACAACGCGCCACACGCTCAACGTGCTGCCGAGTTATTTGAAGCCATGGGCCTGGGCGTGGCCAAACACCCGGTGCCCGCGTCGGACGTGCAGGCCGCCGGTCTGCAAAGCATCACCAACCTGATCGTGCGCCGCAACTATGGCGCGGGCGGCAGAACGATTGCGGTCAACGCGCATGGCGACGTGGTGCCGCCCGGTGAGGGCTGGACACATGACCCCTATGGCGGCGAAATTGTGGACGGCAAGATCTATGGCCGCGCTGCCGCCGTGAGCAAATGCGACTTTGCCACCTACGCCTTTGCCATTCGTGCGCTGGAGGCGGTGGCCAAACCGACCCAGGGCCAGATCGACCTGCTGTTGACCTATGACGAGGAATTTGGCGGCGAGGTGGGCCCGGCCTGGTTACTGGCGCAGGGTCTGACCCAGCCCGACCTGCTGATTGCCGCCGGTTTCAGCTACCAGGTGATCACCGCGCACAACGGCTGCCTGCAGCTCGAAGTCACCGTACATGGCCAGATGGCCCACGCCGCGATTCCTGAGTCGGGTGTGGATGCTTTGCAGGCTGCGGTGAAGATCCTCAACGTGCTCTACGCACAAAACGACATCTACCGCGCCACCCTCACCTCGCAGGTGGCGGGCATCACCCACCCCTATCTGAACGTGGGCCTGATCTCGGGCGGCACCAACACCAATGTGATCCCCGGCAAGGTGACTTTTAAGCTGGATCGCCGCATGATTCCTGAGGAAGACGCTACACAAGTCGAAGCAGCTCTGCGCCAGCTGATAACTGAGACCGCCGCGTTGTCACCCGGTGTGACGGTCGATGTGCGGCGCATTTTGCTGGCCCAGTCGATGAAACCGCTGCCGGGCAACCAACCACTGGTGGACGCGATCCAGAAACACGGCCAGGCCGTGTTTGGTGAACCGATTCCCGCGCTGGGCACACCGCTCTACACCGATGTGCGCCTGTTTGTCGAGCGCGGCATCCCCGGTGTGATCTACGGCGCAGGCCCCCGCACCGTGCGCGAGTCCAACGCCAAACGCGCCGACGAACACTTGGTGCTCGACGACCTGCGCCGCGCCACCAAGGTCATCGCCCGCAGCTTGCACGACCTGTTGTAAGCCGTGACAGCCGGGTTCGGCCAGGTGTTCGACATTCGTCAACTAAAATTGACACTTTCTCACTTGCGGCGCCAACCGTGTCGCAGGTGCTTGGGCCACCTGCCAGCCGCTGCGGCCAGACTTTTGCCAGACCACCGACCTGATGCGCCAAGAACACGAGATCAACCAGAGCTTTGGCCGCGAGTCGGTCAACCCCACTGAGCGCCGCGACCGCATCCGCACGGTGTTCACCGCCGTGGCCCCGCGTTACGACCTGATGAACGACCTGATGAGTATGGGCATCCACCGGCTGTGGAAACGCAAGCTGGCCCGCTCGGTGCGAAGTGTTCAAGGTCAAGTGATTGACCTTGCTGGCGGCACTGGTGATGTGGCGCGGCTGCTGCGTGCACCCAATCGGCAAGTGACGGTGTGTGACCCCAGCCAAGCGATGATGCAGGTCGGCCAGCAACGCCCCGACATGGTCGGCATCGACTGGCTGGTGGGTGAGGCTGAACAACTGCCGCTGGCAGATGCCAGTGTGGACTTGCTCACGGTGTCCTTCGGGCTGCGCAATGCCACGCACCTGGAGCGGGCGCTGGCCGAAATTCACCGCGTACTCAAACCCGGTGGCCAGTTTGTTTGCCTGGAGTTTTCACAACCCGCTTTCTGGCTGGCGCCGTTTTACAACCTGTACTCGTTTCTGGTGATCCCGCGCCTGGGTGCGCTGGTGGCCCGCGCGCCGATTGCCTACCAGTACCTGGTGGAGTCGATCCGGCGTTTTCCGAACCAGCAGGGTTTTGCCGACCTGATGCGCCAGGCGGGTTTCACTGGCATCCGCTGGAGCAACCTGTCCTTTGGCATTGCCTGCCTGCACTATGGAACCCGCGCGCCATGAAGTCTGAACGCACGCTGGGTGTGCCCTCCTCTCGCCTGCTGGTCTGGTGGACGGCGATTCGCCCGCGCACCCTGAGCATGGCCGCCACCCCGGTGCTGCTGGGCTCGGCGCTGGCCTGGGCTGAAGGTGCCGCACCGCTGTGGCCGGTGTTTGTGGTGACGCTGCTGTGTGCGCTGCTGATCCAGATCGGCACCAACCTGCACAACGATGTGGCCGACTTTGAGCGCGGTGCCGACCGGCCGGACCGCATCGGCCCGTTACGTGTCACCGCCGCAGGCTGGGCCACACCGCAGAGTGTGCGCCGCGCTGCGGCCCTGAGTTTTGGGCTGGCGCTGCTGCTGGGATTGTTGCTGGTGTGGCAAGGGGGCTGGCCGATTCTGGCCATTGGCATTTGTTCGCTGATCGCGGGCTGGGCTTATTCGGGCGGGCCGTACCCGATTTCGCACAGCGCACTCGGTGAGTTGTTTGTGCTGGTGTTTTTTGGCCTGCTCGCGGTGGCGGGCAGCCACTGGTTGCAGAGCGAAACCACCACTCTGACGCCCTGGCTAGGTGGCGCGGTGGTGGGCCTGCCTGCGGCTGCGGTGCTGCTGGTCAACAACTACCGCGACCACGAGGCCGACATGCGCCAAGGCCGTCTGACCCTGGCCACGCGCCTGGGTGATGCCGGTGCCGCGCGTGCCTATGCGGTCATGGTACTACTGCCTTTTGGGCTGGTGCTGGCTTTGGCCTGGCTCGGGCACATCGGGGCCATGCTGGCCTGGCTGGCCATTCCCCACGCGCTCAAACTATTGCCCCAGCTGCGTCGCCAGGCCTCCGGGGCGCAGCTTAACCAGCTGCTCGGTGCCACGGCCAAACTGGGGCTGTTGCTGGGGCTGTTGTTATCGGTAGGTGTTTTCCTGTGAACCCGGCGGTGGTGCAGACCCTGTTGCCGCTGGCGCTGGCCTTCATCATGTTTTACCTGGGCCTGACCCTGGTGTTGGCCGATTTCCGCCGCGTGGCGCAGCGGCCCAAGGCGCTGCTGATGGGCTTGGCCGGGCAGATGCTGCTGGTGCCACTGGCCGGGTTTGCCGTGGCCACACTGCTCGGGCTGGACCCGGTGATGGCCGTGGGCCTGATGGTGCTGGCCGCCTGCCCGGGCGGGGTCAGCTCGGGCCTGCTCACCCACCTGGCGCGCGGTGACACCGCGTTGTCGATCTCACTCACCGCGGTGACCAGCCTGGCCTCGATGCTGACGCTGCCACTGATCATCAACACCGCGCTGCAGTTTTTTATGGGCAGCAGCCTGACGGCGCAGTTGCCGCTGGCCCCGATGGTGCGCAGCATCTTCCTGCTGACCACGCTGCCAGTGCTGCTGGGCATGGCCCTGCGCTGGAAACTTCCGAAGCTGGTGGCGCGCTTGGAGCCCGTGGCGTCCAAAGTGGCCACCACCTTGTTCCTGCTGATTGTGCTGGCCACCTTCTGGGACCAGCGTGCCGTGTTGTGGCAACACCTGCCCACGCTGGGCCCGGCCACACTGCTGCTCAATGCGCTGATTCTGGGCTGCGCCTACCTGCTGGCCACGCAGGCGCGGTTACAACATACCGACCGCATCGCCATCGTCACCGAATGTGGGTTGCAGAACTCGGCGCTGGGCATTTTTGTCTGCCTGCAGTTGCTGGCCTCACCCGCGATGAGTGCCCCCAGCGTGGTCTACGCGCTGCTGATGAATCTGGGGGCGATTGTGTTTGTGCTGGTGATGCGCCAGCGCCGGTACTTTGACGCATCCATGGCCTGAGTCTGAAGGGTTGCAGCAGCCGCCAAACGCCCGCGGTCCAACAGAAAATATCACCCAGGTCACCGCTGGCAGCCCTTGATTGGCCTGGGCTGGAGGCTTCCTTCAAGCCATCTCTTGCGGCAAACCGAGTTGCGTCATGTCGGCTGACAGCTTGACCCAGGGCACATCAAAACCCGGGGCTTGGCGCTGCGGCGGCAAAGGTGAGTTGCGCAGTGCCCAGGTGGCCCCGGCAATGACGCTGTCGACAATCGGCACATTGACAAAAGGCTGAATCTGCGCGGCCATGCCAGCCAGCCCGGCGCCGCCCAGGATCACGGTTTGCACCCCGAGTTGGCGCACGGCGTTCAGGCAGGCCTCGGTCAAGAGCTGGCGCGCGGCCACCGGGTCGGCCGCGAGTTGCGCGCCGGTCGGCGCCACGGTGTGGATGCCCGCCAGCGCCTGGGCGTGACCGAGCGACTGCGCCAGCCGCTGCAGGATCGGCGCCCAGCGCTCACCCCCGGTCACGATGGCAAACCGGCCATGGCGCGCGGCCTCGATGAACGCGGCCTCGGCCAGGCCGGTGACTGGCACCGGGCTGCTTTCGCGCAGGGCTTGTAAGCCGGGGTCGCCGAAACAGCCAATTAACACCGCGTCGGGCCGCCCCTCTGGCGCAGTCAGTGCAGCCGCCCAGGCGTCGAGTGCGGCATGGGCTGCCACTGCGTAGCTGGCTTCGTCCGAAATATAGGGCGCGCCAAAACGCGCGGTGATCGAGCGCACGGTCACATGGGAACCGGCAGCGGTTTGCACATGCTGCTGCAATAGCGCAGTGACGCTGGCCGAGGTGTTGGGGTTGATGACCAGGAGTTGACGCATGGCGGGAATCAGGTCGTTGCGCCAAACAAGGCGTTGAGATCGGGCGGGGTGTCGTCTGCGGTGTTGAACTGCAGCTGGGCTTCGAGCCGCGCCAGGTGTTCACGCATGCGTTTGGCGGCTTCTTTGGTGTCACGCAGGCGGATCGCGTCGAGCAAGGCGCGGTGTTCGTTGCAGCCACAAAAGGCGGCATCCGTGCGCTCGCGCTCCGGCGTGAGGCCGTAGGTCATCAACACCAGGGTGGTCCGTGAGGTGAGCTCGCGCAGGATGCGCGCCAGCGTCTGGTGGTCAGCGCCCTCGGCGATCAGCGAGTGGAATTCACCCGACAAGCGGATGGCGCGGCGCATGTCACCGGCCAAGCGGGCCGCCTCTTCGTCGTCGATACAGGCTTTGAGCAACTGCATGTCGGCATCAGAAGCTTTGGCGATGAACAGCTCCACCAACGACGGCTCAATCAGGCGGCGCACCTCAAACACCTCGCGCGCCTCATTTTCAGTAGGCTGGGCAATGGTGGCGCCACGGTTGGGTGTGAGGGTGACCACCTGCTCGTTGGCCAGGCGCACCAGCACCGGGCGGATGCGTGTGCGCGACACGCCAAACGCGCTGGCCAGCTTGTCTTCCACCAGCTTGGTGCCGGGCGGCAGCTTGTGGTCCAGAATGGCCGAAATCACCCGCTCGTACATCTCGGCATCGGACAGCGGCGCGGCTAACTCACTCATTCTCAACCCTTGTTTTGTCTTTGCTTGAGCCACCAGGCCAGGCCAATCGCCAGGGCCATCACCAGCAATGATATGACGGTGGTAACGGTGCCCAGGGCGTAAATCGATGGGGTGGTGACGGTGGTGGTCAGGCCCTGTAACTCCAGCGGCAGGGTGTTGACATCCCCAATGGCTTGTGAGGTGCGGGCAATTTCGTCCCAGCTCAAGGTGAAACCAAACATGCCAATGCCGACGATGGACGGCGCAATCAGCGGCAGCACCACATGCCTGAACCCTTGCCAGGGTGTGGCACCCAAGTCACGCGCGGCTTCCTCGTAAGCCGGGTTAAAGCGGTTGAACACCGCAAACATGATCAGCAGGCCAAAGGGCAACGTCCAGGTCAGGTGCGCCCCCAGGGCCGAGGTGAACAGGCCCAGCGAGCTGCCGTATTCCTCCAGCGTGCTGGTCATGCCCAAGGCTTCAAGCGCCCATTTGAGGCCGGTATCGATCAGCCGGAACTCGAGCCCGATGCCGAGCGACACAATGATCGACGGCATGATCAGGCTGGCCACCACCACATAAAACAAGGTGTTGCCACCGGCCAGCTTTTTGCGAAACGCCAGCCCGGCCAGCACAGAAAACAACACGGTGAGCGCCATCACCGCCGTGCCCAGCGCCAGCGAGCGTTTGAGCGCGGCGCCGATGTCCACCACACCCAGGCCCTCGGCCAGCTTGTAAAACCAGTGCAGCGAGAAACCCCGCAGCGGGAAAGTCAGACCACCTTCGGGTCCCTGAAAACTGAGCACCACAATGACCAGCATCGGGCCATAGAGGAACAACACAAAGGCGGTGAAAAACAGCGCCAGAAACCAGAAGCCTGCGGAGCGTTGGTCTTTGTTCATGATCAGAGCTCCTTGCGAATATCAACGAGTCGAGTCAAGGCCCAGATGATCATCAGCACAATGCTCAACAAAATCACCGCATTGGCCGCTGCCAGCGGAAACTGCAGGTAAGAGGTTTGCACCTGGATGATCTTGCCGATGGACGCAATCTGCTGGCCGCCCATGACGCCAATCGTCACAAAGTCACCCATGACGATGGTGATGACAAAAATCGAGCCGATGATGATGCCGGTGCGCGACAAAGGCACGATCACGTTCCACAGCGTCTGCCAGGCGCTGGCGCCGCTGTCGTTGGCGGCCTCGATCAGGCTGCGGTCGATGCGCATCATGCTGTTGAAAATCGGCACGATCATGAACATGGTGTAGAGGTGCACAAAGGCCAGCACCACCGAAAAGTCGGAGAACAACAACCACTCGATGGGTGTGTTGATCAGCCCGATGCCCTGCAGGCTCTGGTTCACCAGCCCGTTACGCCCCAGCAGCGGCACCCACGAGATCATGCGGATCACATTGCTGGTCCAAAACGGGATGGTGCACAACACAAACAGCAGCGTCTGCATGCCACTGGTACGCACATGAAACGCCAGAAAGTAAGAAACGGTGAAACCAATCACCAGCGTGATCAGCCAGACCAGAAAACTGAATTTGAAGGTGGACAGGTAGGTCTTGAAGGTGACACACATCTCGTCCATGTTGCTGCAGCCGTCAAACACCGACACATAGTTTTTGAAGGTGAAAGCGGGCAACAACTCGTATTCATTGAAGTCCCAGAAGCTGACCATGCCGATCAGCGCCAGCGGGATCAGGAAAAACAGCACAAACACCAGGGAAAGCGGCATCGCCTGCCACCACGCCGCAATGCTGCGACCGGGTGCCTGGGTGGAGGCTGGGAGGGTTGTGGTGGATGTGCTCATGGTGTGTGTTTCATGTCTTGCACCCTCGCCCCTTGGGGGAGAGGGATGGGGTGAGGGGCTGTGGCGCTCATCTGATCTAGCAGCTTTTATAAGTGAAATTGGCTTCTAGCCCTTTATCTACAAGGGGATACAGCTATCAAATAAATACATAACCGATGGCTGCACCGCCTGCCCTCACCCCTACCCTCTCCCGCGGGCGGGAGAGGGAGCGGTCAAGGTCAGGCTGCTACAAACTCATTCCACTTCTGAACCATGTAGTTGTTCTCGTCCATCACCGCATTCCAGCAGGCGATGCCACCCATGCGGGCTTCGTAGCTGCCACCGTCGCGGATCTGACCGGCCTTGGCCAACACGTCGCCGTTCGGGCTCTTGATGTCTTGGGTGGCGGCCTTGCCTTCCATCCAGTAGGCCCATTCGTAGGATTCCATCTTGGACTTGGCGGTGTCGAGCACGGCGCTGTAATAACCCTGGCGGTTCAGGTAGGCACCGGCCCAGCCGTCGAGGAACCAGTTGATGAACTCATAAGCACCATCGAGCTTGCGACCAGACAAGGTGGCAGGCAGGCCAAAACCGGCAGCCCAGGCGCGGTAACCTTCTTTCAAAGGCTGGAAGTTGCAGGCAATGCCCTTGGTGCGCACCGTGGTCACAGCCGGTGACCACATCGACTGAATCACCACTTCGCCCGAGGCCATCAGGTTGACGGATTCGTTGAAGTCTTTCCACAGGGCGCGGAACTGGCCGGCTTTTTTGGCTTCGATCAGGGTCTTGATGGTCAGGTCGATTTCGGCCTTGGTCATGTTGCCTTTGTCGGGGTACTTGTAGAGACCCATGGCTTCCACCACCATGGCGGCATCCATGATGCCGATCGACGGGATGTTCAGAATGGCAGACTTGCCCTTGAATTCGGGGTTCAGCAGCTCAGCCCAGGAGTTGATCGGGCGCTTGATCAGGTCCGGGCGGATGCCCAGTGTGTCGGCGTTGTAGGTGGTCGGAATCAAGGACATGAACTGCGTGGGCGACTTGGCAAACACTTTGCTCTTTTCGCCCTCCAGAAAAATCACTTTCTTGGGTGCCGTGCCCTGGTCACCCACCAACTTGCCAGCCACGGTGCCGGTGGTGAACAGGCTGGTGATCTTGTCAGCGTTCTTGATGCGCTTGACGTCAATGCCCTTCAAATTGCCGGTGGGCACGATCTTCTTCAAGGAGAAGTATTCGGTGTCGATCAGGTCAAAGCTGTTGGGGGCGGTGACAGCACGTTTGGTCACATCGTCGGTGGTCACGGCCACGTATTGGATCTTGATGCCGGTGTCTTTTTCAAACTTTTCACCAATGGCCTTGTCCTGGTTCACTGCGGTGCCCAGGTAACGCAGCACGATCGGCTCGGCCGCATGCACAGCCGGGAACATGCCGGCGGCCAGAATGCCGGCCGTGCCTTTGAGCAGGCTGCGGCGTGGCACAGAAGCGCTCAGCGCCCCGGTGGCAACACCGCTGGCGATGTCGGTGATGGTTTTGGTGATGTCAGTCATGGCAAAAACTCCTGGAGGGCTGAAAAATCTTCTTGCGAAGTGGTGGGGGGAGAAGAACGGTTGGGTGTTAGTGAGCCAGCGCGTGGGAGGCTTGGGGCGACCACCTCAGTTGCACCTGCTCACCCAGCTGGAACGGTCGGGCCGCAAACGTGGCCTCGGGCACCATCACCGACATCTCGGCGGTGGCGCTGGCTGAGATGGCCACACCCGGCTTTTGCAAACCCACCAGCACATAGGTGCCCTGGTATTCAATGTCGGTGATCACCGCACGCTGGTTGCCCGCGCCGTCGGCCAGGTCGGGCACATCGGGGGCCAGCTGCATGTGGTCGGTGCGCACACTGATCTTGCCGACAGGCGTGGTCAGCACGTTGTGGCCACCCATAAAACGGGCGACAAACTCACTGACCGGGCGGTTGTAGATCTCATGCGGGCTGCCCATCTGTTCGATCACACCGTGGTTCATCACCACCATGGTGTCGGCCAGGGCCATCGCCTCTTCCTGCGAGTGGGTGACGTGGATGAAGGTCAGGCCCAGCTCTTTTTGCCAGCGGCGCAACTCGGCGCGCATCTGGATGCGCAAAAACGGGTCCAGCGCCGACAGCGGCTCGTCCAGCAACAACACACGCGGCTGGGTGATCAAGGCCCGCGCCAGCGCCACCCGCTGCTGCTGGCCACCCGACAACTCACCCGGTTTGCGCGCGCTCAGGTGGCCCATGGCCACCCGCTCCAGCAAATCAGCCGCCTGCTTGTGGCGCGTGGCCTTGTCCACGCCTTTCATCTTGAGGCTGAAAGCCACGTTGTCCAGCGCACTCAGGTGCGGGAACAATGCAAAACTCTGGAACATCATGGCGGTGCCGCGTGCGGCGGCGGGCAAGTCGGTGATGTTGCGGTTTTCCAGCAGGATGTCGCCAGCCGTCACCGACTCGTGCCCGGCAATCATGCGCAGCGTGGTGCTTTTGCCGCAACCCGAAGGCCCCAGCAAACAGCAGTAGCTGCCACTGGCGATGCGCAGGTTGATGCCATCCACAGCGGGCTTGCCCGAACCGTAGTTTTTGGTCAGCGCCACCAGTTCAACGGCGTCGCGGGGAGATGCATGCGTTTTGGCGTTCATAGCCAACACATCGCAAAAGCTGTGCCAGGATTGTGTACAACCCAATTTCAGGATTGCATACAACATTGCACGCACTTGGTGCGCAACGCGCCCCGACCCACCCAATTGCGGTGCGGGTGGCCAACATGGGCGCACCAGCCCGGCTACCGGGCTGGTGCGTGGGAGTTAATCACCCAGATCAATCACCTGTGCCAGCGCCACCCCCGGCGGGGCTTCGTAATACGCCACCACACAGGCGCGTTGGCCCTGCCCGGCGGCCGCAGCCAGCAACTGCAGCACATAACGGATGGAGGCCTTGTCCAGCGCCACAAATGGGTCATCCAGCAAGGTCAGCGTGGCCCCCGCCGCAAACGCCGCCGCCAGCCAGACCTTGCGTTTGCTGCCGGTAGACAACATGTACAGCGGCTTGTCCAGATGCTCGCTGAGCGACAGCCCGGCCAGCAAGTCGGTCCAGGCGGCTGCATCAGCAGGCAAAAAGCCCGGCCACTTGGCGCGCTGCTGTGCGAAAAACTGGTTGGGGCAAATGGCGTCAAAAACATCCGTGCGCGGGTCGATCCAGAACACCGACCGACGGTAATCCTCTGGCTGCGCCTGCAAAAACACGCCCTTGATCTGCAAACTGCCCGCCTGCGCCGCCAGATCACCGGCCAGCAGGCGCAACAAGCTGGTTTTGCCACTGCTCTCCCCACCCCGCACCAGGGTAACACCGGGGCCGATACAGGCCGACCAGCCGTCAAACAGCACACGCTGCGGGTAAGAAAACGCCAGCCCGTCCACCCGCAGGAGCGTGTTTTGCGGGCTGCAGGGGGCGGTGACAAGCGGCGTGGGAACGGACATGGATTATCCAAGTTTCATAGCAATATGTCCTTATTTTAAAAGGGCTGTCCGACAAGCCATGGGTTGCGACTTGTGCCGCGTCACGGGTGTGACCACCTGAATGCGAAAATCGCCACCTCAGAAAAACAGAGGACAGAAACATGCACAAATTGAAGTTTGCCATCGCCGGTTGCGGTTTTCTCGGCAACATCGTGGCTGACGCCTGGCGGCAGGGACTGCTGGCGGACTATGAACTGGTCGGTTGTTTTGATCACAACGCGGCATCCACAGCAGCACTGGCCGACAAGAACGCCTGCCAGCCTTGCGCAACCCTCGACGAGTTGCTCGCGCTGCGACCTGACTATGTGGTGGAGGCGGCGTCACCCGGTTTGCTGCGTGACATTGCCCAACCCACGTTAAGCGCAGGAGCCAACCTGATTGTGCTGTCCATCGGCGCCTTCGCCGACGCAGACTTTCTCGCTCATATCGAAACGCTTGCGCGCACAACGGGACGGCGGGTGCACCTTGCGTCGGGTGCGATCGGTGGCTTCGATGTGCTGCGCACTGCCGCGCTGATGAGTGCCATTGACGCCGGCATCCGCACCGAGAAAGGGCCTGCGTCACTGCGCGGTACGCCCATCTTCAATGAGGAGTTGCTGACGGCCAGTGCGCCAAGCGAGGTGTTCTCGGGCAATGCCCGTGACGCGATCAGCCTGTTCCCGACCAAGGTCAACGTGTCTGTGGCCACGGCGCTTGCCACGGCAGGTGTGGCTGCCACGCAGGTCAGTATCAACAGTGTGCCGGGCTTCCTGGGTGACGATCACCGCATTGAGGTTCGTGGTGAAGAGGTTCATGTTGTTGTCGACACTTATTCCCGCACCAGCGCCATTGCCGGCTGGAGCGTCGTGGCCTTGATGCGCAACCTCGCCGCGCCAATCGCTTTCGGCTGAGCGAGAGCATCACCACCGCTGAGCACGAGCGCGCCCCAGGGTGAGAGGGCTTTGTCGCCCCCCATTTTTTGAAGCTGACGGCGTACTCCAGGCGAATGTCAGGGGACAGCGGCAAGCTCAGCCCGTGATGTGCCACGCCGCGCTGCTTCGCGCAGGACGGCGGCGTCACCAAGGCGCAGCAGGTTGGCAACGGCGTCAGTCGCCCAGATCGATCACCTGCGCCAAGGCCACACCCGCAGGCGCTTCGTACTGTGCCAGCACCAGAGCGCGATCCGTGTGCTGTGAAGCAAGCTCCAACTGGCGCAACACATACCGGATAGAAGCCCGGTCCAGCACGGCCAGCGGGTCGTCAAGCAAAGTCACCGCAGCAAACGCCGCCGCTTGCCAGACCTTGCGTTTGCTGCCGGTGGACAACATGTAGAGCGGCTTGTCCAGATGCTCGACCAGCGACAACCCCGCCAGCAGCTCAGCCCAGGCGGGTGCATCGGCAAGCAAAAAGCCCGGCCACTAGGCGCGCTGTTGTGCAAAAAACTGATGGGGGCTGAGGGCGTCAAACACCTCGGTACGCGGGTCGATCCAGAACACCTGCTGCAGGTAAGCCAAAGGCTGCGGCTGCAAAGACGCCCCCTTGATCTGCAAGCTGCCCGCCTGCTCCGCCAGATCACCCGCCAGCAGACGCAGCAAGCTGGTTTTGCCGCTGTTCTCACCACCCTGCACCAGCGTTACGCCTGGGCCAATGCACGCCGACCAGCGGCTGAACAAGGCGCGCTGCGGCACATGAAACGTCAGGCCGTCCACCTGTAACAACGTGCCGATTGGACTGGTAGGTGTGGGAGCAGATGGATTGGGCATTGGCATGACGGATCTGAAATTTATAGCTACTTGCCCTTATGTTATGAGGTCTGGAGGTCATTTTCCTTCAATATCTGGGGGGGGGGCCTGTCTTCAACTCGGACACCGTCTGATGTGGAGCACGCCGTCGGAATATGTGGGGGCTACAAGGCTGCGCTTTTTTTGGGGCGAGACCAACCCGCCACTAGGCATAATTTGGATCACGAAGGGAGCCTAGAATATGAATGAATTTAGCGTTACCGTTTCAAAGTCTGATATCTGGCGCACGTCACTCGCGTCCATTGACCATGATCCTCATGAATCAGAGCGGGAACGGTTACGTTCATCATTCATTGGATTCAGACATCGCGCTTCACAGCTTGCAACTGAAATAGGAAAGGACCTACCAGACCTTACGATTCACGACATAACGCATCTTGATGCACTGTGGGAGGTCGCTTCGCAGATTACAGGGGCAGACTATCCGATAACGCCAACGGAAGCATACGTACTCGGTGGCGCGTTTCTTCTACACGACCTTGCCATGTCTCTCGCCGCAACGCCTGGAGGATTCAAGGCGCTAAAAGCTGACAGTCGCTGGCGAGATCTTGTCTTCTCTGCGTATGCCGACCGAAACACTGGACCACCGACTGAAGCTCAAGTTGACAACCCAGATGAATGCATACGTCATCGCATTATTTTTGATCTTCTTCGGCAGTTGCATGCGGAAAACGCCGAAAAACTCGCATTCCTCGCATTTGATAAAAACGCATCAACTCCGCAGTACTTGATCGAAGACACCGAATTGCGTCAGACCTTTGGCCGACTCATAGGTCAAATCGCTCATAGCCATTGGTGGTCCATCGGGGAAGTGGAGCGAACCTTTGACAAGACAGTTGGCGCACCACATTGGGCTCCAACAGGCTGGACAATTGACCCTCTGAAGCTAGCTTGCATACTGCGTGCGTCTGACGCATCTCATGTGGATGCGCGTCGAGCGCCAACTTTTCAGAAGTCCTTTGCCGGTATAGGCCCGGCCTCCATCGCGCATTGGACGTTCCAAGAACGCATCAATAAAGCTTATGTAAGAGATGGTGCTTTGGTTTACACCAGCGGGTTGGCCTTTAGCCTAGCTGATGCCCGAGCGTGGTGGCTTTGCCTAGACACTCTCAGAATGATCGACAAGGAACTTCGCCAAATTGACTCTCTACTTTCGGATAGGGCGATGCCACGCTTCAACGCGCGACGTGTTGCTGGCGTGGATGCGCCAGAGCGGTTGGCCAAATATATTCAAACCACTGACTGGCATCCCATTAATGCAATAGTGCAAATCTCAGATCTGCCCAACATCATTCGCAGTCTCGGGGGTGAAGAGCTATATGGGAAGAGGCCGCGCGTCCCACTTCGAGAGCTCATTCAAAACGCTAGCGACGCCATACGCGCCCGCCGCCACTATGAAGAGCGTCCTTCTGATTTCGGCGAAATTAAGGTTGCACTGACATATGAGGATTCGGTACACACATTGCGCGTTGAGGACAATGGTGTCGGTATGTCCCGACGAGTGTTGACGGAGTTTCTACTTGACTTTGGCAATAGCTTTTGGGCTAAACCTCAAGTACAGGAGGAGTTTCCCGGTCTACTGTCATCTGGTTTCCGAGCAACAGGCCGATATGGCATCGGCTTCTTTTCGGTCTTCATGGCTGCGGATAAGGTGACGGTAGTAACCAGGAGGCCTGATGCCGCCGCAAAAGACACCCTTGTTCTCGAGTTCGGGTCAGGTCTAGAAGGCAGACCAATTCTGCGCCCGGCCACGAAGGTGGAGCAACTACGCGATGGTGGTACGGTCATTTCTCTACGCCTCAAGATACCTCCGGGCGAGACTGGAGGGATTCTCTCAACCTGGGGAGATAAACCGCCACTGACGCTAGTTGAAGCGTGTAGGCAAATTGCTCCGGCTCTCGATGCAAAACTTACCGTGGAAACGTCTACAGGAATCATCGTGGCATGCAATACCAATGACTGGATAACGGTCGAAGGAATCGAGCTTTTGCGTCGTCTGGAGCCATTCGACCCGGATAAACAGATTGGACCCGATCAATTCGAAAAATTTGCAGGTACCGCGGCATCTAATCTGAGGTTTCTGACAACCGAGAATGGTTCGATTGTTGGACGCGCCGCAGTGACTGCCGCTGGACTTCACTCATATAGGCTGAGAGAGCCATGGTTAAGGGGAACACTTTGCGTTGGAGGCTTCGCCGCTTCTCCATTGCAAGGTATTGCGGGGGTGATACTAGGCGAATCAACCAAGGCGGCACGTGATAGTGCGTGCCCGATAGTTGCCCCTGATGTGCTAAGCAGTTGGGCAAATGAACAAGCGGGCCTATTACCCAACCTCTACTCTGCACCCGAGGCACTGGCTTCTGCAGCAGAAATTGTTCGGCTTTGCGGTGGCGATACCGGTCTGCTGCCTATCGCAATTCATCGCGGGAAATGGGTGTCGACGCTTGATATCCGAAACATGGATCTCTCCGACGTCGTCCTAGTTGTCGATCATTTCGTCAAAGACACTGAACTCAAACACGAGGATGATTTCATCGCGGATGACAACGTGCTTTTTACTAGCTCTTCCGGGACAGTGGTTGTCTTTCAAGGATCAGACCGCGTGATGGAATATGGTGGAAGCGGTGTGACCGCAAATAACGGATTGCCACGAAACCTATGCGGCGCTGTTTTGGAATCGATTGCTGGAGTTTGGGGCATAGACCCAAACTCACTCGCGAAACAAGTGGACGCTGGTAAGGAGCGCGACGTCCGGATAGGCGTATCAGCACAAGGACGAGTGATAAGAAGCCAAGCGCTTGTTATCCACAGAAATAAAGCGGTCCCAAAAGTTTCACAGTAATGTCTATGCTTCGAGTGGCCCGCTCGTAGCAACAGACTTTAACGTCAGTTATTCGCCAATTGAAATTGAGAAACTGATCCGAACCGGCCTGACATCAGTAGCATCAAACACTGTTGAAGGCGGGTGGTGGGGTTGCCTGGCGCAGAACCCATTCGCGTGATGAGGCAGGTGGCGCACCACCCTCAGCGGCAACACCCCAGCAAGCGCCCAACCAACACTGTACCGTAAGCGTCCAGCCGTGCCACCTTGACGGCGCGTCCTGAATCAGTCGCCGTTTATTTCGTCGACGATTTCATCATCGGCGTAGAACTTCCCAATGGCTTTGTCGAGTCTCTTGAGTAACGCGTTCA
>NZ_JAJCTH010000032.1 GCF_020594515.1 Rhodoferax sp. U2-2l
CAATATGCACCATTGCTACACCGGTCTTTGCCTGTGCCACGCTCCACCTTGCCACATTTGCAACGCCCGCGCCACGTGTTTCTTCGGAACGATTTGCGGCGCAGGCGGGCCGATTACTTCGCTAACCATACACATGCTCTTTGCGATAAATCAGGTCGAGTACCTCTTCTCGCAGGTCGATGAACTCCGCCTGCGATTTGATCTGGCGAGCATCTGCACCGGCCAGAAACTGCCGTGAAAACGGCAAGTCGTCCATCACCTTTGCCACCGTGCCCGGGTGCGGTGTCATCACCACCAGACGGGTTCCCAAAAACAGCGCCTCTTCCACCGAGTGGGTGATGAAAAACACCATCTTTCGGGTTTGCGCCCAGGCGCGCAGCAAAGTTTCCTGGATGCCTTCGCGGGTAAAGGCATCCAGCGCCCCCAAGGGTTCGTCCATCAGCAGCACCGCCGGGTCACTGGCCAGCGCCCGGGCAATGCCGACACGCTGCTGCATGCCTCCCGAAAGCTCCCACACCGCGCGGTCCTCCAAATCTGACAAGCCCACCAGCGCCAATTTGGCCCGCGCGATGTCATGCCGCTGCGCCTTGCCGATGCCACGCAGCTTGAGGGGCAGTGCCACGTTGTCCAGCACACCCAGCCAGGGCAGCAAGGCGTTCTTTTGAAACACCACGCCACGCTCTGCGCCGGGGCCTTGGATGGGCACCCCGTTCAACACCAGTTGTCCGGATGACGCGGGCAAGAAACCGGCGATGCAATTGAGCAAAGTGGTTTTGCCGCAACCGGACGCGCCGATGGCCACCACAAAGTCGTCACCCGCGAGTTGCAAGTTGACATTGGCCAAGGCCACCCGCGGGCCCTGGGCTGTGCCATACCGCACGGTGAGGTCGTGAATGTGCAGCGTGGTGGCGGGGGTGCGCAACATTTACTGGCCCAGCGCTTGACGAACGTAGCGGGTGCTCACATACGCGTTGTAGTCGGGTTTGACTTCCTGAATGCGCCCTTGCTCTTTCAGGAACACGGCCGTGTGACTGAGTGCTGTGGCGGCGCCACCGCCCAGCCAGGTGCTGGACAGTTGCTCTTGCAGCGTGGGAAATTTGTACAGGGCAATGGCGGCGGGCACACCGTTCGGATCCGCTTTGCTCCATTTGGCAATGGCCTTGATTTCCGGTGAGTCTGCGGTCCACTTTGATGGATTTGTTCGGTAGCTGTCATCGGCCTTTGCCAAGGCCTTGACGAGGGCGACCACAAAACCTTCGTTGGCAGCGGCCCACTTGCCGTTCACGACCAGGCCGTCGAACGTGGGGTGGCCTTTCTTGCCGATGCTGCCCGAGGTGGCAATCGGTGTGCCGGTGGCCTTGATGCGGGAGAGGACCGGGTCCCAGATGAAGGCGGCATCAATGTCGCCACGCTCCCAGGCTGCGCCGATTTCTGGTGGCCGCAGGTTGACCACGCTGACATCTTTGGGCTCAACGCCTTCGAGCTTCAGCCCCACCAGCAACTGGTAGTGCGCGGTTGATACGAAGGGTGTGGCGACTTTTTTACCCTTGAGGTCTTTCCAGCCCGTGATGCCACTGCCCTTGCGTGCCACCAGGGCTTCGGCATCGGCAATGTCGTCCAGAATCCAGAACAACTTGATGTCTTGCCCCTGGCTGGCCGCCGCAGCAATCGGGCTGGAGCCCGCCTCACCAATTTGCACATCGCCAGCCGACAGGGCTCGCACCACATCCGCTCCGCCGCCAAATTGGCGCCAGTTGATCTTGTAGCCCGTGGTTTTTTCCAGCTCGCCGGATTCAATCAGGGTACGCAGGGGCACCAGCATGTCCTGGTAGGCGAATGTGACTTCCTTGGTTTGTGCAAACAGGCTGTTGGCACCCAAAAGAGCCGCAACTGCGACCCACGGTGTGATCAGTTTTTTGAAATTCATGGCATCTTGTCCGAAGTTGATAAAGCGCCGTGATGCTAGGCACGCCCACCGCCTGCGACAACGAAGTTCTTCGTATTAGCTCATCCATGATTTGCATAAGGACAGGCTGGGGCGTGACTTCTGGAGGCCACCCAGGGCCACCACCGATGCCGCCGTTGGCAGGTTTTTTTCCAACTTGCTTATCTGTTTTCCTTCGTTCACGGGCGGGCGTCTTCTGAATAAAGTGAGCACAACAAGTCGATGTGTGGCGGCGACAAGGCCGGTATGGCCCCGCGCTGCACCGGCTTGTGCTGTTTCAACCTTGCCACTATTGAATGGAGTAACTCATGCGACTTTCCTCACTGCTCAGCACCTTGCTGGCCTCATTGATCACCTTCACCAGCTTCAGCGCCCAGGCTGACCAGTTGGCCGACATCAAGAAAAAAGGCGAAATCGTTTTTGGCGTGCTCGGCATTGACGAACCCAACAGTTTTGTTGACCCCAAGACCCGCGAATTTGTCGGCTACGAAATTGATCTGGCCACCGCCGTGGCCAAACAGATCGGGGTCAAGCCGGTGTTCAAGCAACTGGCCGTGGCCGCGCGGATTCCGGAGCTGCAACAAGGCCATGTGGATGTGCTGGCCGCCTCGCTCACCCACAACAAGGAGCGTGAGTCGCAGGTGGACTTCGCCCTGACCCACTTTGTCACCGGCTCCAAGGTGCTGGTCAAGAAGAGCAGTGGGATCAACAACGTGAGCGAACTCGCTGGCAAGAAGGCGCTGACCGTCAAGGGCGGCACGCAAGGCCCGAACCTGCTGAAGGTGGTGCCGACGGCGGAAGTCGTGACCTTCGAGTCTACCCAGCAAGCCTTCCAGGCGCTGCAACAGGGCAAGGGTACGGCCTACATCAACGATGAGGTGAGCCTGCTGGCCGACTTTGCCAAGCTCGGCGACAAGAGCAAGGATTACCAGATCCTGCCGCAGAACCTGAATGTCGAGCCGCTGGCCTTTGGCATCAAGAAGGGTGAAGTGGCGGTCAAGGCGGCGGTGGATGACGCGCTGCGCGGCCTGGAGAAATCCGGCGAAGCCAACAAGGTGTTCCTGAAATGGTACGGCCCCGAGTCCAAGCTCAAGCTGTTCCCCAAGCGTGACTTCAAGATCGAATCCGACAAGATCGAAGGTTGATCCAGCACCGGGCGGCGCAGGGCTGGCCCCAGCCAGCGCCGGTGATGCCTGCCACATTTTGAAACCTGATCTGGATCGCTGTGTTTGACTTGTCCCTCATCACTTCAGGCCCCTACCACGCCATGCTGGTGGCGGGCCTGAAGCTCTCCTTGCAATTGTTGGGCGCCACCTTGCTGCTGGCGCTGCCGCTGGCCTTGCTGGTGGCACTCTCTCGCCTGTCAGCCTTTCGCGCCCTGCGCATCAGCGCCTGGCTGTTTGTGGAAGCCATCCGCAATGTGCCGCTGCTGGCGCACATGTTGTTCTGGTACTTTGGCGCCCCGGAACTGCTGCCCGAGGCCAGCCGCGAATGGCTGTATGCCCACAACTACGAGGCCATCGCTGCCGTGGCGGCGCTGACGTTTTACACCGCCGCCTACATGTCGGAAGACCTGCGCAGCGGCATCCGCGCCATTCCGCACGGCCAGTTCGAGGCCAGCCGGGCGCTGGGCTTTGGCTTCTTTCGCAGCATGCGCCTGATCATCCTGCCGCAGGCACTCCGGGTCACCGTGCCACCGCTGATCTCGCAAACGCTCAACCTCTGGAAAAACACCAGCATCGCCACCGTGATCGGCACCGCCGAGCTGATGTACCAGGCGGCCAAGGTGGAAACAGAGACCTTTCGCAGTGTCGAAGCCTTTGTCTTTGCCACCGCCGCTTACCTGAGCATCTCGCTGCTGATCACCGGTCTGGCGGTGGCTTACCAACGCTTTTACCCGGCCCGCGCTGTATGAGTTTTCTCGAAGTTATTGATACTTACTGGCTGTATTTTCTGTTCGGCCGGTACCCGCAAGGGCCGCTGGGCGGGCTGGCGCTCACGCTGTTGCTGGCCTCGCTGGGGCTGCTGCTGGCGCTGCCTTTGGGCCTGCTGCTGGGTCTGGGGCGCGTCAGCCCCTGGGTCTGGGTGCGTCTGCCCATCACGGCCCTGGTGTATGTGGTGCGCGCCACGCCGCTGCTGATGGTGGTGTTCTGGGCCTACTTTTTCCTGCCCAGCGTCACCGGGGTCAAGACCGACCAGTTCGCCACCATGCTCATCGCCCTGGTGGTGTTTGATGCGGCTTACCTGGCCGAGATCGTGCGCGCGGGCATCCAGGGCTTGCCCAAGGGGCAGATGGAAGCCGCACGCTCATTGGGCCTGAGTTACCTGGGGGCGATGCGGCTGGTGGTGCTGCCCCAGGCCTTGCGCCACATGCTGCCCTCGCTGGTGAACCAGTTTGTTTCCAGCATCAAGGAGACCTCGCTGGGCTACATCATCGGTCTGGCGGAGGTGTCCTTCATTGCCACCCAGATCAACACCCTGGTGTTCACCCTGCCGTCCCAGATCTACCTGACGCTGGGGCTGACCTATTTCATCCTCTGTTTTGGCTTGTCGCGCCTGGCTTACTGGCTGGAGCGCCGGATGTCGCAACGCGACAAAGCCCATGTTCCTCAACCGGCAATCACATGATTCAATTTGATAGCGTTAACAAATGGTATGGCGCCTACCAGGCTCTGGTGGAGGTGACGGAGTCCGTCGACAAGGGCAAGGTGGTGGTGGTGTGCGGGCCGTCGGGTTCGGGCAAATCCACCTTGATCCGCACGCTCAACCGGTTGGAGCCCATCCACGGCGGCAAGATCCACATTGACGGCCAGGACATCCATGCCCAGGGGCTGGACGTGAACACCTTTCGCTCGCGCATCGGGTTTGTGTTCCAGCAATTCAACCTGTTCCCGCACCTGACCGCGCTGGAGAACTGCACCCTGGCGCCGATCCACCTGCGTGGTTTGAGCAAGGCTCAGGCTCGGGATCAGGCCATGGCCTTGCTGGAGCGCGTCGGCCTGGCGCACAAGGCGCATGCGTTTGCCACCGAGTTGTCGGGCGGCCAGCAGCAGCGCGTGGCCATCGCCCGCGCCCTGGCCATGGAGCCGCCGCTGATGCTGTTTGACGAGCCCACCAGCGCGCTCGACCCCGAAATGGTGGGCGAAGTGCTGACGGTGATGAAAGGCCTGGCGCGTGATGGCATGACCATGGTGGTGGTCACCCATGAGATGGGTTTTGCCCGTGACGTGGCCGACCGGGTGCTGTTCATGGACGCCGGCCAGGTGCTGGAGCGTGCCACCCCGCAAGCATTTTTCAACGCGCCCGAGCACCCGCGGGCGCAGCAGTTTTTGTCCGACATCCGTTCACCTTTTGCCACCGCCTGAAGTCACCACGTTCCAGGGAGAACCCCGCATGTCCATCACTTTTTCAGCCGATACCGCCGTCATTGGCCCCTCGGCCCACACACTGTCCACCCGCGCGCCGGCCCCCACGCCCGGGTCGGTGCTGCCCATCCTTGACCTCAGCGACTTCACCTCAGGGGATGCCGAGCGGCGCGCCACGTTTGTCACCCGCTTGCGCGAGACGGCACACCATGTCGGCTTCTTCTACCTGCGCGGCTATGGTGCCAGCCCGGCACAGGTTGATGCCGTGTTGCAGGCGGCACGCGACTTTTTTGCCTTGTCTGAGGCTGATAAGCAGGCCGTGCACATGGCCCATTCACCGCACTTTCGCGGCTACACCGCCGCTGGTGACGAGATCACCCGTGGCGCGCGCGACTGGCGCGAGCAACTTGACATTGGCGCCGAGCGTGTACCGCTGGCGCAGGCGCCGACCTCGCCCGCCTGGACCCGGCTGCAAGGGCCCAACCAGTGGCCTGCCTACTTGCCGCAGCTCAAACCGACCCTGCTGGCCTGGCAGGACACCCTGACCGAGACCGCCGGGCACCTGCTGCATGCGCTGGCACTGGCGCTGGGCCAGCCGCAGGACCGCTTTGATGCCGCTTTTGCCGACGCACCGGTGCAGCATCTGAAAGTCATCCACTACCCCGGTCGCGCCCAGGGCGAGTCGCGCCAGGGCGTGGGGCCGCACAAAGACTCGGGTTGCCTGACGCTGTTGCTGCAGGACACCCAGGCCGGTCTGCAGGTCTGGGAGCGTGACGGCCCCGGGGTGGCGCCGAGTGCGGGTCGCTGGATCGACGCCCCGCCGATGCCCGGCACGCTGATCATCAACTTGGGCGAGGTGCTGGAAATCTTGTCGAATGGCTATCTGCGCGCCACCATCCACCAAGTGGTCAGCCCACCCAGCGATGTGGACCGCCTGTCGGTGGCTTTTTTCCTGAGCCCGCGGCTGGATGCCGAGTTGCCCGAGCTGGTGCTGCCGCCCTGGCCGCGCAAGCCCGCGGCGTGGACCGCGACCCGCACAACCCGCTGATCGCCCACACCGGGCGCAACCTGCTCAAGGGCCGGCTGCGTTCCCACCCCGAGGTGGCGCAGCGTTTTTATGCCGATGTGCTCGAAGCCCACGGTCTCCAGCCCGGGGCGGTGGCGGAGGCTTACGCCTGAGCGACTTCCGACTGCTGTGCTGCGGGCTCAGCGGCGGTGTTGACGCGGCGCGGGCGACTGCGATGCGGCCTTGTCCGGCAGTCCGCGTGATCCAGAACTTCAGTGATAGGCGGTGCTCATTGGCATTTCACATAAGGCCAAGATCACATTTGCGCCAGCTTGTTGAAGTGGACTCGCAAAAATCTCTCTAAGTGCTTGATTTAAAGTGAGATTTTTGAGTCATTCAGAAAATCTGTGGATAACTTTGTTGATAACAGTGCGTGAGCTGTCCGCAAGCCTTGCAAATCAAGGCTTTGCTTGACTTGCCTAAAAATCAGGCAGGATTCAGACAAGCCAATAAAATCAAAGACTTACGATCGCTATGGGGTTGATAGCGAGCGCCGAGCTGCGACGAATGAATTTCAAGCCGTCAGAAAATGTCAAGTATTTTTTGTGCATAAGTGTCAAAAAAATGTCGTTTTGGGCCGATCGGTCAAGTCAAAACGCGACGCGTGGTCCGCGCCCGTGTGGGCAGCGTTTGGGCAGGCTGTCGCCGCGGGGTCTGGCGCAGCGTCTTGTGGCGGTTGCCTCGCGGATGGTGGGGAGCGGGTACGAACCGGGACGAGGCAGGCGCCGCGATAGATGATTTCTGCACTAGCAAACGCGGTTTTCTTCGTTCACAACGGGGGTGGCCTTGCGCAGAATTCGGCTCAGGGTCGTTGTGATCCAAGGAGGCGCGATGATGCAAAAACACCATGCATTCGACATGGACCAAGACAATCCATTGAGCAGAAGGGAACTGGTTGACTCGCTGGGCGCAGCGATGGCGTGGGTGGCGCTGTCCGCCGTGTTGGTGGTCTTGATACCGGCAAGATACCTATGAGCTGGCGCAATACCATGACCAGGACACCGCTTGTTGGCGGATCGGATGTCCAGGGCAATCTGCGTCGCATTCTGTTGGTGACATCCCGGGCCTGGGGTTTGGCGATCACCCAACCGCCGTCCCGACGGACGGTGCCGCGACCCAGTCTGCACTTGGTGCAACCGGTCAGGCGCAGTGACCTGTTGACACGCGCGATACCCGATGGCTTGCGCTGGGCGGGCTGAATTCGCCTCTGGGCATCCCCCGTTCAGACACCAGCACCATCAGAGAAGTGCCCGCTCAGATGCGGCTCAGCCAGGGCCTTGTCGACCGCCTCCCGGGTGAGCGTCGGGGCAAAGGTTTCGATGAAACCATAAGCAAAACCGCGCAACCAGGTGCCACGGCGGATCGCCAGGCGGGTCAGGTTGACCTCGAACAAGTGGCGGGCGTCGAGCATGCGCAGCTGGGTGTCGCGCTCCGGGTCCACCGCGATCGAGGCCACGATGCCCACGCCCATGCCCAGCTCGACATAGGTCTTGATCACGTCGGCATCCATCGCCGTCAATACGATCTCAGGGTGCAGGCCCGCCAGTTGAAAGGCTCGGTCGATATGCGATCGCCCGGTGAAACCCTGGTTGTAGGTGATCAGCGGGTAGCAGGCGAGCTGTTGCAGCGTCACGGGTTCGGTGTGCGTCAGCAGCGGGTGCTCGGGCGGCACCACAATGCTGTGGGTCCAGCGGTAGCACGGCAGCGTGGCCAGCTGCGGGTACTGCGCCAGCGCTTCGGTGGCAACGCCAAGATCGGCCTCACCCGAGAGCAGCATCTCGGCGATCTGTTTGGGCGAACCCTGGTGCAGGTGCAGCGTGACCTGCGGGTACAGCGCCCTGAAGTCGCGCACCACATGGGGTAACGCATATCGGGCCTGCGAGTGGGTCGCGGCCACCGTCAAGGTGCCGTCCTGGCGGGCGTGGAACTCCTGGCCGGCGCGTTTGAGGTTGGCGCAATCCAGCAGCAGCCGGTCCACAATCGGCAACAAGGCTTGGCCAGGCGCGGTCAACCCGGTCAGGCGTTTGCCCGCACGGACAAAAATGTCCACACCCAGTTCTTCTTCCAGCTCGCGAATCTGGCGGCTCACCCCGGGCTGTGAGGTGTACAGCATGGCCGCCACTTCGGTCAGGTTAAAACCGCAGCGCACCGTTTCGCGAATGGATTTGAGTTGTTGAAAATTCATCAAAAAGTCCAGGCAACCGCGCCACAAAACCGCCGTACACGCGGCGCATAGTTGTGCGTCGTCTCGGCGGCTCCCTCGGTGGCGACGAGGGAGACCAGGGCCAGGTCGGCGTCAGCCGGGGTCAGACCGCTTGCAGTGCGGCTTCCAGGTCGGCCAGCAGGTCGTCGATGTGCTCAATGCCGACCGACAGGCGCACCGCGTCTTCCGGCACCCCGGCTTTGATCAGTTCCTCTGGCGACAACTGGCGGTGGGTGGTGGAGGCAGGGTGGGTGGCCAGCGACTTGGCATCGCCAATGTTGACCAGGCGGGTGAACAGCTTGAGCGCATCCAAAAACGCGGCACCGGCCTGGCGGCCTTCACCCGGCGCCGACTTGACACCAAAGGTCAGCAGGCCGGAGGCCTTGCCCCCCAGGTATTTCTGGGTCAGGGCGTGGTCGGGGTGGCTGGGCAACGCGGCGTAGCTGACCCAGGCCACTTTGGCGTGGCTCTGCAGGAACTGCGCCACCTTGAGCGTGTTGTCGTTGATGCGGTCCATCCGCAAGGCCAGGGTCTCGATACCTTGCAGAATCAGGAACGCGTTGAACGGCGACAACGCCGCACCGGTGTTGCGCAAAGGCACCACACGGGCACGGCCAATGTAGGCCGCCGGGCCGAGGGCCTCGGTGTAGACCACACCGTGGTAGCTGGCGTCGGGCTCGTTCAGCCGTTTGAAGCGGGCCTTGTGCTGGCCCCAAGGGAACTTGCCCGAGTCCACAATCGCGCCGCCAATGCTGGTGCCGTGGCCACCCAGGTACTTGGTGAGGGAGTGCACCACGATGTCGGCACCGTGTTCAAACGGGCGCAGCAGGTAGGGCGTGGCCACCGTGTTGTCCACAATCAGCGGCACACCGTGGCGGTGGGCGATCTCGGCAATGGCGGCAATGTCACTCACCGCGCCTTGCGGGTTGCTCAGCGACTCGATGAACACCGCCTTGGTCTTGTCGTCAAACAGGGCTTCGAAACTGGCCAGGTTGCGCGGGTCGGCAAAACGGGTGGTGATGCCCGAGAGCGGCAAGGTGTGGGCCAACAGGTTGTAGGTGCCGCCGTACAAGGCGGTGCTGGCGATGATGTTGTCACCCGCCTCGGTGATGGTCTGGATCGCATAGGTCACCGCCGCTTGGCCGGAGGCCAGCGCCAGCGCGGCGATGCCACCTTCGAGTGCGGCCAGGCGTTGCTCCAGCACATCGTTGGTGGGGTTCATGATGCGGCTGTAGATGTTGCCCGGCACCTTCAGGTCAAACAGATCGGCGCCGTGTTGTGCACTGTCAAATGCGTAGGCAGCGGTCTGGTAGATCGGCACCGCCACGGCCTTGGTGGTAGGGTCAGGTGAATAACCGGCGTGCACGGATTGGGTTTCAAATTTCCAGGTGGCAGACATGTAAAACTCCTTGAGTGGGTGTGACTAAGGCCAACTTTAAAACGCCTTCATCCAAACTAAAAATACTGATTAGTAGATTGCTAACAACAAATTCATCTGAATGAAGTGGCGCACACTCACACTGTGACGGGCACCTGTCTCGTTAATCCCGTTAAAACCCGGCCAGCACCGCCCCCTTGAATTCGGTCTGGATGTACTTGCGGATTTCTTCTGAGTGGTAGGCCTTGACCAGTTTCGCCACCCAGGCTTTGTCCTTGTCCTGCTCACGCACCGCGATCAGGTTGACGTAGGGGCTCTTGGCGCTTTCCTGGGCGATGGCGTCCTTGGCCGGGCTCAGCCCGGCGGGCAGGGCATAGCTGGTATTGATGGCGGCCGCGTCCAGATCGTCGAGCGAGCGGGCCAGTTGGGCGGCATCCAGCTCAACAAACTTCAGCTTCTTCGGGTTGTCAATCACGTCCAGCGGCGTGGCTTTCAGGCCAGCCTCGGGGCGCAGCTTGATCAGGCCTTTGTCTTGCAGCACCAGCAGCACGCGTCCGCCATTGGTCGGGTCATTGGGGATGCCAAACTTGGCGCCTTGCTTGAGATCGGTCAGGTTCTTGACCTTTTTGGAATACAGCCCAATCGGGAAGTTGACGGTGTAGCCCGCGCTGACCAGTTTGTAGCCACGGTCTTTGACCTGCTGGTCCAGATACGGTTTGTGCTGGTAGCTGTTGGCGTCCAGGTCGCCTGCGGCCAAGGCGGCGTTGGGTTGCACATAGTCGCTGAACTCGACGATCTGGATCTTCAAGCCGTCTTTTTCGGCGATCTTTTTGACCTGTTCAAAAATTTGCGCGTGGGGTCCGGCGGTGACACCGACCTTGATGGGTTTGTCCTGCGCCAGCAGCGGGCTGCTCAGGGTGGCGGCCAAAGCCAGGGCGAGGGTGGATTGGAGAAGGGTGCGTTTTTGCATGATGGGTCCTGTAAAAGTAAAAAGTGTGAAATGGTTAAATATCTAAGAGAAATTGGCCTCTAGCCCTGATTGAATCAGGGCCGACAGCTATAAAAAACATATTTCTTGCAGCAAGGGTTGGGTAACATCGGGGCGACCTACTTGTGGCTCAGCCGCCGCACCGCCCAGTCACCCAGGCTTTGCACGGCTTGCACAAAAACGATCAACACCAGCACCACGGCCAGCATCACCTCGGGCAAAAAGCGTTGGTAGCCGTAGCGGATGCCCAGGTCACCCAGGCCACCGCCGCCAATCGCACCGGCCATGGCCGAATAACCGGTCAGGCTCACCAGGGTGATGGTCAGCGCCGCCACAATGCCGGGCCAAGCCTCGGGCAGCAGCACCTTGAGCACAATCTGCTGGGTGCTGGCGCCCATCGACAAAGCTGCTTCCACCAGGCCGTGATCCACCTCGTGCAGGGCGGTTTCGATCAGCCGGGCAAAAAACGGTGCGGCGGCAATCGTCAGCGGCACCACGGCGGCCATCGTGCCAATGGATGAACCGGTCAACAGCCGGGTGAACGGGATGATGGCCACCAGCAGGATGATGAACGGGGTGGAGCGCACCGCGTTCACCGTGGTGCCCAGCACCCGGTTGAGCAGCGGGTTGGCCAGCACACCACGCGGTTGGGTCAAGTACAGCAGGATGCCCAGCGGCAGGCCCAGCGCCGCGCCGACTGCGCCGGAGATGGCGACCATGATGATGGTCTCCCACAGCGAGGTGGCAAACAGCTCCAGCAGTTGGGGGGTGAAGGTGTCAAACATGGCTCAGTTCCTTGTTGTGCACCACCACACCTGCTTGGCGCAGGTGGGTGATGGCGGCGTTGAGTTGCTCGCTGGCGCCGCGTGCGTGCACCGCGAGTGAGCCAAACAACTGGCCCTGAATGTCATCCACCTGACCATGCAGGATGTTGATGTCCAGCCCGAAGCGCCGGATCACGTCTGAGAGCAAAGGCTTGGTCGCGTCCTCGCCTGAAAACGCCAGGCGCAGCAGCTGCCCCTGGTTGGCTGGCTCACTGCTCATCAGCTGGCGGATGCGTGCAATAACGCTCTCAGGCAGCTCTTGCGGCAAGATTTCGTCAATCAGGCTGCGGGTGATAGTCTGTTGCGGGTTGGTGAACACCTCCATCACCGCGCCCTGCTCCACGATTGCACCGGCGTCAATCACCGCCACGCGGTCCGCCACCTGTTTGATCACCTGCATCTGGTGCGTGATCAGCACAATGGTCAGGCCAAAGTCGCGGTTGATCTGGCGCAACAGCGCCAGGATGGAGCGGGTGGTTTCGGGGTCAAGCGCCGAGGTGGCTTCGTCACACAGCAGCACCTTGGGGTGGTTGGCCAATGCACGGGCGATGCCCACACGCTGTTTCTGGCCACCGCTGATCTGGGCCGGGTAACGGTCGCGCAGCTCGTACAGGCCGACCAGGTCCAGCAGCTCATCCACCCGGCGCTGGATCACGTCTGGGCGCTCATGGACCAGCTGCAGGGGCAGCGCCACGTTCTCAAACACGGTGCGGTTGGAGAGCAGGTTGAAGTGCTGAAAAATCATGCCGATCTGATGCCGGGCGCTGCGCAACTCGGTTTGGGACAGGGCGGTGAGGTCGGCACCGTTCACCCGCACCTGGCCCTGGGTGGGCCGGTTGAGCAGGTTGATAACGCGGATCAGCGAGCTTTTGCCCGCACCACTGCGGCCAATCACGCCAAAAATTTCACCGGCAGGCACCCGCAGGTCGATACCGCGCAGGGCGTGCACCGGCGCCGGATGGCCCGGGTAGGTGAGGTGGATGTTGTCTAGTTCAATCATGGGGTTTTGCCACAACGCAGCTCCCGTAAACATACGGGTTGGCTGCTACGCTTGGCGGTGTAGTTCTGTGGAGTGACGTCTGACGATGGAGATCGCATGCATTAAAAAATGCGGGGGTGCGATTTTGCAGGCACTCAGTCAAAACCGAAACTACTGTTTTGTCATGTCTTTATGACTGGAAACGTATATGCAGGCTTTCACGGGCTTGCTGCATACGCAGATCAGATTGCAACTGGCTGGGCATTGGCATTGACCAGATCGACAGTCAGCGGTGTGGTTCTGAACTCTGATCATTCAACTGCGGTTGTGGGTCAGTTGCAGTCACTGATGGATATCGACTTCACAGAGGCGTGCCAAGTGCATCTTTGCCAACCTTTAACGTTCGATGTGGCGACAAAATACTGGTGGTTTGGATGCCCAAAAATCTGCTTTAGCTATCAAGTCGGCACTGATCGACTGCGTCAGATGCTGAGGAATACTCCGATATCATCTAAATTAAGGCACTCGACCATACTGGTTAGATGAAGTGCTGCAACAAAATCATACGGAGGACGAGTTGCTCAATCCAGCACTTCACCACTTTAAGCGTGCAGCTCGCGAGGTTGCAAAGCATGGCGATAACGATACTCTTCCATTCGATTTAGACGTTCGATTCTGCGGTGATATGGCGGATCCACTTGCTGCAATAGCTTTTGGATTCTTCAATGAACTTAAGGCTGGGCCGTTGAAGGAGAATCACGAGCGGATAGCGGCCCTGCCAATCTGGAGTGAGCGAATGGTTGCACCATCAGGACCAGCAGGCTTTAGGGTCGTCACGAAGATGCATCCATTCTGGAACATTTATCTAAACGGCCTCGCCATATCGATCGCTGAAGCACTAGAGCCACATCGGGTTACGACTGTATATTCCTATAGGTTTCTACCGGCTGGCGAAGAAGTACTCTTCGACGAAACTCGTTCTTGGAGAGCATTCAAGGAAGCGACTGTCGCAAGTGCCAATGCGGCCGGCACTGATGCAGTCATTGTGCAGACGGATATATCAAGTTTTTACGAGCACGTCTCTCATTATTACATTCAAAACTGCATTTCCGCGTTGGATGACGGTAATGTCCAAATAGCCAACCAAATAAATGCACTGTTGAGCCGTTTATTCGCAGGTCGCTCATTCGGACTTCCAGTTGGGGGCCAGGGCGCACGCATACTGGCAGAGCTTTTTTTGCACCAAATTGACATGGCACTATCTTCCAACGGAGTGCAGTGGTATCGCTATGTTGACGACTATATTTTGGTTGCAGCTAACACTGCAGAAGCGTATCGAGCACTTGGAGTCTTGGCTCAGTCCCTGATGGACTATGGCCTAGCTCTAAACAAGTCAAAATCCGTTTTTTTATCTTCAAAACATTATCAAGACTATGTGCGAGCTCAATTAGGTTCTGACGACGATGAAGTTGCGACACTTCGAACCATTGACCTAAAGTTCGACCCATACTCTGACTCCCCCCGCGATGACTATGAGTCTCTAAAGGACACCGTTGAAACATTGGAAGTGCGCCATCTACTGGCGCGGGAGCTAGAGAAAGCTCTGCCTGACAACTTTTTGGTAGCGCAGATTAGTCGCACTATGCCGCTGCATGAACCCAGCGCAGCTCTTGAAATAGCCACCACGTTGCTGGGCAAGGAAAACCTCCATGCATTTCGTTCTTCGTTTTCAACCATCATGCGCGGCTTTGCACACCTGAGGTCAAATCCAAACTTTGACAGCATCTTTGGACCTCTTGATGCATTGATGGATGATGTCCCCACACATTCCGGTCACCTGCTAAAAGCTGACACTAATCTGCTGCATTACCTACGCTGCTTGAGGTTCGCAAGCACGACGAAACGTGCGCAGTTTGTACGATCCACCGTATGCGGCTGGGCATCCCATATTGAGTCGATGCAGATGATCAGGCATCGTCCCCACGAAGGAGATCGTGGAGATGATGAATCAAATATCGACAGTAGAGCGACCCCGGCGGCGCGAGTACAGCG
>NZ_JAJCTH010000033.1 GCF_020594515.1 Rhodoferax sp. U2-2l
TTATGTAGAGATGTACATAACAGCCTGACGCTGACTGCCGTTTTGCGGCGTAAACGGACCCGCAGTCAAATTTCCAGATGGGGGTTGTCACCAGAAGTAATACCCGTCAGAATTACCACTGTCCCTCCAGCACACCCATGTTCCCAAGTCCCATGTCACCTCTGCCAGTTGAATTCGGAAATGCAGGGACCCTCGATACGAATGGTACTGGTTGGATCATTGGGTTCAGCCACTGGAGCAAGCATGAGCCATATGACCTGCGGCACATTCCAAGCGACACTCTGTCTACAGGGCTCTGCGTCAAGTGGTTTTCCCATCTAGCAGGGGATCCGGATGGTCAAGACAAACCAGTGAGTACCGGAAGAACTATGTCTGTGCTGGTCTCCAATTTAAGCGATTTCAGGATTGACTTCAGCGCCGATTCGACTTTCCCGAAAAATGCCACGATCACATACAGGCTGCAGCGAATGGGAGACTATGTGATCTGGGGACCAGGTGTCTATCACCGGGCATTTGGACTCAAGGCAGCTACGATCATGACCGTGCGATGGGAGCAGGAACACTGCGCCGATTGACCCATCAGATTATTGCCAGCCACCTTTTGCTTAAATGTGTGTGCATTGAGCTTTGTGCTTGAAGCTGCGCGAACAAACTATGTCGGACATTGGCTGATCGGAAAACAGTTGATGGACATCGTGGCAGCTGGGATCTGAGGTCGACTGCTGTTGTGCAGCGGAAGCCGACGTTCAGTGAGTTCCTCCAGTTTGGGATAAGACCGGCTTGCAGCCTAGAATCGATGCAAACACAGTTGTTTTTTGTAGCCTCCTTAGACAACACACAAAGCACACCATGACCACTGGTACTCTTCTTCTTTTTATTCCTGCGTGCTTCGCTCTGAATATGGCACCAGGCCCAAACAACCTTCTTTCCGTATCAAATGCGACACGCTATGGCTTCTGGTCCGCTTCAGTCGCTGGAGTCGGTCGGCTCATCGCGTTCGTCGGCATGATCGCTATTGCTGCCGCTGGTCTTGCCACCGTCCTTCAGACTTCGGAGATTTTGTTTTACGCAGTCAAGGTCGTCGGGGCGGCGTATCTTTTCTACCTTGCATTCCAGTTATGGCGGGCCGCTCCCGCTAACGAAAGTACTAAACGTGCTGACTCACGGCAAAGCATTTTTTCACTTGCACGCCAAGAATTTCTGGTAGCTGCGGGTAATCCAAAGGCCATTCTCATATTCACTGCCTTTCTTCCTCAATTCGTAGATATGTCAAAACCTGCGGTGCCACAGTTTGCTGTACTTGGTGCGCTTTTTCTTGGTTTGGAATGGATTGCGATTGCGGCTTATGCGTATATGGGAAGCCATCTGCGCAAGTGGTTCTCAGAGCCTCGTCGACAGCAGATATTCAACCGTACCTGTGGGTCGCTGCTGGGAGTTGCAGGCATAGGGTTGCTCGCCGCACGGAGGTCAACTAGCGGGGCCTAACGGGTCGACCCAGGGCGGGCAGCCTGCGGCTGCGCCTGGCCTCCAACGTTAAAGCGCTAAACCTTTGGATTTGAGTGACCGCTGGCTGGCAATCTGGATGGTTGGACGGGCACCCGCATAGCAGCGAAGGCGAACCGATGAACATCAAAGCGACTCAATCGACTGCGGTCATCGCTGGGGCATGGACGGTCTTTGGCCTGGTGCCATTTGAGATGTGGATGGACAACCAACTAGCCCAATCGGCCCTGTCGAACAACTTGCTATGGTTGTTGGCGTTCGTGACATTTCTCGGGTTGCCGGGGTACTTTCTCGTCATTGGTAGCGACAACGAGCCGTTAAGCAGAACTTGGTTTCTCGGCACGGACGAACGCGTTCGATATGGCGTCATCGCCAAACGCATGTTCATCTGGTTCATTTTTGCGGGAGCATTTGGAATGCCATGGTCATTGCTCCTAGGCGCCCTGTTTACGAAATAATGACCGGTGCACCAATGCCTTCTATCTGAAAATTTGTACTACCCCTTTCAGCCTCTATGCTCAGGAGACAACTATGCGCAGCTGGTTTTTCTGTGATGGCTCTCAGGCTCGCAGGATGCGGGTCACGGCTGGGTGGCCAACGGAATATCTGGACATAGTTATTGCATAGAGTTTCACTGGTGATTCCACTTCAGGAGATCACCATGGGAATCACTCAACACCCCCTTCACATTGACACCGACAGCCCCGTCAAGGGGCCGATCGAACCGTACTTCGATGCGTTCAAGCAGTATCTGTCGCAGCATGGCTATGCTGCGCATACCTCAGCCAGCTACGTGGTTGCCATTGCGCACTTCGCGCGATGGGCGCGTACCAAACGGCTGCGTTTGAACAGGGTCAACGAGACATCAGTCGCCGAATTTCTTGACGAGCATTTGCCGAACTGCCAATGCGCTACACCGGTCCATCATGACCGGTCGGATCACAGCGCCGCACTCGGCCACCTGCTGGTGGTGTTGCGGTCTCAGGGCGCTATTGCACCGGCGGCACTCAGTGCGACGGCGGTGGATGAGGAGCTACGCCGTTACGACGAGTACATGGAACATGCGCGGGGCCTGGTGCCAAAGACCCGCAGCATGGCGCTGAGCATCATTGGGCGACTGCTCACTGAACGCTTTGGCAGCGACGCCATCAACATTGGCGCGATAACGCCAGAGCAGGTCCGGCAGTTTTTTGTCCACGAGGCGCTCAGATACAGAAAGCCCTCCAGCCTGGCCTCGGTCGTGGCATCACTGCGCGGGTATTTCCGGTACCACGTTTCGCTCGGGGACCACTTACACGGTGGTCTGACCAGCGCGATAGCTTACCCGGCCAATTGGAAGCAGTCCGCATTGCCCAAGACGTTGACCACCGAAGAAGTCGCGCAGTTGGTCAACGCACTGGGGCAGCCCGGCCCATCAATGCGACGTGCTGATGCCATCGTGCGCTGCGCGCTCGATCTTGGCCTTCGCAGCGGTGAGATTGCCCGACTCAGCCTGGACGATATTGACTGGCGCGCAGGTAACGTGACACTGCGCAAAACCAAGGGCGGGCGCGAAGACGTATTGCCCCTGCCTGCTTCCACCGGGAAGGCCATCGCGGCGTACCTCAAGCAGGAGCGCCCCCACACCACCAATCGTGCCATCTTCGTGCGCCTCATGGCACCTCATGACCAACCCGTTGGCCCCGATCTTGTGCGCAAGACCATCCGCCAAGCCTATGCCAGAGCAGCGCTGCCCTACACCCGGTCGCATTTGCTGCGTCACACCATGGCCAACCGATTGCTTGCTGGGGGCTCATCACTCAAGGAGGTGGCCGATGTGCTGCGCCACAGATCATTGAACACCACGATGATCTATGCCAAGTTGGACAGTCGCAATCTCGCTGCGGTGGCACTGCCGTGGCCAGGGAGCGCAGCATGAGTGCGCGCACTTGCCTGCAATCGCGCATCGAACTCTATCTTGCTGAACGCACCCGCCTGGGATATGGTGCGGACAATGATGCGTGGGCCCTGCATAGCTTCGCACGCCGTGTCCAGGCCGTCGGCCATCGTGGGCCATTGACGGTGGAGGTTATGGCCGAGTGGGCACGATGCGACAGTCAGCACAGCGCAGACCCCCACACATGGGCACGAAGGCTCAAGAAGTTGCGCATGTTCATGCGATGGCTCCAGCAGTTTGAGCCACGCACCGAGGTGCCTGACAACACAATCTTTGGAAGTCTCCCCGAGCGCCAGACTCCACACATTTTTAGCGAGCAGGAAGTCGTTGATTTGCTGGCTGCAGCGCGTCGACTCGGTCCAGCGCCCGGACTTCGGGGTATCGTCTATGAGACTTTGTTCGGCCTGCTGGCATCAACCGGTTTGCGTATCGGCGAGGCATTGGCGCTACGCAACAGTGATGTCGATCTCAAGACGGGGATGCTGAGCATTCACCAAGCCAAGTTCGGCAAGTCACGCCAAGTACCGATGCATCCCAGCACATTGGACGCCTTGCGTCGGTATCGCTGGATGCGCGATCTGTGCGCTGAACAATCTGAACCAGATGGTGCCTTCTTCACCGGCACACGCGGTCAGCGGCGGGGGCTGCCACTGGGGGATCGCCAAGTGCACCGCGTCTTCGGCGAACTGCGCAAACAACTGGACTGGCATAACCGCGGAACACACCAGACCACCCGTATCCATGACCTGAGGCATACCTTCATCGTCCGGCGCATCGTGCAGTGGCAAGCACAGGGCGTGGATATCGACCAGGCCATGCTGTCGTTGTCCACATATGTTGGACATGCGAAGGTGAGCAATACCTACTGGTACATGTCGGCAGTGCCACAGATGATGGAACTGGCCGCTAATCGCTTCGAGTCATTTACATCGAAGGCGCAGGTGCATGATGAGTAAGACCACCGCACCAAAGCCACCGTCATTCCCCGCCTTGGTCCAGCAGTTCTTCACCGAGTATTTGTTTGCGCAGCGCGCCGTCAGTGCGCGCACGGTAGCTTGTTATCGCGACGCACTGATGCTGTTCCTGGACTTCGCCAGCCGCAAGTTGGGCAAGGCACCCACGGCTATGCGGCTCTCAGACATCCAGCCGGAGCTGATTCTGGCCTTTTTGGACCACCTTGAGAAGGACCGGCATAACGCTGTACGCAGCCGCAACCTGCGGTTGACTGCACTGCGCGCGTTCCTCAAGTTCGCGGCCCGGCGCGATGTGGCTTCGCTCAATGATGTCGAGCGGGCGTTGGCTGTGCCGATGAAGCGATTCGAGAAGCCGATGCTAGGGTTCCTCACACGAGCGGAGATGGTGGCGATACTCGGTCAGCCGGGGCAGACTTGGTCTTCTCAGCGAGACCACTTGCTGCTGGCCTTGCTCTACAACACGGGCGCCCGTGTCTCCGAGATCATTGGTGTGCGCGTCATCGACGTGGTCCTCGAAGGCAGTGCGTGCGTGCATCTGCACGGCAAAGGGCGAAAGCTGCGATCAATACCCCTGTGGAAATCGAGCGTCGTGGAGATACGTGCGTGGCTACGGCTCAATCCGTCGCTGCGCGGAGAAGCCGCTCTCGTGCCCAACCGCGACGGGCAGGCAATGTCCAGGTCCAACGTCGCACAACGTCTGGCACTGGCGGTAACTCGCGCAGCCCAGGGGCAACCCAACCTTCTCAAGAAACGCATCTCACCCCATACCCTGAGGCACACCTGCGCAATGCACATGCTGCAGTCAGGCGTTCCATTCAACGTGATCGCTCTCTGGCTGGGTCACGAAAAATTGACAACCACCCACCGTTACGTCGAGGCAGACCTTGCGATGAAAGAGCGGGCCCTTGCGAGGCTGGAGGAACCCAATACCAAGATGAGCCGATACAAAGCTCCCGACTCACTTATGCGATTCCTTCAGACCCTATAACTATGCGCAGACTTCGCTGGCCCCGAAGTCTCACCGCCAGAGGGGCCGGCGACATTCGCAAACAACCATCTGCGCATAGTTGTCTCCTGCGCATAGAGGCTGGCTGCGGTCTTTCACGCGGTACAGTCGGAAGTCAAGTACGCCGCGAAAGCTGCCTTCCAAGGATGGATCGGAATTTCTATGGATTCAGGGTCATCGTGGGCCAAAGTCGTGAAATGACCCTGTGGATAGTTCACCCCAACGCTCAAAGATTAGGTGCCCATTACTGACCGAGAGATCTCCTCGAAATGCACAATAGTGCTGTCGGATGACACCATTACCACCCCATATCCAGGGGAGTCAAAGCTGACTGATGCCACATTGGAAGTTTTGAAATCAAGCTCAATTTGGTGGCTTGTGCCACGGACGCCTGAAAAAGGAATACCGCGCCACGACCCCGCGATCATCCGATGCAGGTGGCCAACAAAAAAATGTCGTATGCGTGAAAGATGAGGACGAAGAACCTCGAAGAGTATGTCGCCGTTCAATAGTCGAATGCTGTCCATTCGCTGCAAACCAACCCGAAACGGTGGGTGATGGAGAAATAGAAAAAGCAATGACTCGGGCTGCTCTTCGATTCGATCCTTCAACCATGCGAGCCTGCGCTCGCAGAGCCTACCGTCTGGCATGCCGATCTCGCTGGTATCAAGCAATAGGAGGCGGCCTTCCGTCGTGCTGATTGCTTGTTGCACGAAGCCATGGCTGTCCGTCGGGACATTGGGAAACACCTCTCGGAAGGCCTTGCGATCATCGTGATTGCCTAGCATTAAGTGCACCGGCATTGGCAAGCGCGCTAAACATTCACGCAAGACTCCATAAGCAATCGGGTCGCCACCATGCGTAAGATCACCCGTGACGACGCAGAAGGCGGCCTGGGAATGTTTCTGAATTACATCGTCTACACAGCGATCCAACTGTTCTTGGGGGATGAGTCCGTGGAGGCGAACTCCTGGCGGCACAAGATGTAGATCTGACAGATGCAGAAACTTGAGCATGATCAACCGATGACGCTGCGTTGGAGCGTCTTGCTCATAATCACACTGCGGTAGTTGGTGTGAGTCCATTGCGCATGCTCGATAAAGCGATAGCCAAGCCGCATGTACCAAGATACCAAATGCGTCGCAGATTCCGCTGTATCGAGTGCAATTTCCCTCGCTCCCGTTGCCGCGGCGCGTGCTTCTGCCAGCGCTATCAATCGGCGCCCCAGGCCATTTGCCTGCAACTTTGGCTCAACAGCGAACTGACCGAAACATGCGACATCGTCACGGTCATACCAATGGCAGCCACCGGTACGTCCGACTTCTTTGAACAGAATCGTGCCACAAAGTGCTTCGTCGGCGACCGCTACAAAACACTCCCCTTGTTCAACGCGCTCGCGGGTTACCTCGTCGGTCTGATGCGTCGCCATGTATCGCAATCCTTGCTGGGCAAGCCGGGCATAGGCGCGATGTAGCAGGACGGTGAGATTCGATATCGGATCAGAGGCCTTCAACAATCGAATGGTGATGGAATCTGGTGACAAAGTAGCTATAGTGGACACGGATTAGACTTTCATCGGTTGTGACAATTTGTCAATTGTTTCTGACTATTCCGTCGTTGACAAACGAGTTATTCTGTCATTCGCGTTAGGAAATCTCACTGATGTATCGACGGCTACCCCCTCTCAACGCAGTCCGAACTTTCGAGGCGGCGGCGCGTTTGAAGAGCTTTACAGCGGCCGCTGACGAGCTCGGCGTAACCCATGGCGCCGTCAGCCGGCAAGTTCAACTTTTGGAGGACTGGTTAGGCATTGCGCTGTTTGTGCGCTCCAACCGCAGGGTCGATTTGACGGCGGACGCGCAGACGTACCTTGTGGAAACAAGTGCCATGCTTGATCGCCTCGCTTTAGCGACGGGGCGCCTGACGGGGCAGCGAGGTATGCGTGTGTTGCGGGTAAATGCCTCACAGACCTTCACCATTCGGTGGCTCATCGCGCGCCTGCCAGCTTTTGCGCGAGCGCATCCCGACATCGAGATTCGACTGACTACGTCGGTTGTCCCAATACAGCAACTGATCGAGCCATTTGATGTGGCGATCCGGCGTGGGGGTATGCAACGTGGTGGGGTTGTCAGCGTACCGTTCCTCAGCGAAACCTGCGTTCCGGTCATGAGTCCAAAGCTACTGGAGAAAACTCCTGTCTTGAGACTCGGTGATCTCCTGCAATGCACGCTACTTCATGCAGAATCTCTGAGTGAACTATGGCCATCTTGGCTGAATGCCGCTGGGGTACCTGAACTGCGTCCAGTGAATGAGCTGCGTTTTGAACACCTTTACTATGCGCTGCAGGCTGCGGTCGACGGCGTGGGCATCGCTATCGGGCCATCCGCACTCGTGGCTGATGATCTACTCACAGGGCGACTTGTCACACCCTTTCAGAATCCGGTACTCAAGCTTGATGATTTCCATGTTTGGGCGCCAACAAGCGGCAGAGAGCATGGCCCCCATCGTGCATTCCATAATTGGATTGTTGCTGAAAATCGTTCAACTACAGGTTGATGCTGTTGCGTTGCGTGGCTTGCCTAAATTTGCAGGCTCAATGACCGAGACTCAAGCTGAACCAATGTTGTCGGTTCTGCTTCGTCCGCTGCATCGGTTTCTGGTGAACAGTTCGAACGACTTTAGATGACTGCTGTGGGGAAATTTGGAAGTCTGCAAT
>NZ_JAJCTH010000034.1 GCF_020594515.1 Rhodoferax sp. U2-2l
CTCAGCGTGCCAGTCAGATTCAAGAGTTGTTGCCACATCGCTGGCAGCCTCCAGTTCTGGCTATTTGATTCCCGTCAACTGCCACAGCTTTGGTACTGTGGTCAAGATGGGGTGGCTGCCCGCTTACGTTTCATCTTCACCTAATATATTCAAACTGACCACGACAGAGAAAGAGCCCGACATGTCCCATGCCAGTCTTTACAACCTCGTTGCTACCATTGTTGTCGTGCTCGCCATCGTCCTTATCATCTGGCTGCGTCGGCAGACCCGACAGATCCAAGACAACATCCAGCAGATACGGACCAGACGCCAGGTCTTGCGCCGTGTTCGCGTGGGAGGGGCGCCGGGTGTGTATCGGTATCGAGGGCAGGGTGGACGAAGTTCTAGGAAGACGTAAGGTACTTCTGTCTGTGCCTTTCAAGGTCTTCAACGAAACAAACCAGCGGCTATGTCTGCCACCTTTCACTTTTATGTCTGAGCATTAGAAGATTGATCTCTAGCTTGTGTCGGCTGTCAAATCGACAGCAGCGACCTTGGATCCAACCAGGCCGTCGGCGCTGGAATCCGATGGTTTTGGCTGCCGAAAGTGGCTGAGTGCTTGGATTGGAACCATCCTGCAACTTCGGTGCGGCGTTAACATTGCGGCGTCAAGCCTCTCAAGGGCCGCATCCATCATCATATTGACCAAGTCGGAGTCTGGGCATATGCCGATCGTCCAACTGCTGTGAATAGCGGAATAAAAGTGAGCCACTCGGTGGTGTGATTGGGTACCAGTCACAAGCCTATCCTTACCCAAAAGCAGGTTCCAAATGAGGTGTACGAGAGACGTTGCAGTTCCCTAATCCCGGCCTTATCTTGAAAAGATCGGATTGCACAGGTATTGCAAGGCAATGCCGATGACTTCGACATTCGGGCCAGACATCGCACCAAGGTTGAAGTGTCTTTTATAGATCCGGCCCGTGAAGTGTGAACTACTCTTCTGGCCTTTCCTTGCTAGAGGGTAAACGGCGACTTACAACTTCATCGGGCCGAATCAATAAGTGGTGAAAGTTGATCGAAGCCCAGGTTAAATGACAAGGCCCAGTCACAGAAATCTAAGTCATATTTCCGGCTAGGATTTAACTCTATCTTGAAAAATGGTGCCGTAAAAGCCCATGCGCGACTGGGCCTTGACATGGCATCGCTTTATCTCTTCACCCTGAAGATTGAGCTTTACGACCTTCTCACCCAATTTCATGCTCGGCGCATCAAAGCGGCAACTACCTGGCTTGTGCGTCGGGGGCTGCTCAAGCTGACGCCTCCCGAGCTCCTCCGTCCTCACACACCTGAGTGGTTTGCCTCTCTGAGAGAATGGAATCCAAAACAGGCTGCCATGACGGAAGCAGCCATTCAGGCGACGGGAAGTTCGGACGTGTGCAGTGTCTGTGCAGACAATCCGGTTCGCGATTTCGCTTTGGTGGGTATGCCGGCGACCGGGCTAGGGACGCTTCGGCTCTGCGAAGAGTGTTTTCGCATCCGTTCTTTCGACGAACCAATGAGGCCTTTTTGACCGAGCGATTCCTTCGCCGGCCTGTGGCCGGTCCATCTGGTACTGTATCCCGATTCAACCATCAGGTGATGGCTGTTGAATAGAGTCACGATAGGCCTGCCTGAAGCAGACACTCGCCGAAGACCGCAGATGGCCCGGACCCGCAGCCGACCATAGCTGTCTTCGCGTCTGTCGATTTCAACGCCGGTAAGCCGACATCCGCAGATCGGTGCAATCGCAGTCTCAATGACTGCTTGCCGGAAACCCAGTTTTTAAAGTAGGCACCGGCCATCGACCAAGAGCCGCTATTGGGGATCGGCACTCGAAAGCAGTCGCCCAGCGAGTCGAATTTTCCACACCGGTCATTCGCGGTGAAAATTCCGCCGATGGTCGTGGACTGCTCTTCCGCAGCGGGAGCGGTCGTTCAGTCGCACCCCCCATTTGGGGGATATACAGCGCAAGAATCTACCGTCAGAATCCTAGCGAAAGCTGTCCTTTAGCGGATTCCTCCAACTGCGGGATAGCCAAACCGGTGGCGGCAACGGAGAAATTGTCTTGATGCGATTTAAGCCAATTGAGAGGCAGGAGATTTGCCTATGTCAGCGAAAATAAAGCTAAAGAAGGCACTCAGTGCAATTGATGATGCAGTTGCGGCGCTACGTCGAGCACGTAACGATGCAGATCCAAACACTGAGTACCAAATTCGTAAAGCACTCTCCGAACTTGATGACGCGGAGCGAGACATCAAGCGTGCGATCAGGGAGATTCCTAATGATTGATCTTCTTGGTCTTATTTACGATATCGCAAAGGACGAACGTTAGGCCCACAGTCAATGCTAGGTTCACCATCCCACCGGCAAGTTAACTCCGAGGAGCTAGAGCGTTTGTACCTCTCGCTCGGCCGCGGCGTTTGGCATCTACAGTACGTTGAAGATGCGCTGAACACACTCATCACAATCAAGCACGAAGTCAAGACACCGGGGCGCATCCCGGAAGCTGAGGCGCGAGAACTTCTTGCGAAGCACCGTCGGAACACTCTTGGCACGTCATTGAAGGTTGTAAGGTCCAAAGGTCTGGTGCCGCCTGAGCTACTGGATTCACTTGGTCGGTTTAAGGATGAGCGCGACTGGCTCGTCCATCGCTCGCAGAACACGCATGGTGACCTCTTGTACACCGATGCAGGCCGATCAGAGACCTTCACTCGATTGGATACATTCACCGAAGAAGCAAGACGGTTGCAGAAGGCTGTGCTTCTAGAGATAGACAAGTTCCTTAATGCCGCCGGCCTTGACGTTGCCGCCGCAGAGCGCATGGCACTGAAGAACGTAGGGCGTCTCCGCGGTGGGGCCTAGCTGTCGGCTTCCAGCCTGCTGGAGCCAGCCAACTTCCCCCGAACATGACGGTCATAATTTAATAACTGGAACGGAGAAAACTGTGGACCGGCTGTGCAGCGGAGGCCGTCTGTCGGCGTCGCCCTCCAATTGGAGTAATTTTTCACAGATTTTGGCTAAGCTACTCACCAACTTGGCCGCTATCAATGTACCTGTACATAATGGAAGGCATTTGATATACCCGCTTGATTTTGCGGGAAATCTCAAAACGTTTACGTTACGTTATCTGACTTGTCGCCATGTTATCTCGCAAAATCGCGGGATACATAAAAGTTATGTTTTTACGAAAAGCAATGAAAACAATTCGAGTTGATGTCACTAAAGAATCTGTCAATGACTTTTTGAAAGTTCTTTGGTATGAACTCAGGGAGCGAGTTGGACCTGTAGCTTGTCAACATTCTTACTATGACACCGACAACAATGAAAAATACATCTATGAGGTCGATTGGTGTGTAGATGAACTTCCATTCAAAGTTAATCTAAAATTTAGCAATCACACAGCCAAAGGTATTATAGGTGTAGATATTGAAGCGATTACAATAGCTAGTGGAGAAGTTGATATTAGAGCAGAATCGAATATTGAGGATGTGATTTTTGAAACATCAAAATTAGACTTTTCTAAAAGATATAAAAAGTTAACCTTGAAGGTGCCTATATCTTCTTCCATACGGTTTTATGGGAATTATTTTTTAGAAAAGTCAAATGTTGCAATAGCCTCTGAAGCGGAATTTGACTATGTAGTCTTTCAAGTAAGTATTCTCGACGAGAATGAACTTACTCATGTGATTACTGATACTGTCAAAAAAATAACCTCATCCTTAACGTTATGCACGCAGCAGCTAATCGAATTTATTGGTGGAACGATTAAAAAGTCTGAAAACCATAGTGTTCTCGATTTATCAGGACGTGAGTTTATTAAGCCTTGTTTAAACAATGACTTTGTAGACTGCGATGAAGTGATAGATGGTAATAAGTTAGTGCTAATAAGTGAATCGGATAATATCTTATATAAAGTTTTAATCTCAATAGATAACGAGAACTCAGTAAACAGATTCGCAGAATCGATCAAATTGAGGAAAGAGGTGTCGGAAAATCGTTTTTTGAATTGTTTTAAGGCTCAATATGAGCTGCTAGGATATGTTTCATCAATAGAATCTCTTTTGGATGCTAGTGAAAAAAATAGCGTATTAGAATGCGCTAACTGCGGTATGCAACTAGAAAAGCCAGAGCGAAGAATCTCAGCTCAGTTTAATGAATTTGTATCATTGCATTCAAGAAATTCAGGGCCAGTAGAGAAAGCAATGAAAGCGCTCTATGGTGATAGGTCAAAATTCGTTCATACTGGAAAATCATTAACATCTATTGGCACTGCGGGAATGGGGAATCCCTTTATCCTCGAGGGCAAGCAACATATATCAGATGTACCAAAATACTATTACAACGTGCATGAATTTACCGGCTACCTGTTGAGAAAAGCGATGATGGCAGAATAAAAATATAACATACCAATTAAGTACGCTCCCGATGGTCGCCGGACTCGCACCGCTCGCCGCTTATTGGTGGCGTTAAAACTAAATTTTGAGCGGCTGCTTTGGAGTGTTACTGATGACCGCAGTCAGCCTTTTCTTGACGATGGCGACGGTGTCGACATTTTGTCGCGTCTACACCCGCATTAGGCTGTTAGCGGGTCCACAGTTTTGTGATTTGCCTGCCAGATTGCTGACATTAGGTGTCACGATTTGGCTAGCATCGGTTGACACGTCGGGTGTTGTGCAGAAATGGCAAATTCCTTTAAATGGCTATGAACTACAAACCAGCGGGACCTATCCGTTGATGTGGACTTCAGATTCCAATTTATCCTTTTTGAAGAATATAAAAAAGATGGGGAGATGATGAAATTCTTGTTTTTGATATTGGCGCTCCTGATGTCTGTTGCTGAGGCCCAAGCAGAGTTGCAGAAGTGCATCAGTTCGAGTGGAAAAGTCACATTTACCGATTCGGCTTGTCCCAGCAACTCGTCAACCTCATCCATAAAGATTCGTGACAACACCATCGATACCGCTGGCATGCGGCAAGAAGCATTGCGCCTTCGCGATGCGGAAGACGATAAAAACGCAAGAGAGAATCCCCCGCAAGAATGCAAGTTCAAGTCATACAAGGTCAACGACGAGAAGGGAAGAATTCTTGCTGAGAATGCTCAAATTGAGTGTGCCAAGAACTTGAAAGTTGGTAAGGCAGGTGGGGTAGTTTCAAAAGATGCATATTATTTATGGAAAGATCATTACGACCAAACTACCCAAGCTCGGCAGGCGAATTTGGACAGGGCCGCAAAATTCCAAGCTGAAGTAAATAAATCAAACCAAAAACCGCTTGAGCGCAATGCCGTGGGCGGAAAAGAGAAACTAATCTGTAAACCCAATATCATGGGTACAGCGCTCGAATGTGAGTAAATGCGCATAGAGTCATCCAGAATTTGACTCGTATTTGAAGACGATCTCGAAACCTTGAGGAAATTTAATTTTACCAATGACTGGCGGATAGTCTTGAATGGCACCTACCCATAACTAGGAACTGTACATAAAGGCTGATTGCGGAAATTGGTTTACACAAACTGAAAGCTTCAATCCGGTCACTCAATCCATTTTTGGCTGAATTTATCGATCCATTTTGAGCTATAGGAGCAAATTGGCGCTACGGACTTTGTACCGAAAGTAACCGAGTAGAAGCCGACTAGATTCAAGCCTGTCACCATAATTGGAAGTGGAGTAGGTGGCTTGACGACCTCTGGAGAATTTTTCTCTGACCGAGTTATTTCCAAAATTCAAAAAATTTCTTGCAAGATGCATCAAATAAAAGTTTTTCTTCAGGAAAGTCGCTAATATTAAACGAACCTAATGAAGGCGTTATCCAAACTTGCCGCTTGCAGTCAAAGGAATAGAGCTGGTTCCAAGTTCCTGTGGCGCCAATCTTGCGTGTCATGATAGTGGCAAGATCTCCATTACGCTTGGCAGAGTCCTTGTCCATGTAATAAGTGACAGGACCAAAGCTGCCATAGGCAACCCAATTCTCAGCATGGGTGACAATTGGAAAAAGAGCGAAGATAAGGAGAAGTAAACGCATGGGAAACCTTGATCGTTACAGCAATTTTATTCGATTGTATTGTCGGTCGGTGGCTAAAAAGGTAGTTCAACGCTGATCCACATCAATACCATCTGCTTAAATCTTAAGATAACAAATACGGATGTGACTTGCCTCGACTCACACATGAACAAATTGGCCATGTAAAACAAGCGAACGTTTAGGACGTTGTGTTTGCAAGTGCTTTGAACTGTTAGCGAGCATTTGCGCTACTCAAAAGCTGTTGTCAACGCTTTTTCGGTTCGTCCACAAGCGTGGTAGCCTTGAACAATTCGTTGAGATCCATCCATTCTCAGAGCGCTCAATGAAAACCTTCGTAGTTATGAACTAAATCAGAACGATCGCGAAGTCAACCAAGAAGGCAGGCTCAGTTTGCAACATTTCTTTCTCATATGGATATCGCCATGTCTTGAATACATGCGCGTTAGCCTTGAGCTTCATCCGTATTTCGTCCGTAGGCAAATTCAAGGCTGCAGATTCACTGGCGAGAATTTCCGCCCTCAGAGTTGGCGGTAGCTTTTCAAACAGTGAAATTAGATCGTGACCGTCACCACTCGGACGTGCAAGTAAACACAGTTTCAGCAGCAATTTCAGTTGAATTTCAATGGCAAGTGCAGAGCAAACAACAACTGGAAGGGTGGGGTGACGCATATGCCCTTCTTCTTCGATTCCGTCGCTTGCAACGACAATCTTGGCACCCGCGATTAGTGAGCGTGCTGCCTCGAACATTAAACTCATCTCGTCAATATTTGAATTCGTCAAGACTTGTTCCTGTTCCGCATGAAAGTGATCGACTGCAATAGAGTTGCAGCTTTATAAAGGCATGTCTCATGAATCATTGCTCCAATGTTCAGTGGACTTGGATGCCAATTTTGACCGCGTCACATTTTGAGCCAGTTCGACGGCGCTTTACAAGTTCAGCTAAAGACGGTCAGATATCTCGGGCACCTTGTGCGCTGCAATTTCACATCCCATAAGCTGTCTGTCATAAGCACCCGCTATCGCTGCTCAAGAGCCGACCAGGTATGAATGGCGGAGTAAAAGGGAGCCACTCGGCGGTGTGATTGGGTACCAGTCCCAAGCCTATCCTGTGATCCAAGATTGGATCTGGAGAGGCAGAGAGGATGTACACAGAAGTGGACCTATACGCC
>NZ_JAJCTH010000035.1 GCF_020594515.1 Rhodoferax sp. U2-2l
GTAAGCGTCCAGCCGTGCCACCTTGACGGCGCGTCCTGAATCAGTCGCCGTTTATTTCGTCGACGATTTCATCATCGGCGTAGAACTTCCCAATGGCTTTGTCGAGTCTCTTGAGTAACGCGTTCAGGGTTTCGCTTTCCCGGCGAACCAGCATCGCGACGGCGTTGTGGCTGTCGGCGGCGGTAGCCGCGCATTCGATCGGGTAGATCGCGCCAATGGTAATGTTGCCGCCATCAGTGATCAGTGCTTCGATATTCTTCATACATCAGCATTGTGCTGGCATCAACCTGGCTGCCACCGATGCGGAAGCAATTCTTCGATGCGACTGTTCATGTGTGATGGCAGTCTCGTCAGCACGTCTTTGAGATAAGCCCACGGGTCATGCCCGTGCAGTTTTGCTGATTGCAGCAAGCTCATCACGACGGCTGCACGTTGACCAGCCAGTTCACTGCCGGCGAAGAGCCAGGCCTTTCTGCCCATCGCCCAAGGCCTGATCAGATTCTCGATATGGTTGTTATCGATCTGAACAGCGCCGTTGTCCAAGTAGGCCGTCAGTGCATCCCAACGGTTCAGACTGTATGCAATCGCCTTGGCTGTTGCGCTGCCCTCGGGCACGCGTTGCCTCTCCAGTTTCAGCCACTCGTGCAGATCCTTGCAGAGTGGCTTTGCACTGGACTGCCTGGTTTCGTGCCGGTCTTCAGCCGAGAAGCCTTTGATTTCGCGCTCGATTTTGTACAGCGCTGCAATGCGCTGTATTGCCTGCGTGCCCACCGGACTCAGGTTGTCCTTGACCAGTTCATCAAACTTGCGGCGCGCATGTGCAAGACAACCCGCACCAATGCGGCGTTCTTCCTCCATGACTTTGTCGTAGCCGCCATATCCGTCGCAGACCAGCGTGCCCGACCAGCCCTTCAGGAATTCAAGCGGATACTTTGCCCCTCTGCCCAGGCAGAATTCATACACCACACCTGGTGAAACATCAAAGCCACTTCTCGCATAGGCCCAGATATAGGCCCGTTTCGTCTTCCCCGCTCCAGGGTCCAGCATGGCCACGGGCGTCTCGTCGGCATGGACCACGGCACAACTGAGAACAAACTTCCGGTGCGCCGCATACAGGGGCAGCAATGCTGAACCTGCCTGGCCAGACCACGACGCCAGCGTTGAGCGCGGTGTGTGAACGCCGGATCGGGCGTTGATCTGTTCCTGGCGGTAGTACGGAATATGGTCAACGAAACGGCTCACGGTGGTGTACGCCACCAGACCGGCCGTGGGCATGCCCTTGTCAATCACTTGCGGATCCACAGGCTCTTGAATCAGGGTCTGGCAGCACTTGCAGGCCCATTTGCCACGAATGTGGCGGTGCACGAAGAACTGTGCCGGAACGATATCCAGGCGCTCGCTCACGTCTTCGCCAATACGCACCATGGCTTGGCCGCATCCACATGTCGTGTTCTCTGGCTCATGGTGGTGGTCTACCCATTTGAGGTGCTCGGGCAAGGCTTGGCGTTTGGGTTTGCGACGGGTGTCGGCGTCAGCAGTGGTGTCCGGCACCTTGCATGCCGCCTTCAGCGCTGCGAGTTGGGCTTGCAGGTCTGCCTGGTCGGCAGCCAGCGTTTCTTCAAACAACTGGCGCTGCTCGGCATTCATGCGTTCGGTCTTGGCATCAAAGCGCCAGGCCTTCAGACGGCGAAGCTCAAACATGATGCTCTGAATCTTGGCGTCCTTGAACTGGATGGCCTGCGCCTGAGATTCGATTTGCCGGCTCTGCTCACCAAGGTGTGCCAGCACGTGGGCGGCCAATTCGGCGGCGCCGGCGGGGCTCAGACCGACAAAGTCTTGGGGGCTGAGTTCATGCACGCTGAGCATGTTTGTATTGTGCAAAATCCAAATAAAAAAGAGAATTAGGGCATCCTCCAATTGCCCTTTTTGCAGCGTTAAAGGACAGTTCCTACACCCGCGTAATGGACTGCATTTGTTCCAGTCGGCTCCATGGAAGGCCCAGCACCAGGGCGTCGAATTGCTGCTTGGTCAGCGTGATGGAGGTGGCCATATCGGCGCCGCCACGTGGCCATTCAAACCCGCCTTGGTTGAGCCGCCGGGCCGCACACCACATACCAAAGCCATCGTGCAGCAGCAGTTTCATTCGATTGCCCCGCGCGTTGGCAAACAGGTAACCATGATGGGCCTGGGCTGCACCGAACACCTGCACCACCCGAGCCAACAAGCGTTCCGTTCCCATGCGCATGTCTATCGGGGCAGTTGCCAGCCAGAGTGCGTCGATGCGGATCATCGCAGCCACTCGCGCAGCCAGACACCACAATCGTCTGCCAGTTCACTCGGCCATGTCACAGTGACCTTGCCGCCTGCACGTTGAATCTCAACGCGGATGCCCTGCGCTACCGCGACTTGGTCGGTGGTGGGTTGAACGCACTTTGAGAGACTTGGGCCAACCCTTGGTGATGGTGGCAGTTGCAGTGGTACAAATGCTGAGGCTCCTCTGTGCAGTTCGATCAGTTCCAGGCGCTGTCGATCCTCCCGTATCCATCGGTGCACCATGTTCGGGTTGATGCCGTGACCCAATGCAACGCCTGCAAGCGATGTGCCTGGCTGGCGACATTGCTCCAGCACAGATGTCTTGAACTCGGCGCTGTACTCGCGCCGCCGGGGTCGCTCTACTGTCGATATTTGATTCATCATCTCCACGATCTCCTTCGTGGGGACGATGCCTGATCATCTGCATCGACTCAATATGGGATGCCCAGCCGCATAC
>NZ_JAJCTH010000036.1 GCF_020594515.1 Rhodoferax sp. U2-2l
ACTTCTGCATGGACCTACCCCACTCGGACGCCATCTTTGTGAAGGCGTATCCGGCAGAAACCACAGATGCCTTCCTGGACGGCCACGTCGCCGCGTTTGCCTGGCTCGGTGGGGTGCCCAAGTCCATTCTGTACGACAACACCAAGATCGCAGTGGCCAAGATTTTGGGGGATGGCAAACGCAAACGCACCAAGGCGTTCAGTGAACTGCAAAGCCACTACCTGTTTGAAGACCGCTTTGGTCGCCCTGCCAAGGGCAATGACAAAGGCAAGGTCGAAGGCTTGGTGGGCTATGCCCGGCGCAACTTCATGGTGCCGCTGCCACGGGTACACAGCATCGATGAGTTCAACACCCGACTTGCAGCAGCGTGCCAGAAGCGCCAGATCGCCGTGCTGCGCTGTCACAAGACCAACATTGGCGAGCGCCTGAAGGCTGACCGGCGTGCGTTCATGGAACTGCCCGATATGGCCTTTGATCCCTGTGAGAAGGTGTCAACCCGGGCCAACTCCCTGTCTTTGGTGCGCTACCGGTCCAACGACTACTCCGTGCCCACAACCTACGGCCATCACGAAGTGCAGGTGCGGGGCTACTTTGACCGGGTGGTGATTGGCTGTGGCAGTGAGGTCATTGCCTGCCATGTGCGCAGCTACGCCAAAGAAGACTTCATCTACAACCCTTTGCATTACCTGGCGCTGCTGGAGCGCAAGCCCCGTGCGCTTGACCAGGCAGCACCCTTGCTGAACTGGGATCTGCCGGGTGAGTTTGAGGAGTTGCGCCGACTGCTGGAGGTGCGAATGGACAAACGCGGGCGCAAGGAATACATTCAGGTGCTGCGTTTGCTGGAAACGTTTGCCCAGCAGGAGGTCACCGCGGCCATCGAAGATGCGTTGCGCCTGAATGCCATCAGCTACGACGCCATCAAGCATCTGGTGCTGGCCAGGGTCGAGCGCCGTGCGCCTCGGCTGGACCTCAGCGCCTATCCGTATCTTCCACAGCCCAATGTTGGAATGACCGATGCCCGCAGCTACCTCAGTCTGCTGGGTGTCAACCAGCACTGCAGCATGGGGGTGTCGCCATGAGTGCCACCATTGATGATGTCACCGCACCACCACAGGTTCTGCTGGCACACCACCTCAAATCCCTCAAGCTGCCGACCTTCGCTCGGGAGTACGAGAAGGTTGCCACCGAATGCACCCGAGACCAGGCGGACTACCCGCGTTATCTATTGCGCTTATGCGAGTTGGAGCGCATTGAGCGTGACCGGCGCAATATGGAGCGACGTATCCGCGCGGCCAAGTTCCCCCAAACCAAGAGCCTGGATACCTTTGACTTCAAGGCCATTCCCAGCTTGAATAAGGCGTTGGTGCTGGAACTTGCGCGCTGTGAATGGATTGAGCGGCGGGAGAACTGCATTGCACTAGGGCCTGCTGGCACCGGCAAGACCCATACGGCACTGGCGTTGGGTCTGGCGGCTTGCCAAAAGAACTACAGCGTGCTGTTTGTCACCGCTGCCGCTCTGGTTCACGAACTGATGGAAGCCCGCGATGAGCGGCGCTTGCGCCTGCTGCAAAAGCACCTCGCCAAAGTCGACCTGCTTATTGTTGATGAGCTGGGGTATGTGCCATTTACTGCGGTTGGCTCGGAGTTGCTGTTTGAAGTTCTAAGCAGACGCTATGAGCAAGGAGCCACCCTGGTGACCAGCAACCTGCCGTTTGATGAATGGACCAGCGTCTTTGGATCAGAACGCCTGACGGGGGCACTATTGGATCGGCTGACCCACCATGTCCACATTCTGGAGATGAATGGTGACAGCTACCGGCTGGCGACTTCCCAAAAGCGAGCCAGGAAACGCGGTGCGTTGGCACCGTCAGAACCCAATATCCACGAGGTAGAATCAGCCAAAGGGGGTGCCACCAGCGAAGACTAATTGGCGTGGACTTGCCTGAGCCAGCGTGCTGCGCTACGCTTCGCACGCTGGCTCAGGCAAATGGAAGTAAGTGCAGCAAACCAAGTCGGGCTCCAAAAGCCCTTTTTAAGCAACCGACTGGCTCCCTTTTACTCCGCCACACTGGTATCCATTTCGCCGCCATTCACA
>NZ_JAJCTH010000037.1 GCF_020594515.1 Rhodoferax sp. U2-2l
AGCGAAGTAATCGGCCCGCCTGCGCCGCAAATCGTTCCGAAGAAACACGTGGCGCGGGCGTTGCAAATGTGGCAAGGTGGAGCGTGGCACAGGCAAAGACCGGTGTAGCAATGGTGCATATTGCCCGCGGGTTAGCGTGGTCTGGGCTACGTCATCGACATTGGTGAGCCGGTGGAGGGTATTTCTGCACCCGCCACCGGCATCCCGTTTGAGAGAGTGATCAAGACGACGTACCCGAGCCGGTGCCACGTTCCACTTCTTATTCTGGAGGATGCCATGGCACAACGCAAGCGCGCCGCCACTGGAGCGGCAACCCTCTCCCTGACCCACCCCAATGCAGCAGGCATTGACATCGGCAGCGCCTCGCACTTCTGTGCTGTGCCGCCTGATCGGGACGAGCAGCCGGTGCGCGAATTTGGCAGCTTTACCGCCGATCTGCAGCGTTTGGTCGACTGGCTTGATGCCTGCAACATCGACACCGTGGCGATGGAATCCACCGGCGTGTACTGGATACCGCTTTACGAGCTGTTGGAGTCGCGTGGTTTCACCGTGCTTTTGGTCAACGCGCGCCATGTCAAGAATGTCTCTGGTCGCAAGAGTGATGTGCTGGACTGCCAATGGTTGCAGCAGCTCATGAGCTTTGGCCTGCTGCACGGTGCCTTTCGTCCCGGTGATCAGATCTGCGTGTTGCGCTCCCTGACACGCCAGCGCGCCATGATTTTGCGCAGTCAGGGCCGCTTTGTGCAGCACATGCAAAAAGCTTTGACGCAGATGAATATCCAGCTGGCCAACACCATCTCCGATATCGTGGGCGAGACGGGCCAAAAGATTGTGCGCGCCATCCTCGCCGGTGAACGCGATGGTCTGGCTTTGGCTCGGCTGAAGAATTCGCGCATTCACGCCAGCACTGAGGATATTGCCAAGAGCTTGCAGGGTAACTGGCGCAGTGAACACCTGTTTGCTCTCAAGCAGGCGGTGGATGCTTTTGACTTTTGTGGCAAGCAGTTGCTGGAATGCGATGGTCAGATTGAGGCACAGCTGCAGGTCTTGCGAAGCTGCCAGGGTGAGCCCGCCAAAGGCAAAAAACGTGGGCGTGCTCGCAACGCGCCAAAGTTTGATCTGCGCACCCAGCTCTTCCAGATGTGCGGTGTGGATCTGACCCGCATTGATGGCATTGATGTGACGACCGCTCTGGTGGTGGTCTCGGAGGTGGGCAGCGACATGAGCCGCTTTGCCAGTGACAAGCATTTTGCATCCTGGCTGGGGTTGTGCCCGGGCACCAAGATCACGGGAGGCAAGGTGATGAGTGGCAAGACAAAGCGCTGTGCCAACCGGGCGGCCCAAGCGCTTCGATTGGCAGCGGCAGCCCTGCGTTCGAGCAAATCGGCCTTGGGTGCGTATTACCGACGCATGTGCGCCCGTATGGACCGGGCCAAGGCCGTCACTGCTGCTGCCCATAAACTGGCTCGCCTGATTTACGCCATGCTCACAAAAGGCGAGGAATACACGGACCGAGGGCAGGATTATTTCGAGGAACGCTACCGCCAGCGGGTCTTGCACAACCTCGCCCAGCGTGCCAAGACCATGGGGATGCAACTCGTGGCTACTGAAAATCCCGTTTGAAAACACCATGCAAATCAATCAGTTGTGTGGTGTTTCTTGAGAG
>NZ_JAJCTH010000038.1 GCF_020594515.1 Rhodoferax sp. U2-2l
TGCGCAAGCATGGTCGCCAAGGATGGGGACGTGCGGCATCATTGGCGGCCATGCCGATCGATAAAACTCCCAAGCCGTTAACCCCAGAGCAACAGATCAAGGAGCTTGAGGTGCAACTGGCACAAGCGCAAGAAAAGGCCAAGCTGTTTGAAGCGGTGCTCGATGTTCTGAAGAAGGACTACGGCGTGCGTGTCGTAAAAAAGCCTTTGTGCAAGTCCTCGCACAAGACCTCGTCAAGGGGCTGAGCGTATCCAGGGCTTGTCAGCACATGGGGATGAGCCGCCAAGCGTACTACCAAGGCCAGCAAAGGGCTGCAGCGCGCAGTGTGCAGGCCCAAGCAGTGGTGCAATTGGTCAGGCAGCGACGAGTGCGTCAGCCCCGGCTGGGCACCCGCAAGCTGCATCACCTGTTGCAAGAGCCGCTCAAAAAGGCTGGAATTGTGCTGGGGCGTGACGCCATGTTTGATGTGTTGCGAAACGCCGGGATGCTGGTGCCAACCCGCCGGGCGTATCACAAAACAACCGACAGTCACCACCGGTTGCGGCGCCACCCCAACTTGGTAAAGCACGGCCCTGAGCAGATCAAGGTCACGGGCAGTGAGCAGCTGTGGGTGGCCGATATCACCTACCTACCCACCGCGGACAAATTTGTTTACTTGAGCTTGGTGACCGACGCACATTCAAGAAAGATCGTCGGCTGGCACGTTCATGCGAGCTTGCAGACCGAGGAGGTCGCTCAAGCCATGAAGATGGCGTTGCGCGCTCGCCAGACGCGCCAGACCTTGGTGCACCATTCGGAGCGGGGGATCCAGTACTGCTCGACCTATTACCAAGCGCTGCATCAGCGACATGGCATTCAATGTTCAATGACTGACGGCTATGACTGCTACCAAAACGCGCTGGCCGAGCGTGTGAATGGCATCCTCAAGGCAGAGTTTTTGCTTGCGCGCCCCGCGGACCTTGATCAAGCCAAACGCATGGTGGCGCAGTCGATACAGATCTACAACACGGAACGACCGCATTTATCGCTGAAAATGCAAACGCCCGATGTGGTGCATCGGGCGTCTATCGCCGGTTAACCCCGGCACTTTTCAACCGTTCTGAGTGTCAACGCAATTCAGGACGGGTCA
>NZ_JAJCTH010000039.1 GCF_020594515.1 Rhodoferax sp. U2-2l
TTAAGCAAGAATCTTGGCAACCACACCAGCGCCAACGGTCTTGCCGCCTTCACGGATCGCAAAGCGCAGACCTTCTTCCATGGCGATGGGGGCAATCAGCTTGACGGTGATCGACACGTTGTCACCAGGCATCACCATTTCCTTGCCTTCTGGCAACTCGATGGCACCGGTCACGTCCGTGGTACGGAAGTAGAACTGGGGACGGTAGTTGCTGAAGAACGGGGTGTGACGGCCACCTTCGTCTTTGGACAACACGTAGACTTCACCGGTGAAGTGGGTGTGCGGTTTGATCGAGCCCGGCTTGCACAGCACTTGGCCGCGCTGGACGTCTTCACGCTTGGTGCCGCGCAGCAAGATGCCGACGTTGTCGCCTGCTTGACCTTGGTCGAGCAGTTTGCGGAACATTTCAACACCGGTGCAGGTGGTCTTCTGGGTGTCATGGATGCCGACGATTTCGATTTCTTCGCCGACTTTGACGATGCCGCGCTCGATACGACCGGTCACCACGGTACCACGACCCGAGATGGAGAACACGTCTTCCACTGGCATCAGGAAGGCACCGTCCACAGCGCGCTCGGGCGTGGGGATGTAGCTGTCCAGGGCTGCTGCGAGTTTGATGATGGAGCCTTCACCGAGTTCACCCTTGTCGCCTTCCATGGCGAGTTTGGCGGAGCCGTGGATGATGGGGGTGTCGTCGCCGGGGAAGTCATACTTGTCCAGGAGTTCGCGCACTTCCATTTCAACCAGTTCCAGCAACTCGGCGTCGTCCACCATGTCGCACTTGTTCAGGTAGACGATGATGTAAGGCACACCAACCTGGCGAGCCAGCAGGATGTGTTCGCGGGTCTGGGGCATGGGGCCGTCAGCAGCGGAGCAGACCAGAATGGCACCGTCCATCTGGGCGGCACCGGTGATCATGTTTTTCACATAGTCAGCGTGGCCGGGGCAGTCAACGTGAGCGTAGTGGCGATTTTCAGTCTCGTATTCCACGTGGGCGGTGTTGATGGTGATGCCACGGGCTTTTTCTTCGGGGGCTGCGTCGATTTGGTCGTAGGCTTTGGCCTGGCCACCAAACTTGGCTGCCAGCACGGTGGTGATGGCTGCGGTCAGGGTGGT
>NZ_JAJCTH010000040.1 GCF_020594515.1 Rhodoferax sp. U2-2l
TCCTTCCCATCCCGAACAGGACAGTGAAACGCCTCTGCGCCAATGATAGTGCGGATTCCCGTGTGAAAGTAGGTCATCGTCAGGCTCCCAACGCCAAAAACGCCCAGTCGCTTGACTGGGCGTTTTTTTTTGTTTTTTATGCCGCATAGTATGCGGTATGCGGTAAGCGTGTCGGTGCCGAGTAAGCGGGCAGCCACCCCATCTTGACCACAGTACCAAAGCTGTGGCAGTTGCCGGAAATCAAACAACTTGAATTTGCGGCTGCCAGCGATGAGGCAAGAGTTCATGAATCTGACTGGCACGCTGAGTGGGCAGGCGGGTCAACACATCTTTCAAGTAGGCATACGGATCATGCCCATTGATCCTGGCACTCTGGATCAGACTCATCACCGCAGCAGCGCGCTTGCCCGCGCGCAGTGAACCGGCAAACAACCAGTTGTTGCGCCCGATGGCAATCGGTCGGATCTGGTTCTCAATATGGTTGTTGTCAATGGGCAGATGCCCATCAGAGAGGAAGCGCGTGAGCGGCCCCCAACGTCTGAGGCTGTAATCAAGCGCCTTGGCCGTAGCCGAGCCATCCGTTATCTTTTGGCGATTCAGCATCAGCCACTGATGCAAAGCATCCAGCAGTGGTTTTGATGTCTCCTGGCGTATTCGCCTTCGCGCGTCTGGATCGAGCTCTTTGACTTCACGCTCAATCTCGTAGACCCTGGCGATCTGCTGCAGCGCACTGTGCGCAATCTGACTCTTGTTACTGGCATGCAAATCAAAGAACTTGCGCCGGGCATGCGCCAGACAACCCACTTCGGTGACACCCTGTGTCATCAGTTGCTTGTAGCCACTGAAGTCATCACAGACCAAGTGGCCACGCCAGTCACCCAGAAACAGTTTGGCATGCTCCCCGGCACGGCTGTCGCAGAAGTCATAGACCACTGCCTTGGTGTCCTCAAAGGCACCAGCAGCATAGGCCCACAGATAAGCGCGGTGCGTTTTACCGGTACCGGGCTTGAGCATCTGTACCGGCGTCTCATCGGCATGAATCACGCTGTGGCTGAGGATGTCGGCTTTGAGTGCATCAACCAAGGCTTGCAACTGCAC
>NZ_JAJCTH010000041.1 GCF_020594515.1 Rhodoferax sp. U2-2l
TATGAATGGCGGAGTAAAAGGGAGCCACTCGGCGGTGTGATTGGGTACCAGTCCCAAGCCTATCCTGTGATCCAAGATTGGATCTGGAGAGGCAGAGAGGATGTACACAGAAGTGGACCTATACGCCAAAGTCAGACGTGCAGTCATGGTCGAGGCCATGAGCGAGCGCGCTGCAGCAAGGAAATTCGGCATCAGCCGCAAGACCGTCTCCAAGATGGTCAATCACGCGGTGCCGCCCGGCTACCAACGTAAAGACCGGCCGGTATCACCCAAACTTGGTGCCTTCATTGGCATCATTCATCAAATCTTGCAAGATGACCGGGACGTTCTCAAGAAGCAGCGGCACACGGCCCAACGCATTTTTGAGCGCCTGCGTGACGAACATCAGTACGCCGGTGGCTACACCGTCGTGCGGGAGTACGTGGCCAAGGAGCGTCTGCGACAGCAGGAAGTCTTCATTCCCCTGGCCCACCCGGCAGGACACGCCCAGGTGGATTTCGGTGAATCCGACATCTACCTAGGGGGTGTAAAGACCCGCATCCACT
>NZ_JAJCTH010000042.1 GCF_020594515.1 Rhodoferax sp. U2-2l
GGCGTCAGGGTGGTGCCGGTGACCGTGCTGGTGCCTTCGGTGACCGTCACTGTTTGGGTGTCGACGTCAACCGTTTGGGTGCCTTGGGTGATGGTAGGCGTCAGGGTGGTGCCGGTGACCGTGCTGGTGCCTTCTGTGACAGTGGTTGTTTCGGTGGGCACATTGACGGTTTGTGTGCCTTGGGTGACGGTGGGCGTCAGGGTGGTGCCGGTGACCGTGCTGGTACCTTCGGTGACGGTGGCGGTCTCCGTTGGAACGTTGACGGTTTGGGTGCCTTGTGTGACGGTGGGCGTCAGGGTGGTGCCGGTGACCGTGCTGGTGCCTTCGGTGACCGTCACTGTTTGGGTGTCGACGTCAACCGTTTGGGTGCCTTGGGTGATGGTAGGCGTCAGGGTGGTGCCGGTGACCGTGCTGG
>NZ_JAJCTH010000043.1 GCF_020594515.1 Rhodoferax sp. U2-2l
AAATGAAACGGATCGGTGAAGATGTGGCCGAGAAGCTGGACTACCAGCCCGGTGTCTTCAGTGTGCAGCGCCACATCCGTGGCAAATGGGTCTGTGCCCAGTGCCAAACGCTGATCCAGGCCCCGGTGGAGGCACACATCATCGACAAAGGCATTCCCACCACGGGTCTTCTGGCCCAGGTGCTGGTGGCCAAGTTTGCTGACCATCTGCCCTTGTACCGCCAAGAAGCCATCTTTGGTCGTGCTGGTGTAGCCATACCGCGCTCCACACTGGGCGCCTGGGTGGGCAGTTGTGGGGTGCAGTTGCAAGCCTTGGTTGATGCACTCAAGGCTGACATCCTCAGCCACAGCGTGA
>NZ_JAJCTH010000044.1 GCF_020594515.1 Rhodoferax sp. U2-2l
CCACAACTGCCCACCCAGGCGCCCAGTGTGGAGCGCGGTATGGCTACACCAGCACGACCAAAGATGGCCTCTTGGCGGTACAAGGGCAGATGGTCAGCAAACTTGGCCACCAGCACCTGGGCCAGCAAACCCGTGGTGGGAATGCCTTTGTCGATGATGTGAGCGTCTACCGGGGCCTGGATCAGCGTTTGGCACTGGGCACAGACCCATTTGCCACGGATGTGGCGCTGCACACTGAAGACACCGGGCTGGTAGTCCAGCTTCTCGGCCACATCTTCACCGATCCGTTTCATTT
>NZ_JAJCTH010000045.1 GCF_020594515.1 Rhodoferax sp. U2-2l
TGGCATGCTCCCCGGCACGGCTGTCGCAGAAGTCATAGACCACTGCCTTGGTGTCCTCAAAGGCACCAGCAGCATAGGCCCACAGATAAGCGCGGTGCGTTTTACCGGTACCGGGCTTGAGCATCTGCACCGGCGTCTCATCGGCATGAATCACGCTGTGGCTGAGGATGTCAGCCTTGAGTGCATCAACCAAGGCTTGCAACTGCACCCCACAACTGCCCACCCAGGCGCCCAGTGTGGAGCGCGGTATGGCTACACCAGCACGACCAAAGATGGC
>NZ_JAJCTH010000046.1 GCF_020594515.1 Rhodoferax sp. U2-2l
CACACAGCGCGACTACACGTTGGCTTTTAAGCTGTCGGTGGTGGAGCAAGTGGAAAAAGGCGAGTTGACCTACAAAGAGGCGCAAAGCCGGTACGGGATACAAGGTCGCTCAACGGTGTTGACCTGGCTGCGCAAGCATGGTCGCCAAGGATGGGGACGTGCGGCATCATTGGCGGCCATGCCGATCGATAAAACTCCCAAGCCGTTAACCCCAGAGCAACAGATCAAGGAGCTTGAGGTGCAACTGGCACAAGC
>NZ_JAJCTH010000047.1 GCF_020594515.1 Rhodoferax sp. U2-2l
TGGCACTCTGGATCAGACTCATCACCGCAGCAGCGCGCTTGCCCGCGCGCAGTGAACCGGCAAACAACCAGTTGTTGCGCCCGATGGCAATCGGTCGGATCTGGTTCTCAATATGGTTGTTGTCAATAGGCAGATGCCCATCAGAGAGGAAGCGCGTGAGCGGCCCCCAACGTCTGAGGCTGTAATCAAGCGCCTTGGCCGTAGCCGAGCCATCCGTTATCTTTTGGCGATTCAGCATCAGCCACTGATGCAAAG
>NZ_JAJCTH010000048.1 GCF_020594515.1 Rhodoferax sp. U2-2l
GCGCTTATCTGTGGGCCTATGCTGCTGGTGCCTTTGAGGACACCAAGGCAGTGGTCTATGACTTCTGCGACAGCCGTGCCGGGGAGCATGCCAAACTGTTTCTGGGTGACTGGCGTGGCCACTTGGTGTGTGATGACTTCAGTGGCTACAAGCAACTGATGACACAGGGTGTCACCGAAGTGGGTTGTCTGGCGCATGCCCGGCGCAAGTTCTTTGATTTGCATGCCAGTAACAAGAGTCAGATTGCGCACAGTG
>NZ_JAJCTH010000049.1 GCF_020594515.1 Rhodoferax sp. U2-2l
TGCTGGCCCAGGTGCTGGTGGCCAAGTTTGCTGACCATCTGCCCTTGTACCGCCAAGAGGCCATCTTTGGTCGTGCTGGTGTAGCCATACCGCGCTCCACACTGGGCGCCTGGGTGGGCAGTTGTGGAGTGCAGTTGCAAGCCTTGGTTGATGCACTCAAAGCCGACATCCTCAGCCACAGCGTGATTCATGCCGATGAGACGCCGGTACAGATGCTCAAGCCCGGTACCGGTAAAACGCACCGCGCTTATCTGT
>NZ_JAJCTH010000050.1 GCF_020594515.1 Rhodoferax sp. U2-2l
ACCGCCAGCGGGTCTTGCACAACCTCGCCCAGCGTGCCAAGACCATGGGGATGCAACTCGTGGCTACTGAAAATCCCGTTTGAAAACACCATGCAAATCAATCAGTTGTGTGGTGTTTCTTGAGAGATCAAATCGCAGGCGGAGTTCATCGACCTGCGAGAAGAGGTACTCGACCTGATTTATCGCAAAGAGCATGTGTATGGTTAGCGAAGTAATCGGCCCGCCTGCGCCGCAAATCGTTCCGAAGAAAC
>NZ_JAJCTH010000051.1 GCF_020594515.1 Rhodoferax sp. U2-2l
ACAGATAAGCGCGGTGCGTTTTACCGGTACCGGGCTTGAGCATCTGTACCGGCGTCTCATCGGCATGAATCACGCTGTGGCTGAGGATGTCGGCTTTGAGTGCATCAACCAAGGCTTGCAACTGCACCCCACAACTGCCCACCCAGGCGCCCAGTGTGGAGCGCGGTATGGCTACACCAGCACGACCAAAGATGGCCTCTTGGCGGTACAAGGGCAGATGGT